>JBMZTC010000020.1:0-43732 GCA_049623505.1 Puniceispirillaceae bacterium (SeqCode) | reverse complement strand
GCGCGCTGGCGACCTGGCTTGCCGACCGGATCGGGGGCACCGACGAAGAAGGCCTGCCACTTCATATGATGGCGCGCCTGCCCGGATATCTGGTCTGGCTTATAAAGGAAATCGTTATGTCGAACATTGCCACCGGCCGGTTGATCCTGGCGGGTCGGGCGCGGCCGGTGATGTTCACGACACCGGCGACGCAGGCATCTGCGGGCGGGGTGGTGACCTATGCCAACTCGATCACCCTGACCCCGGGGACGGTGACGATCGAGGTCGGAGACGGCGACAGCGACAGCCGGCAATTTCTTGTTCACGCGCTCGACCGGTCATTTGCCGCGGATGTTGAGAGTGGCGAGATGGACCGGCGTGTGACCGCGCTCGAAGGCGGGGGCGCCGCATGATGTTTGCCGTTGGATTGGCCGCCTGTGCGCTGGCCCTGGTGATGGCGCTTGTGCGGGCTATGAAGGGGCCGACCGCCTTTGACCGGCTTCTGGCTGTCAACGCCACCGGCACCATCGTTATTCTTGGCATCGCGCTGCATGGCTATGTCATGGGGCGGCCGGAATTCGTCGATATCTCGATTCTCTATGCGATTATCAATTTCATCGGTACCTTCGCGGTGCTGAAACTGTTCGACAGCGGCGGACTTGGTGATCGTGGTGGGCGTGCCCGGCCCGATCTGCCGCCGGGTCAGGATGGCGGCGCATGATTGGCATCGTCGACATCCTGTCCGGCCTGAGCATTGCCGCCGGCGTTATCGCGCTGCTTGTCGGCAGTCTGGGGCTGATCCGACTTCCCGACCTTTACAGCCGCACCCATGCCGTCGGCATGATGGATACGGCGGGTGTCGGTTTCATCATTCTCGGGCTGATCATTCATGAAGGGTTCACGCTTGTCAGTGTGAAGCTTGCCCTTGTCGGGATCTTCCTGTTCTTCACCAGTCCGATCGCCACACATGCGGTTGCGCAGGTGGCGCATCGCAGCGGCCTGAAGCCACTGACCGAGGACAGTTCGGAGGATCAGTCCTGATGGCTGGATACCTTACCAATCTGCTGCTCCTTGCGCTGCTTGTGTTTATTCTTGTCCTGGTGATCCGGACCCGCAGGTTGTTTCCGGTTGTTGTTCTCGCCGGCGCATACTCGCTGGTGTCAGCCGCGATGTTCGTGAATCTCGATGCTGTCGATGTCGCCTTCACCGAGGCCGCCGTTGGGGCCGGCATTTCGACGGTGCTGTTTCTGGCCGCGATGGCCTATCTTCCGGCGGTTGAAAAGACGCCGCCCGAGGCCAGGGGTATCAGTCATATTCTGCCGGCCCTCGTGATTTGTATCTTTGCCGGCGTGCTGCTGGTCGCCGCGGCGGTTGAATTGCCACCAGTTGGCGACCCGACCGCGCCGCCGCATGTTCATATCGCGCCGCGCTATCTCGAGGAAAGCGGATCATTCCTTCATATCCCGAATGTTGTCACCACGGTGCTGGCAAGCTATCGCGGCTTCGATACCTTTGGGGAAACGGTGGTTGTGTTTACCGCCGGTCTTGGTGTTCTTGTTCTTCTTGCCGGCTTCACCAGAACGGCCCGGGCTGTGAAATCAGACACCACCGGGAAGGGCAGTGGTTCCATGGACGGCGGTTCGGGGGAGGGTGGTGATGCGTGACAACCCGATTCTGCGTGTGACGGCCAAGATCCTCTTCGCGCCAATCATCATTTTTGGCCTGTATGTTCAGTTCCATGGCGATTACGGGCCTGGCGGCGGTTTCCAGGCCGGTGTGATCATCGCGGCAGCTTTCATCCTGCATTCGTTGATCTTCGGTCTTGAGGCCGGGCGCCGGCTTGTTCCGGCCTGGGTCAATCTGGCGATGCTGGCCTTTGGTGTCATTATCTATGGCGGTGTCGGGGTGGCGGGGATGATGCTTGACGGCCTGTTCCTTGATTACAACGTGTTGTCCCAGGACGCCTCGAAGGGGCAGCACTACGGCATTCTTCTGGTTGAATTTGGTGTTGGCCTTACGGTCACAGGTGTGATGCTGGCCCTGTTTCACGCCTTCGCCGGTTTTGTTGAATCCGATTACGCCGCGACAGAGGACGACTCATGACAGGCCCCGTCGCGCAAATCCTGGAAAGCTGGAACTACCTTGTCGTCATCGCGCTGATGATGGGCGGGTTGTTCATCGTCATCTCGCAGAACAATCTGGTAAAGAAGCTGGTTGGTCTGGCCATTTTCCAAACCTCGGTTTTCCTGTTCTATATCAGCGTTGGCAAGATCGCGGGAGGCACCGCACCGATCCTGATGGAGGGTGACGACAGGCTGTATTCCAATCCACTTCCCCATGTCCTCATCCTGACAGCGATTGTCGTTGGGGTGGCGACGACGGCACTCGGGCTGGCGCTGATCCTGCGGATCCATGCCGCCTTCGGCAGCATCGAGGATGACGAGGTGCTGGCGATGAAGGCAGAGGCAGCTGAACCGCGCGCCAAGCGTGGTGATGGCGAGACAGGAGACACGGCATGAGCCTTGCCCAGATCATCGCCAACCTGCCGGCGCTTGTGGTTGCCATTCCGCTGCTTTTGTCACCCATCGCGGCGATGACGCCGGTTGCCGGGCCTGCCTGGCTTCTGGCGGTTCTTGGCAGCGGCGGTGCCTTTCTGTGCGCGCTGTTGCTGCAGGGCGCGGTAACGGGTGGCGAGAGCTTCAGCTATTTCCTTGGCAGCTGGCCGCCGCCCTGGGGGATTGAGTTCGTCGTTGACGCGCCCTCGGCCTTCACAGTTCTGGTGATGTCAGGTCTGGCCTTTGTCGCAACCTTGTTCGCGCGCACGGCCCTGCTTGCTGAAATTGCCGAGGCGGATGCCGGCAAGGCTTATGCGGCCTGGTTGCTTGCCTGTGGGGGGCTGTCCGGCCTTGTCATGACAGGTGATGCCTTCAACCTGTTCGTGTTCCTGGAAATTTCGGCGCTGTCATCGGTTATCCTGATCGCGCTTGGAGCCGGGCGCGACAGGCGGGCCTTGATCGCCGGCTATAATTATCTGGTGATTGGCGCTGTTGGCGCGACCTTCTATGTCATCGGGGTTGGCTTTATCTATGCCGTGACCGGATCGCTGAACATGGCCGACCTTGCCGTGCGAATCCCCGACGTGCCGCAGACAACGGTGGTGATGGTCGGTTTCGGGTTCATGATGGCCGGCATATTGGTCAAGGCGGCGATCTTTCCTGTCCATGTCTGGTTGCCTGCCGCCTATGCCTTCGCGCCATCGGCTGTATCATCGCTTCTGGCGGCCATCGCAACGAAAGCCGCGCTTTATGTGCTGGCGCGGATTGTCTTCGACATCTTTGCCGGCATGCCCGACATGACCGCATTTGCGCTGCAGTTCGTTCTCGTGCCGCTGGCGCTCGGTGGCATTTTCGTGGGCACTGTCCTTGCCATTTATGAAAATGATATCAAAAAGTTGCTGGCCTTCAGTTCAGTGGCGCAGATTGGTTACATCGCGCTTGCCTTTGGTGTTTCGACAACCGCCGGCATCGCCGCAGGATTCATCCATATCGGCAATCATGCGTTGATCAAGGGCGGCCTGTTTGTTGCTGTCGGTGCCTATGCGGTGCTTCTGGGGCGGCGGATCAATCTGACACAGATGGCCGGGCTTGGCAGGCGCATGCCAATCACCACGACGGCCTTCCTGATTTGTGGATTGAGTCTGATTGGCCTGCCGCTTACCGCGGGCTTCATCTCGAAACTCTATCTTGTTCGTGCGCTTCTCGAGGCTGAAATGATCATCGTCGTCGGACTGGTTCTGGCCAGCAGCGCGCTGTCCGTTGCCTATCTGTGGAAGATTGTCGAAGTGTTGTGGAAGCCGGCGGCCGATACCACACCGGTGCGCGAGGCGCCGGCACTTTATCTGCCGCTATGGATTCTGGCGCTTGGCAATCTGTGGTTCGGCGTTGCGCCAGCCCCGCTCGTTGACGCGGCGATGCGGGCCGCCATGCAGCTGACAGGGGGGCTGTGATCATGTTGATGCATCCCCAGACAGCATTGCTTGTTGGCATTTTCGCGCCGCTTGTCACGGCATTGCTGGTGCCGTTCCTTGCTGTCAGGTCAAACTGGCGCGATATCGCCGGCCCCGTTGGCGCGCTGGTGACCTTTGCCGCCGCGGTCGAGGTGGCGGCCGATGTCCTGGCAGGAGGCACGCCATCATGGGTGGCAGCCGAGATCGCGCCCGGTCTCGACCTTGCCTTTCGGGTGACCCCGCTTGGTGCCATTTTCGGGCTTGTGGCCTCGGGTCTGTGGATTCTGGCGGCGATTTATTCGGTTGGCTATATGCGCGGCAACCATGAAAAGCATCAGACACGCTTTGCCGCCTTTTATGCTGTGGCTGTGCATGCCGCCATGGCCATTGCCTGGTCGGGGAACCTTCTGGTCCTGTTCATTTTCTATGAAGTGCTGACCTTCTCGACCTTTCCTCTTGTTGCCCACAAGGACAGTCGGGCGGCGCGTGATGCGGGTCGTCTCTATATGAGCATTCTTGTTGGCAGTTCGGTGGTCCTGCTGCTGCCGGCGGTAGTCTATGTATGGGTGATGACCGGACGTCTTGATTTCGTGGCTGGCGGGATTCTGAAGGATGCCATTCCCGCCACCGCGGTGCCGTGGCTGCTGGCGGCCTTCGTGTTCGGCGTTGGCAAGGCGGCGGTGATGCCGCTTCACCGCTGGCTTCCGGCGGCCATGGTCGCGCCGACGCCTGTATCGGCACTTCTTCACGCTGTGGCGGTTGTGAAGGCCGGCGTGTTCACGCTGTTGACGGTCATTGTGTATGTTTTCGGCATAGATTTCCTGGCCACGACCGGCGCCGCGACCTGGCTTGTCTGGCTGACCTGCTTCACCATTCTGGCGTCAAGCTGTGTGGCCATCACCAAGGATGATCTGAAGGCGCGGCTTGCCTATTCGACGATCAGCCAGCTTTCCTATGTTGTTCTTGGCGCTGCCATCGCCACGCAGATGGCGGCGACCGGGGCGGCGCTTCATATCGTCATGCACGCAGCTGGCAAGATCACGCTGTTCTTTGTCGCTGGCGCGATCTATGTGCAGGCCCATATCACCAAGATTTCGGAGCTGGACGGGCAGGGACGTGAAATGCCCTGGCTGTTTGGTGCCTTTTTCCTTGGCGCGCTGTCGATCATCGGCATTCCGCCACTTGGCGGCAGCTGGTCGAAATTCTATCTGATGGCCGGCGCTGCGGACGCTGGTCTGGTGATGGTGCTTGCCGTTCTCAGCCTGTCTTCACTGCTGAATATCTATTATCTGCTTGATCCTGTGGCACGTGGCTTTTTCAAGCCAAAGGTCAAGGAGGTCAAGATCGACCGGCATCCGCTGACGGTGTGGCCGCCTGTCCTGACAGCCGCGCTCAGCGTGGCGTTGTTCTTTTTTGCCGGCACATTTCTTGAACTGGCCGAGGCGATGGTGACACGATGAGCGGACAGAGCGAAGAATCAGCGCGCCTGGCGCTGATGGGAAAATGGGCGACACGGGTGTTGCTTGCCGCTGGCGCTGTACTTGTGGTGCTGGAATTTGTTGTTCACCGGCATGGCGAGATCGCCGCCGAGGACATCCCGCTGTTCCCGGCTGTCTATGCCTTTGTCATCTGTGTCGCCATTGTGGTTGGCGGGATCTACCTGCGGAAAATCGCGATGCGGGATGAGGATTATTACGATGATGAGTGATATCCTGACCAGCATGCCACCAGGCTTCATCATGATGCTCGCCGCGCTGCCGGTGATCCTGGTGCCACATCATCTTCGCCAGATTTTCATGCTGGCTGTCATTGGCATGTCGGCCTGGAGTCTGACAGCAGGTGCCGGCGACCACTGGGTTGTCGGGCTGATGGGTCTGGAACTGGTCCTCTACCGCGCCGATCATCTCAGCCTTCCCTTTGCCATCGTTTTCCATATCGCGGCGGCGCTGAATGTCTTTTATGGCTGGCATGAAAAGCGGGCCAATGACCATGCTGCCGGCATGGCCTATGCCGGGGCCGCCATCGCCGCGCTTCATGCCGGCGATCTTCTGACCCTGTTCATCTGGTGGGAGGCGACAGCTGTCACCTCTGTCTTCCTGATCCTGGCCTCGGGGACACAGCGCGCGCGCCATGCCGCCATGCGTTATCTGATCGTCCAGGTGCTGTCGGGTGTGCTGCTGCTGTCCGGCGCGGCGATGATGTTCAGCGAGACCGGGTCCATGGCTTTCACGGCGATGGAACTTGGGTCGCTTGCAACCTGGCTGATCTTTATCGCTTTCGGCTTCAAGGCCGCCTTTCCGCTTCTCAACGGCTGGCTCCAGGATGCCTATCCCGAGGCCACGGTCATTGGCACCGTGGTGCTGTCCGCCTTCACGACAAAGCTTGCCATTTATGCGCTGGCACGTGGTTTCGCCGGGACCGATCTTCTGATTGTCATTGGCTGTCTGATGACGGCGTTTCCGGTATTTTTTGCCGTTATTGAAAATGATATGCGGCGGGTGCTTGCCTACAGCCTCAACAACCAGCTTGGCTTCATGGTGGTGGCGATCGGCATCGGCACCGAGATGGCGATCAATGGCGCGGTGGCGCATGCCTTCGCGCATATCATCTACAAGGGCCTGCTGTTCATGAGCATGGGCGCGGTGCTGTACCGGGTCGGCACCATCAAGGCGTCCGAGCTTGGCGGCCTGTATCGCTGTATGCCCTGGACAACGGTTTTCTGTATCGTCGGGGCGATGTCGATTTCGGCCTTTCCGTTGTTTAGCGGTTTTGCCGCCAAATCGCTGATTATGTCGGCCCTTGGGTATAAAGGGCTTGTCGCGGCTTATCTGGTGCTGCTGGCGGCCTCGGCAGGTGTGCTTCACCATTCGGGCATCAAAATCCCGTATTTCGCCTTTTTCGGCCATGATGGCGGGCATAAGGTCAAGGAGGCCCCGTTCGGCATGCTTGTCGCCATGGGGCTTGCCAGTGTGCTGTGCATCGGTATCGGGTCGTTCCCGGGGCTGTTCTACCAGCTCCTGCCCTACAGTCTTGATTACAACCCCTATGATGCCAGTCATGTGGTGGGCCAGCTACAGTTGCTGATCTTCTCGATCCTGGCCTTCACCTTCCTGATGACATTCAAATTCTATCCGCCCGAGCTGCGTTCAACTGTTCTGAATACGGACTGGCTCTATCGGCGCGTGGCGCCGGCCCTGGGGCGGCCGGTCCTGAAAGTGGTGATGATTGTCTGGCGCAGCTTCACAGGCGCGCTTGCCGGCTATCGTGAAGCCATTCTCGAGGCTGTTGAACGGCTGATGCATGCCCCCATTACCGGTCCCACGGTTCCGGGGCGGGCGGTGATGGTGCAGACGCTTGTACTCATCATCATTCTTGCGATTGGCTATCTCGTTGTGGCCTGAGCGACGCCACCGGCTTGCAGCGTTTTTGCTGCTGGGTCTTTCGCTTTGGATCCCGCTGTCCCATGCTGCCACCGAAGACAGGCCGGCGTTTGATGCTGGTGTGGTCCGGCTTGATCGCGGTGATGGCGTCATCCTTGATTTTACCGTCGAAATTGCACGAACCCCCCGGCAATGGTCATACGGCCTGATGCATGTAACCTCGCTGCCGGCCGGGCAGGGGATGCTGTTCGTCTTTCCCAGCATGGCGCCGCGCAGCTTCTGGATGAAAAATACCCTGATCCCTCTCGACATGATGTTTTTCGACGAAAGGGGAGGTCTTGTGTCGGCGTTTGAGAATGTCCCGCCACATAGCCTTCAGCCCCGCAGACCGGATGGAAATGCCCAGTTTGTGCTGGAACTGAATGGCGGAACCATGGCCATCAGGGGACTTGGGGCCGGGACCAGGCTGCTTCGCACCGATGCAGATGCATGGTCCGTGCAATAAGCCTACGAAATGGGCTTGATTAAAGCTGGGCAAACTCATACAAACACCGGCGTCGGAGTGTAGCGCAGCCTGGTAGCGCATCTGGTTTGGGACCAGAGGGCCGGGGGTTCGAATCCCTCCACTCCGACCATTTCCCCTTGAATGCTGTAACGCTGCTGTGACGCTGGTGCTGCTATTCCGCCAGCATATCGCCGCTGCCCCCCATTTCAGCGGGGAAATCCTTGAATTTGGGAAGACCATCCCTCATCGGCATGATGGTGCTTTCGTAATTCACATGCGCTGTTGGCGCGAAGGTGAAATCCTCTATCACCGATGCATAGACATCGATGATCCCGTAGGTTTCGCGGTGATCCGTCAGCACATGTCCGCCACATTTCTCGCACCAGCTGCGTTCATGACCCTCATTTTGGGCATAGGAGCGAAGCGATCCGGCACCCTTTGTGATCGTCACATCTTCTGGCTTGAAAAGTGAGGCGCCATTCACCGGCGCGGCCGACCAGCCACGGCATACCCTGCAGTGGCATACCAGCATGGCGACAGGATCATCGGCCAACTCGAACTGCACCTCGCCGCAGAAACATCCGCCTTTGTATTTCGCCATTGTTACCTCCCTGAACAGTAAATTAGTATTCTTTAATAAAACGTATCATAAAGTCTGAAAGATCGGACGATTTTTGTCCTGTCATGGGTTCTGGTTATCTGGGGGCTTGACGCGGCGGCGTTGGCATAAGATAGAAGAGGGCACTGACGACAGGCTCGGGGAATGAAATGGCACGCGCACGAATCTACAGGCCTTGCAAGACCGCCACGCAATCCGGGCGCAAGGCTTCGGTGACCCGCGGCAACACCTGGGTTCTGGAATATCCGCGCAGTGCCGTCGTGAAGCCGGACCCCCTGATGGGGTGGCAGTCATCCGCCGACACGGCGCGTCAGGTTCGCGTCCGCTTTCCCGACCGTGACAGTGCAATCGCCTATGCCGAGGCGCATGGTATTGAATATCAGGTGACAGAGCCGAAGGCACGCCGGGTAAAGCCAAAGGCCTATGCCGATAATTTTGCCTACACACGCAATGGCGCCTGGACCCACTAGATATTGCTTGTGTGATCAGCTGTCGGTGAGTGACAGCTGCATATAGACGACATCAATGAATGTTCCGAATTTGAACCCGATCTCGCGCGCCGTGCCGATATGGCGAAAGCCATGCGCACGGTGCAGTTCGATCGAGGCCGCATTCGCCGAGTCGCCAATCACCGCCATCATCTGATGATAACCCTGTGTCCGGGCGGCGATGATCAATGCTGTCAGCAGGTGATTGCCAATGCCGCGGCGCACAGCCTGATGATGAACATAGATGCTGTTCTCAACAGTCAGCCGATAGCCGTGTCGGGCCTTGTGGGGGCCAGCATAGGCATAGCCGACGACCGTGCCATTCTGTTCGGCGACAAGAACCGGATAATTATCGTCAAGAACCTTGCCGAGGCGCATTGTCATTTCGGCAAGAGATGGCGGCTCGGTTTCGAAACTTGCCCGCCCATAAAGGACATGATGACCATAAATCTCTGTAATGGCCTTGATATCTGCGGGGAGGGCCGGATCAAAGGGGCGAATCTTCAGCATCCCGCCAGCCTATGGTGCATAATGATCTCGCGCAATTCACCACCAGCGATTTCTGGACTTTATGTGGCAAATCAGGCAAAGAATAGCCGCAGGCGATGCGCCTTCCGCCTTGCCTGATGCATGGCAATGGTTCCGTAGCTCAACTGGATAGAGCAGCTGACTTCTAATCAGCAGGTTGGGGGTTCGAGTCCTCCCGGAATCGCCATGTTTAATTGCCGGAACCGGCTTGTCGTGACCTTCAGCCCTTCATTGGTGTGGCGCCGCTTTCAGCGAGCCATATCAGACCGTCCTTTTTCAGATACACCGCCATCACCGCGTCCTGGTCGCCGGATGCGTAGGTCACAAAGTTGTACACGACCAGAATGTCGTCATTTTCGGACAGGCAGCGCTGGTCTTCGGCTTTCATCGTCTCGATCCAGGCAAGCGCGTCCGGGCTCAGCATGTCGGCTTTGGTCATCACCTCTGGTTAAGATTGCCCGGGTGAAGATTGCCACCGTCAGTGAGCCATCACGTGGGGTGGCTTTCGCATCGTGCGCACATAAGCGTATAATGCCTGTTTCTGGCCTTGTTTCTGGCTGGGGCCTGCACGGTCTGCCATATGCCACGCCGTGTTGAACGCCCGGGGAAAGGATTTGATGTGGACATGTTGCCCGCCGATCACACTGGTGCCAGCCTTGTTGGCCGCGTCTGGAACCCGGAAGTCGCCGGGCCGAGCCTTGTGCGTATCCTGGATGACCTGGTCTTTGACATCACCACGCCAACCGCGCCGACAATGCGCGATCTGCTGGAGCTTGATGACCCGGTGGCATTCATCAATGGCCACACCGGCGACCGGCTTGGCCATATCGAAGATATCGCCGCCAACAGCTGGAGCCGTCGCGGTGATTCCGACAGGGCGCATTTCCTTGCCCCGTTTGATCTGCAGGCGGTGAAGGCCTGCGGCGTGACGTTTGCGCAGTCGATGGTTGAACGGGTGATTGAGGAAAAGGCGAAGGGTGACGCCTCGCAGGCGGAGGCGATCCGCCAGCGTTGCCTCGACCTCATCGGCAGCAGCCTGACCGAGGTGAAGGCCGGATCCGACGAGGCGCAATCGGTCAAGCAGGCGCTGATCGAAATGGATATGTGGTCACCCTATCTGGAGGTCGGAATCGGCCCCGATGCCGAGGTCTTCACCAAGGCGCAGCCAATGTCATCGGTCGGGTGGGGCGCCGAGGTGGGGCTTCATCCGGTATCCGAATGGAACAATCCCGAGCCGGAGATCGTGCTGGCGGTAAACAGTCGCGGTGCCGTCGTGGGGGCGACACTTGGCAATGATGTGAATCTGCGCGATGTCGAGGGGCGTTCGGCGCTGTTGCTTGGCAAGGCCAAGGACAACAATGCGTCTTCTTCACTTGGACCGTTCATCCGCCTTTTCGATGATGGGTATGGGATTGACGATTTGCGAGCGGCAGAATTGACGCTTGAGGTAACAGGCGAGGACGGCTTTGAACTTCGCGGGTCGAGTTCCATGACCAAGATCAGCCGTGATCCGCTTGACCTTGTTGGTCAGACCTGTGGCGATCATCATCAATATCCAGACGGGTTCTGCCTGTTTCTTGGTACCATGTTCGCCCCTGTTCAGGACCGCCGCGCGCCCGGGGCCGGCTTTACGCACGAGCTTGGCGATGTCGTCACCATCAGAGAGCCACGGCTCGGCAGTCTGGTGAACAGGGTCAATCTGTCGCCTGACTGTCCAGCCTGGAATTTTGGCGCGGCGGCGCTGATGCGCAACCTTGCGGGGCGCGGACTGATCTAGGTCGGGCGCCTTCCGAAAGCTGTGCCTCTCGGGTTTTGACAAATCAGAATAAACACTATATGTTGTGTGTGGAGTGAGGGTACACACCATCACTCGCTATCTATGGCCGGAGTTCGCCACTAGCCTCCGTCAAAAAAAGGCAAAGATATGAAGCAGAGACAATTCAAAGATGCCGTTCGCCTTGGCGCCTTTTCCCATTACGAACGCAAAGGCAGTGCCGTCGCGGCCCTTCGCGAAATCTGGTGGTTGTTGCCACTGGTGATCGCCGTCGGCATCGCGACCTATATGATCTGACAGGGCCCATGATCCAGGGCCCATGATCCAGGGCCGGGTCATCGGCTTTATGGGTCCCGGTATTTCTGGGCAATCATCCCTGGACAGATGTTTGCCGATGGCACGGAACTTGCTGATAACCGGTCATGGTCAATGCTCGGTTATCTCATCCCTCGAATCTTCTGTCGACAGGTCTGGTTTGTCTTGGCCTGATGGCCATGCCGTTTCAAACAGTGGCACAGACCGGCAAAAGTCTGACATCCTTTGAAAATATCTGCCTTGCCGAAGCCCAACGCGCCGAGGCGAAACACGGCATTCCGGCGGGTCTGATGCAGAGCATCGCCCGTGTCGAGTCCGGCCGCAAAATGGTCACTGGCGAATATATGCCCTGGGCCTGGACATTGAATGACCAGGGCGAGGGTCTGTTCTTCGATGACCGTGATGCCGCGCTTGCCTATCTCAACGACGCTGTTGCGGTGCCAGATCACAGCGTCGATGTTGGCTGCATGCAGGTGAATACCAAATGGCACGCAGATGGCTTTCCCGATATCGCCGACATGCTTGATCCCGTCCACAATGCCAGCTACGCCGCTGGGTTCCTGCTTGACCTGCATGCCGCGCATCAAAGCTGGGACGAGGCGGTAAAGCACTATCACTCAGCCGAACCTCGCAAGAATGTGGCCTATCACCGGCGCGTTCTCGCCGAACTGGAACGTTTCATCGGTGATGCAGGGCCGGGATCATCACCGTCTGATGACACTGTTATCGCGACTGCCGCCGATAATCCTGCGGGTGATGCCATGATGTCGATGCAGGATGCGAACAGTACCGAACTGGCGATGATCACCCGTACGCTGGCGCCGATGCCAGCAGTGGCACCGCCCGCAGCCGGGACAAATCCGGCCACACCCGATGTCATCGCGCCTGTCGCCGGCCACGCCGGTGAGCGGGAAACGGACACAGTTCCTGTTTCCACAGCGGCGCGTCCAAGTGAGCCCCGTCCTGACGATCCCTTCTTGGCCAAACAGCCAAACCTGGCCCCGCATCGCGGCCGGGTGGAACATTTCCGGCGTCTTCTTGCACAACAGCCGGGCTAGCCCGGCCTGTTTTTGAACAGCGGTGCCCGCGGGCGGGTTATACCGCCGCACCCGGATTGTCGTGGCGGCACGGGATTGCTACACGCTGACCGCAACATTCTGTTCAGTTGCCAGTTCTGGTTGCCATGTTGTCGCTTGTCACGCACCCTGCCTATGATATCCCGCTTCCCGATGGACATCGCTTTCCGTCGACGAAATTCTCGCGGCTGATATCGCGGCTGGAAGGCGACGGAATCGCCGGCGCCTTCAGCAGATTCCAGCCCGATCCGGCAGGGCGGACCGATCTATGGTCAACGCAGTCGGCCGCCTATGTCGACGCCGTGGCCGCCGGCACACTCGATGCCGGCGCGCTTCGCGTTCTGGGCCTGACCTGGAGCCAGGTTCTCGCCAACCGGTCTTTCCTTGCCGTCAACGGAACCCTGCTCGCCGCCAGACAGGCGCTTCGTCACGGTCTTGCCTGTCATGCCGCCGGCGGCACGCATCACGCCCATTTTGGTCATGGCGCCGGTTATTGTGTGTTCAACGATCTTGCCTACAGCGCGGTGCGGCTTGTCGATGAAGGAACGGTCAGGCGCGTTCTGATCCTTGATTGCGATGTCCATCAGGGGGATGGCACCGCCCGCATTCTTGCCGGTCGCCCCGATCTGTTTACATGCTCACTTCACTGCAAGGCCAATTACCCGGCCCGCAAGGCGGACAGTGATCTCGATATCGAGATCGACCGTCATGCCGGTGATGCCGCCTATCTTGACATTCTCGATGACACGCTGCGGCGTCTGCGGGCAATGATCACGCCCGATCTGGTGCTGTATGATGCCGGGGTCGACATTCATGAGGGCGACAGGCTTGGTCTGTTGTCGGTGAGCTATGACGGGATCCGCCAGCGTGACGCCATGGTGCTGCGGCATTTCCGGTCGCGCGGCATTCCGGTGGCGACGGTGATCGGCGGGGGGTATGGCACCGATCTTGACGAGGTGGCCTATCGTCACTCGCTGGTCTTTCACGCCGCAGCGGCCGAGTATGCCAACGGGTGAGGGGTATTTTACCCGGTTACGACATCGGCCTCATAACTGCGAATGGCGGCGGCGATGGTCGCGATATCCTCAGCCTCGATGGCCAGTTCCTCGCCAGCGGCGGCGATATGGTCCATCAGCCTTTCGAAATGATCCCTCGAGATGGTGTAGCCAGCATGCGCCTCGCGTAGATTGCGGCCGCGATACAGATCCGGCCCGCCGGCAACCACACTCAGGAAGTCGGCAACATGCTCGCGCAGATTGTCGATATCGACACCGTCAAAGAACGGGGCGAGGTCGGGATCGTCAAGCAACCGGTCATACAGGCATTCGGCCATGCCCGAGGTGACACGGCTGCCGTATTTCATATAGAGCGTCTTTTTCACATCGGTCCCATCGGGTCATTGGACCCATCAGGTCATTACCGGCCAATCTTGCCTCAATTGACGAAATGGGGCCACCCCCGATCGGGCTAGATACCCAGCGTCTGATAACTCCGGGCAATGCGCTTGACAGCAACCATCATCGCGGCTGTTCGCAGGTCGGTTGCCATCTTTTCACGATTCCAGACCTCGCTGATCACCTCGTAGGTGTTGTGCATGGTGTCCTCAAGACCTGACCGGACAAGATCGATCTCGGTGCCACCCTCGACGGCGCGCGCCGCAATCTCATGCGGGAAATTCTTGCCAAGCATGGCCTCAATGCCATCGATCAGCGCATTGAACCTGGCTTCCTCGGCGCGGCGTTGCAGCCTGCCAAAGCGAATCCGGCTGAGATTCTTGATCCACTCGAAATAGCTGACGGTCACGCCGCCGGCATTGGCATAGAGGTCGGGAATGATGACGATACCGCGGTCGCATAGGATTACGTCCGCCTCCGCCGAAACGGGGCCATTGGCCGCCTCGATGATCAGCGGGGTCTTGATGTTCGGGGCGTTGTTCTTGTCGATGACAAGTTCCATTGCCGCCGGAATCAGAATGTCGGCATCGGCTTCCAGCATTTCCATGCCGCTCTTCACATGCCCGGGGAATCCTGTCACATCGCCATTCTCGATGATGTGGGCGCGAAGCGCGGCGATATCGATTCCCGCCTCGTCGACAATGGCCCCGTCACGTTCCAGAACATGGGTGATCAGCGCGTCATCCTCGGTCGAAAGAAACAGCGCGGCATGGTACCCGACATTGCCAAGCCCCTGAACAATCACACGCTTGCCTTTCAGGCCGGGGGTCAGGCCGGTCTTGGCGACATCGCGCGGGTGATCAAAGAAAGCCCGCAGCGCATATTCGACACCGCGTCCGGTGGCCTCGGTACGGCCCGAAATGCCGCCCTTGCCAACAGGCTTTCCGGTAACACAGGCCCAGGCATTCAGTTCGGCCGGGTTCAACCGCTTATATTCATCGGCCATCCAGGCCATCTCGCGCTCGCCAGTGCCAACATCCGGTGCCGGCACATTCTGCGAGGGGTGTATGAGGTCACGCTTGGCCAGTTCCTGGGTAAAGCGGCGGGTGATGCGTTCCAGTTCGGCTTCGCTCCATTCCCGCGGGTCGATGATCAATCCACCCTTTGAGCCGCCAAAGGGCACTTCGACAAGGGAGCATTTATAGCTCATCAGCGCGGCAAGCGCCTCGACCTCGTCCTGATTTACATCCGGCGCGAAACGAATGCCGCCCTTCACAGGCTCGAAATGTTCGGAATGTACCGAGCGATAGCCGGTAAAGGTAAAGAGCTGGCCACGAAGCCTGACGCCAAACCGCACCACATAGGTCGAATTTGCCACCATGATCTTTGTCGCGAGATCGTCGCCAAGCTGATCATCGGTATAGGTTGCGTTGAGGCATCTCACCGCGTGTTGGAAATTCGATTCAATCGATTTCCGAAATGCGTCCCCAGCCATAAGTCTTCCCCGGACCCATTATGCGGACCTTGCGGCCCTTGTTGATGCCAAGCAAACAGCATGACAAGGTTTTCTGGCAAGAGATCAAAGGCTCAATTCCAAAGCCACGAGTTCCTCATCATGGGTTTTTGATCATCACGTGTGGGATGGCACTGCGAGTCGTTCCATGCTCTTTCTAACCATGGCAACAGGGTTATACAGGCCCGGCAGTTCGGATCATGGACCGGCTTGCCGCATGACAGGATTCCTGAAGAAACTGGTGAAATAACGCGCCAGAAAAACAACTGGCTAATCCGGGGGTTTGTCATTAAGTTGTTGGCGCGCAATGTAGCGTAAGGGGAGATGAGCTGATTCTTGATGCCAAGATGGCATCGATCCTTTGAGCATTCCCCTGTTCTGATATACCCCGCCATTCCGATCACACTGACGAAATGGTAAAATAAGGAGAAATCCTATGCAGCAAACTGGTGTTATTGTAGGTGTAATTGCGCTCGTCGTCGGCGGTGCAATTGGCTTTTCTGTTGGCAGTGGCCAAAAGGAAACCGTAGAAGTTGAAAAGATTGTTGAGGTCGAAAAGTCCGCTGTCTCGACCCTGGCACAGGTAAAGGAAAAAGGTTTCGTCCAGTGCGGCGTTTCACAGGGACTTCCCGGTTTTTCCAATGCTGATGATGCCGGCAACTGGACTGGTCTCGATGTTGACCTTTGCCGTGGCGTAGCGGCGGCTGTCTTTGGTGACGCCAACGCTGTCAAATATTCCCCGCTTTCTGCCAAGCAGCGTTTCACCGCTCTGGCCTCGGGCGAGATCGACATTCTGTCGCGCAACACCACCTGGACCATGACCCGTGACACGCAGCTGGGCCTGAACTTCGCTGGCGTCAACTACTATGACGGCCAGGGCATGATGGTTCCGACAGCTCTTGGTGCCACTTCGGCCATGGAACTTGATGGCGCAAATATCTGCACCAACACAGGTACCACTACCGAGCTGAACATCACTGACTTCTTCCGGTCAAACAACATGAGCTTCAACCTTGTTGCCTTTGAAAAGGCTGATGAAGTTGTGGCTGCCTACGACTCTGGCCGTTGTGATGTCTACACCACTGACCGTTCCGGTCTGGCTGCCCAGCGTGGCAAGCTGACCAACCCGGACGCGCATGTGGTTCTTCCTGAAATCATCTCGAAAGAGCCTCTTGGCCCCGTTGTGCGCCAGGGTGACGACCAGTGGTTCAACATTGTTCGTTGGACACTGAACGCGATGATCAATGCTGAAGAAATGGGCATTTCTTCGGGCAACGTTGCTGCCAAGGCAGGTTCCGATGATCCTGCTGTAAAGCGTCTGCTTGGCAAGGAAGGCACCTTCGGTGAAGAGCTTGGGATCAGCAATGACTGGGCTTACAACATCATCTCGCAGGTCGGTAACTACGAAGAAAGCTACGAGAAGCATGTTGGCGAGAACACCCCGCTGAAGCTTGCCCGTGGCGTTAACGCTCTGTGGAGCGACGGCGGCATTCTGTACGCCTCGCCGGTTCGCTAAGGGCCAAAAATCCAAACCTGGCCCCTTTTCCCAAGGGGTCAGGTATTTTTTTAGCTGGTCACTATCGCTAAAAAGTTGAAGTCATGTCGAACACATCACTGACAAGTCTGATTTATGACGCGCGGATACGCGGTTATGTATTTCAGGTCCTGATCCTCGGTTTGATTGGCCTTGGCGTGTGGTCGTTGGTCGACAACACCGTGACCAATCTGGCAGAGCGTGGAAAATCCGTTGGATTTGGGTTCCTGACCGCCACCTCAGGATTTCAGATCAGCGATACGCTTGGCACCTGGGTGATGGATTACAGCGTTGGCGAATCCACATATCTCGACGTCTATTTCATCGGCATCATCAATACGTTTCTTGTCGCGATCCTTGGCATCATAGGCGCCACCTTCCTTGGCTTCAGCATTGGCATCATGCGGCTGTCGCGGAATTTTATCATCCGCTCCTTCGCAACCGTCTATATTGAAATTCTGCGGAACCTGCCGCTGCTGCTGCAGCTTTTCTTCTGGTATTTCGCGGTTCTTCGCGCGTTGCCGTCAAAGCGCGAGAAAATCGATCTCATTCCTGATTTCATGGCGATGAACATCACCGGATTATATTTGCCGGCGCCTGTGGCGCAGCCCGGGTTCATCTATTCCGTGATCGCGCTTGGTGTCGCCATAATCATCACGTTCGTGATGAAACGGTGGGCCGAGAAGCGGCAATCGGAAACAGGACAGAGATTCCCGGTTTTCTGGAGCGCCTGCGGTATTCTCATCATGCTGCCTTTGGCAATTTTCGCGTTCACCGGCGCGCCTCTCGAATTGACGTTCCCTGAATTCAGGACAGACGGGCCAATGCTGCGCCGCGGTTTCCAATCCGAAGGCGGCATGGTTCTCGTGCCGGAGATGATGGCTGTCTGGCTGGCGCTGACCTTGTACACGGCGGCATTCATCGCCGAAATCGTGCGTGCCGGTATTCTGGCTATCAACAAGGGGCAGACCGAGGCGTCCTATTCAATCGGCCTGAAACCCGGTCTGACGCTGCGCCTTGTCATCATTCCGCAGGCGCTGCGTGTGATCATCCCGCCGCTGACCTCGCAATATCTGAATCTCACCAAGAATTCTTCGCTTGCTGTGGCCATCGCCTATCCGGAACTGGTGTCCGTGTTTGCCGGTACCGCGCTTAACCAGGTTGGCAAGGAAATCGAGATGATTTTCATGATGATGATGGTCTATCTGACATTCTCGCTGGCAACAGCAGCCTTCATGAACTGGTTTAACGCCCGCGTTAAGCTGGTCGAGCGATAGACGGCTCGCGGGGTAGGAATCATGGCGAAACAACCACAATTCGTTCGTACCGAAGAGGCGCCGCTGCTGCCACCCCCGGCCACCGAGGCCGGTGTTACCGGCTGGCTTTGGCACAATATTTTCGAAAGCATGGCCGATTTCCAATCGCCACTGGCGGCCCTGCGGTCGCTGTTCATGGTCGGGTTTTCGGTGCTGCTGGTCTATGTGTTCTGCACGCAGATGTATGGCCTGCTTGATTTTGCGATTTTTTCGGCTGTCTTTTCGGACCCTGATGGCCTGAAGCGTCAGGCCTGCTGGACCGTGCAGCAGGGTGGTTCGCTGCCGGACGGGTGGCATGCCGCCTGCTGGCCCTTTGTGATCGCAAAGCAGAAATTCGCGTTGTTCGGGCCATTTCCGGCCTCGGAACTGTGGCGGGTCTATCTGTCGCTTGTTCTTGGCGCGATTGGTCTTGCCTGGGTGTTGATCGAACGGATGCCGTTCCGGCGCCACGCCGGAGCGGTGATGTTGACCGTATATCCGCTTGCGACCTTTATTCTGCTGACCGGCGGCAACATCGAGGTTGCCACCACCCAGCTTGCCATCTGGTTCGTATTCGGGCTTGCGGTGATCAGCGCTGGCCGCCTTGGCAGCGCCGGGCATCTTGGTTCGCTGATGAGAGAGTTTGGTGGCAGCTTTGCCGGTGTGGGGTGGCTCATCGTCGCCTTCAGCACCGTGGCGGCCATTGCGGCGTTTGATTTCAGCCTTGAGCCTGTTGATACAGGCGACTGGGGCGGATTGCTGATCACGCTTGTTGTTGCGGTGACCGGCATTGTCGCTTCGCTTCCGCTTGGTATCGTGCTGGCACTTGGCCGTCGCTCGCAGATGCCTGTTGTCAGTGTGCTGTGCACCATCTTCATCGAATTCTGGCGTGGCGTGCCGCTGATTACGGTGCTGTTCATGGCCTCGGTGATGTTGCCACTGTTCCTGCCGGCCGGTGTGAATTTCGACAATCTGCTGCGCGCCCTGATCGGCGTCATGCTGTTTTCGGCGGCCTATATGGCCGAGGTGGTTCGCGGCGGATTGCAGGCGATCGACAAGGGGCAATATGAGGGCGCTGACGCGGTTGGCCTGTCCTACTGGCAGAAGATGCGTCTCATCATCCTGCCGCAGGCGTTGACACATGTAATCCCCGGCATCGTGAACACCTTCATCGGCCTCTTCAAGGACACGACGCTTGTCTCGATTGTCGGGATTTTCGATCTTCTGGGCGCCGGCCAGTCAGCCATCGCGGACGCCGCATGGTCAACACCGGTTCAGGCAATAACGATGTACCTGTACGTTAGCATTATTTTCTTTGTGTTCTGTTTCGGCATGTCCCGTTATTCGATCTACATGGAAAATAAGCTCGGCAAATCTCGAAGACACTAAGCCTGTATTCGGGAGAGAGAGGGTTAAATGGCACAGAACAGCAAACCAAAGACGCAGGCAGGCGCTGACGACATCATGATCAGCATGCAGGGCGTCAACAAATGGTATGGCAATTTTCATGTCCTTAGAGACATCAATCTCACGGTCAATAAAGGCGAACGGATTGTTATCTGCGGCCCGTCCGGATCGGGTAAATCGACCTTGATCCGCTGCCTCAACAGGCTTGAGGAACACCAGGCCGGTGACATTACCGTCCAGGGCATTACGCTGAATAACGATCTGAAGAATATCGATGAAATTCGCCGTGAAGTCGGGATGGTTTTCCAGCATTTCAATCTGTTCCCGCATCTTTCAATTCTCGAAAACTGCACTCTGGCACCAATCTGGGTGCGACGTATGCCCAAGGCCAAGGCCGAGGAAATCGCCATGCAGTACCTTGAGAGGGTGAAGATCCCCGAACAGGCGCACAAATACCCCGGGCAGTTGTCAGGTGGCCAGCAGCAGCGTGTGGCGATCGCGCGGGCGCTGTGCATGGAACCAAAGCTGATGCTGTTTGACGAGCCAACCTCGGCGCTTGATCCGGAAATGATCAAGGAGGTTCTGGACACAATGGTTGGTCTTGCCGAGGACGGCATGTCGATGATCTGTGTCACACATGAAATGGGATTTGCCCGCAAGGTGGCAAACCGGGTCATTTTCATGGATGAGGGCCAGATCATCGAGGAGAAAGAACCCGAGGCGTTTTTCAACAACCCGGAAAGCGAACGCACGAAGCTGTTCCTCAGCCAGATCCTCAATCACTGATCTTGCGTTAAGGGGTGCCTATTGAGGCGGGCCGGTCTCGATCGGCGCGTTGCTGGCACCCCATTCGGTCCAGGACCCGTCATAGACGGCGACGTCTTCATTGCCAAGAAGATGAAGGCCAACAGCCAGAACGCAGGCCGTAACACCTGACCCGCAGCTCGCGGCAACAGGCGCATCAGGCGAAATTCCCGAGGCGGTGAACAGGTCACGCAATGCCTCGGCATCCCGGTAGGTGCCATCCTCATTCAGAAGTCTGGTGAAAGGCAGGTTGCGCGACCCTGGAATATGTCCGGCGCGCAGTCCCTTGCGTGGTTCGGGCGCCTCGCCGGCAAAGCGGGCTGCCGCCCGCGCATCGAGGATCTGTCCGGCTGTTCCGGCCTCGATCCAGCTCTGAAGCGCTGCCATATCGACCACGTCGGCACCGGCCGATTTGCCTGCCGAGAAACTGCCAGCAGGGCGTTGCCGCGCTGGGACAGCCTCAAGCCCGCCTCCGACAGCCCTCCAGGCGGTCAGTCCCCCATCGAGAATCGATACGGTCGCATGACCAAACAGCCGCATCATCCACCAGCCACGCGCGGCGCTCTTGATATCTGAGTCATCATAGATCACGACATGATCACTATCCGTCAGGCCAAGCGCGCGCATATGCGCCGAAAAATCTTCCGCCGAGGGCACCATGTGCGGAAGGTGGCTGTCAGGATCGGCAATTCTGTCGATATCAAAGCGCTGGGCGCCGGGAATGTGGGCTGCCTCAAATTCCTCAAGTGGATTTCTGCCAGCGGTTGGCAGGTGACTGCTGGCATCCAGAACAATGACCTCGTCAAGATGGTCCTTCAGCCATGTGGCGGTAACAAGCGTCGACATCAGGCGCGATCCTCAAGCCAATGTGGGACGGGAAGTGATTTCGATTTCAGAAATTCGGGGTTCCAGACCTTTGACTGATAGCGCTGACCACTGTCGCACAGGATTGTCACAATAGTGTGGCCGGGCCCAAGATCGCGCGCCATGGCGACGGCGCCGGCGACATTGATGGCTGTTGAACCGCCAAGATAAAGACCTTCGGCGCGCATCAGCTCGTAAATATAGGGCAGGGCCTCGATATCCGACAGGCGGTAGGCGGTGTCGACCGGCGCCTCGGCGAGATTGGCGGTAATCCGTCCCTGACCGATACCTTCGGAAATTGAATTGCCCTCAGCTTTCAACTCGCCATGCATGTAATGGGAATATAGTGCCGAGCCGTCCGGGTCGGACAGAGCGATGCGCACATTCGGGTTCCGCTCCTTCAGAAAGCGACCAACGCCGGCGATTGTGCCGCCGGATCCGACGGCACAGGTGAAGCCGTCTATATGCCCGTCGGTCTGCTGCCAGATTTCAGGTCCGGTTGTCAGGTAATGTCCGCGCATATTGGCTGTGTTGTCGAACTGGTTGGCCCAGATCACACCGCCAGCATGCGTCTGTGCCAGTTCGTTCGCCAGCTGTTCCGAATAGCGGACGTAATTTCCCGGATCCTTATAGGGTTTGGCCGGAACCAGCCGCAGATCGGCGCCGAAAACCCGCAATACATCCTTCTTTTCCTGGCTCTGCGTTTCCGGCATCACAATCACCGAGGTATAGCCCTTGGCATTGCCGACCATGGTCAGTCCGATGCCGGTGTTGCCTGCGGTCCCTTCGACAATCATGCCACCAGGTCGCAACGCGCCACTTTTCTCGGCTTCCTCGATGATGGCAAGCGCAGCGCGGTCCTTGACCGAACCGCCCGGGTTCATGAATTCGGCCTTGCCGTAAATATCGCATCCGGTCGCCTCGGATACGCCGCGAAGACGAATCAGGGGCGTGTTGCCAATTGCGTTCAGGAGTTCCTGAGTGCCAGTGTTGTGCTGCATGATCTCTGTCCTTGTCTGTCCTCAATCTAGAGCGTCGGGCAGGGGCTGTCATCACCGAGTTTTCTCCTGTCATGATGCCTTGCGGCTTGGCAGGCAGCGACCTACATGCAAGGCTGATCGCGGAGAGTTCGCTGATGGCGCGTATTACATTATTCCGGCACGCAAAGGCCGAGACCCCTGATCTGCAGACGGCGGACGTGTCTCGCGTTCTGGCATCGCGCGGGCGCCGGAACGCGGCCCAGATGGGCCAGTTCATCAAGGAAAAGGGACTTCTTCCTGACCTCGTGATCGTGTCCACGGCCGCACGGACTCGCCAGACCTGGGAAATTGCCTCCGGTCATTGGCCGGACATTCCTGTGATTTTTCTGGACAGTATTTACGAGGCAAGCGCCACAACGATCATGGCTGCGATTGACTCGCATGGTGGCGAGTGTGAGCGTGTGATGGTCATCGGGCACAACCCAGGTCTTGTTGTGCTGCTTCACAATCTTGTTGATGCGCCGCCATCTGGCGTGAACATGTCCTATTTCCCGACAAGTTGCGTTGCGGATATCGGGTTTGACGTTTCGCGCATCAAGGATATTGAGCCGGAGTCTGGCCGGTTATTGTCCCTCATTCGGGCTCGCGAACTGGGCTGAATTTCTGATTGGCAGATCAATGCCAGAGCAATGTCCCTTCAGCAATGTCCCTTCGACATCGTCTGACGTGAAGGTGAATATTTTCCTCAGATCGCTGTTGACAGGGATGTTTTAGCGTATTAAATCGCTATTACACAATAACCGGTTGGAATTGCCATGAAGCGCGCGCAGATCGACAGGGCGCATGAAGAGGATCTTTATGCCGCCATCCTGCAGCTTGATGAGCTGGAGGAGGTGCGAAGCTTTTTCCATGACCTCTGCACGCCGGCAGAACTGGAAGGGCTTGTTGATCGCTGGCGTGTTGCACAGATGCTGGTCCAGAACATTCCCTACCGCCAGATCGCCGCGGAAACGAATGTCAGCACCGCCACCATCGTGCGGGTGGCGCGGTTTCTGAATAACGGGAATGACGGTTACCGCACGATCATGCGGCGGCTGGGGAAAATTGAGGGCTGATCCCCACCAGACAGAGTGTAATTCCACACAGGATGAAATTCAGGACAGGATGAATGTCCAGGCAGGATATAGTTGATGACAGCAAAATCGCATCGTAATGACGGTCGTCTGAAGATCGCCATACAGAAATCGGGTCGTCTATCGGAGAAGAGTTTCGCGCTGCTTGAAAAGGCCGGAATTTCGCTTCAGAAGAGCAAGGACCAGCTGTTATGCCGGGCGCATAATTTCCCGCTTGATATCTTTCTTGTCCGTGATGATGACATACCGGCCTTTCTGACCAATCAGGTTTGCCAGCTTGGTATCATCGGGCAGAACTCGCTTCTTGAGACACAGCAGCTCGATCCTGAAACCTATGGCGGGCTGTCGCAGGTCGTTGAGCTTGGCTTTGGACGGTGCCGGCTGTCCATCGCGGTGCCAAATGACATGCCCTATGACGGACTGGAAAGCCTTGCCGGGCGGACCGTCGCAACCTCCTATCGCGGGTTGCTGGCAGCCTTCCTTGGCGAGCGTGGCGTCGAAGCGAATATTGTGACGATGGAGGGGGCTGTCGAGGTTGCGCCACGAACGCATCTGGCCGACGCGATCTGCGATCTTGTCTCGACCGGGAACACTCTTGTCTCGAACGGACTGGCCGAGAAGGACATCATTCTTCAGAGTCAGGCTGTTATAATAAAAAACAATGATATGCAGAATGATCTTAAGGTTTTGTGCGAAACCTTGCTGGCGCGTATCAATGCTGTTCTCCGCGCCGATCGAAGCCGCTACATCATGCTGAACAGCCCGGTGGATGCGCTTGAGGATATCAAGGCGGTGTTGCCGGGGTCACAATCACCAACCGTCATGCCCCTGCAGGGAAATGATGACATGGTGGCCGTTCATGCGGTCTGTGACGAGGAGGTGTTCTGGTCGACCATCGAGTCGCTGAAGGAACGTGGCGCTTCATCCATCCTCGTCGTTCCCATTGAAAAGATGCTTGATTGAGAGGCCGCGATGACACGGCAGACACCATCTGACGCTCAGGGCGGCATGGCCGGCCGCGCCCGCCCGGAAATCCTGGCGATGAAAGGCTATTCATCGGCACGATCACTTGTCGCCAGTGGCGACAGCACAGTGTTCCTCGATGCCAATGAATGTCCTTATGAGCCGTATGTCGGCGCGTCCGATCTCGCACGCTATCCGATGCAGCAGCCGCCCGAACTGATGCGGGCCATCTGTGACTGGCTCGACCTGTCTTCGCGCAATGTCACGATCATGCGCGGCGCGGATGAGGCCATAGATTGCCTGATGCGGGCCTTCTGTGTGCCGGCCGCGGACAATATTGTCATCTGCCCACCGACATTCGCCATGTACCGGCAATCTGCGATTCTGCAGGGGGTGGAGGTGCGCGAGGCACCGCTTGCCGCCGGGTTCGCCCTTGATGCCGCTGCCGTGCTGGCGCAATGCGATGACAATACCAAGCTTGTCTTCGTCTGTTCACCCAACAACCCGACGGCCAATCTTATGGATCGTGACGCTGTCCTGGGTGTGTGCGCAGCGTTGGACGGGCGGGCTCTGGTCGTTGTTGACGAGACCTATATCGAATATGCAGGTGTCGACAGCGTGGCGGCTGCGCTTGAGAGCCATGCCAACCTCGTGGTTCTGCGGACGCTGTCAAAGTCGCATGCGGCGGCCGGGGTGCGGTGCGGGGTTGCCGTGGCACGGGCCGATGTCAGTGAATTGCTGGCCAAGGTGCTGGCACCCTATCCGATCCCGCAGCCTGTCGTGCAGGCGGTCATGGCCATAATGGCGCCGTCCAATCAGGTGAGGCTGGCAGACAGGCGCCAGGACATCATCACCCGCCGTGACGCCTTCGCGGCGGCGGCGCGGGACATGGCTGTCGTTCATGACGTGCTGCCATCCGATGCCAATTATCTGCTGATGCTTGTCGATGACGCCGATGACTTGTGCGCCCGGGCAGGCGAGGCGGGGTTCATTCTTCGCAACCAGTCACATCAGCCCGGCCTTGTCAACGCGGTGCGGGTGTCGATCGGCACCGAAGAGGAGATGAACGGTCTACTGGCCATCCTGCGTGGCGAGGCCCTGTCCGCGCCGCGTGAAGAGCGAATGGCCCGCCATGTTCGCCGGACAAGCGAGACGGCCATCTCGGTCGAAATCAATCTTGATCGCAAGGCGCCTGTGCGAATCAGCACCGGTGTCGGATTTTATGATCACATGCTTGACCAGATTGCCAAACATGCCGGGTTTTCCCTGCAGCTGGAATGTGACGGGGATCTTCACATCGACCCGCACCATACGGTCGAGGACTGCGCCATTGCGCTTGGTGTCGCGCTCAGATCGGCGCTGGGCGACAAGCGGGGCATCGGGCGGTACGGCTTCTGCCTGCCGATGGATGAATCACTTGTCACCGTCGCGCTGGATCTCAGCGGTCGATATTTCCTCGACTTCAAAGGAGACTTTCCGGCTGATCATGTTGGTGACTTGCCAACGGACATGATTGAGCATGTGTTCCGCTCGCTTGCCGAGAATCTGCAGGCAAATCTTCACATCGCTGTTGAAGGCGAGAATGCGCATCACATGGTTGAGGCCTGCTTCAAGGGGTTTGCGCGGGCGCTGCGCCAGGCAATACGCCAGGATGGCGCCGATCTGCCAAGCACCAAGGGTGTGTTGTGAGGTGATGACATGATCGCAATCATTGACAGTGGTGGCGCGAATATCGCCTCGGTGCGGTTCGCCCTTGAACGGCTTGATGTCGCCGCGGAACTCACCGCCGACCCGCAGGTCATTGCCGCGGCCGAGCGGGTGATCCTGCCAGGTGTTGGCGCCGCGCCGGTGGCGATGGCAAAACTGGATGAAGCTGGCCTTGTCGAATGTATTCGTGGCCTCACACAACCTGTTCTGGGTATCTGCCTTGGCATGCAGCTGCTGTTCGAACGGTCGGAGGAGGGGAATACCCCGCTGCTTGGTCTGATCGGCGGCACCTGCGCGGCCCTTGACCCGTCCTCCGGGCTGACTGTGCCGCATATGGGATGGAACCGTCTGATCCCGCAACCCGGGGCCGACACAAACCCGTTATTGTCGGGCATCGCGCCTGGGGCGCATGTCTATTTCGTACACAGCTTCGCAGCGCCGTTGTCCGAAAACACTGTTGCGGCATGCGATTATGGTGGCGCCTTCACGGCTTTGGTGGGGCGCGGCAATTTCATGGGCGCGCAGTTCCATCCGGAACGGTCGGGTCCTGTCGGCGCCGCGATCCTGCAGAATTTCATCAATCTGCCAGCTGGCAGGAAAGGCTGACTCATGATCATCTATCCGGCCATTGACCTGATTGCTGGCGAGGTTGTGCGCCTTCACAAGGGTGATTTCGCGCAGAAGACGACCTATGGCACCGATCCGGTGGCTGTTGCCAGGTCCTATGCCGAGGCTGGGGCCGGTTGGCTGCATCTTGTCGATCTTGATGGTGCCAAGGACCCGTCGCAGCGCCAGACTGACCTGATTGGCCGCATCATCGCCGGGTCGGGCCTGAAGGTGCAGACAGGTGGCGGCATTCGCAGCCGCGCCGATGTCGAGGCGCTTGTCAACGCCGGGGCCAGCCGTGTGGTAATCGGGTCGCTGGCGGTACGGGACCCCGAACTGGTTTCCGCCATGATCCGGGATTTCGGACCCGAAACCATTTGTCTTGCCGCGGATGTGGTCCGTCCCGCCGATGAATTTCTGATTGCCGTGTCCGGATGGCAGGAGGCAAGTGATCTGCCGCTTTCCGCGTTCCTGGCCGGGTTTGAGGCGGCAGGCCTCCGCCATGTCCTGTGCACCGATATCGACCGTGACGGTACCATGCAGGGTCCCAACACCGACCTCTATAACGCTGTAAAAGCGTCTTTTCCCAACATTCAGCTTCAGGCGTCGGGTGGTGTGAAGGGGATTGAGGATCTTGAGGAGCTTTCAACCGACGGGGTGATCATCGGGCGGGCAATCTATGAAGGCGCGATTGATCTTCGTGCGGCCCTGGATATCGGGAGAACGGCATGCTGACAAAGCGGATCATCGCCTGCCTTGATGTTCGTGATGGCCGCGTGGTCAAGGGCGTGCAGTTTCGCAATCACCGCGATATGGGGGACATCCTCGAGCTGGCCCAGCGCTATGCCGATGAAGGCGTCGATGAGCTGGTCTTCTACGATATCACCGCCAGCAGTGACGGACGGGTTGTCGACAAGAGCTGGGTGAACAATGTCGCGCGGCGGATCAATATTCCTTTCTGTGTTGCCGGCGGGATCCGGTCGATTGACGATGCGCGGGCCATCCTGAATGATGGCGCCGACAAGATATCGGTCAATTCTCCGGCTCTTGAAAATCCTGATTTCATCACCGAGCTTGCCGCGGCATTTGGCACGCAATGTGTTGTCGTCGGTATCGATAGTCGTGTTGAAAAGGATGAAAACAATCAAAATAAATATGTTGTTTATCAATATACTGGGGATGAAACCAAAACCATTTCCTCAACACGGGATACGATGAGCTGGGCCCGCGAGGCGCAGTCGCTTGGGGCTGGCGAGATTGTTCTGAACTGTATGAACAATGATGGGGTCAAGCGCGGCTACGATCTGGAGCAGCTGGCACTTGTTCGTGAGGCGGTGTCCATACCGGTGATCGCATCTGGTGGTGCCGGTGATTATGGGCATTTTGCCGATCTGTTCGAAAAGACCGGTATTGATGGCGGGTTGGCGGCCTCGGTGTTCCATAGTGGCCAGATTCCGATCCCGTCACTGAAGCAATTTCTGCAAGACCGCGGAATCGAAGTGAGAGTGTGACATGAGCAACACCAAGACAGTCCAGAATGCCGCGCCTGATTGGCAGGCCGCCGACTGGAACAAGGGCGGCGGTTTATTGCCTGCCATCATTCAGGATGCCGGCACTGGTCAGGTTCTGATGCTTGGCTATATGAATCTGGATGCCGCCATGAAAACGGCTGAATCCGGCAAGGTGACCTTTTTCAGCCGGTCCAAGCAGCGGCTCTGGACCAAGGGCGAAACCTCGGGCAATTACCTCGTATATTGCGGTGCCGAATTGGATTGTGACCGCGACACGATCCTTGTTCAGGCGCTTCCGGCTGGGCCAGCATGTCATACCGGCGCGCGAACCTGCTTTACAGACGATCTGCCGGCCAATACCGGATTTCTTGCCTATCTTGATCAGCTTGTCAGCCAGCGCCGCTCCGAAATGCCGGAGGGCAGCTACACCACGTCACTGTTCGCCGGCGGCGCCGCGCGGATTGCGCAGAAGGTTGGCGAGGAGGGGGTTGAGCTGGCGCTGGCGCGGATGAAGGATGACCGTGAAGAGATCGCGAATGAGTCGGCCGATCTGCTCTATCACATGCTGGTTCTGCTGGCGGATGCCGATATGTCCCTTGCCGACGTCATGGACGTTTTGCGTCAACGTCATGCCTGACGAGATTTTGGCTAAACAATCCGCGCTGGACGTCGTTACCGCGATACAGGGCTGGAGATACCCTCCGGTTTGATCCAGTTTCGTCACTGCGCGGTTCGTTTGCGTGACGAAGGCCCCCGCTGGCTTCGTGCCAGTGGGGGTTACTTTTGCGCTCTCTCCAGAAACCCTATTCGACCCAGGTGGAGCTCCGCTTGGGGCCAAGATCGTCCGACATCATCGCACTGAATGCGCTGGCAAGATTGCTGCGACGAGATCGGGCTTTTTTCAGGTCGGGATCAAGCGAGATTTGAATATCGCCGTCGCCGCGCACACGCGCCGCGCTGTAATTGTCGAATTCCTTCAACACTTCCTGAAGAATTGCCACTAGCCTGTCCTGCTGGTCATCAACCTTCATAACTGCCTCCTGTCTTCCCATCGAATGCCCGTTGCCGCACCATCATATCAGGCCGCGCCGCTCTGGCAGAGCATCATGTTAGCCATCTCCCAGCAAAAGCAATGCCAGAATCAGGTGTTATTCGCTGCGAAAGGGTTGTTTGTAGAATTCATGGGTTACCTTGAAGCTTGCCGCAATCTCACCCCGGGTTTCCACCGGGATTGACTGCCCGTTCTTGGCGCAGACAATGGCGGCAAATTGGTAGGATTGCCTGTTGCCGGTATTTGATGAGCCGCCAGTGCTGGCGAAGGCATAGCAACCTGCACCGTAGTCCTTTGTCGTCAGATTCCAACTTTTGGCCCGGTTCACCCATAATGTAATCGGTACTGTTTTTTCCGGTGCGGGTGTCATTTTGGCCTCTTGTTCATCAAGCCATTGACCTGCGCCCTTGAAAATTGTTTCCGGGTCGCTTTTTGCCCACACGGTAAAAGGTCCGGCAAGTCTCAGGATGGTTAAAGTCCAGTAGTCGGTCGATTCGAAAACATGGTTTTCTGCATAGATGCTGGATGACCCCTTTCTCGTCAGGGACCAACATTTGGGAGGGTGGCGGTAAAAGCCGGATATCTCGGAACTGATTGCGCATTCTGCCGTTTTCTTCCATTCCGACGCTGTAGTTGTCGCTGGCATGATGGTTGCCAGAAGTGGGAGGCATAAAAGCCATGCCACCATCTTATGAGAATAAAATATCTCCCGAAGCATATGTGTCTCCTGTCTGCTTGTCGGCGCACCGAAAGTGGGTGTCAACCTGGGTCACGTCATGACACCGCAAGACAACAGGAGGTTTCATAGCAACAAGGGTGTCGTGAATCTGTCCACGCTAAGACGTGTTAACCAAAGGGCGCAATCCAAGGCAGACCTGTCCGGCTAATCACAGGCGAGAAGAATGCCGCTGAAAAAGGATGCCAGTTCGGCGTGTGCATCCAGCGGCAGAATATGTGCCACATATTGGTCGGGGCGCACGATGACCACGCAGCCTTCATCACGGTCGATGCCCCGCATATTGAAAATATCCTGACCATTCTTCAGGTCGGGACAGAAGACCTTCTCATAATCGACAAGGCCCAGTTCTCCCTTGGTCGGACGAAGCGCCGCCGGAAGGTCGGAGATGTTCACGTCGCGAAATCCCTGCTGCAGCACGGCGCGAAGGTCGATCACCGAATCCATGTCTGCGCCGGGTGGTGTGTGGCGCCGCAAGGGCGAGCTTGGGTCACCGACAAGAAAGTGACACAGACTGGCAAGCCGGCTATCCCCCGGTTCCGCCGCTGCCGTGTCGGCAAAGGCGAACAGGCGCCACCGCGCGTCGGCGTCGATGACATGACCCAGAGACATGGGCTTCGCGTCGGCAAGCCTGATGACCGGCGCGGAATGAAACCGCATGCCGATTTCAAAGCCCGGGGCAAGGTGTTGCCAGACCGGCTCACCGGTGAGACGTGATGGTTTGTAACGGACCGACACCCCGGCGGTGTAGCGGCCATGTTCGACAAAATATTTCTGGAAGGTCGGTGTGTCGCCGCCGCCATCATTGTCACGCTGGCTGATAACCCGCGCCCATTCCTGGTCAAAATCGATCAGAGCCTGGGCCACATCCTGGCGTTCAGCCGAATAGCTGCACAGCAAATCGGGATCGCTACGGCCTTTCAGTACTGATATCAGCTTCCAGCCAAGGTTGAAACTGTCCCCCATTGAGACATTCATGCCCTGGCCAGCCTTCGGGCTGTGGGTGTGGCAGGCATCACCGGCAATAAAGACCCGCGGATGGCTATCGTGCGATACTGCACCGTCGAGATTGTCGAACCTGTCTGTCAGGCGTTGGCCGATTTCATACACCGACCACCAAACGGTTTCCTGCACATCAAAGCTGTAGGGATGGAAAATATCCCTGGCAGCCTTGATCAAATCCTCCTTTGAGATGTTCCGGTTGCGCGCCCTCTCACCTTCGGCAAGCGTTTCCATCTCGACATAGATCCGCGCCATATAGCCGCCTTCGCGTGGAATGATCAGCAAGGTGCCGCCACTTCCCGACTGGATCAGCGTCTTTTGCCGGATATCGGGAAAGCTGGTGACAGCCAGGACATCCATCACGCCCCAGGCCTTGTTTGCGGAGTCACCTTTCAATTCAAGCCCGATTGCGTTTCGAACCGCGCTTCGGGCGCCATCACAGCCAACAACATAGCGCGCCCGCATCCTGGTCGCCGCGGGTTCGGTATCGTCACGACTCTGTTCGATTGTGATGTTGACGGGATGGGTTGGGTCATCATCAATCTCGAGTTCAGTAACACGGCAGCCGTAATCAGGTTCCAGCCTTGTTGGCGCGCGCCGCATGGTGTCGAGATACATGTCGTGAACACGTGCCTGGTTCAGGATCACATGGGGCATTTCCGACAGTCCATCCTCGACATCCTGAATGCGTCCGGTGCGGATAATGTTCTGTGGATTTTCCGGGTCGGGTTTCCAGAATGTCGTCTCATTGACCCAGTAGGCCTCCTTGCACACACGGTGCGCGAAGCCAAACGCCTGAAACATCTCCATCGACCTGCAGGACACCCCATCCGCCTGACCCTTTTCCATCGGGCCCGGTTTCTGTTCAATCAGCACGGTATTGATATCGGCAAATCCGGCAAGCTGCGCGGCAAGGGTAAGGCCGGCCGGCCCGCTGCCAACAATCAGGACATCCGTACGGTCCGGCAGTTCCGACCCGGGGCGGCGAGTGGACTGGTCATTGTGAACTTCCGGGTCGCCACCACGAAACCCGTTCAGATGAAACTGCATGATAAATTGGTCCGTAGGTCGGGTTTTACAGGCAACAGGATAGGATTGCCGATGTCGCCGGTCAATGTGACGGTTCAGCTTTCATATCTTGTCTCGCCCCGGCGGGTGGTGTCAGTTGGCAGTTCCACGACAAGTGGATCATGCGCGCGCTGTGAACAATTCAATCGCGGGCAAAGATGACAATTGATCCCGATCTTGCTGAACCCGTCCTCGGTTGGCTGCGGGAAGGTTGATGTGTAGATCAGCTTGCGGGCGTGCTGGATCTCGCAGCCTAGCGAAATGGCAAGGCGCCGGTCCTGGGTGTTGATGGAATAGACGGGTCTTTCCGTTGTCCGGCTCAGTGTGAAGAATCGCTCTCCATCCGGAAGTTCGACGAATTGCGGCAGGATCACACCCGGAGTGCGGAAGGTGTTGTGAAGATTCCAGACGGGGCAGGACCCACCCTGTTCGGCGATATTGAAGCTGGTTGCGTTGAATCGCTTGGTGACATTCCCCGCCTTGTCGACCCGCAGGAAGAAAAACGGTACACCGCGGCTATTGTCCCGCTGCAATGTGGTCAGGCGCTGACAAGCCTGTTCAAAGGACACCGAAAAGGCCGAGGCCAGCCTGTCGATGTCGTATCGTGTTTTCTGGGCAAGTCCCAGAAACCGGTCATAAGGCATGACAAGCGCTGCGGCGAAGTAATTGGCAAGCTCAACCTTGCATCGTGCGATACTTCGTTCCGTGTTCAGCGAACTGTCGTCTGTGATGTCCCGCAGGATCTCGCCGCACTCGACAAAACACAGGACATGCGCCATCTGGAAGGTGCGGTTTGGAAAATCCAGCGCTTCGGACAGCTTGAGTTTGCCGGCAGGCGTGTCATAGATGCGAAGCGCGTCACGCATTTCATCCACGGGCAGCGTCAGGACCTCGATATCGTGACGATCGCGAAGCCGGTTCTTCAGCATCATATGCATTTCGTCTGACGGGCAGGGCTGTTCGGCGGCAAGATTTTCCGCGGCGCGTTCGAGATCATCGAAATGGTTCGAATGGCGGCGAAAGAAGTCATGAATTGTTGTCTCGGGCGACAGGGATAACAGATCCTGGGGCATGCGCTCGCCACCGATGCGCATGATGTTATCAAGCGCGGTATGATGGTTCTGGAACAGCGTCAGAAAGTTCTGGACAAATGCCGGCGCATGATCGAGAGCGGCCTGCAGTTCATGAATGTCAGGTGTCGTGTTGGCAAAGACGGGATGCTGGAAGGCATTGCGAAGGTCGGCCAGCAGCGTCGAGCTGTTGTCGGGGACGACGTCATGCCAGTCGATTCCATATTGTTCTGACAGCGCGATGAGAACGGGCACGGACAGGTTGCGCTGGTTTTTCTCCAGCATGTTGACATAGGCAGCACTGATCCCCAGCGCTTCTGCCATTGCCGCCTGGGTCTGGCCATGCTCGCGGCGGAGCTGTCTTAAACGAGGCCCGATAAAGGTTTTTTTCATGACAATGGTCTAACACATGGCTCATCGCGTGGTATTCACAAAATAACAAAAAACACCCTTGTTAAAATAACAACAAACACTTCCACACTTATTTTGGTGTCTTTTTCGCTGACCTGGGACAGCCTTACGAAGCGATGACGGAGGACATCATGATTGGATACAGAACGCTTTCGGTCCCTGGACCGACAAACATGCCATTTGCCGTCAGACAGGCGATGGATGTTGCGCTTGAAGATCACCGGGCGCCCGACTTTCCGGAATTTGTGACACCGCTGTTGCGCGACCTCAAATCCGTATTTCGGATGGAATCAGGGCGCGTGCTGGTGTTCCCGGGTTCAGGAACAGCCGGCTGGGAAGCCGCCATTGGCAACTGCCTGTCGCCGCGGGATATGGTACTCACCTCGTCATTCGGACAGTTTTCCGGTCTGTGGGTCGAGATGTGCCGTCGGTTCAGGCTGGATGTGAAGAATTTCGATCTTGACTGGGGCGAGGGGGTGCCTCTGGATCTGTATCGTCGGCAGCTCGAGGCAGACAAGCACCACCGCATCAGGGCCGTCCTTGCCTGCCACAACGAAACGGCGACAGGCGTGACCAGTGATATCGCCGGCATCCGCCGGATTTTGGACGATCTCAATCACCCGGCGCTGTTGTTCGTAGATGGCGTCAGTTCAATCGGCGCCATCGATTTCCGCATGGAGGAATGGGGCGTCGATGTGGCTGTTGCAGGCTCGCAGAAAGGTTTCATGTTGCCGACCGGCCTGTGCATCGTTGGCGTCAGTGACAAGGCCATGGAAGCCTGTGATCGGGCTGATCACGCCTCCTGCTATCTTGATTTCTGCGACATGGCGAAGGCGAATGACCAGGGTTACTTCCCCTACACACCCGCCGCGACACTGATGCGCGGCCTGCGGGCCTCGATCGACATGTTGATGGATGAGGGGCTCGATAATGTGTTTACACGACATGCCCGTCTCGCCGGAGGTGTCAGGGCCGCTGTTGACGCCTGGGGGCTTCGTACCTGCGCACGCCGGCCAGAGCTGCTCTCCGATACTGTGACAGCGGTCATGGTCGATCCGGCCACAAACGCCAATGACATCATCGCCGCGGCCTACAAGCAATTTGGCGTATCGCTTGGTGGTGGCCTGGGCAAGGTGGCTGGCAGGGTGTTTCGTATCGGTCACCTTGGCTGGTTGAACGAAGCCATGGTCCTGCAGGCACTTGGCGGGGCTGAACTGGCGATGCGGCATTGTGGAGTGAATTTTCAGGCCGGTGCCGGTGTGGGTGCCGCCGTCGAGCATTACACGGAACTGCGCGACGCCCTGCCTTTGGCGGCGGAATGAAGGTTCCAATTCGATTTACCTCCCCCAGCGAAGGGTCGACCCACGGGTCGGCCCTTTTCTATCTGGAGAGTGATAGGAAATATCATCGAATAATATTTTTAATCAATAGCATATAATGAGATCATTACGTTTGACTTTAATCTGGCTCCAACGCCGACAAACAGCGTATTGTTAACCCACTGATAATCCGGGTGTCCGGTCTCAAGGCGCGCATGTGTTCGCATATAATAGGATGATGGGTCGACATCCTCACCGGCGGCAACGCGTTGCATGACCTCTTCAGGCCCATGCCGAAAACCGAAATTGCGGATTTCGATGACAGCGCCATCATCCGTTTTGAAGGCATAGCGCGTGTCGAGTTCGGCGAGTCCGCTGTCAAAGATTGTCTGCCAGTCTGCGCCTACATTCAGAATTTCACCGCTAAAGCAAGGGCCGCTGATCCGGCCCCCTGTGATGGGGATGATACGGCGTGTGCCGCCGCGCCCCTGGCCCATTTCAGTGATAGGGCTCAATTCAACTTCAAAATCCGCGACATGGCGAAGGCCTGGTGTTGGCAACATAGGTCAATCCTGTCCTGTCAATCGTACCGAGAAGGAAGGCAGCATTGGCGGTCATGCGACAACGGGCAATCTGGACAAGGCCGTCATCCTGCGTCACCGTTCCTTCTCCGTCAGAGGCTATATGAGGATGGTGATCCGTCAACCATCACACCGCACCGCATCAACATATTCACAGAGGCATGAACTGCAGGTGAAAACATTCAATATTGCAACAACCCGCGAGGTGACAGATGCCGTTATTGTGTCAATCCGCGGATCGAAACACTGAACCCATGGTGGACGGACATGGCAGTTGAGAGTGGCGACAAGGCCCGTGTGATCATCGCTGGCGGTGGCATTGGTGGGCTGACTCTGGCGCTGACCCTGCATCAGATTGGCGTGCCCTGCCTTGTCATCGAACAGGTCAGGGAGATGAAACCGCTTGGCGTTGGCATCAACCTTCAGCCAAACGCTGTTCGCGAATTGCTGGAGCTCGGGTTTTCCGAAACCGACCTTGATGGTTTTGGGGTTCCGGTTCGGGAATGGGCCCTTGTCGGGTTGAATGGCCAGGAGATCTACGCCGAACCCCGCGGCCGTTCTGCCGGGTATAGATGGCCGCAATACGCCGCCCACCGTGGTGCCTTCCAACTGGCGCTGCATGATCGGTTCTGTCGGCTTGCCGGCGCCGATGCGGTCAGGCTTGGCTGCCGGGTGACGGGATATCAGGTCAAAGAAGATGGCAGTGTGGCCGCCAGCGTTGAAACATCGTCTGGTATGGAGACTGTCACCGGCAGTGTCCTGATCGGCGCAGATGGAATCCATTCCGCCGTTCGCGCACAGATGCACCCGACCCAACCGCCTATCCATTGGGGTGGTGCTGTCATGTGGCGTGGCACCTCATTGGCCAAGCCGATCCGAACAGGATCATCATTCATCGGTCTTGGGACGCATCGCCAGCGCATGGTGATCTACCCCATATCGCATCCCGATCCGGATACAGGACTGGCGCTGATCAACTGGATTGCCGAGGTTACCTATGATGATCCATCGGCACGCGAGACAACGGGCTGGTTCACCCGTGTCGGGCTGGATGATTTCATCCATCACTTCGAGGATTGGACCTATGACTGGCTTGATGTGCCGACGCTGATCCGTGGGGCCGATGCGGCCTATGAAAACCCGATGATCGACCGCGATCCGGTTCCGTTCTGGGTTGACGGGTCGGTGGCGCTGATGGGCGATGCGGCGCACCCGATGTATCCGACCGGGTCGAACGGCGCCAGCCAGGCGATCATCGACGCCCGCGTGCTTGGGGCGAAATTCCTTGAACATGGCGTTGGCGCGGCGGCGCTTGCCGCGTTTGATGAGGATTTGTGTCACCCGGTCTCGGAAATTGTTCTTCGGAACCGGGGCGCCGGCCCGTTTGGCCTGCTGAATATGGTCAATGACCGGTGTGGCGGTGCGTTTGAGGATATCGAGGATGTGATTCCCCGGACCGAACGTGATGACTTCATGGCAAGATACAAGTCAGCCGCCGGATTTGCGCGCGACGCCCTGAACGCAGCGCCGCCGACAATCGGTGTCGGCGAACGGTTTCCAGCAAGCACAAGGGGGCCAGGGATGCGATGCTGACAGACACCGATATTGCCGAGCTTGTGGCCTTTCGACATCAGTTGCACCGGCATCCGGAATTGTCGGGACAGGAATTGGCAACCGCCGCCGCCATCGCATCGGCGCTGCAGGCGCTGTCGCCAGCACGTATTTTGACCGGCTTGGGTGGCCATGGGGTTGCCGCGGTTTTCGACAGTGGCGAGGAGGGGCCGACGGTGCTGTTCCGCGCCGAACTGGACGCCCTGCCGATTGTCGAGAACAGCAATGTGGCCTGGGCATCACTTGTTCCCGGTTGTGCGCATCTGTGCGGTCATGATGGTCACATGACGATGCTGCTGGCCTTTGGACGGATGCTGCACCGCCAGCCCGTTGCAGGCGGGCGGATTGTATTGATGTTTCAACCAGCCGAAGAGGATGGCAGCGGTGCCCGCGCCGTTGTTGCCGACCCGCGCTTTGAGGATATCGATCCTGACTGGGCCTTTTCCATCCACAATGAACCGGGACTTGCATTCGGCTATGTTGGCACACGCGAAGGGCTGATCAATTGTGCCTCGCGCGGCCTTGCCATCAGGATTGCCGGCCGCACCAGCCATGCTGCTGAACCGGAACTGGCTCTGTCACCGGTCGGTCTGATTGGCGATATTGTCAATCATCTTGAATCGCTTGGCCGGGGTGGCGCGCTTGATGACAGTTTCCGCCTCGCCACGGTGACGCATGTGCGTGTCGGCAAGCCAAGTTTCGGGATCACCCCGGGCGATGCTGAAATCCTTGTGACATTGCGGGCCAGCACCGATGGCGGCGTCGATGCGATGGAAATGGCGGCAAGGCAGGAGATTGACCAGCTGGTTCGACGTCAGGGTCTTCAGGTTGCATTCAGCGCGCATGATGATTTCGCCGCTTCAATCAATCACCGGGAAGCCGTCGCCGTCGCGACGCGGGCACTAGATGAACTTGGCATTCCACATGGAAGCGAGGGCGTGCCCATGCGGGCGTCTGAAGATTTTGGCGTTTTCGGGTGGGGTGCGAAATCGGCGATGCTGTGCCTTGGGGCTGGCCCCGATCACCCGGCACTACATCAACCCGATTACGATTTCCCAGATGATTTAATCCCCATTGGTGCCGGCATTTTTGCGACCATTGCCCGCGATCTGTGCACAAGTGAAAGTTGATCGGTCTCGGGGTGCAAAACCGCGCCGGAACTGAGATACTAATGCCCGGCAAAAGCTGTCAATCCTGATCGACAACGCTGTGTCTTTTCACATCATCGGACCCACGGATATGACCCAGACTTCGTCAGAAAATGACCGTAACTTTCAGAAATTCAGCTTTGGCACGCAGGTGCGCAAGTCCCCGTTCTCTGACGCCGCGCTGCGGTGGGGTGCAAAGGGCTTTTCGGTCTACAACCATATGTATATCCCGCGCGATTTCGGCGACCCGGTTCAGAATTTCTGGAATCTGGTCAACGAGGCCATTCTTTGTGACGTCGCGGTGGAACGCCAGGTCGAGATCACCGGACCAGATGCCGCGCGTTTCACGCAGTATCTGAGTTGTCGCGATCTGTCGAAATGCGAGGTAGGTCAGTGCAAATATGTCCTGATCACTGATCAGGATGGCGGGATCATCAATGATCCGATCCTGCTGAAGCTTGGAAAAAATCACTTCTGGCTGTCGATTGCTGACAGCGACGTGTTGCTCTGGGCCAAAGGTGTTGCCGCGACCGCCGGCATGGACGTTCAGGTGAGCGAGCCTGATGTCTCGCCATTGCAGCTTCAGGGGCCTAACTCACGTGACATTCTGCGCGCGGCCTTCGGTGATGCGCCGGCGGAACTGAAATATTATCGGTTTATGGAATATGATTGGGATGGCGTTCCACTCGTTATTTCGCGAACTGGATGGTCAAGCGAGCTTGGATACGAGATTTTCCTTCGAGACGGGTCTCAGGGCGATCGTCTGTGGGACTATCTGATGGAGGTTGGTGGGCCGAAGGGGCTTCATCCCGGTCACACCTCCAGCATCCGCCGGATCGAGGCTGCGATGCTGTCCTATCATGCTGACATGACGCTTCGGAACAATCCGTTCGAGCTGGGAATGGACCGGCTTGTCGATCTCGATATGGAAAGTGACTTTGTCAGCAAGGCGGCGTTGACACGCATCAGTCGCGAGGGTGTCAGCCAGCGACAGGTTGGATTGGAATTCGACGGACCGCCGCTGATTGGCTCGAATGATGAATTCTGGCCAATCAGACAGGATGGCAGCGATATAGGCCATGTCACTTCGGCGGTTCATTCGCCGCGGCTTGAAAAGAACATCGCGCTTGCCCTTGTGGCCGCTGCCCATGCTGACATCGGCACGAAGGCTGTCATCGAGATAGGTAGTGAACAACGCGAATGCCGGATCGTTCCCAAACCCTTTTATGATCCCAGGAAGTCGTTGGCTGCCAAGGGCTAGCGTGATGGTTAACTGGTTGCTGCTACAGGTAACCTCAGGACAGACCAGACCGACAATATAACCACGCCGATCAGGCACAGCGCCATGATGAGGTTTATGGCGCGCTGTGTTCGGGGGGCAAGGTTCAGGCTGTTGAGCCTGACGCCGGCATACAGCCACAGCAGGTGAAGTGGTATCCAGATCATGTTCACGATCACAAGTTTGAGTCCGGTTTCGACAGCAAAGCTTTCCGGATAAAACGCGAAACCGCTGAACAGGGTCGTGTTGACCGCATAGGCCTTCGGATTGATGAATTGCAGTGTCAATCCGGCGACAAACCCCGGCGCGGTGGTTTGGATGAACGTGATCTTTGCACCAGCAAGCGCAATCCGCAGCGCCAGATAGCCAAGATAGGCTGCCGAAGTGAACATCAGGATTGTGCGGACAAGAGGTTCGGCCAAGATCACCGCGGCCAACCCGGAAATGACGGCAAAACTGACAAGATTGGTGCCGGCGCAAAGCCCGCCGACATAGAACAGGCCCTGGCGCCAGCCATGGGCGGCGCCAACACCAGCCGTCGACAGAACGCCGGGGCCAGGCGTGATGATCAGCAGAAATACCGCCGCCGCGAAAGTGAACATCCGGTGCTAAACCCTATGGTCCCAATGATGCCTAGAGATCACCGAGGATATCCAGCAGACGACGTTTGACCGCTGTCAGTCGTGCCTTCAGCGCTTCGTTTTCGGCCTGAAGTCGCAAGATATCAGCTGACAGATCCTTGCCAGCATCTTCGTGGCCAGCAGTGCCGGACGCCAGATCAGATTTACAACTATTGTAGATCTGAATGTCCGATGCCGAACTGCCGCCGAGGATGCATTGATGCGCCGACGCTGGCGCGGCCAGCATGGTCACGATCAGGGTGATGAAGAGAAGGCGCATATACCGGCTCCAGAGGGTGCAAATACTGATCACGAACCATCAAGGGAATAGACCACTTTCAGGCTGGATGGAAAATGATGGCGCAGACTACGCTACAGAAAAGTAATAGATTCTTAATTCTGGGTGTCCAGTATTTTAGTTTCTGGAGGTGCTGGAGCCGGTTGTGCGCGATCTATAGCTTCGCGCGCTCTCGTTTCAGGGCCAGTCACAGGCAATAGCACATCACAAGGATCACCATCGTAAACGGTATGTTAGAGGACACTGCGGCGCACTGCGGGGCGTTGACACCGTCACTTGGCGGTGGCTTGCGCTTCAAGCCTGTGCCGGCAATAGATTAATAACGGCCTAGGCAAGTAGTTTTGTATAGACGCACAGCAGAGGTAAGCCCTAGGGTTTCAACTATTTATGAATACCTTTTTATTTTTTTGCCGGCGTGTTTCCAGCACCTATGTCCCACCATAGACCTGTCATCAGCCGCAGGGCGGTCTTTGTCGTGCCTTCAAGGATATGTTCGTTTGGTGCATGCTGTGAACAGCCGGCATAGGAGTGTGGCACCCAGATGGTTGGAAGGCCGAGCACATCTGCAAACACTTCGTTCGGAAGGGAGCCGCCAAGGTTTGGCATGACTGTGATTTCACCGCCATATGTTTTGGTGAGAGATCCGACGACCCATTTTGCCCACGGGTGATCGGGGTCAAGCCGTGTGGCATACATTGGATCACGCTCGGCTTTGAGTTCGATGTCAGTGAACCCATGCCTGTCAAGATGTGCCCGGAGCAGTGGCATCAACTGTTCTGGGTCGGTTCCGACGACATAGCGAAGGTGACCGTAGGCAATGGCGGAAGGCGGGATGGCGTTTGCCGGCAACTGTGGATTGCCGGTTTCGAAGGCACGGATTTCGAAGGTGTTGCTAGCGAAGACCCGTTCGGCCGGGGTCATGTCAGGTTCACCCCAGTTCGGGTTCATCACCGGCGCGTTCTCGCCTCCACCGACTTCAAGCTTGGCAATGGCCGCGCGCACAGAGTCAGTTATCTCTGTGCTGCGCCAACCGTCGACAAGGATCCTGCCGTTTGCATCGATCATGCTAGTAAGCGCATGCGCCATCACCACGCCGGGGTTGGTTAGCAGACCGCCCCAGTTGCCCGAATGATGACCGCCTTCATGCACATCCAGCCGCATAGTGAAATTAAAGACCCCGCGCGATCCCATGAAAATTGTCGGCTTGTCGGGATGAAGGCGAGGCCCGTCGGAGGCGATAAACACATCGGCATCGAACAGATGCTTCTTGGCCGTACAGAATTCCTTCAGCCCGGGTGAGCCGCGCTCTTCGCCCATCTCGATAAGCACGATGATGTTGAATCCTAGCTTGCCACGTACACTCAAGACAGCTTTTAGGGCGGCGAGATTGATCGTGTGCTGGCCTTTATTGTCTGCTGTGCCGCGCCCGTACCAGCGATGACCAACCCGGGTGATGCGCCAGGGATCCATGTTATCGACCCACTGGCCGTCATAGCCAGCAACGACGTCGCCATGACCATATGTCATGATGGTGGGAAGGCTGTCATCCTCCTGCCGGCGGGCGACGAGGATAGGGCCCGCTTCGCTTCTCGGGTTGGGATGGATCGCGCAGTCAAAATCCATGGAAGACAAATAGGGGACGAGGTCTTCGGCAAGATAGCCCTGCAGCGCATCTTCACACCCTTCGAGATTGCTCTCTGTCCTGAAGGCGATCCGCCGTGCAAGGTCGGCTTCAAACGCGCCGTTCAGGAAGTAATCATCAATCTGGCCAAGTGCCTGATCCCGTTCCATCTGCTGTCGCCTTTATGTTTTGCTCTATCCTAAGGTGAGCCGGAAAAAATTCACACCGGATTTGAACTTGTCAGGGCTTTGATCCGTGGCAAGACGGATAGCGCCAGCGTGCCAGCAGCCAGCATCATGAATAGGATCGCGTGATCCATCCCGATGAAATCCCCGAGTAAGCCGGCCATGGTGCCTCCAAGAAAAAGGCTGCCAAAGGATATGGTAGACCACCAGGTCATCACTCTTGCCCTGTAGTTTTCCTGAACTTCAAGCTGGATAAGGGTCTGTGCGCCAATCCCGACTATCGTCGCCGTAAAGCCGGTCACCACGAAAATGAGGCTGACCGGTGTTAGGCTGACGAAGAAATGCAGGAAGGCACTTGCCAAAATTCCGGTAACGAGCATCGGCCAGAGGTTTTTCTGGATCTGTGATTTTTCCAGTTTTCCAATGCCGATCCATCCCGACGCCAACAGGGATCCCAGTCCCGCTGCGGCTGTCACAAAGGCTAGATCGTGGCTCTTTCCTCCCATGATCTGCCCAACGATGGCAGGCTGGATTTCCAGTATGCCGCGCACAAAGAAGCTGTTCAGGCTGACCAGGATCAGGGTTGAAAAAATAAGAGGTGTTCTGAGGGCAACAGTGCCGCCATCGATCATTCTCTTCATGAAGCCGGATGTCTCACCGGTGTCGGCCAAGCGTGGCTGAAGAGCCAGAAAATACAGACATATGATCAGCGGTACATTGAACAAAATTGCGAGGAAAAAGGTTGGCGATAGACCCAAAAAGTGAATGGTCAGGCCAGCCAGCCCGGGACCGATGATCCGCGACAGGTTCCATGAAACCGAATTCAGGCCCACGGCACTGGCGAGATAGGGCCGTGGTACCACAAGAGAAATGAAGACCAGCCGGACGGGATGTTGAAAGGCGCTTAGAAAACCAAGCGCTGTCGAGCAGCCGACGAGGGTCCACAGATTATGTTGGTCCAGAATCTGAATGCCAAAAATCGCCGTGGTGATGACAACCATCAGGATCTTGGTGGCCAGCATGGCGCGGCGGGCATCCCAACGTTCCACAAAGACGGCGATAAACGGACCGAGCAATCCGACAGGGGCCATCAACAACAAAGACACCACACTGGTCCAGAATGTTGATTGGGTGATCTGCCAGGCCAGCCATCCCATCCCAACTTTCAGGATCCATATGCCAAGTAGAGACAGGGTGTTCGACAGAAAATAGCTGATGAAGCCGGGATGGGTGAGGGCGTTCATGAGCCTGAATGACGATCAATGAATTGTTCAACCAGGCTGTTGAATGTATTTGCGTCCTCGCAATAGGGTGCATGTCCGACACCCTGCATCTCGACATGATGCGCCTC
>JBMZTC010000019.1:40458-44087 GCA_049623505.1 Puniceispirillaceae bacterium (SeqCode) | reverse complement strand
GTCCGGGGCGTCTGTCATCGCATCGCCAATCTGCGCTGTGGTCGTGATGGCACCTGTCCCCCTGCCGACCACCGGTTTGCCCCGCCCGACACCGTCCTGCAAAGGCGCGCCGACAGCGGGTACTAGTCGTTGAATAGCAGAAACGACGCGCCCTGAAAACGCTGTGACATCCCACAAATCGCCGCATCCGGACACCATCCTGCGGCAGGATGCGAGCTTGACCTCGGGCGCCTGGACGACGAACATTGGCGGCAGCGAAACACCAGCCCTGTTGAGACATCATGACTGTCATAAACTCCATCGCCGACCGTGCCGACGAACATCGCGGCTGGCGCCATCAGCTGCATATGCATCCCGAAACCAGCTATGAGGAGGTGTGGACATCCGACTTCATCGCCGCCAGGCTGGCCGAATTCGGGATCGAGGTGCATCGCGGCATGGGCAAGACAGGCGTCGTTGGCGTGCTGCGAGGCCGTGGCGAGGGTACGCGGGCGATCGGCCTTCGCGCCGACATCGACGCACTGCCGATGCAGGAACTGAACGACTTCGCGCATGCCTCGCAAACCCCGGGGCGGATGCATGCCTGTGGGCATGACGGCCATACGACGATGCTTCTTGGCGCGGCGCAGTATCTTGCCGAGACCCGCAATTTCGACGGCACCGTCTATTTCATCTTCCAGCCGGCCGAGGAAGGCGGGGCCGGCGGCAAGGCGATGATTGATGACGGCCTGTTCACGAAATTCGAGATGGAGACCGTCTGGGGTCTCCATAACTGGCCGTCGATGCAGGCCGGCAATGCCGGCATCCATTCCGGCGTCTGCATGGCCAATGCCGACATGTTCGAGATGACTGTGACCGGGCGCGGTGGCCACGCCGCCATGCCGCATCTGACGATCGACCCGATTCCCTGCGGCGCCGCCATCGTGCAGTCATTGCAGACCATCGTCTCGCGCCGTGTCTCGCCAGTCGATCCGGCGGTTGTCAGCGTCACCGTGTTCCAGGCCGGCAGCGCGCACAATGTCATTCCCGATACGGTCAGCCTTGCCGGCACGGCGCGCTCGTTCAGCGCCGAGACCCGCGTGGGTCTGGAACAGGCGATCCGCGAGATCGCCGGGACAACAGCGGCAACCTATCATTGCGATCTCGATTTCCAGTGGCATCCCGGCTATCCGGCGACGGTCAATCACGCCGCCGAGGCGGCGCGCGCCGGAACGGTGATGGAAGCTGTTCTTGGTAATGGCACGGTGACGCGCGACATCGAACCCTCGCTTGGCGCCGAGGATTTCGCCTTCATGCTGGAAGAACGGCCGGGGGCGTATATCTGGCTTGGCTCCGGCCCGGCACCGGCGGATGCGCAGCTGCATGGCGCGCGCTATGATTTCAATGACGAGGTGCTGCCGGTCGGCGCCACCTACTGGGCGCGGCTTGTCGAAACCGAGCTGCCTGTTTAGGCGGGCGGCCTGACCGGATGGCCTGACCGGATGGCGTGACCGGATGGCGTGATCATTGGGCCGGTTGCGCCGGTCCGGGTCACCGCCGACAGCGAAACATCACCCAAAGAAACATCAAATTAGTTTCCCGCCCTTAACGGTTTATTAGCCACCCTCATGGCATGCTGTCGTGACGGGTTTCTGACACCATGCGGTGCCGGGCCCGTATTCTCGGGATCACGCGCCGGGCGCAACGCCGGGCGCAAGGCAAGGCGGAACTCTGCATGCGGCGCACCGATATCATCGGCGACATAACTGGTGACAGACAGAGCGAGGGGCGGGGCGAAGCCCGAACTCTCCCCAAGACGAACTGGCAGCCTGGCCGGGCGACGACCAGCCTGACGCCCTATGGCATGTCATTCTGGGCGCTGATCCTCGCCGCCTGTGGTGGTGGTGGCGGCGGTGGTGGAGGCGGCCGGCCCACGACGGCAGGTGCGTCGCAGATGCTGCAGCGGGAAGGCTATGTCTATGACGGGCCGGTCAAAGGTGCCGTTGTCTATGTCGATGCCGATGATGACGGCCAGTTGAACCCCGGGCGCGACGAATATGTTGGCACGACGGACAGTTCGGGCGCGTTCCGGGGGTCCATATCCGCCCAGAATCGCGGCAAACGCTATATCGTCGATCTGACAAGGGCCAAGGACCTCGGCAATGACAAGATTGAGGGGACTGCGGACGATCAGGATTTATCAAAATTCGGCACATGGCTGGCGCCGGAAGGGGCAAGCGTCGTTTCGGCGCTAACGCATCTGATCGCAAAGGGTGTCTATAAGGAACAGGAGGTGAAATCAACCTTTCCAGGTTTTGACCCGTTGCGCGACAAACCCTACAAACAGGGGTTGACCCCGGACAAAGAGAAAGCGTTCGAAATCGTGCGCAAAGCGCTGCCCGGCATCACCAGGCTTGTCAAAGAACATAGTGATCTGATTGAGGAAAACACCCGCAGAATCGAGCGAAACAGTGAAGATTTGGAAGCGTTGAAGGACGAACTTAACGCATTAAAGGCCCAGGTCAGCGCTATCAAAGAAGCGGCCGCTCAGCCTGACCCGGCGCCGCCGAACACCCTGCCGACCGCCGCTGACGACAATGCCGGACCGGTTGATGAGGGCGCGACGGTGCGCGGCAATGTTCGCGCCAATGACCGTGACGCCGAGACAGCGAGAGACTCGCTTGTCGTGAACGCAGTGTGGGCGGGTGACGGCACCGGCGGCGCGGCGGGTCGGATCGGCGAGGCGCTGCAGGGCGTCTATGGCCGGCTGACGCTGAATGCGGATGGCGGCTACAGCTATGTTGCGGGAACCAATGCGGACAGGCCTGTTGATGATGTCTTCACCTACCGGATCGCCGATGCGGATGGCGGCGTTCATACGGCAAAGCTGACAATCCGGGTCAATGGCGTTGCGCCGCCGAACACCGAGCAACCAGGCCCGACAAACCCATCTTCCGACATGCCAAGCTCGCTGACCCTTGGTTTTGAAAATCGAAACAGCGGACAGAGGATCGACGAGACAACCGACATATCACAAACTGTCGAGCCGATTAAAACGGGTTTAGTTCTGACGTCGAGTGTTTCAGGCCTGTTTGCCGCCGCCCGTGGCAACGGCGACAACAGGCCTATTATCAACATTCTGAGCCGTCAGCAGGATGGCAGTTTCGTGGTTGATAACGACCGGTTTACCATAAGGGAAAATGGCAAGCTTTCGGTCAAGCGGTACGCACATCTGGATTATGAGAGCGAACATAATCCGAATGGCCAGATAGATCTGCGCATTGTCGTCAGTTACAATAATGGCCCTTCGGCAGTACAGCATATCTCTGTGTTTTTGAACAACCTGAACGATGCGCCTGTTGGTGAATTGCGGCTTGTCCAATATGCGAACGGTAACCCAACGCCTGTGGAGACGCGGCTTTTTGAATACCTTTCAGTTCCCGTCAATACCAGGATTGGCTTTGACAAAAATGGTTTCAGTGACCCGGATCGTAATACATTAACCTATACCACCAAGTGGATTTCGCCAGATCGAATCACAGTCTCGAGTGAGGATACTTTTACCCCGGACAGGTCTGGCCAGTATTATTTGCAGGTGGAGGTGAGTGATGGTCGAATCACAACCCCAATCCGGCATCTTGTGATTTTTA
>JBMZTC010000019.1:0-40448 GCA_049623505.1 Puniceispirillaceae bacterium (SeqCode) | reverse complement strand
ACGTCCAGGCCCCCCAACAACCAAACCAGGCCCCCCAACAACCAAACCAGCCGCAACCCGGCACGGGGAATCCCCCAACCGGTGAAGACGGTAGCGCCGGTGACCCGCCATCGGAACAGCCGCAGCGGGTCGTAAGGCAGTCCACTGTAAATCAGTCCGACACCCACACGCTGGACAAAACCCGATATAGGACAGAGGAGAACGCCGACTATATCTCCGGACTGGAAACCCATGACCGGATCAGTGTTGACCTGCCATATATCCTTGTCCGACATGGATATGACGAGGTCAACGGTGTCAGACAACGCAAGGATGTTCTTTACAACCCCCATGATGTGAGTCTGGACGACAATGTTCTCGCCTTGGTCAGCGAATATGGCAATTTAACTGCCTGGAAATTCGCATCTCTGCGCGAGAATGAAGGATCCTTTTTCGCCCGGCGACCCGACGGGTCCACCACGCTTGATTACATCATCAGGGAGCAACGGGACCTTACCGGGGGCAGAAAAAATCTGACCGTTAACGGCGACAACGAGGGACGGGATGCGTTTATGTTTGATGGCGGCCCCAGCGCGAGGGCGACGGCGCCGGTTTTCAGCAGTTTCCATCCGGATGAGGGGGATCGCCTGCTGTTCACCGGCGACAATGCGACAATCTACTGGCAGGTGAAGTTCATATCCGCACCGCTCAATCAGCGTAACTACGAGTTGATTTTCTACAGTTCCAAGGAGGTTCGCGACGACAATGTCCTGGCGGTGTTCGAGATTCCATTCAGCTATTACGGCAGGGCCTGGCATGGTGAGCATGGATTGACGACCCCGACCGACAGTATGTTTCTGCCTTTGAATAAACCCGCTCTTGAGACGATCCCTGCAGTTCAACGCTATGTTTCTATCAATGGAATTGACTCAGAGTTGAATCCGGAGATGGCTGGGACAAGATACGTCACTGACTATTTCACCAGCATTCCCCATAGCGATCGGCTAGCCACAATCGGAAGTTACAATATTGTCACGAGCAATTCGGCACGCGATAAGGTGCCCGTGATCAGCGATTTTGAGGATGGACGAGACAAAATCGTTTTGGAACCGGCGGATATAAATGCCGGCAGAAAAATCTGGTGGAGTGAGGAAACAATGCTCAAGTTCCCGAATGATAGTTCTTCAAGGGAGACCATTGACGTGATCGTTCTCTATAATGTCGCAAACCCCAACTCCGAAGATGATTCACACAAAATTGCGATTATTAAGGAATTTGAAGGCACCTTCTCATATGAGGATTTTGTTTCTGCCAATCCTGACATCGCGATTCCCGAAAGCTTGATCGTTGAGATTGTCTAGCCTTCTGGCGCGCGCGTGAAAAATATTCATGATCAATGAGGTGCTGGCCGGGATTGATGGTCCCGGCGCGCCTTTTTTCGGGTTTCCCTGATCTCTGACGCATGTCGTCCTGCCGGTTCTTGCGATCCCTGTTCCCGCGCGTGCCGTTATGCCCCGCCACGTCCATTGACTCATGGTCTGGGTTTTTATAGAACAAAACATGAACAAAAGGATGAACAGAGAGGATAATCCGTTGCTGGGGCCCTTGGTGGGCCGCGACGGGACAGGAGGCAGGTGATGATCACAGGCGGACATGAAATGACCATGACATCGGAACTGGCCCCGGAACTGGCCCCGAAACCGGCCCCGAAACCGGCCTCGGCCTCGTCATTATCTCTGTCACCATCGGTGAAAAATTCTGGCGTTCACTATGAAATATCTTCGGAAAAACAGCATGATCGGGTCATGTCGGATGCCGGGCCCGATAATCGGCGCGGCCGCGCCGAACGTTTCCGCACGCTGCGCCGTGATGTCGCCGGGATCGAGGGGCGGGCCGGCGCGGCGCGGTTGCCGCTTGGCGTCGAATCGCTTGATTCGGCGCTTGCCGGCGGGCTGGCGCCGGGGCGGGTGCATCTGCTGTGCGGGCGCCCGGGGCATGATGGCGCGCTGACGGGATTCACCGCCGCGCTGCTGCGCCGCGTGCTGGCGCATGTGGATGCCTCGCAGGCGGATGATTCGGCGCCGGTGGTCTGGTGCCCGGCCGCGGCGGCCGGCGCGTCGGGAATGCTGTATGCCGCCGGGCTGGCGGCGCTGGGGGTTGATCCGGGGCGGCTGCTGATCGTCGATTCCCCCAGCCCGGGACAAAGGCTGGCGGCGCTTGAGGACATCCTGCGCACATCCGGCCTGGCCGCCGTGATCCTGGAATATGACGGGGCCAGCCAGTCCGGCGATTACTGGATGCGGCTGGCACGGCGCGCGCAGCTGGCGGCCGAGGCAAGCGGCGTCACCGGGTTCCTGACCGGCTGGCCGGTCGCGGCGAGCGGGTTCGAGACACAGTGGCGTATCGCCCCGGCGATCAGTCCGGCGATCAGTCCGGCGATCAGTCCGGCCACCCCTCACCATCTCCGGTCTCCTCATGCATCACCCTGCTGGCAGGTCGATCTGCTGCAGGCGCGAGGTGGCCGCCCGCATGCGACAAGGCTGTGCTGGCAGGCGTGGGATAACAGCTTTTGCGATCTTGGCCCGGTGAATTCAGGGATGAATTCAGGGATGAATGGCGGGGCTCACAAAGTCGGCGATACGGCCACGCCAAAACTGCCGCTGACCGGTGGCGGGCTGCCGCGCCGGATCGTTGGACGCCGACAGGGTGCGAATGCGGCACCGGTTTCAGCCGGGAATCTGGCCGGGAATCTGGCCGGCTAGCGTGGCGGGGCAGGGTATGTCGCGACTCATCATCCATGTCTGGTTTCCGCATCTGGCGGCTGAACGTCTGCGCCGCGGCGGTGCGGTGCCGGATGGCGCGCCGCTGGTCCTGACCGGTACGCACACAGGGACCGGGCGGGGGGCCGAGCTGGTGGACGCCGTCTGCCGTCTGGCGCGGCGCGGCGGGCTTCATGCCGGCATGCGGCTTGCCGATGCCCGCGCCCTGCGCCCGACCCTTGTCTCGCGCGACAGCGATGCCGCCGCCGATGCGGATGATCTGCTGCATCTTGCCAGATGGGCGCGGCGTTATTGCCCGCTGACCGCACCGGCCCCGGCCGAACCCGTCGGCACCGGCGCCGCCATCGCGCATGATGGCAACGGGATCTGGCTTGATGTTGCCGGGGCGGCGCATCTTCAGGGCGGGGTCCGCCCGTTGCTTGCCGATATGGCGCGCCGGTTGCGGCGGGCCGGGCTGACGGCGCGCATCGCTGTGGCACCGACCTGCGGCGCTGCCTGGGCGCTGGCCCGCCATGGCAGGGCGGCACAACGTTATGCCTGTACGCATATGGACTCGCCCGCGCCGCGTCAATTGGCCGGCCTTCTTGCCGATCTGCCGCTGGCCGCGCTGCGGCTCGATGGCACGATCTGCACCGCCATGGCGGCGTCGGGCCTGCGCCGGATTGGCGATCTCACCGCCCTGCCGCGCGCGCCGCTTGCCGCCCGGTTCGGCACCGTCGTGACAACGCGCCTTGATGCGGCGCTTGGCCATGTGAATGAAAGCTTTACCCCGATCGCGCCGCCGCGTCCGCGTCTGGCGGCGCTGAATTTCGCCGAGCCCATCGCCGCGCCGGCCGATATCCATGCGGCGATTGAACAGCTGACCGACGAGCTGAGCCTGATCCTGCAGCAGCATGGGGTGGGTGCAAGGCGGCTGCAGCTTGGCTGGCAGCGGGTCGATGGCGTGGTACGTGGCCATGATGTCCATCTGTCGCGCCCAAGCCGCGATGCCGCCGGGTTCCGGCGCCTGTTTGCCGATGCCGGCGAGGCGATCGACCCTGAATTCGGGATCGAGCGGATGTGGATGGAGGCGCATGGCTGCAGCCCGCAGGCGCCGGTGTCGGCGGCGTTTGATGACGGGGTGTCGGTTGCCGAAAGCCGGGCCAGCCTGATCGACAGGCTGGTGGCGCGGCTTGGTCATGGCGCGGTGCTGCGAATCAAACCCCGCGACTGCTGGCAGCCCGAGGCGGCGCAATATATGGCCTATCCCGATATGGAACAGGCCGGCTTTGACGACCGGATGAACGCGCCGCCCCATTGCCTGACCGCGGCGCCGCGCCCGATCCGCCTGCTGGCGCATCCGCACCGGCTGGCGGTGGTGGCGCTGCTTCCCGACCATCCGCCGGCGCAGTTCGTCTGGCAGAAACGCACGCACCGGATTGTGCGCGCCAGCGGCCCGGAACGGATCGCGCCGCAATGGTGGCATGCCGCCGCCGGCACCCGCACGCGCGACTATTTCCGGCTTCAGGATGACCGCGGTGCCGGGTTCTGGGTCTATCGCGAGGGCCTGCCCGAACGCGGCGAGGACCCGGACTGGTTCCTTCACGGTTTCTTCGCCTGATGGCGACATCGGATCCGGACAATGGCCAGCATCTGGCGGCCCCCCCGGCCATTTTGGGCTGCTACAGCAATTTCAGCTTCCTTGCCGGGGCGTCGCATCCGCATGAGATGGTTGAAACAGCGGCGTCGCTGGGATGGCGCGCCATCGGTATTGCCGATGTGAATTCGCTTGCCGGAATCGTGCGCGCGCATGTCGCCGCCCGCGACCATGGCATTCGGCTGGTGGTGGGTGCGCGACTGCGGCCAGTCGACGGGCCGGAGGTGATTGTCCATCCGACCAGCCGCGCCGGTTATGAATCGCTGTCGGTGCTTCTCAGCGAGGGCAACCTTCGCGGGACGAAGGCGGCGCCGATACTGCATCTTGCCGATCTGGCGCGGCTTGCCGCCAGCACCGCGCTGCTGGTGATGCCGCCACTTCACCCCGATTCCGGCCATGCGACGCATCTGGCGCGGATCCGTGATGCCGCCGCCGGACGGGTCTTTGCCGGGGCGGCGCTGTATCGTGATGGCGGTGACGAGGCGCGTCTTGCCCTGCTTGCCGACATGGCGACGGCGCTGGACCTGCCGCTTGCCGCCGCCGGTGACGCGCTCTATCACCTGCCGGCACGCCGCCCGCTTGCCGATGTTCTGAGCTGTATTCGCGAAAAGCAGCAGCTTGAACGGGCCGGCGCGCTGCTGTCGCGCAATGCCGAGCGTCATATCCTGACACCGGCCGAACTGGCGCGTCGCTGGCGCCATGTTCCGCAGGCGCTTTCCCATGCGGCCGAACTGGCCGATCTCTGTGACTTCTCGATGGATGATCTGTCCTATGAATATCCTGACGAGGTGTCGCCTGGCGGTCGTGACGCGATGGCCGAGCTGGAATACCAGACCTGGAACGGCGCCGCCGAACGCTATCCCGACGGTGTGTCCGCAAAGGTCGAAGATCATCTCAACCGCGAACTTGCCCTGATCGCGAAAATGGCTTTCGCGCCCTATTTCCTGACTGTTTTCGATATTGTCCGTTTTGCCCGTGGCCGCGGGATTCTGTGCCAGGGACGCGGCTCTGCTGCCAATTCGGCGGTCTGTTACTGCCTTGGCATCACCTCGGTCGATCCGGACCGTTCACAGCCGCTGTTCGCGCGTTTCATCAGCGAGGCGCGGGGCGAACCGCCCGATATCGATGTTGATTTCGAGCATGAGCGCCGCGAGGAGGTGATCCAGTATATCTATGCCAAATATGGCCGCAGCCGCGCCGGCCTGACGGCGGCGGTGATCACCTACCGGACGCGCAGCGCATTGCGCGAGGTGGCAAAGGTATTCGGGCTCAGCAGTGATGTTCAGGCGGCGCTGTCCGGACAGGCATGGGGGCGCGAGGCAGGCGGGCCGGATGATGAGGCGCTTCGCGCTGTCGGTATCGATCCGGCTGACCGGCGGATTGCGTTGGTACGAAGGCTGGTTGGCGAGATCAGCCGCTTTCCCCGTCATCTGTCACAGCATGTTGGCGGCTTTGTCATCACCCGTGGGAGGCTTGATCACCTGTGTCCGATCAGCCCGGCCGCGATGGAGGGCCGGACGGTCATCGAATGGGACAAGGATGATCTCGATGCGCTGGGCCTGCTGAAGGTCGATGTCCTCGCGCTTGGCATGTTGAGCTGTGTCCGCCGCGCTTTTGACATGCTGCGCCGGCATTACAACCGTCCGCTGACGCTGGCATCGGTGCCGCCCGAGGATGGCGCGACCTATGACATGCTGTGCGAGGGGCGCTCGGTCGGTGTCTTTCAGGTGGAATCACGGGCCCAGATGGCGATGCTGCCGCGTCTTCAGCCACGATGCTTTCACGATCTGGTGGTGCAGGTGGCGATTGTGCGGCCGGGGCCGATCCAGGGTGACATGGTGCATCCCTATCTTCGTCGTCGCGCCGGGCTTGAAAAGGTCAGCTATCCTTCCGAGGCGCTTCGCGATGTGCTGGAACGGACACTTGGTGTGCCGCTGTTCCAGGAACAGGCCATGCAGATCGCCATTGTCGGCGCCGGCTTTACCGGCAGCGAGGCGGACCAGCTTCGCCGCGCCATGGCCACCTTCAAGAAACATGGTGATGTCGGCAGGTTCCACGACAAGATGATCCGCGGCATGGTCGCGCGCGGCTATGATCCGGAGTTCGCCGAGCGCTGTTTTCGCCAGATCGAGGGCTTTGGCACTTATGGATTTCCGGAATCGCACGCTGCCAGCTTTGCGCTGCTTGTCTATGTGTCGGCCTGGATCAAGAACCACTATCCCGATGTCTTTATCTGCGCGCTGCTGAACGCCCAGCCGATGGGGTTCTATTCCCCCTCACAGCTTGTCGCCGAGGCCCGGCGGAGCGGCATCGAGGTGCGGCCTGCCGATGTCGGGCATTCCGACTGGGACAGCACGCTCGAGACCGACCCAAATAACCGGCAGGGCCATCATGCCCTGCGGCTGGGGCTGCGGCTGGTCAAGGGGCTTGCCGAGGCCGAGGGCGCGCGGATCGCGGCAAGCCGTATGCCTGCCTATGCCGGGCTGTCCGATATCATGCGGCGGGCCGATGTCTCGGCGCGGGCTCTTGAGGCGCTGGCAAAAGGCGATGCGTTTGCCACCCTCGGTCTCGACCGTCGCACGGCGTTGTGGGAGGTGCGCGCGCTGGCTGGCCAGCGATGGCAGGAACTGCCGCTTTTTGCACATGCCACGCGCCGGCACCATGACCTTGCCGGGGCCGAGCCGTCTGTCACCCTGCCGCGCGCCCAGCCTGGCGAGGAGGTGGCCGCCGATTACCGTAGCCTGGGTTTGTCGTTAAAGGCGCATCCTGTGCGACTGCTGGAACGTCCGCTTGCCGCCGATGGCTGGCAGACCTGTGCGGTGGCGCACGAAGCGCGCGATGGCCAGCGGCTGCGGCTTGCCGGGCTGGTGACGATGCGCCAGCGCCCCGGCACCGCCGGTGGGACTGTATTCCTGACGCTGGAGGATGGGTTGCATTCGCTGAATGTCATCATCTGGTCAAAACTGACCGAAACCTACCGTGACCCGATGCTGCGATCACAGATCCTGGGTGTCGTCGGGCGTATCCAGCGTGAAAAGGCGGTGCTGCATTTTATCGCCGAGTCGCTGTTCAACCTGAATGGCTATCTTCGCCATCTTGACGAGGAAGCGGCCCGTGATCAGCGTGGTACGCGCATGCGAAGCCGTGATTTTCGATGAATCTGGCGTGGAATTGCTACCTCTGTGTACGATTGTCGATCACCGGGCGACAGGGGCAGGCCATGGGGGAGGTGTCATCATGGACCGACCGGTTTCAGGAACCGAAGGGCAGAGCTTTGAGGGCGGATGCCATTGCGGGGTGATCCGCTTTCGTGCCGACGGGCCGCTGCGCCAGATTCTGATCTGCCATTGTTCAGACTGTCTGAGGCTCACTGGCACAAGCTGGGGCGCTTCGGCTGTTCCTGCCGACAGCTTTACACTGTTGAGTGAAACTGAACCGCGCTGGTATCGCAGCTCCGAATGGGCCGAGCGCGGCTTCTGTACCGTCTGCGGATCGCAGATGTTCTATCGACGTGATGACCTGCCAATGATCAGCATCGCGCCGGGTGCCTTTGATTGCAGTGACATATTGACAGTATCGGGGCAGATCTATGCCCATTCGCACCCGTCATGGGGTCCCGTTGGGGCTGATCTTCCGGATCTCGACAAGAATGTCCACAGGCCTGGCAGCGCCGAATAGTGATCCCGGGTGGTGATCCCGGTGGCTAGCCGGACTGCCGCCCATCTTCTTCAATGGCCATGCAGGGGCGCCCCTTGGCGAACAGGGCCGCGCAGGCCGATCTGGCCTGTGTCTCGTCAAGATTGTGAAAACGCACCCGCCAGAGCGGAATGCTGCCACGTGTCACCATCGTCAGACGGGCCGGTGTCGCGGCCAGGACGCCATCGGTGGCGCGGCGGGCCTGCGCGGCCGCCTTGTGCGCATTGGCACGTTTGGCAAAACTGCCGATCTGGACACTCCATTGGGTCGGACCGGCATTCAGTGTCATGTTTGGTGTTGGCGGCGCGCTGTCGAGATAGGCAGACTCTCCTGCCAGCGCGATATCGATGCTGGCATGTTTCACGCGGCGCGGCGGCGGCGCCACTGGCAGCGCATCCGGCACAGGAGGCGGCACTGGCAGGGTTTTGGGAAGTGCGGTCACGGCCCCGCTGCGCACCGGGGTCAGCTGCGTGCGGATATCGGCTGGCTTCACCCGCTTGAAGGATTTATCGAGAATTTTGACCATATGGGCGTCGCGCGTGCGGCCTGTGCGACCGCCAAACACGACGCCAATCAATCTGACCCCTGCGCGTTCAACAGTTGCGACGAGATTGAAACCCGAGGCGTTGATATAGCCTGTCTTGATACCGTCAGTTCCCGAATATTTCGTCAGAAGCTTGTTATGATTTCCAAATTTCTGTCCCTTCCAGCGAAAGGACGTGGTTGAGAAAAAGCCGAAATACTGAGGAAAATCACGCCGCACGGCAATTGCCAGACGCGCCATGTCACGCGCCGTCGATCGCTGCTGCCGGTTGGGCAGGCCCGAGGCGTTGCGAAAGGTGGTGCGGTTCATGCCAAGGGCGCGCGCCTTGCGGGTCATCCGCTTGCCGAATTCCCGTTCGGTGCCCGAGAGTTGCTCAGCCACAACGGTGGCGACATCGTTTGCCGATTTCGTGATCAGGGCAAAGATGGCGTCCTTGACCGAGATGCTCTGGCCTGGACGAAGATAGAGTTTGGAGGGCGACCGACTGGCTGCCACGCGTGATACCGGCATTCTTGTCGACATCGACACGCGACCAGATTCAAGCTCCTCGAACAGCAGATAGAGCGTCATGATCTTGGTCAGCGATGCCGGGTAGCGTGATTTGTCAGCATTGCGCGCAAACAGAACCCGGCCAGAGGATTCCTCGATCACAATGGCGGCATATTTGGCCGCCTTCGCCTGCGGCGCGATCACCGTCAGCGTGCCAAACAACATCAGGCAGGCCAGGAAAACGGCGCACAGGCGTGATGGGAAAACGCGGGAATGAAAGCGGTATTGTCGACTGACAATCAGGGGCAGGACGGTCGTGACGCTGCGCATCATCGATGAAGGCTCCAGATCAAATGTCCACCAAACCGCAATGTGCCCAATCATAATGGGATTGGCCATTTCTTCAACCTTGCAGGTGGCCTTTTTGCAGGTGACTGCCCCTTTTTGACGCATCGCTGTCTTTTTTATCGTGGCTCCCCTTTCGAAGCCGGGGGTGACCGCCAATATCGAAGGTGTAAAGATCGTCACGCGCAGTTGTTGTGAGATGCGGCTAGGTTGCTTTCGCTGGTTATTTCAAGAACAATATAAGCATGTCTGCAAGCTGACGAAATCAGGCAGACTGAGACCGGAAAAGCCGAAGACAACCATACGAGCCAAAGACAGGTAGACCAAAGACAGGCAATGACTGACAGAAAGAGTGACAAGGATGGCGGCCAGTCGCACGTTATACTGGAAACGCGCCAACGGACGAAAAAACCGTCGATGTACAAGGTCATCATGCTGAATGATGACTACACGCCGATGGAATTTGTCGTCTATGTGCTGCAACGCTTTTTCAACATGTCGAATTCGCAGGCAACCGCCATCATGCTGAATGTCCACCAGCGTGGTGTCGGCGTGTGTGGTGTCTACAGCTATGAAGTCGCCGAGGCGAAGGCCACGCAGGTGATGGATCACGCCCGCCAGAATGAACATCCGCTTCAACTTCAGATTGAAAAGGAATAGACGAGATGCTGTCACGTGAGCTTGAGGAAACGCTTCGCCGGGCGATGAGTGCCGCCACCTCGCACAGCCATGAGTTTGCCACGCTGGAGCATCTTCTGTTCGCGCTGACCGAGGACAGTGACGCGCTCGAGGTACTGTCGGCCTGTAATGTCGATATCGACGAGCTTCGGTCCCGTCTTTCGGATTTCATCGAGACCGAACTTGCTTCGATTGTCAGCGCCAGCGGCCAGGCGGATGTCCAGCCGACGGCCAGCTTCCAGCGCGTGATCCAGCGCGCCATCATTCATACCCAGTCATCAGGTCGAGAGGTGGCCACCGGCGCCAATGTTCTCGTGGCCATTTTCTCCGAGCGTGAAAGCCACGCTGTCTGGTTCCTGAAATCAATGAATATGACCCGCCTCGACGCGGTGACCTTCATCAGCCACGGCGCTGAAGGCAGTGGCACTCAAGGGACACAGGACTCCAAAGAGGCCGAGGGCGGTGAAATCGACGGCCAGGACCCACTCAGCCAGTACGCCGTCGATCTGATCGCAAAGGCGTCGGCAGGCCGGATTGACCCGTTGATCGGTCGCGACCGCGAGGTTGACCGGACCATTCAGGTTCTGTGCCGCCGGACCAAGAACAACCCGCTATATGTTGGCGACCCGGGTGTTGGCAAGACCGCCATCGCCGAGGGGCTTGCGCTTCGCATCCATAATGGCGAAGTGCCCGACGTGCTGTCGAATGCCGTCATCTACGCTCTTGATATGGGGCAGTTGCTGGCTGGGACGCGCTATCGCGGTGACTTTGAGGAACGGCTCAAGGCGGTTGTCAAGGCGGTTCAGGATGATGACAACGCCATCCTGTTCATTGATGAGATCCACACCGTGATCGGCGCCGGCGCGACGTCCGGCGGTGCCATGGATGCGTCCAACCTGCTGAAGCCGGCGCTTCAGGAAGGCACGCTCCGCTGCATCGGGTCGACAACCTACAAGGAATATCGCGGTTATTTCGAGAAGGACCGCGCGCTTGTGCGCCGCTTCCAGAAAATCGATGTGATTGAGCCGACAGTGGCCGATACCATCAAGATACTGGCCGGTCTGAAGAGCCGCTATGAAGACCACCACAAGATCCGCTTTACCAGCGCGGCTCTGAAAACGGCGGTTGATCTGTCGGCGCGCTATATCAACGACCGCAAGCTTCCCGACAAGGCCATCGACGTCATCGACGAAGCCGCGGCAGCGCAGAATCTGTTGCCGCCATCGCGTCGCAAGGTGACTGTCGGCCAGAAGGAAATCGAGGCCACGATCGCCACGATGGCGCGGATTCCGCCAAAACATGTCAGCCGCGATGACAAGGTTGCGCTGGCGGCGCTGGAAGATGACCTGAAACGTCTTGTCTTCGGGCAGGACGAGGCCATCACGGCGCTTGCCTCGGCGATCAAGCTTGCCCGCGCCGGCCTGCGTGAACCGGAAAAGCCGGTCGGCAATTATCTGTTTTCCGGCCCGACAGGCGTTGGCAAGACCGAGGTGGCACGCCAGCTTGCCGAGGCGCTTGGCATCAAGCTGATGCGGTTCGACATGTCGGAATATATGGAACGCCACACCGTGTCTCGGTTGATTGGCGCGCCGCCAGGCTATGTTGGATTTGATCAGGGCGGGTTGCTGACCGATGCCGTCGACCAGACGCCGCATGCGGTGCTTCTTCTTGACGAGATCGAAAAGGCGCACCCTGACCTGTTCAACATCCTTCTTCAGGTCATGGATCACGGCAAGCTGACCGACAATAACGGCAAGGTTGTGGATTTCCGCAATGTCATCGTGATCATGACAACCAATGCCGGCGCGCAGGAACTGTCGAAAAAGGCCATCGGCTTCAACCGTGACAACCGCGAAGGTGCCGATGCCGAGGCAATCGAGAAGATGTTCACGCCCGAATTCCGGAATCGCCTGGACGCCATCATTCCGTTCGCGGCACTTGGCACCGATGTGATCCGGCTTGTTGTCGACAAGTTCATCATGCAGCTTGACGCGCAGCTTGCCGAGCGGAATGTCGAGATCGAACTGACCGATGCCGCCCGCGACTGGCTTGCCGAACGTGGCTATGACCGCAATTACGGCGCGCGCCCCTTGGCCCGCGTGGTGCAGGAGCATATCAAGAAGCCGCTTGCCGACATGCTGTTATTCGGCGATCTGGCGTCGGGTGGTCTGGCGTTGGTGGATGCCAAGGATGGCAAGCTCGTCGTCAGTGGCAAGGCCGCGCCGCCGCGCGCATTGCCAGGCAAGCGTACCGCGCTGCCCGCGCCCGAGGAACGCTAGGCGAAGGCGTGCATCTGCCCTGACGGAGATCAGATTTTCCTGAACGGGCTTGCCTCCAGTTCGATGGCGTTTTTCTCGGCATCAATGCCGCGGCGCTCGGCCTCGAGGAACCGTTCGACAGCGGCGCGGAACCCGTCATGCCCGATCCAGTGCGCCGACCAGGTTGTCACTGGCATATAGCCTCGCTGGACCTTGTGGAAGCCCTGCGCGCCAGCCTCGACGACGGCAAGGCCGCGTTCGATCGCGAATTCGATGGCCTGATAATAGCAGGCCTCGAAATGCAGGCAGGGAATATCGATATCGGCGCCCCAGTTTCGTCCAAACAACGTATCGCCGCCGATGAAATTCAGCGCCCCGCCGATGATCCGGCCGTCATATTCGGCCATCACAAGCAGCATCTTGTCGGCCATGCTGTCGCGAAGATGGTGGAATACCTCCTGCGTCAGATAGGCGCCGCCCCATTTCCGGTCGATTGTCGACAGATAGAACCGATAGAAATCATCAATATGCGCGGCGGTGATGTCATCGCCGCAAAGCCGCAACAGGCGAACGCCGGCGCTGGCCACCGTTTGTCGTTCCTTGCGGATGTTCTTGCGCTTGCGCGATGACAGCGCGGCGAGGAAATCATCGAAACTGTCATAGCCTTCATTGTGCCAGTGAAACTGAATCGAAGACCGGACCATCCAGCCCTGCGCCGCCAGTGCCGCTGTATCGCTCTCGGGAAGAAAATTGATATGCGCCGATGACAGATCGAGCCGGTCAAGATATTGCGTCATGCCGCCCGCCAGCGCGGCGCGAAGTTGCGCCGCCATGTCCGGGGACGCGTCTCCGGTCAGGAACCGCGGGCCTGTCGCCGGTGTGAAGGGAATCGCCGACAGCATTTTCGGGTAATAGGTTCCGCCGGCCCGCATGAAGGCGTTGGCCCAGCTGTGATCGAAGATATATTCCCCGTAGGAATGATGTTTCAGATAATGCGGCATTGCCGCTGCCATGCGGCCTTCAGAGTCACGAAGCACCAGATGCATGGGGTCCCAGCCACTGTCACCGCCGGTGGCCCCGCCATCTTCCAGCGCCTTCAGGAAGGCGTGACTGACGAAAGGATTGGACGGCCCGGCAAGCCGGTCCCAGTCGGCCGCCGGCAGCGCGTCGATTGAAGGGGCAAGATCAAGCGTAAAGGCGTCACCATCCATTGATCAGACATGGCGCCCGGACGCCCCCCTCGCAAGGGGGCGCGACATTTTCGAAGGATGAAGACAGATGGTGATGATCAGTCAATCTCAAACACACCATCGACCTCGACAAGGCAGCCAAGCGGCAGAACGTTGGTGCCAACGGCGAATCTGGCGTGACGACCGGCATCACCAAAAACCTCGACCATCAGGTCGGAAGCGCCATTGATCACACCGGGCTGACCGGTGAAATCCGGCGTCGAGGACACAAAACCACCAAGCTTGACGACGCGGCGGACGCGATCAAGATCGCCGCCGCACGCCACCTTGACCTGCGCGATCAGATTGATGGCGCAGATGCGCGCCTGCTCGTACCCATCCTCAAGCGTCGCGTTGTCGCCAATATGACCTGTCTTGGTCAGCTTGCCATCGACAAATGGCACCTGGCCCGACACGAAGACCAGATTGCCTGTCGTTGTGAAGGGGACGTAATTGGCCGCCGGCGCGGGCGCGTCGGGGATGGTGATGCCAAGCTCGCTCAGGCGGGCGTCAATGTTGGTTGCCATGGCGTGAAGTCCTTTCCATAGAAGGCCGGTCTGTAGAAGGCCGACCATACAAGGCTGATTGCGGCGAGAGACTGGCACAGCCATGCCCCGGATTCAACGTGCTTTCGATGGCGGGTCATCGGTCAATCGGCGGGAAGGCAGGATGCCTGACTTTGTAGTCTAAGGCGTCAGGGTGTGGAGCAACGCCTGGTACGCGAACATCTCGTGATGCCACCTGATGCTGTCTTCAAATAATTGTGTATCCGGTTCTTCCAGCGCGCTGCGCAGCAGTTCATCCATCATGCCATCGAGGGAGGCGGGATCGTGCGCGCAGGCGCAAAGCAACAAAATGAAAGGCATCAATGGGAGATGCCTGGCAGGGCGCATGGCTCCCTCCCTCGCGGGTGATTGATCAAGTTTTGAAAAAACACGCCGCACGGTCCTGGCCGGCCTGGCGTCAGGCCGGTCATCACACAACTGCGCGAAAGCGGAGTCCCGCCTGTTTCCCGGAAGGGTGTTTTATTCAGCGAGCAACCCGACAGGGGTTGCTTTCGCGGACATGTGCGTGATGACGCACAAACCATAGCCAGCACCCCCGACCTTTGCAAATCGGGGGGCTTCCATCCTGAAAACATGAATATTTTCAGAGGCTTCAGCGCAACACAACAAGCATACCGGTCTTAACGGAGTAACAGCATACTCAACAGAAGGCGATGTGTTAACGGAAAAGTAATTTCACTAGGGTTAGGGTTCGGCAAGGAAACGATGTCGGGATCTAGAATGAAAGAGGTATATGAGAAATTCTATATCTGGCTTTTCGCAGGTATTTGCTGCGTGTTGTTAGGTTTTGGATTTCATTATCTTCTCAAGGATGACGTGAGCGTCGCCGCGACGCTATTCTGTCTGGCTCTGGCATTCTCTGTTTTTGGAAATCTATCGAGATTTAAAAGGTTTAAAGGTTTTGGGTTTGAAATGGAGGTGTGGAACGATGTTCAAGAGCAAGCCGATGCTTTGGTAAGTAAGCATGAAAAAATCATCGCTATCCATACCAAGGAAATCCTCTGGAATGCGGTGATGATGGGTAGGTGGTCCGATGGTCAGGATGATGATTGGAAGCGGGTCTATGGAGCATTTAATGAAATTGTGGGTGAGGTGGGTGTCCGTGGCAATTTTTCTGAACTCAGACAAAACATGGACCGGATGTGTATTGGCGACATTGTGTATGACATAGCCACTGTCTTTGGCAGATATTGCAAAGTAAATTATCAAAAGGCTATTGATTTCATCAATCAAAGACATCCCTCTCCAGTAACGGACCATTTAGGCTTCAATGATCTTCACCACGTCCTATCAGAGACGAACACAGGACCTTTTGGTGATCAGCTAACTCAAGACACGGCTAGTTTGTTTTTGAAAGAGATAGGAAGAATAGAACTGATTTTTCGGGAGACCTTTGACATTGATGACAGATTTGACCCAAGTGCGGTCCGTATTCTTGAGGAGGCGAGCAGACTGTACAACGCATCGCCGAATAATCCTTCAGAACTGCTTGCCTTAATGTCGCAAGCGAAGAAGCTAAATGAGACGCTGTATTGATGATCTGAAGAATCGGCATCAAACTAAATACTGTTGATCATCCAACAAACAAAAAGGCCCCACGCCGGAGCGCGGGGCCAGTCTGCAGGTTGCTCTGCAGGGAGAGATCAGCTGCAGCCCGTGGTGCTTCCACAGGTGTTGCATTTCAGGCAGGTGCCGTTGCGGACAAGCGTGAAGTTCTGGCATTCGGGGCAGGCTTCGCCCTCATAGCCCTGCATCCGGGCCTGCTGCACACGCTCGGCGACAAGCGACTCACCGGCATCGACCGTCGCGGCGGCTGGGCTTGCCACCTCGGTGGTCTGCGGCTCCGGCGTTGCCGTCCGCATTGTGACAACCGCCTCGTCGCTGGTTGCCTGCGCGGCGGCGGCGGTTCCGGCGTTCGAATAGACGACCAGACCCTGCTTGCGGATAAAGCCGCGGCTTGTGACCTTGTTCACGAGATCCGATTGCGCCTCGCCGGTGCCGGTCGTGGTGACGTCGAGATCCTCACGATCAACATGGCCGAGATCATCGCGGTCAAGATACGAGATCGCCAGTTCGCGGAAGGTGTAATCGAGGATCGATGTCGACATCTTGATGGCGTCATTGCCAGTGACGATTCCCTGCGGTTCGAAGCGGGTGAAGGTAAAGGCCTCGACAAATTCCTCGAGCGGCACGCCATATTGCAGGCCAATCGACACCGCGATGGCGAAATTGTTCATCAGCGAGCGGAAGGCGGCGCCTTCCTTGTGCATGTCGATGAAGACCTCGCCAATACGGCCATCCTCATACTCGCCGGTGCGAAGATAGACCTTGTGCCCACCAACGGTCGCCTTCTGGGTGTAGCCCTTGCGGCGATGCGGCAGCTTCTCACGCTCGGCGGTGTGGACGATACGCTCGACAATCTTCTCGATCACCTGCGGGGCCGCCGCGGCAACCGGCGTGTCGAGTGCCGCTGCTGTTTCCTCATCCTCCTCAAGGTCATCGACAAGGCCCGATGACAGCGGCTGGCTGAGCTTCGAGCCATCGCGATAGAGCGCGTTGGCCTTCAGGCCAAGACGCCAGGACAGCATGTAGGCTTCGCCGCATTCCTCGACGGTGGCGCTGTTCGGCATGTTGATGGTCTTCGAAATCGCGCCCGAAATGAAAGGCTGGGCTGCCGCCATCATGGTGATGTGGCTGTCGACCGACAGGAACCGCTTGCCAAGACGACCACAGACATTGGCGCAGTCGAACACGGGAAGATGCTCGTCCTTCAGGTGCGGCGCGCCTTCCAGCGTCATCGACCCACAGACATGCATGTTCGCGGCCTCAATGGCGTCCTTCTCAAAGCCAAGACCCTCGAGCATGCTGAAATTGAAGTCGTTCAACTGCTCATCACTGAAGCCAAGGGTGTCCTTGCAGAAATCATCGCCAAGCGTGAAGCGGTTGAAGGCGAACTTCACATCGAAGGCGCTCTCCATCGCGGCCTCGACCTTGTCGATCTCGGCATCGCCGAAGCCCTTGTCACGAAGAGCGTTGATCGAGATCGACTGGCAGTTTTTCAGGCTGCCGGCGCCAACAGCATAATTGATGATGTCGTCGATCTGGTCCTGTGCGTAGCCAAGATTGGCAAGTGCCTCGGGAACAACGCGGTTGATGATCTTGAAATAGCCGCCGCCGGCAAGCTTCTTGAACTTCACGATGGCGAAGTCGGGCTCGATGCCGGTCGTATCGCAATCCATGACCAGACCGATGGTGCCGGTTGGCGCGATAACGGTGGCCTGGGCATTGCGATAGCCATGCGCGGTGCCAAGATCGACAGCGCTGTCCCACGCCGCCTTGGCCGCATCGACCATGGCGGCATCCGGGCAGGAGGCTATGTCCAGCGGTACCGGCAGGATGCTGAGCCCACGATAACCCTTTGCCTTGCCATGCGCGGCAAGCCGATGGTTCTTCATCACCCGCAGCATGTGCTTGGCGTTTTTCTTGTATTGCGGGAAGGCGCCGACTTCGCTGGCGATCTCGGCCGAGGTGGCATAGGAAATGCCGGTCATGATGGCCGAGATGGCGCCGCAAATCGCGCGACCTTCATCGCTGTCATAGGAATGGCCCTGTGCCATCAGCAGACCGCCGATATTGGCAAAGCCGAGCCCGAGCGTCCGGTATTCGTAGGACAGCTGGGCGATCTCGCGTGACGGGAACTGAGCCATCAACACCGAAATCTCGAGCGTCAGCGTCCAGAACCGGCAAGCATGTTCAAAGGCCGGGATGTCGAACGAACCATCCGCAAGCCGGAACTGCATCAGGTTCAGCGACGCCAGGTTACAGGCCGTATCGTCAAGGAACATATATTCCGAGCAGGGGTTGGAGGCGTTGATCCGCCCGCCTTCCGGGCAGGTGTGCCACTCATTGATGGTGCTGTCATATTGCAGCCCCGGATCGGCACAGGCCCACGCCGCATAGGCGATCTTTTCCCACAGGTCGGCTGCCTTGATCCGCTTGGCGACACCGTTGTCGCGGCGCTTGATCAGTTCCCAGTCACCCTTGTCGAGAACGGCCTGAAGGAATTCATTGCTGACACGGACCGAGTTGTTCGAGTTCTGGCCGGCGACGGTCAGATAGGCCTCGGAGTCCCAGTCGGTGTCATAGGTCTTGAATTCAATCTCGGTATAGCCCTGGCGTGCGAACTGGATCACCCGCTGGACATAGTTTTCCGGAATCATGACCGCGCGCGCCGCGAAGATAGCCTTCTTCAGCGCCCTGTTCTTGCGTGGGTCGAACCGGTCATCACCGTCCAGAGTTTCGTCCTGGCAGGCCGCCATGACTTCGCCCATATGGCGCTGCGCCAGCTTTGATCCGGCAACAAGCGCCGCCACCTTCTGCTCCTCGACGACCTTCCAGTCGACATAATTCTCGATATCCGGATGGTCGACATCGACGGTGACCATCTTGGCGGCGCGGCGCGTGGTGCCGCCCGACTTGATCGCCCCGGCGGCGCGGTCGCCAATCCGCAGGAAGCTCATCAGGCCCGAGGATTTGCCGCCACCGGACAGGTGTTCGCCCTCGCCGCGGATGCGGCTGAAGTTTGATCCGGTGCCGGAGCCGTATTTGAACAGCCGCGCTTCACGGACCCACAGATCCATGATGCCGCCCTCATTCACCAGATCGTCATTCACCGACTGGATGAAGCAGGCATGTGGCTGCGGATGCTCATAGGCGCTCGCCGAGCGGGTCAGCTTTCCGGTTTCGAAATCAACATAGAAATGTCCCTGACTCGGCCCATCGATTCCATAGGCCCAATGCAGGCCGGTGTTGAACCATTGTGGCGAGTTTGGCGCGGCCATCTGCGCCGCCAGCATGTGGCACATCTCGTCATAATAGGTGCGGGCGTCTTCTTCGGTGGTGAAATAGCCACCTTTCCAGCCCCAATATGTCCAGGTGCCGGCAAGACGGTTGAAAACCTGCTTGGTCGAGGTCTCGCCGACAAAACGCTCATCTTCCGGCAGCTTGGCAAGCGCGGCCTCATCAGGCTCGGAACGCCACAGCCAGGACGGCACGGAGCTTTCCTCGACGCGTTTCAGTTTCGCGGGAATTCCGGCCTTGCGGAAATATTTCTGCGCCATGATGTCCGTCGCTACCTGCGAGAACTGCACCGGCACTTCGACATTCTCCGCCTGGAAAACGACGGTGCCATCGGGGTTGCGAATCTCGCTGGATGCAAAACGGAACTCAAGAGCGGCAAAGGGGGCGTCCCCGGAAGTCGTGAAACGTCTTTTGAGTTGCATCTATATGACCTCTTGAATCTCTATTTTCGAACCATCTTGAATGATTGATGGTTAGTGATTGTTTTCGATCGGTTTTTCAGGGCGGCGATGTGCAAAATCACAAGATTTTGTGGTGTCGACACTCAAAAACTACATGATGTTGAAGTGCGGGAACAAGTCACAAATTTGTAATTTGGACGAAAAATTACCTTGCCATGGGCGGGAGATTATGAATCGGGGGTGTTTCGCGCAATGTCTGTGCAGGATTGACGCAGGGCGAAGCGGATTCCAGATTACTGCCACTGGACGGCGGGTATGACCGGGGCCTATATTACCGGCCACAGGACCTGGTATGGTCGGCGCCACGGCGCCACCGCACAGGGTCGCCTTGGTGCCACACGGGAAAGTTTCCAGACCATGGATATCGTCACAAGACTTCACCTCCATTTCAAGGCGCGGCTCGTCGGGGCCGACGAGTTTGGCAATCGCTATTACGAGGAGCGCAAGGCGCGCCCCGGCAAGCCAGCGCGGCGCTATGTTCGCTATAATGGCATGGTTGAGGCGTCAAAGGTGCCGGCTGACTGGCATGGCTGGTTGCATCACACCGAAGACAGTCCGCCACCGGAGGGTGGGTATCGCCGCCATGAATGGCAGCAGGACCATCAGCCAAACACCACTGGAACAAAATTTGCGCACCGCCCGGCCGGGCATTTGCTGAAGGGCGGCAAGCGCGCGCCGGCAACAGGTGATTATGAACCGTGGAGCCCGGTCTGACACTCAAGATATTGTCTCTGACCAGGGCCAGCTGACGGGAGGCCAGGATGCAAAGGAACACGCTCGAGATTATCATGGGGGCCGTTGTACTGTTGACGGCTGTTGCCTTCATGTCGGTGGCTTATGAGGCGGCTGACATAAAGGGCGGCGATGGCTATGAAATCGAGGCGGAGTTCGGCGCCACTGGCGGACTGGCGATTGGCGATGATGTTCGTATTTCCGGTATCAAGGTGGGCCGGATCACGCGCCAGGAACTTGACCCTGTCACCTATGCCGCGCGAATCGTCATGTCGCTCGACAAGCGTATCCAGATTCCGGCCGATAGCGGCGCGCGGATCACCGCCGCCTCTCTTCTCGGCGGCAACTATCTTGAACTGATGCCAGGTGCCGACGAGGAAATGCTGCAGCCCGGTGACATCATCTATGACACGCGCGATCCGGTCAGCCTGACCGATCTTCTTGGCAAGGCGGTGTTTGCGGGGGGCAATGACCCGTCCTGACCGTCGTATATGTCTCTTTGCGTTGTGTGGGCTTGGCCTTGTGCTTGGCCCAGCCACAGGCGTCGAGGCCAGCTGGATAGAGGGCCGGACGGCGACAATCCAGGCCCTCGACAAGATCACCGCGCGTATCTCGACGCTTCGCGTTCCCATTGACGAGCCAGTTGATTTCGGCACGCTCAGCGTGACGGTGCGCCGATGCGCCTACCACCCGCCGGAGGAACCGCCGGAAGACGCTGCCTTTCTTGAGGTGGTGGATAATGGCCATGACAGCAGCAAGCCGCCGCGGCCTGTATTCACCGGGTGGATGTTTGCTTCCAGCCCCGCTGTCTCGGCGATGGAACACCCGGTCTACGACCTGACGCTTCTCAGCTGCAAATCTGACTGATTGAACCGGCTATTCGGCCGTTCCCGATCCCAGCATCACGGCGACAAGCTCGTCGCTTGGCAGATCCAGCTGCAAATCGGCGGCCGCGCCAAGCGCCCGCTGAAGTCGGCGCTGGAACTGATCGCGGCTGACCTCATGGATTCCGAACTGGCGCAGGTGATCATTGGTGAACTGGGCGTCGAGGAGATGGAACCCGCCAGCGCGAAGCCGTGCCACCAGGTGCACAAGCGCCACTTTCGACGCATCTGTCTGGCGCGAGAACATCGATTCGCCGAAAAAGGCGGCGCGAAGGGCAACGCCATAGAGGCCGCCAACAAGTGTTTCATCCTGCCAGACCTCTATTGAATGCGCGAAGCCAAGCCGATGAAGCGCGATATAGAGCTGCCGGATGTCGCGGTTGATCCAGGTTTCGTTGCGGCCATCTCCAAGCGCGGCGCACTGGTCGATGACGGCCGGAAAGTCGCGGTCGATGGTGACTGTGAACCGCTGCTGGCGCACGGTTCTGGCAAGACGTCGCGGCAAATGAAATTCATGCCGGGCGCCTTCGCGCCAGGCCAGCGGAATCAGCGCCCGCACGTCCGGATCATAGAATTTGATCTCGCGGCTGTCGGCGCTGTCAGCCATTGGAAAGACGCCAAGCGTATAGGCCTTGATCAGCGTTTCGGGTGAAAAGGCGAAGCGCTCGGCCATGGTCATATCCCCTGATCGCGGGCGGGTCTGCAGACGCGGCTAGGCGTCACCATCGCTGAGGAAATGTTCTTCAAGCCAGCGGATATTATAACTTCCGTCAATCACCGCAGACGCGTCGACCAGCTTTTCATGCAGATCAAGCGTCGTTGGAATCGGCTCAACGACAAATTCCTGCAAGGCCCGTTTCAGTCGCGACAGACAATGCGCCCGGTCGTCACCATAGACAATCAGCTTGGCGATCAGGCTGTCGTAATAGGGCGGGACTGAATAGCCGGCATAAAGACAGGAATCGACCCGGATGCCCGGCCCACCGGCAGCGTGATAGGCGGTCACCCGCCCCGGCGTCGGCATGAAGGTCTCGGGATGTTCAGCATTGATCCGGCATTCGATGGCGTGGCCGGTGAATGTCACGTCATCCTGAGTGAAGGACAGCGGCATACCGGCCGCGATCCGAATCTGCTCGCGGACAAGGTCAACGCCGGTGATGGCCTCGGTAATTGGATGCTCGACCTGAAGACGGGTGTTCATCTCGATGAAGAAGAACTCGCCATTCTCATAGAGGAATTCCATCGTGCCAACGCCAAGATACCCCATGCGGCGTGTGGCTTCCGCCGCGATGCCGCCGATCTCGGACCGTTGCGCGGCGCTTAGTGCCGGTGAGGGGGCCTCCTCGAACAATTTCTGGTGGCGCCGCTGGATCGAACATTCGCGTTCGCCAAGATGCACGACATTGCCATGGCTGTCGGCGATGACCTGCACCTCGATATGGCGTGGCTGGCCTAGATAGCGTTCAAGATAGACCGTGTCGTCGCCAAAGGCCGCCTTGGCCTCGGCCCGGGCCGAGCTGAACGCCTCGGCAAGATTGGCTTCTGTCTCGGCGACTTTCATCCCGCGGCCGCCGCCACCGGATGCCGCCTTGACCAGCAACGGATATCCGACATCGGCGCCGATACGACGTGCCTCTTCAAGCGTCGGCACCGCGCCGGGCGATCCGGGAACAAGCGGCAGCCCGGCCTCGGCAGCTGTGATCTTCGCCTCGACCTTGTCGCCCATCGACCGGATATGGCGTGGTTCAGGCCCGATGAAGGTCAGGCCATGCGCCGCGACAATCTCGGCAAATTCGGCGTTCTCGGCAAGGAAACCGACCCCGGGATGCACGGCGTCGGCGCCGGTGATTCCGGCAGCCGTGATGATTGACGCCACATTGAGATAGGAATCCGCGCTTGATGGCGGCCCGATACAGACCGATTCATCAGCCAGACGAACCGGCATCGAATCGGCATCTGCTGTCGAATGCACAACGACATTGGGGATTTTCAGTTCCTGACAGGCACGAAGCACGCGCAACGCCACGTCACCCCGATTGGCTATGAGAATCTTTTTGAACATCACTCGATCACGACCAGCACTTCGCCGAATTCAACCGGCTGGCCATTCTGCACCATGATCTGCGTGACCTTGCCATCTGTCGGTGCGGTGATCGGGTTCATCACTTTCATGGCCTCAACGATAAGCAGTGTCTGGCCTTTCTTGACGCTGTCACCAACGGCAATGAATGCTGGCGCATCGGGTTCCGCGGCGACATAGGCCGTGCCAACCATCGGCGAGGTGACGGCCCCCGGGTGTGATGCCATATCTTCGGCCGGTGCGGCGGCGGCAGGTGCGGCGGCGGCAGGCGCTGGTGCCGCCGGAGCGGCGACAGGTGCCACTGCTGGTGCCGCGGTGACCGCGCCAGCGACGCGTGACAGCCTTACCGACAGGTCCGCCGTTTCATATTCGAGTTCGGCGAGGCCGGCCTCGTCCAGAATGTCAGCCAATGCCTTGACGAGCGCTGTATCGCCCGCGCCAGATGCCTTTGGGCTCTTTGCCATTTATCCGGCCTCCCTTGCCATTTCCAGAATACCCCTGATCGCCATGACATAGGACATGGCACCAAAACCAAGCACAACGCCGTCGACCACAGCCGAGATCATGGAATGATGCCGGAAGGTCTCGCGCTTGTGAACATTAGAAAGATGAACTTCGATTTTCCGCCCCGGAAACAGAGCCAGCGCGTCGCGCACCGCAACCGATGTGTGCGTCAGCGCCGCGGCATTGATCACAATCCAGTCGGCCACGCCAACGGCCTGCTGAATGGTGGTGACGATCTCGCCCTCACCATTGGCCTGCATCCAGTCAAGCGTTGCCCCGTCGGCCTCGCAGATCGCCCGGCATCTGGCTTCCATGTCGGCCAGCGTGTCGGCGCCATAGATGCCTGGCTCGCGCGTGCCGAGCATGTTCAGGTTTGGCCCATTGATGGCCAGAATTTTTACCGATCCCGTCATTCTGATGTTCCTGTTGTGACCTGAAAGCGCGCCTCAGCTGTTCGCGGCGCGTTCGGCGGCGATGATCTCGCGCATCTGGTCGAGACCGATTGCGCCCGGAATGACCTGGCGACCGATGACAAGGCCAGGTGTGCCGGAGATTTCCAGCTGCTGCGCTGCCGCGTTGGTGCGTGCGATGATGGCTTCGACCGCCGGCCCGTTCATATCGGCCCGCAACCTGTCGAGGTCCGCGCCGGCGGATTTCGCCGCGGACAGAATGCTGTTCATCGAGATGGCACCGCGCGACGTCATCATGGCGACATGAAACGCCTCGAACACGCCCTGGGCCTGTGCCGCGATCGCGGCCTGGGCGGCCAGAAGAGACGTTTCACTCAAGATTGGGAATTCCTTGATCACAAGCTTGATGTCGCCATCGGCGGCGATCAGATCCTGAAGTGGTTTGAAGACCCGTTTACAGTAGCCGCAATTGTAATCGCTGAATTCATAGATCACGAAACCGGCATCGGGATTGCCAAGGAACGGGTCGCCATCATCGCTCCGCAGAATGAACATTGCCTGTTCGCGGCGTTCGGTGGCCTCGCGCTCGGCAAGTGACAGCAGCGCATCGCGGACCACTTCGGGATTGGCGCGGATATAGTCGCCAATCATCCTGTCCAATGCCGCGCGGTCGGCATCATTGATATCCGCGTTGGCAGGCAGGCCGGCACCGACGGTGATGAACAGCGCTGCCGCGAGGCAGGCGGCCAGTCTGGCAAGGTGACGGATCATGATGAAGTGACTCCCGTTGCGACGTCGCGGCAAGATATACCAACCGGCGACGTCTTTGCCTAGCACCAAGGGCGCTTTCTCAGGGTTGATCCTTGCTGTAGCGGAACACGATGTCGCTGGCGCGGCGGTGCAATACCGGATCAAGACCTTCAATGGCCATGACACGTCGCGCCAGCTGCGCGGCGCGCGCGCCGTCATTCAGAAGAATGGCCTCGTTCGCAAGCGCCAGATCAGCCTCGGCGACGCGTCCGGATTTGCCAAGCGCGATACCATACTGGCGATGCAGGAAGGCCCATTTGACTTCGCTGTCCTGCGCCGCCTCAAGCGCGGCAATGGCGCGCTGAAGATCGGTCGGACCGCCGCGGGCAATCAGCGCCCGCCCCAGATTGATCAGGATCAGCCCGCTGCCGGGCCGCAGCGACAGCGCGCGTTCATAGGCCATGGCCGCCTCGCCGGGACGGGCCAGCGCGAACAGGATGTCGCCCTGGAACTCGTGGAAATATGGATCGTCCGGCTGGCTGGCGATCAGCGCATCCATGCGGGTCAGCGCCGTGCGAAGGTCGCCGCGCCGGAAATCGGCAATGGCGCGCATATAGGTACCGATGAGTTCGTTCGGGGCGTTTTCCGCCGCCGTCGATTTCACACGTTGCGGGGATTCAGTCCAGGCGATCATCTTTGCCTGAATGCGCGCGAAAAGGGCACTGGCGGTTTCTGGGGCCGGTTTGTCACTATGCGATGACTGGTTCACATGATCCTGAAAAGTCTGCAGCCGTTCTGCCGCGCCGGGATGCGTCGCGTAATAGGATGACTGGCGGCTTTCAGGAAGACTGCGCTGGCGCGTCATGCGCTGCATCAGATCGCGAAGTCCGATGGCGGAAAGTCCGTTTTCTTCCAGTAGCTGAAGGCCGATTTCGTCGGCGACAGCTTCTGCCCGCCGGCGCGAGGCGAGAAAGCCGCGCGTGGCCTGATCATTGCCGCCAATCAGAACGCCGGCAGCCGCATCGCCGCCACCGCCGGCGGCAACGGCGATGGCCGCCACGGTGGCAAGCGCGGCGGCACCGCTGGCCTGCTGCAAATCATCGCTGATACGCTGAACATGACCTTCCTTGATGTGGCCAAGCTCGTGCGCCATCACACCGATTGTCTCAAGTGAAGATGTCGATTCGACCACCAGCCCCGAATGGATATAGATCAGCCGCTTGCCAGCGACAAAAGCGTTGTAGCTTGGGTCGAGGATAACGCGTATGTCGACGCTTCCCGGTGCGTAGCCCGCCGCAACCTCCAATGGCCGCAGCATGGTCTTCAGACCAGCCTCGATTTCGGTATCACGGATCATTCCCGCTGATGCCGATACGCTGGCAGATGTCACAAGGCCGATCACGGCGACGGCAATGATCATGCTGTTCATCGCCTTATGGAAGGCATGTAACCGACCGGTTCTGAAGGGGCTGACCATCAATTTTCCTGTCTAGCATTCCTGATAGGCGCAGTCAGTATCGCACATTTGTGGCGCTTTGACGGCTTATCTGATATCACGCTGCCGTGATGTCACACCAGTATGGATTGCGTTGTTATGCCGTTGAAGACCACCTCGTCAAATTTGATCCCCGCCTTTCTCGCCATGGACGTCATGAACGCGTCAAGCCAGTTGGAAGCGGCGGGCGCGGATGTGGTTCATCTGGAGGTTGGCCAGCCATCCACGCCACCACCTGACGCCGTCAACAGGGCGCTGGTGACAGCGCTGTCACAGACATCAACACATGGCTATTCGCTGGCCTTTGGCGAGACGCCTCTGCGCCAGCGTATTGCCGCCCATTACAATGATTTTTACGGCGTCAATGCTGACCCGGCACGTATCGCCATTACCCCCGGATCATCACTCGGCTTTGCCCTTGCCTTTCTGGCCGCCTTTGATCGTGGTGATCGCATCGCGCTGGCGACGCCCGGCTACCCGGCCTATCGCAATCTGATGCTGGCGCTTGGGATTGAACCGATGATGATGCCGGCCCGGGCCGAAGATGGCTGGGTGCCCAATCTTGAAGCCCTGACCGAAAGTGGCGCGCCAATGCCGGACGGGATTTTGCTGGCCAGCCCGGCCAACCCAACCGGCGTGGTTATGTCGGATGATGAGGTGAAAGGTGTCTGTGAATGGTGTGATCGCAATGGCGTTCGTCTGATCATGGACGAAATCTATCACGGGCTGACCTTTGGCGCCCGCCCGGCAACGGCCCTGGCCTTCAGTGACAGCGCCATCATCGTAAACTCATTCTCGAAATATTACTGCATGACCGGGTGGCGCGTCGGATGGGCGATTTTCCCGCCGGACTTGATGGAAACCGTCGAGCGCCTGGCGCAGAATCTCTACATAGGCCCGCCGCGACCGATGCAGGCCGGGGCGATGGCCGCCTTTGATGATTATGCGTGTCTTGACCGCCATGTTGAAAGATATCGCGAGAACCGCGATGTGCTGATCCGCGATCTTCCGGAAGACTTGCTTGGCAATCTGGCACCGTCAGACGGTGCCTTTTACCTGTATGCCGATATCAGCAATCTTGGCATGAAGTCGCCAGATTCGATCGCGCTGGCGGACGCTCTGCTTCGCGAGGCGCATGTCGCCTGCACGCCGGGGGTTGATTTCGATCAGGAACAGGGGCACGCGCATCTGCGGCTGTCATTTGCCGGCAGCACCCAGGACATGAAGGAAGCCAGCCGCAGAATTAACGACTGGCTTCCAACATTTCTGGCATCGCAATAGCGTGTCTGGCTGCGTCAGCCGCGGTTCCACCACCCTTTGCGCCGTGTTGACGGATCGGTCTGACCAACCTCAACGACATCCTGCGGGGCCGAACTGATCGGCGCGCGCGCGGCATCGTTGTCGCTGTCATCACCACCATCTGATGCCGGTGCTTCGGTTGCCGGTGCTTCGTCGCCGCCAGCCTTGGTCTTTGCGGCTTTCTTGGCAGCCTTCTTGGCGGCTTTCTTCTTGGTCGTGCCGGATGATTTCGCGGCCTTCGCGCGCGTTGCCTTTTTCTTGGCTGGTGCCTCGTCCTCGTCTGTCGGCGCGTTGTCCGTCTCGCCGCCAGCTTCGGTGGCCTGCGTGTCCTCGGACGGTGCATCGGCAGTCTTGGCCGCCTTCTTGCGGGCGCGCCGCTTTGGCTTGGCTTCGGTCTCGGAATCGTCTGCTGCGGCCTCTACTGGCGCGGCGTCGTTGGCCGCGTCTGCGTCTGCCGCGCTACCGCCATCCTCGACAGCAACCACATCGGCCTTTTTGCGTCCGCGTGATCTGCCACGGGACTTGCCACGTGTTTTTGTCTGCGTGCCGGTTTCGCCATCGTCTGCTCCGGCATCGGCTTCGTCATTGGCATCGGTGGCCGGTTCATCATCATTGGCGGGGGATTCGGCTGAATCCTCCGTTGATGTTGCCTCGCCTGCGTTGTCCGCCGCATCACTGCCGCGCCGCCGCCGCCGCCGACCGCCACGACGGCCCCGCTTGCGCCGCTTTGGCTGATCGTCCTCGGCTGTTTCCTCATCCGGCGCGTCTGGCGTTTCTTCATCAGAACTTTCGGCCGGGGCGACTTCCTTCTTTGCAGGCTTGGCCGCCTTGCGATTGTTGTTGTTGTTGCCCTGGAAGCCCTGACGTTCAACTTCATGTTCGGTTGCAAACAACCTGTCACCGGCCAGGATCACGATCTGCATTTCGAACCGCTCTTCCATCGCGCTGATGGCGTCACGCTTGTGATTGAGAATGTACAGGGCGACATCGCGGTTGATGGTCACGCGAAGTTCATCCATGCGGCCCTTGGAGGCCTCGTCCTCAATGACCCGCAACATCTGCAGCGCGGCTGTCTCGACAGACCGGATCCGCCCCGATCCTTCGCAATGTGGACAGACGGAACTGATCGATTCATTGAAGCTGAGCCGCAGTCGCTGGCGTGACATTTCGAGAAGGCCGAAATGGCTGATCGACCCGATCTGGATGCGTGCCCGGTCGTTGCGCATCGCGTCCTTCATGCGACGCTCGACCGCCTGCTGGTTCTTGTTGTCTTCCATATCAATGAAGTCGACGACAATCAGGCCGGACAGGTCGCGCAGACGAAGCTGTCTTGCCAGTTCGTCGGCAGCTTCCAGATTTGTCTTGAGCGCCGTTTCCTCGATATTGCGTTCGCGCGTCGACCGTCCGGAATTGACGTCGATAGCGACAAGAGCTTCGGTCTGGTTGATGACAAGATAGCCGCCGGATCGCAGCGTTACCTGCGGGCTGTGGATCGTGTCCATCTGCTGTTCGACCTGATAGCGCTGGAAGATCGGAAGGGCATCTTCATATTTCTGCACCCGCTTCACATGGCTCGGGATCAGCATCTTCATCTGCGCCCGGGCTTCCTTGTACGCCTCATCGCCCTCGACAAGCACTTCGTCGACCTCGCTTGTATACAGGTCGCGGATCGAGCGCTTGACCAGATCGCCTTCTTCATGGATCAGGCTTGGTGCCTGCGATTCCAGCGTCTTTGAACGGATATCGTCCCACAATTTCGACAGATAGGCATAGTCGCGGGCAATCTCGGTCTTGGTCCGCTTGGCACCGGCGGTCCGCACGATGACGGCCATGCCGTCCTGAACATCAAGGCCGCCAACAATGGTCTTCAACCGTTTCCGGTCGGCAGCGTTGGTGATTTTCCGGCTGACGCCGCCGCGCCGCGTCGAGTTTGGCATCAGCACGCAATAACGACCGGCAAGCGACAGATAGGTTGTCAGCGCCGCGCCCTTGTTGCCGCGTTCTTCCTTGACGACCTGGACAAGCATGATCTGCTTGCGGGACACCACTTCCTGGATCTTGTATCTGCGGACATTGCGGCGTGGCCGAATTTCTTCTTCATCGGCATCTTCGCCGCCAACAGTTTCAGGTGTGCCATCGGCTTCCTGAGCGCCGTCCTCATCAACGTCGGAGTCGCGTTCGGCCTGTACCAGTGCCTCGCGGTCCTCGATCGGGATGCGGTAGTAGTCCGGGTGAATTTCGCTGAAGGCCAGGAACCCCTGGCGGTTGCCACCATATTCGACGAACGCAGCCTGAAGTGAAGGCTCGACACGTGTTACGCGTGCCAGATACACATTGCCTTTCAGTTGCTTGCGGTTCTCGGTCTCATAATCGAAATCTTCAATGCGGGTGCCACTCAGCAGGACAACCCGTGTCTCTTCGGACTGACGGCCGTCGATAAGTAATCTCTTTGTCATAGACATGTCTCTTTCCGGCCACGTTCGCCGATGATCGCGCAGGGCGGACCGGATACAGGCAACGTGGGGAATGTTGGATCGTGGGCGTTACATGACAACCCTCACGCAATATCGCTGCCGGGCGACTGGCCTTCGGCAGGTTCTGCGGGGTTGGGAAAGTCATGATTTGACCTCACGAAAGGTTACACAATAGTTTCGGGCGCCTGTCGCACATGCCGGCAGCCGCGGGACATCTCGAATGGTCTGGCATAGCTGCTCGGGGCGGTGTCGCCCGAGGGATACTTCTGTCGCGCTGTGATTGGTCGACTGGGCGCCTAGATTTTTCCTTGAGACCTGTTGAACCCCGTCTTCGGGGCGGTCAGGTCGCGCCACAGCGAACCCGTTCACGGCAAAGTTGACTATATACACCCAAAACGCAAAATGCCAATAACGTTAAATCATGCCACCTGCCGCCACCGGGACGTCCGTTCCGTAATCCGCGCGGGCAGGGGGGAACCAGTGGTTTGAGCCAGTGGTTTGAGCCAGTGGTTTGAGCCAGTGGTTTGAGCAGGGGGTTTGAGCAGGGGGTTTGAAATAGAGTGACGCCGAACAGGTATTGCCAACTGACACGCCTGCTTGCGCTGGCGATCTTTGCCGCGCTGTCTCTGGCGTCGAGCCTTGTCCAGGCCGCCGACAGCGCCATCACGGGTCTGCGCGTAGGCGGCGTCGAAATCGATGGCAGGCAGGCGCTTCGCATCGTGCTTGAAACTGACCGGCCGGTGCAGGCACGGCTTACCCTTCTTGCCGACCCCTATCGGTTTGTTGTCGACATCCCGGACGCCGACTGGCGTGTTGACGGCATTCCCAAAAGCGGCGCGGTGAACCGCGCCCCGGCAACAGCCTATCGTTATGGTCGGCCTGATCCGCAGACGGGCCGAGTGGTCATCGAGATGGAGGCGCCGGCGACGCCGGTTCGTCGCTTTGCCCTGCCAGCCGGACAGGGGCGCGGTCACAGGCTGATCTTTGACCTTGCTGATGCCGGGCAGACAGCGTTCAGGCTTGCCGCGACGACGCTTGCCCGCGAAGGCTTCAGAACCTATGGCGATGCCGTCCCGCAGGTTGCCGCCCCAAAATCCGCCATCCCGAAAGCTGTCACACCGGCCACGCCGCGCCAGGCAACGGTGGCTCCGACCGTGCCACCGGCGGCGACGCCCTCGCGCCGCGAAAAATGGACGGTCTTCATCGATGCTGGGCATGGTGGCAAGGACCCCGGTGCCATCGGCAAATCGGAAACGCAGGAAAAGCACATCACGCTGGCCGCCGCCACCGAACTGGCCCGCCAGCTCGAGGCAACAGGGGTCATCCGGCCGATCCTGTCCCGCTCGGATGATCGCTATCTGAAGCTTCGCCAGCGCATAAATCTGGCGCGTCAGCAGCAGGCAGATGTGTTTATCTCGCTTCACGCCGACGCCGCGCCATCCAGCAAGGCGCGGGGCATTTCGGTCTTCACGCTGTCGGATACGGCGTCCGACAAGGAAGCCGCATTGCTGGCAAGGAATGAAAACAAGGCCGATCTGATCGGGGGTCCCGATCTGGCGGTCGAGGATCCCGAAGCTGCTGATGAATTGCTGCGCATGTTTCAGCGCGAGTCGATGAACCAGTCGACATTTCTGGCAAGCACCATCCTGCAGCATATCCGCGACATGCCCGGGGGTGACAAACGAGGCCATCGTTTTGCCGGATTTGCGGTGTTAAAGGCTCCTGACATGCCGTCCGTGCTTGTCGAGATGGGCTTCATCACGAACCGGCAGGATGAGGCGAATCTGAAAACGGCCGATTACCGGGCAAAGCTGGCGGAACGGCTTGCCCGCGCGATTGTTGCATATCTTGTTGAGTATGGGCCGCAGAAGTGAATGAAAAAGGTGAATGACAAAGGTGAATGACAGGGGAATGGGCGACACTGGTGACAGCTATGACGAGGACGATACGCTCGACCTGAACGAGGCTGTGCCGCAGCAGCGCAGAAAGTCTTTTCTCATGCGCTTTGTCGGTGTGGTGACGGTGCTGTTCAGCCTGCTGTTTCTTGGTCTTGTTGCCGTTTCTGCCTGCGTGCTGTGGGTGTTCTGGACCTATGGCAAGGGGCTTCCCGATTATCACCAGCTGGCCCAGTATGAACCAGACGTGGCCACCCGCATTCACGCTGGCAATGGTGCGTTGATCGCGGAGCATGCGCGTGAAAAGCGTGTTTTCATGCCTGTTGAGGCAATGCCACCGCGCCTGATACAGGCGTTTCTGTCGGCCGAGGATAAAGCCTTTTACGCACATTTCGGTGTTGACCCACGAGCCCTTCTTCGCGCCGTTGTGACCAACGCGATGAATTATGGAACCGGGCGTCGTCCGATTGGGGCGTCGACAATCACCCAGCAGGTGGCAAAGAATTTCCTGCTGACCAACGAGGTATCGATTGATCGCAAGATCAAGGAAGCCATTCTGGCACTTCGCATGGAGCGGGCCTTCACCAAGGACCAGATCCTGGCGCTGTATCTGAACGAAATCTATCTTGGTCAGGGAAGCTATGGTGTTGCGGCGGCCTCGCTGAACTATTTCGACAAGCCGCTCGACCAGTTGAACCTCGAGGAGATGGCCTATCTTGCGGCGTTGCCGAAGGCGCCATCAAACTATCACCCGACACGCCGCACCAAATCCGCGACCATCCGCCGGGACTGGGTTCTCGGCGAAATGCAGCAGAATGGCTTTATCAGCGAGGCCGAGCGGATGCAGGCCGTCGCGGTGCCTCTGACCGTTGTCGGACGAAGCGGGTTTGATTCCACCGACGCGCCGTATTTCGCCGAAGAGGTCCGGCGCGAGGTTGTGGCGATGTTTGGCGAGGAGATGCTTTATACCGGCGGGCTGTCGGTACGCACGACGCTGGACCCGACCTTGCAGATGGCGGCGCGGATGGCGCTCGAACGCGGTCTTGAATCACTTGATCGTCGCCAGGGATGGCGTGGTCCGATTGGCAGCCATGCCGGCGCGGGGGATATCGACGAGATCCTTGCCAAGCATCAGAAGACAATGCCTGACAATCATTTTGCCGCGCTTGTGACCGACGTCACAAGACGCGAGGCCGCAATATATGTCCAAGGCCAGCAAGCCCGCATTCCCTTTGAGCTGGCCTTCTGGGCCTACCCGCCACGTCGCGAGGATGATGTGCGGCCGCCACCGCTGCAGGATCTTCGTGATGCGTTGTCGGTTGGCGATATCGTGATGGTGCAGCCGCCAGCGGCCACACCTGATCTGATCCGTGACGGGTTTGAACCGCAACCGGCGGACATGTCCCTGTCGCAGCGGCCATTGGTCGAGGGGGCGATTGTCGCCCTAGACCCGCATACCGGTCGGCTTCTTGCCATGAGCGGCGGTTATAATTTCGGCGAGTCCGAATTCAACCGGGCGGTGCAGGCGCTTCGTCAGCCTGGATCAGCGTTCAAGCCGTTTGTCTATCTGGCGGCGCTCGATCAGGGCTATAACCCGACAACGCGTATTCTCGACGCCCCGCTGGTGGTCGATCAGGGGGCCGGCAAGCCGAAATGGAAGCCGGCGAACTACACGCGGCGGTTCTATGGCCCGTCGATCATGCGTGTCGGTATCGAGAAATCGCGCAATCTGATGACGGCGCGCCTGGCGATGAGCCTTGGCATGGAAGAAATCCAGGATTATGCGCGGAAATTTGGCCTGAACGCGAACCTGCCGCCGTTGCTGTCAATGTCGCTTGGGGCTGGCGAGACAACATTGCTGAGGCTGACCTCGGCCTATGGCATGCTTGTGAACGGGGGCAAGAAGATCACGCCAAGTCTGATCGACCGCGTTCAGAACCGGCATGGCGAGACAATCTATCGGCATGACAGCCGGGATTGTGAGGCATGCCGTGTCGAGGATGGCTGGACGGGTCAGGACGTTCCAATCTTGGTCGATAAGCGCGAACAGCTGACCTCGCCGGCCTCGGCCTTTCAGATGGTGTCGATGCTTGAGGGTGTCATCAAACGTGGTACAGGACGGCGCATTTCCAAGCTGAACCTGACATTGGCCGGCAAGACGGGCACGACCAATGACAATACCAATGGCTGGTTCATCGGGTTCACGCCGGACCTCGCTGTCGGCGTGTTCGTCGGCTATGACACGCCGCGCCAGCTTGGCAAGAGAGAGACCGGATCAACCGTCGCGGTGCCGATCTTTGGTGATTTCATCGCCGCCGCGCAGGCGGGCAGGCCGGTGATCCCGTTCCGACGCCCAAGCGGTGTCACCATCATCCCGGTCAATGCCGAAACCGGTGAGCGCGTTCTTCCCGATCATGAGAAGGCGATCTTTGAGGTGTTCAAGCCCGGTCAACGTCCCGGTGGCGCGCTGATCGATGTACCGGGAAGCACGGCACGGTCGGCACCCAAGGATGAAATCACCACGCCGGGCCTGTTCTGACCAGATATGTTCTGACCAGATATGTTCTGACCAGATATGTTCTGACCAGACCCGGCGGTTACATGCCAGCGGCGGCTTAACCCTTGTCAGTCATTGGCTGTCGCGCTACTTCTAGCCGCTCCCGGGGGACGCCCGGCAGGATGATTGGACAGTATATGCAAGCCGAGACGCAAGCCCAGATCGACATTGTCACGACGGCCATTGACCTGCTGAGGAAGCATGTTGATTTCGAGGCGGCGAGTGCCCGCCTTGCCGAGCTTGAGGCCCTGAGCGCCGATGGTGATTTCTGGAACGACCAGGCAGCAGCGCAGGAGGCGATGCGCGAGAAAAATCGTCTACAGCGCCAGATCGATGTCATCAGGTCACTGCAGACAGAACTCGACGATGCGGTGGGGTTGATCGAACTTGGCGAGATGGAGGGCGATGACGAAGTTGTCGCCGAGGCCGAGGCATCGCTTGCCACGCTGGTGACGACGGCCGAGAAGCGTCAGCTTGAAAGTCTGCTTTCCGGCGAAGCCGACGGGAATGACTGCTTTCTCGAAATTCATGCTGGCGCTGGCGGGACCGAGGCTCAGGACTGGGCCTCGATGCTGGTGCGAATGTATAGCCGCTGGTGCGAGCGCCGGGGCTTCAAACTTCAGATGATCGAAGAAAGCTCTGGCGAAGAAGCCGGCATCAAGTCGGTCACGATGCGGATTGAGGGTGACAATGCCTATGGCTGGCTGAAGACCGAATCCGGCGTCCACCGGCTTGTTCGGATTTCGCCCTATGACAGTTCGGCGCGGCGGCATACCAGCTTTGCCAGCGCCTGGGTTTATCCGGTGGTCGACGACAATATCGAGATCGAGATCGAGGATAAGGATTTGCGTGTTGATACCTACCGCGCCTCGGGCGCCGGCGGGCAGCATGTTAACAAGACGGATTCGGCGATCCGGATCACTCATATCCCCACCAACATCGTCGTGCAGTGCCAGAATGACCGCTCACAGCACCGCAACCGCGCGACAGCGCTGAACATGCTGAAGGCGCGTCTTTACGAGCTTGAGCTTCAGAAGCGTGAAGAGGCGGCGAATGATGCTGCCTCGTCAAAGACCGATATTGGCTGGGGCAACCAGATCAGATCCTACGTGCTGCATCCCTATCAGATGGTGAAGGACCTTCGCACCAGCATCGAAAAGGGCAATGCCGGGGCGGTCCTTGACGGTGATCTGGATGATTTCGTCGAGGCCAGCCTGGCTGCCCGGGTCGGTGCGCAGCGCGAAAGCTGAACCGGCACCGCTATAGCGCGTTAACCTGTTCCAGCACCTCCTCGGCATGGCCGGCCACCTTTACCTTTGGCCAGACGGCGGCGATTGTGCCGGTGCCATCAACAAGAAATGTTGCGCGCTGGATTCCCATATAGGTCCGCCCATACATTGATTTTTCAACCCAGACCCCGAATTGCTCGCAGACATCCGACCCTTCATCGGCGCCAAGTTCACAGGTCAGGCCGTGCTTGGCCCGGAATTTACCCTGCTTCGTGGCGGTGTCTTTCGAGATTCCGATAACCTCGCATCCAGCTGCCCCGAAGTCTTCCATCAGGCCGGAAAAGGCGATGGCCTCTTTCGTGCATCCGCTTGTATCGGCGCGTGGGAAGAAAAAGACGACCACATTTTTGCCGACCTTGTCTGCCATGGAGAAGGATCCGGTGTCTGTCGGGATGGTAAAAGAAGGTACTTTCATGCCTGTTTCCAGCATATTGGTTGTCTCCTTCTGTCTGGGGTTATGATGTTCGATATCCGGCTGAATTGCGGTGTATATTGGATAAATGGGATGGCTTTCAATGATCGCAAGACAGTCTGTTAGCGACGTGATACAAACGCGCCTGTGAACGGGGGCTGACAGGACCGTTATGACAGAAGAGGTACAGCCAAAAACAACCGAGGCAAAACCGCCGCGACGCGTGTTGCGGCTTGTGCTGTTGGCCCTGCTTGTTGCTGTCCTGGCGGTTGGCGCCGCCCCATTCATTTATATTTCCAACGCCGGTGGACTGGCCGGCCTCATCCAGACTGAGGTGAGCAAACGCCTTGGCGGCGCGACGGTGACGGTTGGGGATGTTGGCGTTGAGGTTCAACTGCCATCTTTCAGCCTGACTGTTTTTGCCACCGATGTCTGGCTTGCCCTGGACGGCAATTCATTGATGGTGCCGCAGGCAAACGTCCTGCTGACGCCGCGTGCGTTGCTGAAATGGGCTCCCTCAGACATTGCGTTGACCGGACTTGATCTCGATCTTGCACTGGACCCGGAAAACTGGCGCACATCCCCGCTTGGCGTGATGGCGGCAAGCATGGTCGCGCCAGCCGCCGATGGGCGGGATGACACCATGCCGGGACGTCAGATCACCATTGCGTCGGCAGGTCTTACCCTGCGCGATCCGACAGGCCAGGCAGGCCCTGTCCGATTTGAAAATGTGGAATTTGAATTTGCCGTGGCGGCGGATGGAACTTTTGTCGGCCTGATTGAGGGCGAGCGTCTGATCGATGGGGTTTCGGCCGGTCTGATGGCGGTGTCGGCCATCGGTGATCTGACCCGCAATGACTTCCGGATCGATGCCAGGCTGGATGAATTCAACACCATTGGATTGTCGGCAATCTCGTCGGTGGTCCCGGCGGTGCTTGCCAATGCCGGCCGCTTGTCCGGCACCGCCAACATGTCAATTGCTGCCGGCGTGCTGGATGTGGCGGATACGGATTTTGTGGCTGTCGAGGGGCGGCTGGACCTCACCGCCGTCGGTCTCCCCATGTTTGAATATGACAGCGGGTCTGTTGTCGTCGGCTATGACCATGGCGCTGGCGAGCTGTCGCTGGCGCAGGGAGAACTTGTTCTGACGGATGGCCGGACCGTTTCCTTGTCGGGGGATCTTCATGGGCTTCGCCAGGAGGTGCCGCAGCTTGCCCTTCGCCTGCGTGGCAACCGATGGCCACTTGATCAGATTTATGGCGACTGGCCCGATGGGCTGGCACCGGAGATGCGCGAAGCCCTGATGCAAAGGGCCACCGGTGGTCGGCTCGAGAATTTCGAGCTTGAGATCAGTGGCGGGTTCCAGCGGGCTGGGGCCGCGCTCGAAATTGTCCAGCTTGATCTCAGGTCGGCAGTGCGCGGCGTGATGGTCGATGTCGGGGCACAGCAATATGAACGGCTGACCGGGGTTGCCGATGGCAATATCACCCTGCGTCTTGGGGCTGGCGGCCTCGTCCAGGCACTGACCCTGTCAGTTGGCGTCAGTGATGGCAGTCTTAAAATCCTGGATCGCGAATCCTTGTTGCCGCTCAGTCGGTTCCAGGTGAGTGCGGCGTTACAGGATGACAGAATTGCGCTTGAAGATATCAGCCTGACGCTGGCCGATGGTGGCAGTGTTGGTGTGACAGGCGATCTGTCCATCAACCAGGCATGGGCCATCTCAGGGACCGATCTGAAGATCGTGGCAAACGCTGTGGATGTTGCCAGCTTTCACGCCATCTGGCCGGAATGGCTCGTCAGCAAGACAAGATCCTGGGTCGGACAGAAGATGCCGCAGGGCCGGGTCGAGGATATCCGCCTTGAAGTCATCAGTGATCTCACTGGTGAGCGGCCGCGGATCACGCGCCTCGATGGAACGGTGACAATGCGTGACGTGCGTCTTGAACTGAACCCGAAACTGCCAGCCTTCACCAATATCGATGGCCGCCTGACCATCGCCGACAATCGCGGCGAAATCATCCTTACCGATGGTCGCGTGCAGGGGCTTGGACTGTCGACGGGCAAGGTGGAAATTGTTCCTGTTATTGGCGGCAAGCCGGCGATGGGAAGCACCGATCTCCGCCTCAACGGTGACATAGGTGAGGTCATTCGGGTCGCGTCGCGCTTCGGCTTTGGTGGCAAGGGCATGGACCTGACAAGGATTGAGGCCATTGGCCAGAGCGAACTGGCCGTCCGGACAAGTTTTCCGGTGCGTCGCAAGCTCAGACCAGAGGAAATCGGGTTCGAGGTTGAGGGCCGCGCAAGCAACGCCACTTTCACCAATCTGCCACTTGGTGCGGATGCCCGTGATGCCGATCTCAGCTTTGCCGCTGACAGATCGCAATTTCAGATCCGTGGTGATGCCATTGTGTTCGGCCTGCCATCCAAGATGACCTATCAGAGTGGAGGCGCCGCAGGAAAGGACCGGGCGACACTGAACCTGTCGACTGTCGACAGCGATCTTGCGCGGGTTGGTGACATTGCGGTGGCGCTTGGATATGGCGGTGGGTCAAGTGTTGATCTGTCGGCGCTCACCATGTCGGGACGCGCCAATGTTGACCTTCGGGCGCGATTCCCGACCGGCCGCGCCCTGCGGCGTGGTGATGTCGAGGTCGAAACAGACATCATTGTGCAGAATGGTGATTTTGCCGGCCTGCCGCTTGTCGACACCGCGCAAAACGCCGAGCTGGTCATGCATCTGTCAAAGACCAGGACAGAGATTTCCGGCACCGGTACGGTATTTGGCGCGCCGGTGGATTTCGTGGTGACGAATGATCGTGACAGGGATTTGTTGCAGGTGAAGGCGGACGCGTCAAACGCACCCGGGCTTTCGAAATTGGCGTCACACCTGTCCGGCTTTGAGATTGGTGGGGCTCTGGGTGGCCGCATAGAGTTGGCGACGGGAAGCGATCTTCAGGATTTCGAGGTTGATCTTGCGCTTGATCTCGATGATGCCTCGATTGATGTGCCAGCGCTGGCATGGGTCAAGCTGCCCGCCGAGGACGGGCGGGTAACGACGCGGCTGATCCTGCGCGATGGCAGGCTTGTTTCGATTGAGGATATCGACCTTGTTGCCGGCAGTCTTGAGGCCGCTGGACGAGTTGATTTTGGGCTTCGTGGAGATGGTGTTTTCGGCCTGACCAGGGCGGTGTTTGAACGGTTGACCTGGCCGGGGAATGACATCACCACCATGACCCTTTCACGGGATGAGAATCAAAACTGGGTTGCCGAGGCGGAAGCGGTGCAGATTGATCTGGTGCCGCTGCGCCGCAATCGCGGTATTGGCGAGGGTCGCCCGGTCAGCTTTGACATCCTTGCTGATCAGATTTTCGTGGGTGATGGCATTTCGCTGAGTGGTCACCTGAGTGGCAGCAAGGCTGGTGGCGGTGGTGGCGAGGCGTCATTTTCAGGCAACCTCGTCTACAACAAGAAGCCACTGATCAACGAGAGCGAACTGCAACTCAGCTTTGGCAAAGGTGGTGATTTCGTCAATGGTGTCGGCGTCATAGGCGGGGCCGAGACGACGCTGACCTACACGGCTTTCGATGGCAAGGTGCCAGAACTGACACTTGCCTCGGAAAATGGAGGCGGCACGCTTAAAGGGCTCGGGGTGACCGACACCATCCGGTCGGGTGAGATGTTCCTGAAGACCCGATTTATCGACGGATACGACAATTTCGACACCACAATCCGCATTACCAATTTTGCTGTCACTGAGGCGCCAACCGCTTTGCGTGCCTTTTCGGTCTTGGCGCCGATCGGGCTGTATAATCTTGTCGAGGGCGAAGGCACCGGCTTTGGCTGGGGCGAAGCGGTGATCGAAAAGCGCGGCAGCGAAGTGATATTGAGACAGGTCACCGGGCGCGGCCAGGCCGTATCAGTGGCCTTCGTCGGCAAATATGACCGGTCCACACGCATTGTCGATGTCAGTGGCAATCTGGTGCCCGCCAGCTTCCTCAGCCAGATGATCGGGGTGATCCCGCTTGTCGGGGAAATCCTGACCGGGGTCGACAAGGCCGGCCTCTTCGTCACCCAATTCAGGGTCGAAGGAGATGTTGATGACCCAGACACGTCGGTGACCCCGGCGTCAATCGTTCCGGGATTACT
>JBMZTC010000018.1:0-48990 GCA_049623505.1 Puniceispirillaceae bacterium (SeqCode) | reverse complement strand
TGACATGACAGCCAGAGAGGCCAGAATGGCACCACCTATTCCACCAACCGCGCCAGAACGGGTTTTGTTCGGCGAAATGAGCTGCGCAAGCTTTGGTCCCCCAACCCTGCGCCCAACGAAATAGGCTGCGATGTCGCAAGCTGCCACCACAGCGGCAAGACAGAGCAATGTAATATGTCCGTTTGGCAAACCAAGAAGCGTACGCGCGCCAAGAATACACAGCACAAGAATCGCGATAAACGACGTTGCCAGGCGATTGCGCGACGACAGCCAGATGAAAGCAACCAGCAGACCCCCAAGAGCCAGGAACACGGGAAAAAGCGGCATCTGCGCACCCGTCTCCATGCTGGCAACAACTGGCGCCGGCAGCGAGAAGAGAAAAAGGTCAAACATCAAGGCTATGCGCAGCGGCCTTGGCATCGCCAGCATCGAGACAAATTCCCAGCCCATGACGATGGCAAGTGGTACCAGCAGCCACTGCGCCATGGATTGTGACACGCAGAACAACGCAATGAGAGGAACGAATAACAAAGCACCGAAGATACGACGACCGGTTCCCGATGGTGAGGCCACTTTCATTCCGGCGCTAGACAGAGCGTCGTCTGTCAGCCAGCGATGTCACGGATTCGACAATCCTCACATTGGCATCACCACCAAAACGCCTCTCACGCCCTGCGAAATCCTGGATCGCCCTGTCCAGATCGTCGGTGGTGAAATCCGGCCAGAGCGAGGATGTGAAATACAATTCGGCGTAGGAAAGATCCCACAACATGAAATTTGACAGCCTCTGTTCGCCACCAGTCCGAATCAGCATATCAATCTCCGGGAGCGGTGACGCCGCCATACGAGACTTCAGCATATCCTCGTCTATCGCGCTGGCATCAAGGAGGCCGCTCGCAACTTCCGTGGCCAGGCTTCGCGCCGCGATGGCGATATCCTGACGGCCACCAAAATCCAGTGCAAGTGTCAAATTCAGGCCTGTATTACCGGCAGTTTCCTGCTCGGCCCAGTCAATCAATTTTCCAAGATGATTTGACAGCCGAGAGCGGTTGCCAATCACCCGAAGTTTAACGTTTTCGTCGTTGAGTTCGCTGATGTCATGTTCAAGAAACCCGCGAAGCAATCCCATGAGGCCATCGACTTCCGGCCTTGGCCGGGACCAATTCTCATTCGAGAAAGCAAAGGCCGAAAGCCAGCGAATGCCGCGGTCATGGGAGTGACGCGCGATCGTCTTCAGCGTGTTTGACCCCTGCTGATGGCCGCGCAACACAGGGACAGAACGCTGCTGCGCCCAGCGGCGGTTGCCGTCCATGATAATGGCAAGATGATGAGGTGTTGTCGGCATTTGATCGGCTCACTCCAAATAGACAAGGCCTGTTGACGCATCAGACTTGGATAATTTCCTTTTCCTTGTTGGCCAAGGCCTCATCAATCATCTTTACGTGATCATCGGTCAATTTTTGGATGTCGGTCTCAAGATCACGCCGCTCATCCTCGGAAATCAGGCTGTCCTTCTCCATTTTCCGCGCGCTTTCGATGCCGTCTCGTCTGACATTGCGGACCGAAACACGGGCCGCCTCAGCATAGCGACCTGCAACCTTGACCATGTCGCGGCGACGTTCTTCAGACAAATCGGGGATGGGAACACGGATCAATGTGCCTTCGGCCATAGGGTTCAACCCGAGATCGGAATCGCGAATGGCTTTTTCCACCGATGCTGTCAGCGAAGCGTCCCAGACCGTGACCGTAAGCAGACGGGGTTCCGGGGCGGAAATATTTCCAACCTGCGTGATCGGCATTTTCGACCCATAGGCGTCGACCATAATCGGTTCCAGCATGCCGGTAGACGCCCGGCCAGCCCGCAAACCCATGAATTCACCTTTCAGGCTGCTCAAACTGCCGTCCATACGGCGCTGGATATCATCAAGATCGACGTCGGACATTTACCATTCTCCATTCGGTTCCGTCGTTGGCGCAGCATATCATGTTCCGTCGAGGCCTCATTGTGAAGTGCCAAGACAACATAGGCTAGCTCACAATGGTGAATTTTCCCTTATGCTGAAGCACGCGTTCAAATCCACCGCTATCTTCGATCGAGAAAACCAGTATGGGAATGTTGTTTTCCCGCGCCAGCGAGACAGCGGACGCGTCCATCACCCGCAAATCTTCGGAAAGAACCTGCAGGTAGGACAGGCTGTCATACCTTACGGCATCGGGTTCCTTTTCAGGGTCGGCCGAATAGACGCCATCTACCCTGGTGCCCTTCAACAGTGCCGAACATCCCATTTCCGAGGCGCGGAGCGCCGCCGCTGTGTCGGTGGTGAAGAAAGGATTGCCGGTACCCGCGGCGAAGATGACAACGCGTCCCTTTTCAAGGTGACGCATGGCCCGGCGCCGGATATAGGGTTCGCAGACGGCGCTGATCGGCAGGGCCGACAACACACGGGTCGGCACGCCGAGCGTTTCCAACGCATTCTGCATGGCCAGCGCGTTCATGACAGTGGCCAGCATACCCATGTAGTCACCGGTAGCGCGCTCCATCCCCGCCGCGGCGCCTGAAACGCCGCGGAAGATGTTGCCACCACCGATAACAAGGCAGGTCTCGACCCCGGAATCGATAACATCCCGAACTTCCTGGGCAACCGTAGCGACCATTTCCGGATCAATCCCATAGGACCTCTGGCCCATCAGGGATTCACCCGAAATTTTCAACAGAACACGCTTGTACAGATGTTGTGATCCGCTGTCGTTGTCGCCGCTGTCTGCCATGCTTTTCCCCGGGTCGATGCCTTGATGTAGGCGGATCAGGACAGCTGCGCCGCCACCTCTGCCGCAAAATCTGTCTCTTCCTTCTCAATGCCCTCACCGAGATTAAAGCGGACGAAACCTGTCAGCGCAATCTCCGCACCGGCATCCTTGCCAGCATTGGCAACAACATCGGCAATCCGGGTTTCACCATCAATAACCGATGTCTGCTCGAGAAGAACAACTTCCTGGTAATATTTCTTCATCCGGCCTTCGACCATCTTCTCGGCGATTTCCTGAGGCTTGCCAGAGGCCTTCGCCTGCTCGATCAGCACATCACGCTCGCGCTGCACCGCTTCCGGGTCGAGATCATCAACCGAAAGGCTGGCTGGCGAGGTTGCCGCGATATGCATGGCGATCTGTTTGCCGAGGCCCTCCAGAACGTCAGCACCGGCTGTTGATTCAAGCGCCACGAGAACGCCGATCCGACCAAGGCCGGGCGCGGTGGAATTGTGCATGTATGACACGACCATTCCAGAGCCGACCGATACCTTGGCCATCCGACGAAGCGACATGTTCTCGCCGATGGTGGCGATCTTGGTTGTCAGCTCGTCGGCAACATTGCGGCCAGTCCCGGGATAGTCGGAGGCGGTCAAGGACTCCAGATCTTCCGCACCAAGCGCCAGCTGTGCCAGCGTCGACGCAAATTCCTGGAATTCGGTGTTGCGAGCGACAAAGTCGGTCTCGGCGTTAAGTTCGATCACCGCGCCGGATGTACCGCCGACACAAAAGGCGACAAGGCCTTCCGAGGCCACACGCCCGGATTTCTTGGCGGCCGTGGCCAGACCCTTGGTGCGCAGCCAGTCGATTGCTGCCTCCATGTCGCCATCAGTCTCGGCAAGTGCCTTCTTGCAGTCCATCATGCCGGCACCGGATTTTTCGCGGAGTTCCTTAACAAGTGCAGCTGTCACGCTCATCATCATGTTCCCGTTTCAGGTGGTTTTGAGTTCGATATGGTCTTCACATACCAAACCGCCCCGTTCCCGGGGCGGTCATTGATTTCAGTTTCACACGGCGGTCCCGTGTCTAGCTGGCAGCTTCCTCGCCACCAGCTTCCGCAGCCGGCGCAGCCTCGGCGGCTGGCGCTTCCTCTGCGGCTGCCGCTTCTGCGGCCGGGGCTTCCTCAGCCGGGGCTTCCTCAGCCGGGGCCTCTTCGGAGACAGCGGCCTCGGCCGGGGCTTCGCTCGCCGCCCCTACATCACCGCCGCTCTTCAACAGCTCAGTCTGAAGTCCATCAAGAACAGCCGCCTGCGCAAGCTCACAATAAAAGGAAATCGCGCGCATGGCGTCATCATTGCCAGGAATGATATAATCGACACCTTCGGGCTTGGCGTTGGAATCGACAATGGCAATCACCGGGATGCCAAGACGGTTGGCCTCCTCGACGGCAATGGCTTCCTTGTTGGTGTCGATCACGAACAGCATGTCAGGCAAGCCGCCCATTTCCTTGATGCCGCCAAGGGTCAGCTCAAGCTTGTCCCGCTCGCGGGTAAGCTGCAGAACTTCCTTTTTTGTCAGCTGGTTGATCTCATCGCTGTCCATACGACCTTCAAGGTCACGGAGGCGACGGATCGACTGTGAAACGGTTGCCCAGTTGGTCATCATGCCGCCAAGCCAGCGGTGATTGACATAATACTGGCCGCAATTGCGGGCTGTTTCGGCGATCTTGTCAGCCGCGGCGCGCTTTGTGCCCACAAACAACACTCGGCCACCGCGCGAGGTAACATCGCTCAGCGCCTTCAGCGCCGCATGCAACATTGGCACGGTCTGCTGCAGGTCAAGGATGTGGATTTTGTTCCGCTCGCCGAAAATAAACGGCTTCATGCGTGGGTTCCAGCGACGGGTGCTGTGGCCGAAATGAACGCCAGCTTCAAGCATCTGGCGCATGGAAAAACTTGGCAGAGACATTCTAAAACTCCTGTTCTCCGGTTGAGCCTCCATGCGGGAAATGAAAGGCCTGTATGCCCTCACCGGAATGCCCCCAAGCCGACTGCTGCCGACGGGCGCGGGCCCGCATGTGTGAATTGCGCGTGGTGTACCCAAAGCGGCGCGGAAAAGCAAGCTGAAATCCCACGTCGCGCACCGCCTGAAGACAGGAGCCTAGAGATCCTGGACTTCCAGAACGCCGGGAAGCTGACGCAGGGATTGCCGCGCCTCGCCGCTCAACCTGTATCGCCCGGGAAGAGCGACGCGAACCGCCTTGCCATCGATCACAAGTTGCAGCTTCACCTCGGCTTGCCCCGGACCATCCTCGGCAAGCAGGGATTTCAGGGCCGTCAATGGCCGCTCATCCTGAACGACAACGCCAACGCCGCCATTCCACGCCGCGATGGCATCGTCAAGAGCCTGCACACGCGCCGCCGTCAGACGCGGGCCATTTTCCTCAAGGCGAAGATTGGCGGCAACCAGTACCGGCATGTCACTGTCCAGCAATTCCTGGCTCTCGGCCAGAATGTCGGCAAAGAACGTCACCTCGAACATGCCGGTCTGATCGGTGAACTGAACGAAGGCAAATTTGTTCCCGCGTTGCGAGATCCGAACCTGTTTCGACGTGACTGATCCGGCAAGGTGAAGCCGCGGCTTTATCGACCGGGTCTCGATCATCTCGGCAAGCCCGGCAGCCGATGTGACCTTCAGCCTTTCAAGTCGTCCCACATAGCCGTCCAGAGGATGCGCGGACAGATACAGTCCAAGAGAGTCGAATTCCTCGCGAAGCCGGTCCATACCGCCCCAGTCATCACAGGCGCGAAGGCGCACCGTGCTGTCCAGCGCATCATCACCACCGAACAGGCTGTCCTGACTGGAATGCGTGTCCCGCCACATGGCCTCGGCATGACCAAGGACCCCTTCAATATTCTCGATCAATTCACGCCTGTTTTCGTGAAGACTGTCCAGCGCACCGGCACGGATCAGATGCTCCATCTGCCGTCTGTTGGCGGCCTCACGCGGCAGCCGACGCAGAAAGTCCGAGAGGTCAGCGAAGGCGCCGTTGCTCTCTCGTTCCTCGACAAGACGCGCCATCGCCTCGGCACCAACATTGCGAATGGCACCAAGCGCATATCTGATGGCTGGCTTGCCACCATTATGCGGCGACTCAACCGTGAAACTGGCCCCTGAATGATTGACATCGGGTGGATGCACCGGAATGTCGGCGCGCTGGCATTCCTGCCTGAAGGACGCCAGCTTGTCGGTGCTGCCAGCGTCAAGCGCCATGGAGGCCGCGATGAACTCTTCAGGGTAATTTGCCTTCAGATAGGCTGTCTGATAGGACACAAGCGCATAGGCGGCGGCATGTGATTTGTTGAATCCATAGCCCGCAAAGGCGGCGATCTGATCAAAAACATCAGACGCAAGCTGTTCGCTGAGGTCATTGGCGACAGACCCGGCAATAAAGGTCTGGCGCTGCTTGTCCATCTCTTCCTTTATTTTCTTGCCCATGGCGCGCCGCAACAGGTCGGCCCCGCCAAGTGTGTAGCCAGCAAGGACGCGCGCCGCCTGCTGCACCTGCTCCTGATAGATCATGATGCCATAGGTTTCGGCCAATACAGGCTCCAGCGCGGGATGCATATAGGTCACAAGAGACGGGTCGTGCTTGCGCGCCACATAATGCTTGATGTTTTCCATCGGGCCAGGCCGATAGAGCGCGACAACGGCAATGATGTCCTCGAAACGGTCCGGCTTCAGCCCCTTCAGGACATCTCTCATGCCAGCGGATTCAAGCTGGAAGACGCCAACCGTATCACCGGCTGACAGCATCTCGAACGTTTTCGCATCATCAAGCGGTATCGAGGCAAGATCAATCTCAACCCCGCGTTCGGCAAGGAAGGTGACAGCCCGTTCCAGCACCGTCAGCGTCTTCAGACCGAGGAAGTCGAATTTCACCAGGCCGGCATTCTCAACCCATTTCATGTTGAACTGCGTCACCGGCATGGGCGAGCGCGGATCGCGATAGAGTGGCACCAGCTGGTCGAGAGGACGATCACCGATGACAAGGCCGGCGGCATGTGTCGAGGCGTGCCGGAACAGCCCTTCGATCTTCATCGAGGTGTCGATAAGTTCGGCCACCTGTTCATCCTCGCGGCGTTGGCGACGGAGATCCTCCTCGCCTTCCAGCGCCTGCGCGATGGTGGTGGGGTTGGCCGGGTTGTTCGGAATCAGCTTGGCAATCCGGTCAACCTGTGAATAGGGCATTTCCAGAACACGCCCCACATCGCGCAGCGCGGCACGCGCCTGCAGCGATCCAAAGGTGATGATCTGCGCGACCCGGTCATAGCCATATTTTTCCTGCACATAGGCGATGACTTCATCGCGCCTGTCCTGGCAGAAATCGATATCGAAATCAGGCATCGACACTCGTTCCGGGTTCAGGAATCGTTCAAACAGCAACCCCCAGCGCAACGGGTCAAGATCGGTAATCGACAATGCCCACGCGACAACCGAACCGGCGCCTGACCCCCTTCCCGGCCCCACCGGAATCCCCTGCCGCTTTGCCCATTGAATGAAATCGGCAACAATCAGGAAATAGCCGGGAAATCCCATCTGATTGATAACGCCAAGTTCATAGGACAGACGCTCGCGATAGGGTGTTGCGGCCTCGTCACGGGCCACCTGATCCATCTCGGACACAAAGACATGGCGCTGCAGCCGCTCTTCAAGCCCGACTTCGGACTGGCGCCGCAATTCATCCTGTTCGGCCAGACCGCTCTCGGCTTCGAAGGGAGGCAGGATGGGATCACGCTTTTCGGCCATGACGCTGCACCGCTGGGCGATGACCATGGTGTTGCGGATGGCTTCCGGCACATCCGCAAACAGATTTGTCATTTCATCGGCGCTCTTGAAATAATGCTCGGCCGAGAACCGGCGACGGTCTTCCTCGGCAAGCTTGCGCCCGTTGCCAATACAAACGAGAACATCGTGCGGCACTTCCATGTCACGACGCTCAAAGCGGCAATCATTGGTGGCCACAAGCGGCAATCCGGTTTCCAGCGCCGCGTCGAGCAATATCGGTTCGGCCCGTTGCTCTGCGGCAAGACCGTGACGCTGGAGTTCAATATAGACGCATCCCGGCAAGGCGGCTGACAGGGCGGCAAGACGGTCGGTGACAAGGCTGGTCTGGCCATCCGCCGCCGCCCTGCCGACAAAGCCATTCTCACAGCCACCGGTCAGCAGGATCACCCCCTCGCCCGCATCGACCAGTGATTGGACTGGTATTACAGGGTCATCTCCCCCCTCCACAGACAGCAACGCCTGCGAATTCAACCGGCACAGCGTTGCGTAACCGGCCTCGGTCTGCGCCAGCAACACAACCTCGCCGCTGCCACGATCATCGCCAAGAAGGCATTCAAGACCGATGATCGGCTGCACACCCGCGCCCAGCATGGTCTGCGAGAATTCCAGCGCGCCAAACATGTTATTGGTGTCGGTTATGGCGAGGGCCGGCTGCGAATCACCCGTTGCCAGCGCCGCCAGCTGCTTCAGTCGGAGTGTTGATTCCGCCAGCGAATAGGCTGAATGAACGCGCAGATGCACGAATGATGAGGGCATGGGATCCGATCCGACAAAGGTGATGGCACAGAATATCGCAGCGCGAAGCCCCGGCAAACCGCTTTGTGCGCCAGAAGTGGAAAGACAGCCTCAGAGTTCGACGATCTGCCCGCCCCGGATTGTCAGGCGTCTGTCCATTGTCATGGCAAGACGTTCATTGTGCGTCACGATGAGTGCCGCTGCACCAGTGCCATGCACAATCTTGCGAAGATGCTGGAACACATCATTGGCGGTCTCGGGATCAAGATTGCCTGTCGGCTCGTCAGCCAGCAGCACACGCGGCGCGTTGGCAACCGCGCGGGCGATGGCGACACGCTGCTGTTCACCGCCCGACAGTGCGCCGGGCCGGTGTTCACGACGGTCGGCAAGGCCAATCATGCCAAGAAGCTGTTCGGCACGAGCCTCGGCCTCCAGACGGCCCAAACCACCCAGCATCTGGGGGATCATGACATTCTCGAGAGCCGAGAATTCAGGAAGCAGACGATGAAACTGAAACACAAATCCAACATGGCTGCCACGAAGACGGCCACGTTTACGACTGCTCAGACCACCTGTTGGCGTGCCATCAATGATGACATCACCCTCGCTTGGCCGTTCCAGAAGGCCGGCGATGTTCAGCAACGTTGATTTGCCGGAACCGGATGGCCCGACAAGCGCTGTCATCTCGCCCCCCCTGATCGCGAGGTTCGCTTCGCGAAGAACATTGATGACGGTGTCGCCCTGGCGGTATTGCCGGCTGACACGCTGCATCTCGAGTCTGACTTTTCCATTGCCGGCCGGACTATTCATTGCGAAGCACCTCGGCCGGCGCGATACGGCCAGCACGCCAGGCAGGATAAAGGCTGGCAAGGAATGACAATGACAGGGCCATGGCGATTACAAGACCGACCTCGGCCGCATTGACCTGCGCCGGCAGGGTGGACAGGAAATAAATCTCGGCGGCAAACAGTTCAGCGCCGGAAATCGATTCGATGAATCCCTGGATCGAGCCAATCTTCCAGCAGAAAAGAAGGCCTGTCACAGTGCCGGCAAGGGTTCCGATGATCCCGATGCTGGCACCGGTCATCAGGAAGATGCGGATGATTGTCCCGGCACCCGCCCCCATGGTGCGAAGAACCGCGATATCGGCATTTTTCGATCGGACAAGCATGATCATCGACGAGATGATGTTGAAGGCCGCGACAAGGATGATCAATGTCAGGATCAGGAACATGACATTGCGTTCAACATGCAGCGCGTTGATGAAGGTGCGGTTGCGCTGCAACCAGTCAAAGGCCCGCAGATCACCGGTCAAACGATCGGCAACAAGAGTGCGGATGCCGGCGATGTTCTGCGGCTCTGCCGTGTAGATTTCCAGACCCGAGGCACGCCCCTTCATGCCCAGAAAATCATCCGCCATGACAAGCGGCATGAAGACGAAACTGTTGTCATATTCATGCATGCCGACGTCGAAAATACCGGCAACCCGAAAGGTGCGCCGCTTGGGCAGCGTACCAAAGGCCGTGGCCTCGCCGCGCGCCGCCGTCAGGGTAATGGTGTCGCCCACCGCCGCGCCGGTCTTAAAGGCCATGCCCTTGCCGATCAGCACGCCTTCACCATCGCGAAAGGCGGCAATTGTCGGCTTGTCGAGTGCATCCCATAGAGGACGGCGCGCCGCCAGATCAGACCATCTCACACCGCGGATCACAGCACCGATATTGACCGCGGCGCGGGTGACCATCACCTGACCTTCAATCTGCGGGGTGACAGCGATCACACCGGGGATTTCGGCAAGCGACAGCGACAGATCGTCAAAATCCTCGATACCGCGATTCTCGGCAGCATAGACCCCAACATGGCCGTTGAGACCAAGAATCCGGCCAATCAGTTCGGCCCGGAACCCGTTCATGACCGACATCACGATAATCAGTGTCGCAACGCCAAGCGTGATGCCAGCAAGCGAGAACCAGGCAATGACGGAAATGAATCCCTCTGCCCGGCGCGCCCGCATATAGCGCATCGCCAACATCCGCTCGACAGGGGAAAACAAGCGCATCAGGATCCTTCCACTAGGCAAAATGGCGGGCCAAAACGTCACCCGTTCCAGCGATAAACGGTATGTTACGCCACCTGACTGTCATCAATGGCAACCATGGTGAGCGCGGAATCTGGCGAAACTTCGACAGCTTCACCGGTCGACCGGTTCTTCACCTCAACAACGCCGTTGGCCATGCCACGCGGCCCAACAACGATCTGCCACGGGATACCAATCAGATCAATACTGGCAAGCTTTGCGCCCGGGCGTTCATCCCGGTCATCAAGCAACGGGTAACACCCGGAAGCAACCAGACGACCATACAGACCCTCGGCACAGGCCGAGCAGGCCTCATCGTCAGGCTTCAGGTTGACAACAGCAACATCGAATGGCGCCACGGCACGCGGCCAGATAATGCCCTTGTCATCATGGCTTGCCTCGATAATGCCACCGACAAGTCGCGACACGCCGATGCCGTATGACCCCATATGGACAGGAATATTGGCGCCATCCGGACCGGCTACCGTTGCCCCCATCGCGGCCGAATACTTTTCGCCGAAATAAAATATGTGTCCCACCTCGATACCGCGAAGGCTCATCAGATCATCGTCCGCCACGGGGCAGTCCGCCGGATCATGCTTTTCGTCGGCCCGGGCATAGAGCGAGGTAAAGCGATCGACAACAGGCTGCAGATCGTCATCATAGTCGACACTCGCGACAAGATCTGCATTCAGCCAGTCCTTGTGGAAATAAACGCCGCTCTCGCCAGTCTCGGCAAGAATTATGAATTCATGGCTCATATCCCCGCCGATAGGGCCGGTCTCGGCCTCCATCGGGATCGCCGTCAGCCCCATTCGGGCAAACGTCTTGAGATAGGAGACGAACATCCGGTTGTAGGCCACGCGCGCACGGTCGGCATCAAGATCGAATGAATAGGCATCCTTCATCAGGAATTCGCGTCCGCGCATAATCCCGAAGCGGGGCCGCACCTCGTCTCGGAACTTCCACTGGATATGATAGAGGTTGAGCGGCAGCGCCTTGTAGCTGCGAACATGCGCCCGGAAGATATCCGTGACCTGCTCTTCATTTGTCGGGCCATACAGCATGTCACGGTCATGCCGGTCGCGGATGCGCAGCATCTCGGCGCCGTAATCGTCATACCGGCCTGATTCCTGCCACAGCTCGGCCGGCTGGATTGTCGGCATCATGATTTCCAGCGCACCAGCGCGGTTCTGCTCCTCACGAACGATCTGCGCGATCTTGTCGAGCACCCTCTTGCCAAGCGGCAGCCAGGAATAGATACCGGCACTTGATTGCTGGATCATACCGGCGCGCAGCATCAACCGGTGCGAGGCGATCTGCGCCTCTTTCGGTGTTTCCTTGAGCAGCGGCAAAAAATATTGACTGAGACGCATGCAGCGAACCTTTCAATCGGGTGGTGATGGCCGCGCCAATCTAAGGCGATGCCCGGGCCGATGCAAGCCGCGCCGAACCGCGTCTTCAACAGGCCAGATCTTCAGGCCAGATCTTCAGGCCAGACCGTCACCGAAGCGCTGGCAGTCCGGTGGGGTCGAAAACGGCATCAAGCATCGATGATGAAACATCCTCGAGCCGTGCCGGTTGCCAGACCGCATCATTTGTCTTGTCGATCAGCACAGCGCGGACACCTTCGCGGAAATCGGGCCGTTCGGTCATTCTGATGGCAAGGTGATAATCAAGGGCCAGCGCCGCTGGAATATCCACGATCTCGGTGCCCATGTCCACCAGCCTGGCGAACACATGCATGCTCATCGGGCATTTGGTCGACAGCGCGGCATGGATTGCCTCGGCAAAGCTGTCGCCCTTCAGCCGCGCCAGATCGCCGGCACGATCACGCATGGCGGCGATGTCCTGCCCGGCGAATACATGATCAATGGTGGCACGGTGCGCCTGCAATGCCGGCACCCCGGGATCGGCACGGGCGCCATCAATGATGCTGTCGATATCCGCGCTGTCGCAGGTCAATAGCGCCTCACGAAGAGACGCCATGCTGTCGGCAGGCACCATGGCGGCCGCGAGCCCCAACATCAGGCAGTCCGCCGCGCCAATGATATGCCCGGTCAGCCCCAGAAAAAGCGCCGTTGGCCGCCGGCACCGCCCGAGAAAGACGCTGGCCCCGGCGTCCGGGAACAACCCGATGGCGGATTCCGGCATGGCAAAGCGTGTCTTGTCGCTGACAATCGCGTGCGAACTGCACTGCATCAGCCCGGCGCCGCCGCCCATGGTGATCCCGTCGGCAAGTGAAATGACCGGCTTTGGAAAATCATGAACAGCCAGATGCGCCCCGTATTCAGCCCGAAAATGGATCTTCATGCTGTCAAATTCACCTCTTGCCGCGATGTCATGCAGATCGCGCACATCACCACCAGCGCAAAAGGCTCGCGGCTCGGACCCCGCCATCACGACATGGCCAATCCCGCTGTCGGCAGCCCAGATATCCAGCTGCCGGCGCAGCGCGACCGCCATATCAGCGCTGAGCGCATTGAGTGCGCGCGGCCGGTCGAGCAGAACAAGCCCTGCCCGACCATGGGTGGAAAACTGGATATGGTCCTGCTGCATTGCGTCAAGTCCAGATGGTGGCTATATCTCGGGGGCCGGTTTGGTGACGGTCTTTACTAGTCGGAGCCCGTCCCGGATGCCGTACCACGCTAGTCAGGTGGAGTCGAGATGAGCAGAGGTCAATACCCGGCCACGCGCATGCGCCGGAACAGAATGAAGGCATTTTCTCGTCGCCTTGTGGCAGAGACCCGCCTTGATGTCGCCGATCTGATCTGGCCGATGTTCGTGATCGAGGGCGACAGCGTGACCGAACAGGTTGCGTCCATGCCAGGCGTCACACGGCTTGGCATTGAACGGCTGGTCGCGCAGGCCGGCGAAGCTGTTGAACTCGGCATCCCGGCCATCGCCATCTTCCCATCGATTGATCCGGCGCTGAAAGATGCCGACGGGTCGGTGGCGCGCGACGGCAACAATCTGGTCTGCCGTGCGGTTCGGGCCGTCAAGGCTGCCTTTCCTGATCTTGGTATCATTTGTGACGTCGCGCTCGACCCGTTCACCGATCATGGCCATGACGGGGTGCTTCGCGATGGCGAGATTGCGAATGATGAAACCGTGGCGATCCTGTGCGATCAGGCGGTGCACCAGGCGCAGGCCGGTTGCGATATCATTGCGCCGTCAGACATGATGGATGGCCGCGTTGCCGCGATCCGCGCCGCGCTTGATGACGCTGGCCATCAGAATGTCCAGATCATGTCCTATGCTGCGAAATACGCCTCCGGATTCTATGGCCCCTTTCGGAACGCTGTTGGCGCCGGCTCGCTGGCCGGCAAGGACGGCAAATCCACCTATCAGATGGATCCGGCAAACAGCGACGAGGCGATGCATGAGATTGCACTCGACCTGCAGGAAGGCGCCGACATGGTGATCGTCAAGCCCGGGATGCCCTATCTTGATATCCTGAGCCGCGCCAAGGCCGAGTTCGGCGTTCCCTGTGTCGCCTATCAGGTGTCAGGCGAGTACGCGATGATCATGGCGGCCGGCCAGCAGGGTTGGCTTGACGAGGAACGGGCCATGATGGAAAGCCTGACCGCCTTCAAACGTGCCGGTGCCGACGCGGTCCTGACCTATTTCGCGCCCCGCATAGCGCGCCTGCTTCACGCGGCGGCTGGCTGAAGCGCCTCGAAGACCACCCCGGAGGACAGGAACATGACAGTCTCCGCAACCGACATCAGACAGGCAGCCGAACGGCTTGACGGCCACGTCATCAAGACGCCGTTCGTGCAGGCGCCCATGCTGTCCAGCTCGCTTGGCTGCGAAGTCAGGCTGAAGCTTGAAAACCTGCAACACACATCGTCTTTCAAGGCGCGCGGCGCGTTCATCGCCATGCAGGCCCTGTCAGATGAGGCCCGCAAGCGTGGTGTTATCACCATGTCGGCCGGCAATCATGCTCAGGCGGTTGCCTACCATGCCAGGCAGATGGGCATTCCAGCGGTTATCGTCATGCCGGCCCAGACCCCGTTCGCCAAGGTGTCACGAACCCGTGCGCATGGAGCCGAGGTGGTGCTGGAAGGCCGTAACCTGAATGAATGTGAAGGCCTGGTCAGCCGCCTCGTCGACGAGCGCGGCCTGTCATTGATCCATCCCTATGATGACGAGCTGGTGATGACCGGCCAGGGATCGGTCGGGCTGGAAATGCTGACCGAGGATGACAGCCTCGATGTGCTTGTCGTCCCCATCGGCGGTGGCGGCCTGATCGGCGGCATCGCCACCATTGCACGTGACATGCGCCCGAATATCAGGATCTATGGCGTCCAGACCGAACTGTACCCGGCAATGAAGCTTGCCGTCGCCAACAAGGATATCACCTGCGGGGGCGAAACCCTTGCCGAGGGTATCGCCGTAAAAAAACCCGGCGGGGTTACGAGACCGGTTATTGCCGATCTTGTCGATGACATTCTTCTGGTCAATGAACAGTCGCTTGAGTGGGCCGTCGGCAGCCTGATCGAACAGCAGCGGATTGTCGCCGAGGGCGCCGGGGCAGCCGGCATCGCCGCCATTCATCAGCATCGGTCGATCTTTGCAGGCAAGAAGGTTGGTGCCGTGATCTGTGGCGGCAATATCGACCCGCGGTTGCTGGCCTCGATCCTGAACCGCAACATGGCAAGTGACGGGAGACTGGCGCGGCTGCGGATTGATATATCGGATGAGCCTGGGATGCTTGCCTCGATCACGGCATCAATCGGCCGCTGTGGGGGCAATATTGTCGAAATCTACCATCAGCGGCTGTTTTACGATGTTCCGGCCAAACTCGCCAAAATTGACGCGGTGATCGAAACACGGGGCCCCGACCATGTCGACGAGATTATCGCCGACCTGCGGGCCGCCAACTTCATTGTTCACCAGATGGAAGACAGTTCAGGCGGCTAGACCGCCGGGTGCGGCATCTGTTGCCTTGCCCTTGCCACGAAAACAGGACAGCCTTGCAGCATGGATCAGGATAAGCGACTACATCAGCTGCCACCGCTTCAAATGCGGCTCAGCATGCGTTCGGACTGCCCCTATATCAGTGGCCGGACCGAACAACGCGTCGCCGTCGATATCTCGGAGAATCCGATCCTTCATGATGAGCTGGCGCGGGCCGGGTTCCGGCGGGTTGAAAACTGGGTCTACAAGCCGGTCTGTCCGCAATGTCAGGCCTGCCTTCCCTGGCGTGTCGACACATCACGGTTCCAGCCCGGCCGCAACCTGTCGCGGATCAAGCGGGCCAATCGCGATCTGACAAGATCGGTCGGGTCCATCCGCCCGACAAACGAACAGTATCGCTTGTTCCTTTCCTATATTCGCGGGCGGCATGGGGATGGCCAGATGGCGAATATGGGACGCGATGATTTCATCGCCATGATTGAAAACAGCCCGATCGAAACCTTCGTGGTCAACTACCGCGACGATGATGGACATCTTGTCGGCTGCGTTCTTGCCGACGTACAGGAAGACGGCCTCAGCGCTGTCTATTCCTTCTTTGACCCGAGCCAGGCCACGCGGTCACTTGGCACCTTCATGATCCTCGATCTTATTGATTACGCTCAGGAACGTGGCATGCCATGGCTCTATCTTGGCTATTATGTGTCGGGAAGCCAGAAAATGATGTACAAGGCGCGCTTCCAGCCCGCCCAGATATATGTCGATGGTCGCTGGCGCCCCTATGAAGGGTCGGACTGACCCCCGTTGACCGCGGTGGTCACGCCTGTATTCAGGTAAAGCGCGCCGGCCGTGGAAATCCGGTTGGTGGCATCTTTCCAGCACCAGCCCGTTTCCCCTGCCATGGTGTCAGGTCAGTCTCGGTCCTGGTGCGCCCGCCACCGGCCTTCCATGACAGACCCGCTCCAGCGCTGTAGACAGTGACGTCGGCAAGCCCGCCATCCTTGAATTTTTGCAGAATCACACCCTTGCCGCGTGTCATCTCCGGCACTTCCGAAAGCGGGAAGACCAGAAGCTTGCGATTGACCCCGACGCTGGCAACCATGTCGCCTTCAGCCACACAGCAGGCAACAGCCCGCGCGGTGCCGGAAATGTTCAGCACCTGCTTGCCTGACCGTGTCTGCGCCAGTGCCGCTTCGGTTGGCACGACAAGACCATGACCGGTGCTGGCGGCGACCAGCAAACGCTGCCCCTCCGCCTTCAAAAGACGCACGATATCAACATCGGCCGGCAGATCGACCATCAGACTGACAGGCTCGCCGAAGCCGCGCCCGCGCGGCAGCTTGTCGCCGGACAGCGTGTAAAACCGTCCGTTCTCGGCGAACAGCAAAATCTTGTCCGTTGTCTCGGCGTGGAGAATGAAGGCAGGACCGTCGCCTTCCTTGTATTTGAACTCCGCATCGAGGTCCTGATGTCCCTTCATGGCACGGATCCAGCCCTTTTCCGAACAGATCACCGTGATTGGCTCGCGCTCGACAAGGATCTCGGCGGCATCAAGGTCGATTTGCGGGGCCTCGGCGCAGTCGGTGCGGCGGCTGTCGGTTTTTGTGAAACTTGCCTTCATTTCGCGGATTTCGGTCGTGATCCGCTGCCATTGCAGCGACTCATCGCCAACAAGGGCGGCCAGCTCCTCACGCTCGGCAATCAGACTGTCACGCTCGGCCTTCAGCGCCATTTCCTCAAGTCGCCGCAGCGAACGCAGCCGCATGTCGAGTACCGCTGTCGCCTGCGCATCTGTCAGCGAGAACCTCTCGACAAGCCTGACACGCGGACTGTCCGCCTCACGGATGATGGCGATCACCTCGTCAAGGTTGAGAAAGACCACAAGATAGCCTTCCAGAACCTCAAGCCGGGCCGCGATCTTGCCAAGCCTGAAATTCGAACGCCTGACCAGAACCACACGGCGATGCGCAAGCCAGGCGTTCAGCGCCTCACGAAGATTCATCACACCCGGACGCCCATCGGCGTCAAGAACGTTCAGGTTCAGCGGCACACGGCTTTCCAGATCGGTCAGCTTGAACAGGCTTTCCATCACAACTTCGGGTTCGAGACGCCGCGATTTCGGCTCGAGAACAATGCGGATATCCTCGGCCGACTCATCGCGAATATCGGCAAGGAAGGGAAGTTTCTTTGCCTGCAGCATGTCGGCCATGCGTTCGATCAGGCGTGATTTCTGAACCTGATAGGGAATCTCGGTCACGGCAATCTGCCAGGCACCGCCCTTTTCCTTCTCGACGGACCAGCGGGCGCGCACCCGGAACCCGCCACGACCGGTGGCATAGGCCTCGCGAATGGTATCCGCGGGCTCTACCAGCACGCCGCCAGTCGGAAAATCGGGGCCCCGCACATATTGCAACAGCGTATCGACCGAGGCATTCGGGTGCTTGATCAGATGCAGCGCGGCGTCTGCCAGTTCGATGATATTGTGCGGCGGGATCGAGGTCGCCATACCAACGGCGATCCCCTGCGCGCCATTTGCCAGCAGATTCGGGATTCCAGCCGGCAGCAGACCCGGCTCTTCGGATTCGCCATCATAGGTCGGTCGGAAATCGACCGTGTCCTCGTCAATGCCATCAAGAAGCCGCTGCGCAACCTCGGTCATCCGGGCCTCGGTGTAGCGCATGGCGGCAGCGTTATCGCCATCGATATTGCCGAAATTTCCCTGCCCGTCGACAAGCCGGTAACGCATGGCGAATTCCTGTGCGAGGCGCACCATCGCATCATAGATCGCGGCATCGCCATGCGGGTGGAATTTACCCATGACGTCGCCAACAACACGGGCCGATTTCTTGAATCCCTGATCCGGGTCCAGACGAAGCTGGCGCATCGCGTAGAGAAGCCGGCGATGGACTGGCTTCAACCCGTCGCGAACATCGGGAAGTGAGCGCGAGGTGATGGTCGACAGGGCGTAGGCGAGATAGCGCTCGCTCAGAGCCTCCGAGAAAGCCGTATCGATAATACGGCCATCATCCTCGACTGTCACATCATTGGTCATCTTCGCCCCACTCCTCGATCGCTTTGCCGATACCCATGTGCAGACCACATGTCATCTCGCCGGGATATGGTCGATTTTATACCGTGGAACCCCCATATATGCCAGCCACCATATCGGCCAATCGACGCCGCTGTGCCGGTAGATCAACATGATATGACGCAAAGACGCGGCGTTCGAGAAAATGCCCGGTCAGCGCAAGGCCAGCATCGAAATCATGGCGGTTGCAGGCCACCCCGCCGAGAAAGCGTGGCAAGGCCAGCATCCGGCCGGCAAATTCACCAGCCTCACCCTCGGCGACGGCGCGGCCGGATTTCGGACTGACATATGCCAGCCTGCCAGCCTGTCCAGTCACGGCGCAATGTTCCAGATCAAGGCGAAACCCGACCGATTGCAGCAGGCCAAGTTCCCAGCGGATATAGCCCTCAAGCCAGCGATTATCCGGGTCATCAATGCGAAGAAGCTGGAGCAGCGCGCCGGTCGCCTCGAACAGAACAGGCTGCGCCTCGCGTTCAGGCAGGCTGCCCTCCAGAAGCGCGCAGGCCGAGGCCACCGCGGCAAGTCGCAGCGGATCATCAAGAAGAAGCGCTGTCACCGGTTCATCAAGCTCAATCGTGAATTGACCAAGCTGTTCCGACAGGCGCGCGCGCCAGCTTGCACGGACAAGATTGCCTGGCTGCAGGACACCGCGCATCCTGGCCGAACTCGCGCCGCGGACAAGGCCGGCGTGACGACCCTGCGATGGCGTCAGAAGGCTGGCAAGCGCGCTGTTCTCGCCGTAAGGACGCACCGACAGTACCAGCGCCTCCTCAGCCCATTCAGGCATTATAATCGAGGTCCCAGACGGAATAGCGTGCGGCATCATCCATCCAGTCCTTGCGAACCTTGACATGGCTCATCAGGTGGATGCGGCGGCCAAGCGCCTCTTCAAGCTCGATCCGCGCCGCCATGCCGATACGCCGGATCGTCGCCCCGCCCTTGCCAAGGATGATCCCGCGATGGCCCTCGCGCGCGACATAGATCGACAGCCTCACGGTGGCGCTGCCATCTGCCATCTCTTCCCATTTCTCGGTCTCGACCGTCAGCTGATAGGGAAGCTCCTGGTGCAGGTTCAAAAACAGCTTTTCGCGCATGATCTCGGCCGCCAGAAGACGCATCGGCATATCCGACAGATCATCCGGATCAAAAAGAAAGGGACTTGGCGGCATTCTGTCCGCCAGCCAGTTTCTGAGATCGTCGATACCATTCCCCGTCGTGGCGGACACCATGAAGACGCGCTCGAAATCATACATCTGCGACAGCTCACCGGCCCGCGCCAACAAACGTTCCTGCGGTGCCAGATCGATTTTGTTCAGCACCAGCGAGGCCCGGCGGCCGGACTGCGCCAGCTCCTCGACAATGCGGGCCGTATCCTCGTCAATCTCCCGCCTTGCGCAATCGTGAAGCAGCAGCAGAACATCACCATCCTCGGCCCCTTTCCAGGCGGCGCTGACCATGGCCCGGTCAAGGCGACGCTTCGGCTGGAAAATGCCGGGGGTATCAATGAAGATGATCTGCGAGTCACCTTCCATGGCAATGCCACGAACGCGCGACCTTGTTGTCTGCACCTTTGGTGTCACGATTGATATCTTGGTGCCGACCATCGCGTTCATCAGCGTTGATTTACCAGCATTCGGCGCGCCAATCAGCGCGACAAATCCGGCACGGGTCTTGGCGGGCGCCAGATCAGTCATCACGCCCTCCTCCCTCAATCACCGCCAGAAGACGGGCCGCGGCACGCTGCTCGGCCAGCTTGCGCGAGCCGGCACTTGCCTCAATTTCGGCGAATCCCTCGACCGACACGGCATAGGTCATCTCCGGCGCGTGGTCCGGTCCGCTGCGCGACACAAGGCGGTAATGGGGAAGGCCGATTCCCTTGCTCATGGCAAATTCCTGAAGTTGTGACTTGGCATCTTTTTCGTCCCTTGCTGGCGCCTGTGCATCGAACGGCCACTGCGCCATGATCAGGTCCTGAACAGGCACGATGCCGCCATCAAGATAGATGGCGGCCATCAGGCTCTCGACGACGTCGGACAGGATCGACTCATTGGCTTCGACATCCATGCCGCTCTGCACCCTGATATGCGCCCCGAGTCCCAATTGGCGCGCCACATCGGCCAATGCCGACTGACGTGCCGCCGCGTGAAAGCGCAGTGACAGACCGCCCTCATCATCCTGTGGATGCGTCGCATACAGATGCGTTGCCAGCACCAGACCCAGAACGCGGTCACCAAGGAATTCAAGCCGTTCATAGGTGGCGCCGCGCGCCTTCGCGCTGGAGTGGGTGAGCGCCTCGACCAACAGAGCGCGGTCCGAGAACCTGTACCCGATTGCCGCCTCTAGCGCGGAAAGCTCCTCATCCTGCGCGCGCGATCCGGTCAAGTAATCCCATCCCCAATGCGGCCATAACGGATGGCGAAAGGCCATTTCCATACCTGCCACCAGCGGGAGGTGCCATTGTGGCTGAAGAACAGGAATTGCGCCTTCCCGATCAGATTTTCAAACGGCACCATGCCAACAGATGTCGTGCGGCTGTCGTTAGAGTTATCGCGATTATCGCCCATCATGAAGAAATGGCCCTCAGGAACGACATAGGTGCGCGTATTGTCCAGCATGCCGCCATCCGTCATTTCACGGATGTGGTGCATACTGCCTTCAGGCAGCGTTTCAACGTAATCATCATACTTCATCACCCTGACGCCATCAGTTGCGGTGCCAATATCGGTATGCTGACGGATGACAGGCTTGCTGTTGATATGAAGGATACCACCCCGAACGGCGATTTCGTCCCCGGGCAGGCCAACCACACGTTTGATGAAAGCCACCGATTCGTTCTTGGGCTGGCGGAACACCACCACATCGCCGCGTTCCGGCTCATCGCCAAGAACACGCCCTTCAAATGGCAGGATTCCAAGCGGGAATGAATATCTGGAATAGCCGTAGGAAAATTTGGAAACGAACAGATAATCGCCGACCTTCAATGTCGGAATCATCGAACCGGACGGAATGTTGAACGGTTCAAAAAGAAAAGACCGAAAGCAAAGCGCCAACGCCCCAGCGATGATAATGGTACGGAATGGCTCGAAGCTCTTGTCCTTTTTCTTTGTACTCATGCGGCTCAACCGGGTCCTGTTCCTGTCATATTAACTTTGTTTGCGCCGAAATCACCACAAAGGCGACCGCGTAAGGCGGCTCGTCGCTAAGCGACAGGCTGACAGCCGCGTTATACCCGTCAGGTGTCAGCCTCTCAAGCGCCGTTTTGCAGCGCCCGCTCAGCAGCAGTTCAGGCGCGCCGCCAGCACGGGTGGCAATCTCGGCATCACGCCATCCCATGCCATTGATCCCGGAACCGCTCAACGCCTTGTAAACAGCTTCCTTGGCAGCGAAACGCTTTGCGAAATACAGGCTGGCCTGGCCACGCCGCGCCGCCTCGGAACGTTCGGCCTCGGTGAAAATCCGGTGAAGAAACCGATCGCCAAAACGCTCCATCGACTTTCCGATGCGGCGTTCGTCGACAATATCTGTTCCGATGCCAAGAATCACGAAGACCGCGCCTCATCCATGAGAAGGCGCATCTGCCCGATGGCGGCGTCAAACCCGACAAAGAGGCTCTCTCCCATCAGGAAATGCCCGATATTCAGTTCCTGCATCTGCGGGATCGCAGCCACAGCGCCGACTGTTTCATAATCAAGACCATGCCCGGCATGACATTCAAGCCCCAGCGATTCGGCCAGCACAGCCGCCTCGGCGATACGTGTCAGTTCGGTATCGCGGGCGCTGACATCATGGCAGTAGCGGCCGGTATGGAGCTCGACAATGTCCGCGCCAACCGCCGCGGCGGCGCGAATTTCGGCCTCACTCGCCTCAATGAATAGCGACAGCCTGATGCCGGCATCGCGGATTTGACTGAAATATGACGCCAGTTCAGCCTCGCGGCCGGCAACGGCAAGACCACCCTCGGTTGTCACTTCCTCGCGACGTTCCGGTACAATGCAGGCGGCGTTGGGTTTCACCTCGCAGGCGATATCGACCATTTCCTGCGTTGCCGCCATCTCAAAATTCAGCGGCAGAGACAGCGAGTCCTTCAACGCGTGGATATCAGCATCACGAATATGACGTCTGTCTTCGCGAAGATGCGCGGTGATCCCATCCGCGCCGGCAGCCTGCGCCGCCAGGGCGGCACGCACCGGATCGGGATTGTCACCGCCCCGCGCGTTGCGAAGGGTTGCGACGTGATCAATATTGACGCCCAAACGAAGAACACGCTCGGTCATTGGCCAGTCTCGCTTTCCTGATCCCCGGGGCCCTTCCCGCCTTCGGATCCATCCACCCCACGGGGTTCATATTCAGTTTGTTCATGCACCAGATTGTCGTTTCTGGGCCGCAAGCCTGCGCGCCGTAAGCGTGCCGCCGCAAGACGCTTTACCCGGTGACGCCGCCATCCGTCCACCGCCCAGTAAGTAAAGCCGAATCCGGCAAACCAGCCAATTGTTCCAAGGACAAGACATCCCACCACAATCGGCATGAACAGCGCCCCGATCAGCGCCGCCGGATCGGCGATAAAGACCGTCATGAAGGATGGCAATGTGTCGCCAATGGATTTTACCGTGCCGCCAAATTCCGTGATGATGAAGGCACCAACACGATAATCAAGATAGAAAAACAGCGGAAATGTCCACGGGTTACCGATGAAGGTGGCAAACAGGCATGCCAGAAGGTTACCGCGTGTCAGATAGGCCAGCATCATGCCAACAAGAAGATGCAGACCAAGAAACGGTGTGAATGATACAGCAACGCCCCAGGCCGCGCCTGTCGCGATTGACAGGGTAGACCCCGGCATTCGCTTGATACGCTGAATCACATAGGAAAAAAGGCGCCTGAAACCGCGGTCCGGCCAGACGATGCTGCGGACCCGGTCAATCCGAGATTGGGCGCGACGGCGTTTGAACATGGGGGATCCCAAGTGATTTACAAGTGACGGTCACCGGCTCAAACATCCGGAAAAAAGTCGAAAGCCCGGCAGAGTGACCGGCCCGTTGACCGACCAAATTACACGCTGTCGGCGCGTTCGACGCTCTCTACATATTTATTCGCCTGGAGAACCGCAATGATGGCCCGCATATGTTCAACGTCTTTAACTTCCAGGTCCAGTTCAAAACGGAAGAAGTCGGGATTGCGATCTGTCAGGTGAATGTTCGAGATATTACCACCCTGCTGGCTGATCACCGTGGCAAGTGACGCCAATGATCCGGGTTCGTTCGTCAGCACGGTATTCAGCCGTCCATTGACCCGGCGAAGACTGTCCTTGTCCCACGAGACATCAAGCCACAGCTCCGGCGCGTCGGAAAATTTACTCAGGGTCGAACACCCGACCTTGTGAACGGTGATACCCTTACCGGTTGTAAAGATGCCGACTATGGCCTCACCGGGCAGCGGATGGCAACATCTGGCAATGGTGACGGCGGTGCCAGCATCGTCGCCATCAATCTTCAGCTTGGGATGGCGGGCGGTATCGCGTTTCCGGTCCTTACGCCCGCGATCATCATCAACGACAATATCAGGATGAAGACGCTCAAGAACGCGGATAGGTTGCAATCTGTCCTCACCGACAAGCGCGAACACCTCCTCGACCCTTGTAACGCCAAAGGCCGACAGTGACTGTTCCAGCGCACGACTTCGGAAGGGACGATCATGTTCACGAAAGGTCTTTTCGATCAGGGCGCGACCAATACGGCTGAATTCGGTGACCCGCTGCGCACGATGGAACCTGCGAATGGCGGATTTCGCGCGCCCTGTCTTGACGAAACTTTCCCATTCCGCGCGCGGTTTTGCCTGGCTTGAGGTCAGAATGTCGATTTGATCACCATTCTGAAGCTCGGTGGCAAGCTGCCGCGTCTTGCCATTGATTCTGACACCAACACAGGTTTCACCAATCTGCGTATGAACGGCATAGGCAAAATCAACCGCGGTGGCCCCGCGTGGCAGCGCGATCAGATCGCCACGCGGCGTGAAACAGAAAACCTGATCGTGATACAGGTCCATCTTGGTGTGTTCAAGAAACTCGTCCGCACCTGCCTCTTCGTCAAGCAAGCCAACAAGTTCCTGGACCCATTTATATTTGCGCGGCCCCGCATCCTGACTGCCATCCTTGTAATGCCAGTGCGCGGCGACGCCGTGTTCGGCGACACGATGCATTTCGGGGGTGCGGATCTGAACCTCGATCCGGTGATTCTGTGGCCCAAGCAGACCGGTATGAAGCGATCTGTAACCGTTCCGCTTCGGGGTTGAGATGTAATCCTTGAACCGCCCCATCACGGTTGGATAATTCTGATGCAGTTGACCCAGTCCGCGATAACACTCTTCGACCGTCGGCACCAGCACCCGAAACGCCACGATATCGGCAAGCTGATCCATTGTGACAGCCTTGGTCTGCATTTTGCGCCAGATGGAATATGGGGATTTCAAACGGCCGGTGACACTGCATTCGATCCCAATCTGTTCCAGCGTTGCCTGCAGTTCGACGGAAATCGTGGGAATGGTGATCTTCGCTTCGGAGGTCAGGAATTCGAGACGGGTCAGAATGCTCTGCCGCATGTCGCCATTCAGCACCTCGAACGCACTGTCCTCAAGCTCGGTCTGAATCTTTGTCAAACCGATACGTTCGGCAAGAGGCGCGTAGATGTCCATGGTCTCGCGCGCGATCCGGGTCTGCTTTTCCGGCTTCGGAATGAAGGACAAGGTGCGCATGTTATGTGTCCGGTCGGCCAGCTTGACCATCAGCACGCGAACATCCTCACTCATCGCAAGCAACAATTTGCGGAAATTCTCGGCCTGGGCGCTGCTCGGCAATGTCTTGATCGCCAGCCGGCTGAGTTTGGTCACGCCGTCGACAAGCTGCGCCACATCTCCGCCGAATTCGTCATCAAGCGTCTGTAGCGTGACGTCGCAATCCTCGACCGTGTCATGAAGCAGTGCGGTGATGATGCTTTCTTCATCGAGATGCATATCCACAAGGATATTCGCCACCGCGATCGGATGCGTGAAATAAGGCTCACCAGACGCCCGCAGTTGACCGTCATGCGCCTGACGGCCGAACTCGAATGCCCGCACCAGACGGTCGGCATCAACCGCCGCGTGGTAAGCACGCATCTTTTCAATAATGGGATCAGCCGTTCCGATCATCGCCCAGTCGACTTGTGCAGCGCCGGCAAAACGCTGTGATCGCGCAAGTCCGGCGTCCTAGGCTTAATCTTCGCCTGTCACCTGGGACAGGTCAACATCCTCAAAACCAGGCTCGCTGTCAGCGGCTGTGCTGACATGCATGCCGGCCTCGGCACCCTCGGCCTCGCTGTAGTCGCCGATCATTTCCGACAAATCGACATCGACAGCGGCCTGCCCCTCGACAATCATCTCTGGCTCTTCCTGCGCGGACAGGCGCTGCAGCTTTTTCACGATGCCATCATTCAGCCCGTCAAAATCGACCGATACAGCGGCAATTTCACGAAGCGCAATCACCGGGTTCTTGTCATTGTCACGGTCAAGCGTCGGCAGGTCTCCCTTCATGATGCCCCGTGCCCGCTGCGCGGCCGTCATTACGAGATCAAACCTGTTTGGAATCTGCTCGATACAATCTTCTACGGTAACACGTGCCATGATGGTCTCCCGTCTTCGCGCCGGTGCCCGCGCCACCCATGCGAAAACGCATCGTGGGACAGGTCGGCATCACCCGGTGTTTGAAACAGGCTGGTGGTTTAACCCAATTCAGGTCAGCGCGCAAGTCGAAGCGTGCATGCCATCGGTCTAGATCGGCAGGCGCCGGATCATCTGATCTGACGGCAACGCCGCGACAAGGTCCGCGACCGTGGCGCCTGTCACTGGATGGACATAGTCGGGCGCGACATCCTGCAGCGGCAACAGCACAAAAGCACGTTGATGCATGCGTGGATGAGGAAGCGTGATCTGATCATCATTGTGTTGAAGGCCACCAAAGTCGAGAAGGTCCAGATCGAGTACCCGGGCCTCATTCCTGACCATCCTGACACGCCCGAATTCAGTCTCAATCCGGTGCAACCCCTGCAGGGTTTCATGCATAGAGAGCGCCGTCTGCGCAGAAATGACAGCATTCGCAAACCATGGCTGGTCGGCCAGCGGCACCGGTGCTGTCTCGAACCAGGCCGAAACACCGACAATGTCGATACCAACCGCCGGCAACCGCGCGATCGCGGCCTCACACCCCGCACGCGGGGTCTCGAATCCATCGGGGGCCAGATTCGCGCCAATGCCAACCAAGATTCTGTTTAAAGACAATTTTTCATCAGATAACATGGCACGGACAAACCTGATATTTGTGGGATGAGGTTGCGGATTGCTCAATCAGCCCTGCGATTTAGTCATTTAGACACGAATTCTTTACATTATGCAGCGTGGGTATTACCGTAAAAACCATAGCAGGACAGGCAACTTCGCCGAGAAAGTATTTTGAAGGCTGACGACAAATAATTACCGGAATACCCATTCGGGCTACTGTTCTGATTGGCTCATTTTTTATTCTTTATCCGTAAGGCAACATTGTGACTGAAACACCCTATCGCGAAAGAACCGTACTCTTCATTGACGGCTCGAACTTCTACGCCGCCGCACGCACCCTTGGGATGGATATCGACTATGCGCGCATGCGGGCCCATTTCGCCCAGAATGCCCGCCTGATCCGAGCCTGCTATTACACCGCCCTTCCCGAGGATCAGGAATATTCCCCGCTTCGTCCGCTGATCGACTGGCTTGATTACAATGGCTATTCGGTGGTCAGCAAATTGACCCGTGAATTCACCGACCCCGAAACCGGCAAGCGCCGTGTGAAGGGCAATATGGATATGGAAATCGCGCTGGACATGCTGCAGCTGGCGCCAAAGATCGAACACGCCATCCTGTTCTCCGGTGATGGTGACTTCTGCCGCCTTCTTGAGGATGTGCAGGGTATGGGCGTGCGTGTGACCGTTGTGTCCACGACCAAGACATCTCCGCCCATGGCTGCTGATTCGTTGCGCCGTATGGCCGATGAGTTCATCGAGATGGAAGATCTGCGCGGATCCATCACCAGGCCGCCGCGGCCCACTGCCGAAAATGACGAGGACTGACGCGTCGGTCCGGGCCACGACTGGCGGGTAGCTGACGGGTGACTGACTTCATTCCACCTCCACCAGACTGCGCGCGGTGTGCCCGCCTTGTCGATCTGCGTCAGACCTGCCGGCAAAAGGAACCGTCCTGGCACAACGCGCCCGTGGAATCGCTTGGCGATATGTCCGCCCGCATTCTGATTGTCGGCCTTGCCCCGGGCCTGCGCGGCGCCAACCGGACAGGGCGCCCCTTTACGGGTGATTCGGCTGGCGGCTATCTGTTCGCCATGCTGCGGCGCTTCGGGCTGGCAACAGGGGATTATCACGATGATGGTGATGATGATATCCGGCTTGTGGACATAAGGATCACCAACGCCGTTCGCTGTCTGCCGCCAGCCAATAAACCGGTGGCTGCCGAAATCAACGCCTGCCGACCCTATCTCGAGGCAGAAATCGCCGCGATGCCGAAACTGGACACGATTGTGACGTTGGGACGGCTTGCGCATGACGCCACGCTTCGCGGGTTCGGTCTTCGCCCGTCTTCCGTACCGTTTGGTCATGCCCATGATCAGACCATCGATGCCAACGGGCGGATGATCCGTATCGTCAGCTCGTATCACTGCTCACGCTACAACACGCAGACAAGGCGGCTGACCGATGCCATGTTTGCCGCGATTTTCCGGATGATCACGGAACCCGACAGGACAAGCCAGGACGGCGGCGGCGCATCCTAGCGCGTCTAGCCCTTGCTGCGAAGAAGCCGTGCCTTGTCGCGGCCCCAGTCGCGGTCTTTCGCCGCCTGCCGCTTGTCCTGCTTGCGCCGCCCCTTGGCCAGGCCGATCTGGATCTTCGCCCGCCCGCGGTCGTTGAAATACAGCACCAACGGGACAAGCGTCATTCCCTCGCGCCGGATCAGTCCCAGCAGTTTGTTTCGCTCGCGCGTCTTGACCAGCAATTCGCGTGGACGGCGGGGTTCATGATTGTCGCGCGCCGGCTCATAGATCGGGATATTGGCGTTGAACAGCATCAGCCGGCCGTTATCCTCGCCAGCATAGCTTTCAGCGATGCTGGCACGGCCGGTGCGAAGCGATTTGACCTCGCTACCCATCAGCACCAGACCAGCCTCGATCTGTTCCTGAATTTCATATTCATGCCTGGCGCGCCGGTTCTCGGCGACGCGGCCTGTTGTTATGTGCCCCTTGGCCATGGATCCATTCCCGCCAGTTGCACCGGCGCCGCCCCCGACTTGACGGGGGCCGCCATCTAGTTGATCAACCCGGCGCCGCGAAGCGCCGCCTCGACACGCGCCTTGCTGGCATCGGCGATCTCGCATAGCGGAAGCCGTGTCTCAGCCCCGCAGATTCCCAGCAATTCAGCCGCATATTTGACCGGCCCCGGGCTGGCCTCGCAGAACATGGCGTCATGCACCGCGATCATACGGGTGTTGATATCCTGCGCCGTTTTCACATCGCCAGCCATCCAGGCATTGTGCATGTCGGCAATTTGCCGCGGCGCGATATTCGACGTCACCGAAATGGCACCATGACCGCCGCCGGCAAGATAGGGAAGCGTTGTCGCGTCCTCGCCGGACATCTGTGCAAAGCCGTTGCCAAGCGCGTTCAGGATGCGTGGCGGGCGCCCGACATCGGATGTGGCATCCTTGATGCCGCCGATATTCGGGCATGCCTGTACCATACGCGCCAGATTGTCGTCATCGACGCGGACGATCGACCGGCCCGGAATGTCATAGACGATGACGGCGACATCGACCGCCTCGGCCACCGCGGTGAAATGGCGGAACAGCCCTTCCTGCGTCGGCTTGTTGTAATAGGGGCTGACAATCAGAACGCCGTCGGCACCGGCGGCGGCGGCATGTTTGGCAAGGCGCACCGCCTCGGCCGTGCTGTTCGACCCGGCACCGGCGATCACCGGCACACGGCCAGAAGCCTGGTCAATACACAGCTCGACGACACGGTCATGCTCGTCATGCGACAGCGTCGGTGATTCCCCGGTGGTGCCGACCGGCACCAGCCCGTGCGTGCCGTTCTCAATCTGGAATTCGACAAGTTTTCGGAACGCATCCTCGTCAACCCGTCCATTGCTGAACGGGGTGATCAGCGCTGTATAGGACCCGGCAAAGGCCGGCATGGCAGTATCCTGTGACATTGGATGATTCCTGTATTTGATGTTGAGCGCCCAAAATAGGCCTGCCCCGTTGGGAAGACAAGCCCACATTGAGCCGGGTCGAGCCGAACAGCCGCCAGGTCAGCTTGTCGGTTGCCGCACTGGCTCCCCACCGCTAGGCTTCCATCCGACAATGATCAGGATATTCAGCCATGACCGACCAGACCAGACCCGCCGTCGGCAGTGACGACATCCGCGCCGCCGCGGCCCGTATTGCTCCCTGGATCGTGCGCACGCCGCTGGTGGAATCACCGCGGCTGAATGACTGGCTTGGCTTCCGGCTGCTGGTGAAGGCGGAATGCCTTCAGCATACCGGCTCGTTCAAGCTTCGCGGCGCCACCAACACGGTGATGAGTCTGCCCGCCAGCATCACCGATGTCGTCGCCTATTCCAGCGGCAACCACGCCCAGGCGGTGGCCCGCGCGGCCAGCCTTCGCGGCATGCGCGCCGTCATCGTGATGCCGGAGGACGCGCCGGCGATGAAGATCGAGGGCACAAGATCCTATGGTGCCGAGGTGGTGACCTATGACCGCTACAATGAAAGCCGCGAGGAAATCGGCGGTGCCATCGCCGCCGAACGCGGGGCCGAACTGATCCCGCCCTTCGAGGATGCGCGGGTGATCGCCGGCCAGGGAACGGTCGGGCTGGAAATCGCGCAGCAATGCGCCGAGATGGGCGTGACGCCGGACCATGTCATCAGCTGTTGCGGCGGTGGCGGGTTGATTGCCGGTCTCAGCACGGCGATCCGCTCCGAACTGCCGACGGCGAAAATATGGGCCGCGGAACCGGCCGATTTCGACGACACCATCCGATCACTTGCCAGTGGCAGGATCGAGAGAGTCGATCCGGCGGCGCGGTCGATCTGCGATGCGGTGGTGACACCGGCCCCGGGCGACATGACATTCGCCATCAACAGGACGACATTGTCGGGCGGCTTCGGCGTCAGCGACGATCTGGTGCTGCGGGTGATGGCCACCGCCTTCAAGCATCTGAAGCTGGTGATCGAGCCTGGCGGCGCGGTGGCGCTGGCGGCGGCGCTCGACAGGCGGTTGCCGGCGGATACAGGGTGCGCCGTCGCCGTCGCCTCGGGCGGCAATGTCGATGCCGGGATGTTCACCCGCGCGCTGCAGACCGCGGCGCTGGTTTAGCGGCGTCGGCACCGGCCACTCCTTTCCTGTCACAGGATTTTGATTCACAGGATAAGGGATAACCGGAGAAATTTACGTTAATGCCACAGGGCCGGATGATGGCGAGGTGCGTCCATCACCATTGCGCAAACGAGTGCCTGCCAATCTGAAAATCCGCGTCAGCCTAGAAATCCGTCGGGGCGCCGCCCTCTTCCTTGCGGCGGGCGACAAAGGCGCACAGCTCTTCATCGATGGCCGGATCGATCGGCGGCGCCTCATATTCGGCGAGGATCTGTTTCCAGGCGGCGTTGGCGCGGTCGTGCGTCCAGACGGCGCCAGCCTCTTCCCAGGCCTCAAAATTGCGCCAGTCCGATATCAGCGGCGCATAGAAGGCGTCGCGATAGCGTTCCTGCGTATGGTCGGCGCCGAAGAAATGGCCAAACGGACCGACATCGCCAATCGCCTCGACCGCCAGGTCATCGGCGCTGATCGGCACCGGCCGGTTGGTATAGGCGATCTGCTGCAGCATTTCACAGTCGATGATGAATTTCTCAAAGCTTGCCGACAGCCCGCCTTCCATCCATCCGGCAGCATGATAGATCACGTTCGCATGGCCGGAACAGCTGCCCTGAAGCGAGAATAGCGATTCCCAGATTGCCTGCGCGTCCGGTGCGTTACAGGCATTGGCGTTCGAGGCACGCCATGGCAACCCGTATCGCCGCGCCATCTGCCCCGACATCTGCATCGCCCGCACATATTCCGGTGTGCCGAAAGCCGGGGCACCTGTTTTCATGTCGACATTGCTGGTAAAGGCGCCATAGACGCAGGGTGCGCCGTCCCGCACCTGCTGCAACAGCGCGACGGCGGCAAGCCCCTCGGCATTCTGCTGCGTTACCGCGCCGGCAATCGTCACTGGCGCCATCGCGCCGGCCAGCGTGAAGGGCGAAATGATCACAACCTGCCCGCGCCGCGCCGCCCGCATCGCGCCATCCAGCATCGGCCAGTCATGTTTCAGCGGCGACGAGGAATTGATGTTGGTGAACATATGCGGGCGTGATTCAAACGCCTCATCCGACAGGCCGGCGGCGATCCGCGCCATTTCCATCACATCCTCGATCCGCTCCGGCCCGAGCGAATAGGCATGGATCACCTTGTCGGTCAGCGTCAGCATGTCGTAATGCGCGTCGAGATGCCGGATCGAGGCATGAATGTCGATCGGTTCAACCGGATAACCACAATTCAGATGAATGCAGTTATAGGCCTGGGCAAGACGCAGCAGGTCCTGGAAATCGGCACGGTTGCCAACCCGCCGGCCGCGATCAAGATCCATCACATTCGGGGCCGAGGCCACCTGGCCGAAATTGACATGCCGCCCGCCAATGGTGATTTCACGCTCGGGATTGCGCGGGGTGATGGTGAATTGTGCCGGCGCGCGGTCAACAGATTCCATGACAAAACCGCGATCCATGCGCACGCGCTTGGTGTCGTGGTCGACCTCGCACCCGGCCGCCTTCAGGATATCGAGCGCCTGGTCATTCAGAAACAGGATCCCGATCTCCTCGAGGATCCGCATGCTGGCATCATGAATGGCCTGAACGCCGTCCGGGTCGACAGGCTGTGTCGGATCATCGAGATAGGTGACAGCGCCCCATTCAAGCTGCGTCGCAAGAAAGGGCTTTTTCGGGCTGTCCCCGCCACCACGCCGGCGACGGCGCGACCGCTGGGGCGAATCAGCTGCTGTGTCGGACATCGAGCACCTCAATCGGCCATTCTGTCTCGACGTTAACAGCGCTAACCTCTCCAATCGTTCTAAAAATGACATCGGATACCCCAATTCGGTCACCAGGCCGGAGCGGGATCAGCTTTACCGCTGTCAATTGCCGGCTGCGATGGTAAGAAGAAGCGCGGTTGAATGAAGGCATGGCAGGAGGCAGGAACAGTGGCACCACAGATCCAGTTTGTTCTGGGCGGGGCCCGGTCAGGCAAGTCTGCCCATGCTGAAATGCTGGCGCAGCAACGTCCCAATCAAAATCAGGCCAATGAAAATCTGGCCAATGAAAATCTGGCCGGTATCGGGGGCAGACCCCGCCTTGTCTATATCGCCACCGCCGAAATTTTCGATGATGAGATGGCGGCGCGAATTGACCTCCACCAACAGCGTCGTGGACCGGAATGGTCACTTGTCGAGGCACCTGTTGATCTGCCGCAGGCCATTCGCGACAGCGATGATGAAGACACGGTGATCCTTGTCGACTGCCTGAGTGTCTGGACAACCAACCTGTTGATCCATGAACATGACATCGACAGCGCGCGCGAGGCGCTGATCAACATCCTGGCAAACTGCCAGGGCAGGGTTCTTCTTGTGGCCAGCGAGACAGGCCTTGGTATCGTGCCTGACAACGCCCTGTCACGGCGCTTTCGTGATGCCAACGGAATGACAAACCAGGCTGTCGCCGCGCTGGCCGACGAGGTGTTTTTTATGATGGCGGGTATTGCTATAAGAGCTAAACCACCACAATAAACCATGGTTTTTTGGTAAGATCTGACAGTTGGAAAGCAATGAATTCATTCTCTTCTTCAAACCACCTCGCCGAATTGATGCAGAGCCTGCCGCAGCCTGACAATGCCGCAAGGGCGTCGGCCGCCGGGCGTCAGGACCAGTTGACCAAGCCACCCGGATCACTTGGCAGGCTTGAACAGCTGGCATTGTGGATGGCCGAATGGCAGCAAACCAACCGCCCGCAGATCAAACATGGCAAGTGCCTTGTCTTTGCTGGCAATCATGGGGTCGTCAAGCAGGGAATCAGCCCGTTTCCGCAGGAAGTCACCCAGCAGATGGTATGGAATTTCGAAGCTGGCGGTGCCGCCATCAACCAGCTTTGTGAGACTGCGGAACTGGAGTTGAGTGTCACGGCACTCGATCTTGACCGGCCGACAATTGATTTCACAATGGCACCGGCAATGGATCCGGATGAGGTCATCCATGCCATGAACGCCGGCGCGGCCGCTGTTGGCGAAACCTGCGATTATCTGATCGTTGGCGAGATGGGGATCGGCAACACCACCGCCGCGGCCGCCATCTGCATGGCCCGCTTTGGTGGTGACGCAGCTGGCTGGGTTGGCCCCGGGACAGGGCTTGATCATGCTGGCATTTCTCATAAGGGCATGGTGATCCAGGCTGCTGTCGACAGACATGGCGATGATATGAATGATTGTGTCAGCCTGCTTGCCGCCTATGGCGGGCGTGAACTTGCGGCCATCGCCGGCGCGGTCCTCGAGGCGCGCCTTCGCAGCATTCCGGTGATGCTTGATGGGTTCATCTGCTCAGCGGCCGCAGCCGCGCTGACGGCAGGCAACAGGCTGGACGTTCTGGATCACTGCATGATTTCACATCTGTCCTCGGAGCCGGGTCATATTCGTCTGGCCTCGGCCCTGCGGATGCAGCCACTTTTGGATCTGCGCATGCGGCTTGGCGAGGCCAGCGGTGCCGCGGTGGCGACATTGCTGGTGCGTGCCGCACTGGCAACGCATAATGGTATGGCGACTTTCGCCGAGGCCGGCGTCAGCAAGGAAACATGACTTCCAGCAGGCACAATCTGCAAAAACAGTCCCCGCTCGGGGATTGTGCCGCGGCGTTCCTTCTTCTCAGCCGCATTCCTGTCAGCTGGTACAGCTTTCCCCCCGAACGTCCGCCGAACTTCACCTCGGCCCTCTGGGCGTTTCCGTTTGTCGGATTCGTCATCGGGGCCGGCGGCGGATGCGTTCTGCTGGTGACCTCCATGCTTGGTCTGCCACCGTTGGCGGCCGCAGCCCTTGCCCTTCTCAGCCTGGCCCTGTTGTCTGGCGCGATGCATGAAGATGGTCTTGCCGACATGGCGGACGGGTTCGGTGGTGGCCGCGACACCGAAAGCATCATGCGGATCATGCATGACAGCCGCATCGGCGCCTATGGCGTTCTGGCGCTGATCCTGGCGACGGCGCTGCGGCTATCCCTGCTCGCCCTGTGCCTGGAAACATTGTCCGGATGGCATCTGGTTGGCTTCATGGCGCTGATCGGGGCGGCAAGTCGATTCCAGCCGGTTCTGCAGCTTTCCGTATTTCCGCTCAGCCCTCACGCCAGCCTTGCCGCGCTGACAGGTCGTCCCGGCGCAGGTCGCCTGATTGTCGCTCTGGCACTCTGGCTTCCGGCGATGATCTGGCTGTTTGGCACGGTGCCAACCCTCGTGATTGTGCTGCCAGCCTGTGCGCTGAGCCTCTGGGTCGGCCAGGTCGCCAGGCGCAAGGTTGGCGGCCTGACCGGTGATGTGATGGGGGCGACAACCATTTTCGCCGACATCATAATGTTGGTAAGCTGGGCGTCGGTCGGCGCCATACTGCCAGCATGACGACACATCCAGAAAGCTGTGAGGTCTTTTTCATCCGCCATGCGCCGGTCGTGAAACAGGACGGCCATGTGCCGCCAGCAGACCCCCCGATCAGGCCTGATCATTTCAATGTCACGTCGCTGACGGCCAGCCTTCCCAGGGCCGCCGACTGGCATGTCTCACCCCTGCAGCGCGCGCAGCAGACAGCTGCATTGCTGACCCCGTCACTGGCACCGGCAAGCCGGACATCAGCGCCGGACCTTGTCGAAATGGATCATGGATCATGGCATGACAGGCCGGTTGCCGAAATCTGGGACCAGATCAAGGATGGACCACTCCACAACTGGGCCTTCCTGACCGCGGACAGGGCGGCACCGCAGGGCGAATCCTTCACCATGCTGACAGATCGTGTGGCTGGCTGGATGCGACAGCTTGAAGAGAACTTCAGTCCCAACCCAAAGATTGTCATCACCCATGCCGGGGTGATCCGCGCCGCGTTGGCGGTGGCGCTTGCCGCTCCGCTTGATCATGTGGTCGGCATTCCAGTGCCGCATTTTGGCGTCCTGAACCTGACAATGATGGACCCGGCCCGCGCCACCGCCAGCGGCGGCGGCTGGCTTTTCCGGAACCTGTCTGATCCGGAAATCGTCTGATATAACGCCAGGCTGATCCGGCGACCGGTCAGCTGTTCAGATGACGTACCCCGCGCGGGTCGATCCAGCCAATCGACCCGTCAACACGCCGATGCACGACATTCAGACCGAAATGCGAGGCGTTCCGGAACATCAACATTGGCGCCTCGCTGAGTTCCAGCTTCATCACCGCCTGCTCCACCGTCAGCATCTCAATGTCATAGGCAAGCTCGGCGACAACTGGCGGCATGTCGTCATTTTCCGCGCCATCTTCAATCTGTTCAGCCGCGGCGTAGACAAGCATGGTTGCCGGCAAGACGTCATCTTCCTCGGCATGTGTGACGGCGCCACGATGATTTTTGAGGCGCCTTTTGTGCCGACGAAGGCGCTTTTCTGCATGTTCGATGGCAGCATCAAGCGCGGCATGGGCATCATGTGCAAAGCCTGTTGCCTCCAATTCCATTCGTCGCGACAACGCAACGCGCGTTTTCACACGAAATCCGGAATCAGCCTTTTCCAGGGTGACATGGCCACTGACAGCGCGATCAAAATATTTATCGACCACATTATTGAGCGCGGTTTCGGCATGTGTCTGAAATGCCGAACCGGTATCCATGTTTTTTCCTGAAACGCTGATATTCATATTTGTCTCCCTTCCAAGCGGACGTTACGGCGGCGCCGGGGCGGCCTCAGGCCTGGGGGAAAACCGGCGCAGCGTGCGTTCGTGAACTGCCAGACAGCCCACATGAGCGGAACGCACTGCATCTGCGCCCATCACGAAGAAAACTCTTTGCAAGGAGGGAGCGGACGGGCGCTCCGATACTCAAAGGCTGCCAAGAAAAACCATTTGGCGCAAGCGAAACCGTGTCATCATGCCGCGCCGTCGGGAAGATGCCGAAACCCGAGGGACAGCCGCCCCATTCTGACCTGATCGACGCCATGCAGGGGACGCGCGCCCTCACCCTCACGCCCGGCAAACCCTTCCGCCGACAGCAGAACGATCCTTCCGGGCTGGTCATCAATGCGGCGTGCGCCGCGCCCCTGCCTGTCGTCACAGGTGAACAACCGCGAGCCACCAGACAGTGTGACAATCACCACGATGCCGCGATACCGCCTGCCATCCCGGTGCACACCGATGCCGCGCGATCCCGCCGGATAGCGCTGTATCGCGAAGTCGTTCAACGTGATGCCAGGTTCAAGTGGCGACGTTGTCATCCTCGCGCTGGCAGACCCGAGGCTTGTCTCCAGAAGACACGCCAGCGCTGCGAACGTCCCGTCACGCGGGGCCGGGAAACAGACGTCGAAATCCTGAAACACCCGATTGCCACGATGTTCAATCTGCGGCGTGGCGGTGCGAAAGGTCTGTCTGTCGGCATGGGCGCGAAGTTGTTCGACTTCAGAGACTGTCAGGAAATCGAGACTTGTCACCCGGCAGGCCGGCGCCTGTAGCCGCGCAAGAGCCCGCCGCATGGCGGCAACCCGGCGCGGTGTGACGGTGAAATCCGGGTCAGCCGCCATGATCATCGGGTCTGACAAACTCGACAGGAGACCGGCACTGCGCACAGACAAGGCCAGCCTTACGGCGGTGGCGCCCAACCTCGAAGCACCCTTCCGGACAGCGCATCAGCCATGGCTCAGACGCGAAATTCAGCGTATGGCAGCGTGTCGCGCTGCATCCGATTTCACGCGCCTTGCGCCGCCACACCGCATCATGCCCATGGTGCGGACCAACCAGAGCGTGGGCAATCTCATGAAGGATCGTATCGCGGATATGGTCGTCCTCGGCATGCCGCACATAATGCCGTGACAAGGAAATTTCGCGGCGGCGATAATCACACTGTCCGGCCCGCCGGCGCGCATTATCAAGCTTCACCGTCCAGCCTGCGAGGCCATGGTCGCGCATCAGCATGGCGGCGACATCGAGTGCCGCCTTCAGGGGCCGCGTCGTCTCGCCGACATCGCCGTCAGCGTGCCTCATGGGCCGCCAGCCATTTGACAACGGAACCGGCTGCCGGAATCCAGGCCAGGCCCGCCACGGTAAAGAACAGAAGATCGACCAGGAAATGGATTTCCATGATGAAAGTCGACAGCCAGACCATCGCGCCAACATACAGCGCCAGCGCCGGCAGGATTCCAAAGGCCACAGCAAGATGACGCCATCGTTTCATGTCATGTTCCTTCTTGTCACGCAGACCAGCTCGTCGCCGCATCATATAGCAGTTTCAGGCTCATCAGAAATAGTGTGCTGTAGGTGACATGGTAAAACAGCCTGTCCGAAACAACCTCGTTCAGCCGCTTGCCTATATAGACCCCAAGTGGAATGAACGGCAGCAGCAACAGTGACAGCTTGATGCTGCCAGCGCTGAAAAGCCCAAGATCGCCATAGAATGGCAGCTTGAACACATTGATAACGAAGAAATAGACGCTCATCGTGCCGACAAATATCTGCCGTGCCAGCCGGTGTGGCAGCAGGAACACCTGCGCTGGTATGCCGCCGGCAAGAGCCACGAAACTGGCAAGACCGGACAGCCCGCACCAGCCTGTTGCCCGCAGCCAGAGCCGCGCCATGAGCCGTTTTGTGATGTCCTCGGCAAGCTCGGCCCGCGGCCAGATCAGACGCCGCAGATAATTCACCGCCGTCAGCGCGCCGATCGTGCCGACAAACGCCCGCAACATCGCATTGCTGAAATAATCAAACAGCAGCCAGCCAGCCATCTGGCCGGCAAATCCGAAAGCGCACATGATGAACACGAACCGCCAATGGATATGCTTACGCCAGATGTAAACAACCCAGACATCGGTAATCAGAAAGATGGGCAGAAGAACGCCAAGCGCGAGTTTCGGTGGCAGAACAAACAGAATGATTGGCATGCTCAGCGAGCCCAGAGCGCCGCCAAATCCTGATTTGGAAATGGCCAGTATGGTGACCGACACAAAACATATCGACCAGAACAAGACCGGGCTTGCCTGCATCGCCTCAAAACCGGGCATCACCACTCCTTCACAACCAGAACAGCATCTACGTTGACACCATATTTATCCGATACGGGCCTGCTGCGCCCGTCCCTCGCGAACCGCGATATAGGACACCGCGCCGAGAACCACCAACGCCCCGATGATTGTCGACATGACCGGAATTTCATCAAACAGGGTGATCCCGAACAGCACGACAAAGAGAAGCTGCACATATTTGCCAGTTTGCGCGGCCCACATCGGACCCTTGAAGGACTTCATCAAAGTCACATGTCCAAGTGTCGCCGCGGTTCCAATGGCCGCAATGCCAACCCAGTTCATCATCGACATCGGCTGCCAGACAAACGCCGCCGGAACTGCCGTCGCCACGGCAATGCCAGCCGACAGCGCAATGATGATGACATTGTCGTCGTGATGCGCCTTCAGGGATTTCGCGATCAGGTCCGAGACCGCGAACAGCGGCGCTGTCAGCATTACCGCGATGGTGCCAAGATTGATCTCGGCGAATCCCGGCTTGATGATCACCATCGCGCCGGCAAAGGAAATCAGGATGGCCATCACGCGCCGCAATTTCAGCCCCTCGCCAAAATAGATCGCGGCCCCGATGGTGGCGTAGACAGGGCCAAGATTGAGCAACGCGTTCACTTCGGCAAGCGGGATCCGCATGATGCTGTAGAACCAGAACAACACCGCCAGCGCATGGCACACCGCCCGCACCACCAGCATTTTCCAGCTGGCACTGACGCTGAACCCGCCAAGCGTTCCGGCAACAAGGGGCATCAGCAGCAGAATGCCGAAAACATAGCGAAGGAATACGGTTTGCACTGGCGGAAGATCCGTCAGGAACAGTTTCACCGACACCATGACCAACGCGAACAGAAGACAGCTGAGAACCATCCAGGCCAACGTGCGGCGCACCTCGGTGGCCGGACTGTCGGAACGGGAAAATACCGTCATGCAGACCGGCTTTCATCCCAGAACAGGGGACCGCCTCGGAACGCCGGGAAACCGATGCCGAAAATACAGGCTGCATCCGCCATGTCGGCGGAATCCACCACCCCTTCGGCAACCGCGGCGCGGCATTCGGCGACCAGCGGTGCCAACAGGTCCACCGCGATGCTGTCAAGATCCGCGTCAGGATAGTCACCTCGCGGCCTGATGGCTTTCTTGCCATCCCATTCATAGAACCCCGATCCGGTCTTGCGGCCAAGATTGCCAGCCTCGATCAACCCGGACAAACGCGCCGCCGCCAGATCGGACATTCCGATCACACTGCCAGCGTCAAGGCAGACATCGAGTCCAACCTGGTCACACAGTTCGATTGGTCCCATCGGCATTCCAAACCGCACCAGTGCCTGGTCAAGCTTGTCCGGGTCAGCCCCCTCATGCATCGCCTCTATGGCACGGAACATGTAGGGAAGAAGCGCCCGATTGACCAGAAATCCGGGTGAGGATTTGCACCGGATTGGCTGTTTCTTCATCGCCCCGCAGGCATACATGGCGCGGGTGACGAAGTCCTGTCGGCTGGCTTCGGTATAGACAATCTCGACAAGTGGCAGCACCGGCACAGGATTGAAAAAATGCATGCCAATCAGCCGGCCGGGATCGGCAAGCGCACTGCCGATCTGTTCCAGCGGGATCGCCGACGTATTGGTTGCCATGATGGCGTCGGGTTTCATCACCGCCTCGGCGGCGGCAAACACCTTCTGTTTGACCTCCAGACGCTCGGCAACCGCCTCAATCACAAGATCGGCCGCGGCCAGTCCCGCACCGTCAGGATCGGCATCCAGACGGCCAAGGGTCTCTTCAATGCGGCGTGGATCCTTCAGCCGCCGCTCATACAGGGTCGCGGCGCGCACCATCGCACCATCGATGGCGGCAGGATCAAGATCCTGCAATGTCACCGAAAAGCCGGACATGGCCGCCACGGCAGCGATGTCACCACCCATCGTTCCGGCGCCAATGACATGGATGCGGGTGATGTCCGAATCCCCCCGCGCGCCCTTCTTCACCGCGTCATTCAGCTGGAAAACACGCCGCAAGCCTGCCGAGGCAGGCGTCATCATGAGTTCAGAAAACAGTTTCGTTTCGTTCGCTATCAAATTGTTTTTACTTAAATCTCTAACAGAAAAGTGATCAAGAATCGCAAAGGGGGCAGGTGTATTGCGTGGACTGGTACGTGTCAACAAATTCGCCCGTTCCGCCTTGATCATGCCGGCAAGATCATTCGTCACCGACGGTATGGCGCGCGCAATCTTTCCGGCGACAGCGTCACGCGCCGCCTGCGCCAGATCCTCACGATCCGCAACAAGATGGTCGATGGCACCGGCCGCCAGCGCGGCGTGCGCCTTCAATGGACGACCATGCAGAACAAGCTGCAGCGCTGCCTCCGGCCCCATTCTTTCGCAGGCACGGGCGGACCCGCCATACCCCGGAAGAAGGCCAAGACTGATCTCCGGAAAGCCTACCTGACATGCAGCATCATCAATGGCGATAATGCGCTGGAAGGCAAGCGCGAGCTCCAACCCACCACCAACACAGATGCCATCAATCAGGATCACGGTCGGACAGGCAAGATCCTCGATTTTCTGAAAACAGGCCAGCACCCCGGCGATATGCGCCTCTACCGCCCCGCGGGTCGCAAGACCGGCGAATTCATTGATGTCGGCACCAAAGATGAACCCGCGTGGTTTTCCCGATCTGAAAACAAATCCCTTCGGCGGGGTCGCCGTCAGACTGTCGACAACCGCAAACAGCTCGGCCATCACCGCGTGCGACAGCACATTTGCCGACCGGCCCTTTACGTCAATCGTCAGCCAGGCGATGCCGGCCTCATCATGCGTCAGGTCGAAATGCTCATAGGATGTCATGCAGGCCTCCCATATTGGCCATAATCACAGATGAAAAAACGCCAGCAAATCGTAGCATGGATGGCCCGGCATATCAGCCGGCGGCCCACCTGTCCGCCCATGAAGCCGCCGCCGCGATAACGGCCTCCACACTGTCATGAATTTCCAGATTTGCCAGTTGTTTTTGCGCCTTGCCTGAACCGGCCCCGGCATCATGACGCGCCAGCAACCAGACGGGAAGGCCAAGGTCGCGTGCGGCGGCAATTTTCGCGGAACTGGCATGGCCGCCGGAATTTTTACAACAAAGCAGTGTAATTCCCGCTGCGGCAAACTGCGCCCGTTCGGCCTCGACGCTTGCCGATGGCATCGCATTGATGAAAGTCACATTGGGTGGGCCGACACGCCCCTCGACATTCAGCGCCCGCGCCAGCAACGTGATATCTGTGCGGCCAGTGAAGATTTTGATGGATTGCGTACCCCCGGCCAGAAAAACCCGACTACCGGCCGGAATGGCGTCTGCCATGTCCTGCCAGCTGGCAAAACTTCGCCAGTCATCGCCCGGCATCGGACGCCATGGCGGGCGCTCGAAACACAGCAGGGGCAACCCTGCCGCCACAGCCGCGAGACGCGCGTTACGGCTGATCTGTCTGGCAAAGGGATGCGTGACATCAACAAGAAGATCATACTGATGATCACGGCACCAGGCGGCGAGACCGTCGGCACCGCCAAACCCGCCATTCAGCGTCGGCACTGGCAGGCTGGCCGGATTCGGTGTCGCCCCGGCAAGCGAGGCGGTGATATCGAAACGCCCATCCGCGACAAGACCGTCGATCACCGCGCGGGCCTCGGCTGTGCCGGCAAGAACAAGCGTTTTCAGCCGATCCGTCGTCATCCGCTGTCCCTGCTGGCAAGCGCGCCGGCGCGGCCAAGCATCGCGCCATCGCGGCCGACAATCACCACTTCGACTTGTGTCGGCGCGCCGCGAAGCTGCGCCAGCGCGGTGTCGCGTGCCGCTGTCGCCACCGCGGTAGCAAGCTGCCCGCGCTGTGCAGGGCCGGCCATCTCTGACACTTCAAGAACCGAATTGGCGCCCGTTACCCGATCACGGTCAAAACCAAACGGGGCCGCCATTTCGGCAAGCGCGGCAAAATCGACCTGCGAGCGGGCTGAATGAAGATCGATTGCCCCCTGTGCCATCTTCACCATCTTGCCGAACCCACCAAGGATCGACAGGTTGGGAACCGGATGCCGCCGCATATATTTCAACATCCCTCCGACAAAATCCCCCATGTCGATCAGCGCGATATCCGGCAATTCATAGTGATCGCGCCCCCACCCTTCCGAGGTCGCGCCAGTCGAGCCCATCACATGCGGCAGGTCATTCGCGCGGGCGACATCGATGCCGCGGTGGATCGAGGCAATCCAGGCCGAGCATGAAAATGGCCGCACCACGCCGGTGGTGCCCAGAATGGAAATTCCGCCTTCAATCCCGAGCCGCGGATTCCAGGTCTTCAGCGCGATTTCGGCACCCCCCGGAACCGAAATCTCAATCTCGACATCCTGCGGGCCGTTCAACGCCCGTGCGAGCTCAGCGACGGCATCACACATCATCTGGCGCGGCACCGGATTGATCGCTGGCTGGCCAACCGGCACCGGCAACCCCGGTTTGGTGATCACGCCAACACCGTCACCGCCATGAAAGGTGACACCATCCCCGGCGCCACCGGGCCGAAGGGTGGCGCAAATCAGCGCCCCATGCGTCACATCAGGATCATCGCCGGCATCCTTGATGATTCCGGCCCGGAACCAGGGTTCGCCCGCCGCCTCGGCCATGGCTGTCTGGGCGACCTCAAGATCGGCGTTTTTGCCGCTTGGCGTGACAATTGTGACGCGATCAGGAAATTGTCCCGTGACCATCGCCGTGTAGGCTGCGTTAACAGCGGCGGTGGCGCATGTACCGGTCGTCCAGCCAAAGCGGAGCGTTGTCTCAAGCGTTTTTTTCCGCGTCGCGGGCCGGGTCATGGATCAGGCACCTGTCGGGTTGCGTTAGAGCAGTTGCGCAGCTGACTGGGGTGGCCTTGATACCTTGCCGCTGCTAGATTTGACTTTCAGAGTAGTACCGAAAATTCAGAGTTTCATCCACCACTCACCGGATCGACCTTATGTCAGGCACAGAGAATAATCCAACCCGGCGCGACCAGGGCACCCTGCCCCGTCTCGACGCGCGCGACTGGCCGGAATTCCAGCCGGGCTGGGTCTGGATGACGGGTGGTGGCCCGGGTGACCCCGGTCTGATCACGCTTCACGCGCTGAATGCCCTGCAGCAGGCGGATGTCATTGTCTATGACGCGCTTGTTGATCCGGCGCTGTTGCAGTGGGCACGGGCCGATGCGCAGGTCGAATATGCCGGCAAACGCGGCGGCAAGCCGTCACCAAGTCAGCGTGATATCTCGCTCCGCCTGATTGAACTGGCGCGCCAGGGACTGCGTGTGCTGCGGCTCAAGGGCGGCGATCCGTTTGTGTTTGGACGCGGCGGCGAGGAGGCCCAGACTCTGGTCAAGGCCGGGGTCAGACTGCGGGTGATCCCGGGCATTTCGGCCGGCATCGGCGGGCTTGCCTATGCCGGAATCCCGGTGACCCACCGTGACGTCAACCAGTCGGTCACCTTCCTGTCGGGACATGACCGGACCGGTCTGATGCCGTCAGCCATCGACTGGCAGGGACTTGGCAGCAGCGCACAGGTGATTGTCATGTATATGGCGATCAAGCATATGCCTGATATCTGCGCTCACCTTATCGCTGCCGGTCGCGCGCCGGACGAGCCTGTCGCCATTGTCCAGAACGCCACCCGCGATGACATGAAGGTTCTCGAGACCACCCTTGCCAAGGCGCCGCAGGACATCACCGACAGTGGCATTGGCGCGCCATCCATTGTCTGCGTCGGCCGGGTCGTGCTGATGCGCCAGTGCCTTGACTGGCTTGGCCAGATGGCGGGCGAGCCGGTTCGCGATGAAGACCCGCTTGGCGTCCGGACAATGTCGGACACAGCCTGATGGCCTCGCGGGCGCTGGTTGTCGGCGGCCTGACCTCCGGCAGTGGCAAAACAACAGTGACACTCGGGCTTCTGCGTGCGCTGGCGCGCGCCGGCCATTCGATCAGCGCCGCCAAAACAGGTCCGGACTATATCGATTGCGCGTTTCTTGGTGCCGCCGGGTTGGTGCCGTCGGTCAATCTCGACAGCCACGCCATGGCGCCCGGAATGATCCGTCATCTGGCGGCGGCGCGACAGGGTGATCTGCTGGTTGTCGAGGGTGTCATGGGCCTGTTTGACGGCACAGACAGCGGCAGCGGCAGCACGGCACAGCTGGCGGCAATGATTGGCGCGCCGATTCTCCTTGTTCTTGATGCCCGCCATCAGGGCCAGACGGCGGCGGCGCTTGCCGCCGGCATCAGGAGCCAGCTGCCGCCGGGGACCGACCTTGCCGGGGTGGTGCTGAACCGGGTTGCCTCGCCCCGCCATGAGGAACTGATTGCCGAGGCCCTTGCCGAACGGGACATTGCGCATTTCGGCAGCGTTGGCGTCGCGCCGTCGATGGCGGTGCCGTCACGCCATCTTGGTCTGGTTCAGGCGGCAGACCTTGCCGCGAGCGGCGAGCTTGAACCGCGAATTGAGGCAGCGGCCAGACTTGTCGAGACATCGCTCGACCTTGATGCCATTGTCGCGGCGGCGGGACCACTGCGGACGGCGCCAGACGCCGCAATGATCCCCCCACCCGGTCAGATCATCGCGATGGCCAGCGACGTTGGTTTCGGCTTTGCCTACACCCATATGGTCGAGGGATGGCGCGCGGCCGGGGCCGAGATCATCCCCTTCTCACCCCTTGCCGATGAATCCCCAGCCGAGAAGGCTGACTTCATCTTTCTTCCCGGCGGCTATCCCGAGCTTCACCTGCCGACGCTCGCACATGCCACACGGTTTCACGCTGGTCTTCGCGCGGCGGCGTCCCGCGGTGTCCGGATCTATGGCGAATGCGGTGGGTTCATGACGCTTGGCGAGGCCATCATTGATGCCGATGGCACAGCCTACCCGATGGCGGGCCTGCTATCTCTTGAAACAAGCTTTGCCGCGCGCAAGCTGCATCTTGGCTATCGCGGCCTGACGCCAATGGTCGATTTCTGGCCTGGGCTCGGGTCCGTCACCGGACATGAATTCCACTACACGACGGCCATCACCGCGACAGGCGATCCGCTATTTTCGATGCGGGACGCCGCTGGGCGGGATCTTGGCACCGCCGGACTGGTGAACGGATCGGTCTGCGGGTCCTACGCGCATATCATCGCCTGAGGGTCATCGCCTGAGGGTCATCGCCTGAGGGTCATCGCCTAGGCGTCATCCGCCTCTTGCCCGGCATCACGCGCGCGCCCGCGCTTTGGCCGCAGAATATGCGCATGGTCAGCGTCATACAGCGCGCTGTCACGGAACCCCTCATTCTGCGCCAGCCCGCGGCCAACAAAGATCAGGGCTGTGCGGGTGATTTTTTCGGCCTGAACCGCCTGCCGGACCGTCGAAAGCGTGGCGTGGATATAGGATTCATCCGGCCACCCAACGCGGTAGGCCACAATCACCGGACAATCCGCCCCGTAATAGGGCGTGAGATCGCGTTCGATCTGGCGCAGATTGCGGATCGACAGATGAATCGCGAGTGTCGCGCCGGTCCGGCCAAGACTTGTCAGCTCCTCGCCTTCCGGCATGGCCGAGGATTTCATCGCTGTCCTCGTGAGAATCAATGTCTGTGTTACCTCAGGCACCGTCAATTCGATGCCGAGACCGGCGGCGGCGGCGGCATAGGCCGACACACCCGGGACGATCTGGTAATCAATGCCAAGCGCCTTCAGACGCCTGATCTGCTCGGCAATCGCGCCATAGAGCGACGGATCACCAGAATGCACACGGGCGACATCCTGGCCGGCCTCATGCGCCTGCCGCATTTCATCAATGATGTCATCCAGCGTCAGCGACGCGGTGTCGATCACACGGGCATCATCAGGCGCCGCGGCAACAACCGCTTCCGGCACCAGCGATCCCGCATAGAGGCACAAGGGGCAGCGTTCGATCAGCCGCAGGCCGCGAACGGTAATCAGATCCGGATCGCCGGGCCCGGCACCAATGAAAAAGACCGTCATGATGATGCCTCCACCGCGTCATCCTCCGCATCGAGATGTTTGGCATAGCCACGCGGCGTATAGACGGCGGCACCACGGCCAAGGTCAAGCTGCCGCGAGCTGCTCGCCCCCACCATAACCGTTGTCAGCATGTCGACTTCGTCGATATCCAGCGTCGCCAGCGTGCGGTAGAGAATCTGTTCATCCGGACGGCCAAGATTGGACGCCAGAATGACCGGAACATCGCCGTCACGATAACCAATCAATATGTCGCGCGCTGTCGCCAGCTGGGTCCGCCGTCGCTGCGAGACAGGATTGTAGAAAGCGACAACGAAGTCACCGGCGCCGGCGGCATGGATCCGCTTTTCGATCTGGCCCCAGGGCGTCAGCAGGTCCGACAGTGAGATGGCGCAGAAATCATGCCCGAGGATCGCGCCGGAACGTGCCGCCGCCGCCTGCAACGCGGAAATTCCGGGGGCGCTGACAATGCTGACCCGGCGGGCCGCGTCAGACACGCCGCCCTGATCCTCGGACCGGTCAAGAAGCTCGTAGACAAGCGCGCCCATGGCGTAGATACCAGCATCACCGGAACAGATAACGGCGACATCCTTGCCGGTGGCCGCCTCCTCCAGCGCGTAGCGACAACGCGCCTCTTCCTCGCCAAGCTTGAAGTCACGGCGCGGGATATGGGCCGCAACGGCACCAAGAAGATCGATATAAAGGTCGTAACCAACCAGTTCATCCGCGCCAAGCACCATCTGCGATGCCTCGGGGGTACGCCAGGCTGACTGCCCGGGACCAATGCCGACAAGCATCACCCGGCCAGGCTTGCGGCCGGGAACCTGCAACGGCGCGCAGCGCAACGGCGCCAGCGCCAGCGCCATGGTGGCCTGCGCTGATTTGGCTTTCGGGTGGATCAGTTCGCCGGCGTCACCAGCCGCGGCAAGGGCCGCCGCCTCGGCCACCCCGGGAATGCCTATTTCATCCTGAACCGCCTCTGACGGGCTGTGAAGGCGCGGCGCCTGCGCCGCCAGCGTGTCGCGGTCAAATACCCGCAACGGCACGGCAAGCATCGCCGCCAACGAATGCAACGCTGGTTCGTCCGCCTTCAGATCGACGCTGAAAATGCCGGCGATGGACGCCGCGTTGATATTCGCGCGGGTCAGTTCCCGCATCACAAGATCGATCAGTTCATCAGCCGGACAGCCACGCGCACATCCCACGCCCAGCATCACATCCTGCGGGCAATAGACAAGTTCGTTTTCCGCCGGTGTCTGCTGGCGGCGGGTCACCGTCAACGACACCGCACCGCCGCGCGGCACGTGGCTGAACCAGTCCTTCAGACCGTCAAGGCAGTCGCCATCGATGAACGCACCATCGCCTGCCAGCAATTGCGGCATGACCCGTTGTGCGGCCCCGGCATTTGCCAGCCGCCAGCCCTGCGGCGGTTCATCCAGCGACAATTGCCACCGCCCGTCACCAGCCGTCGTCAGCGCCAGATCGCCGTCAAGCTGTTCCGCCACCTGCCGTGCCAGCGTGATGGCACCATGATGCCCACCAATGAGGGGAACAACAAACCGCCCGGATTCCGCCACCGCAATCACCGGTGCGTCGGTGCTTTTATGTTTCAGATGCGGCGCCACCGCGCGGATCAGAATGCCAGCGGCACAGACGCCAATAATGGGACGGCCACTGCAGAACAGATCGGCAATATGCGCCCGCGCCTTGCCAAAATGATGCGGTGCCTCTGGGCAGCGTACAGCATGGCCGTGAATATCGGCATCAAGCCTCGTTGCCAGTTTGCGGGCAAGCGCGAGCCCCGCCCCGGACAGGCACAGAATGACCGGCCGCGATGGTGCGGGCGCGCTCAGCTGATCCATGGATCATCTCCCTTATAGATCAGAATCATCGAGAAATAGGGAGCCTCATCGGGCGCTTCGGCAAGCGGCAGCGCCATCTCATGCGGCAGCGAGGCATGGCTTGTATAGAGTGCTGTTCCAGCAAGCCCGAGACGCTCAAGCAATGCCCGCAAACGCGCCATATGCCGTCCGATCTTCATGATCGCCACGGCATCGGCGGCGTCGATCGCCGCCGCCAACGCATCATCATCCAGCGTGCCGGGAAGCACAGTCAGAACATCGCTGCGCGCCACCAGCGGGTGGACCTGCGCCGCGG
>JBMZTC010000017.1:37861-51969 GCA_049623505.1 Puniceispirillaceae bacterium (SeqCode) | reverse complement strand
GGCCTACGGGTTGATGTTCCGCCTGATCCGCACGCGCGACGCGACGCGGGTCTCGGCGCTGCAATATTTCGTCCCGCCGACAACGATGATCATCGCCTGGCTTGTCTTTGGCGAGGTGCTGAGCGTCAACGGGCTTGCCGGGCTGCTGGTGACATCGGCCGGGTTCTGGCTGATGGCGCGCGGGGCACGGCGCGTGGTGGCGACGCCCTAACCCCGGCTACCCGGCCTTTTTCAGCTTCACCGCCTTCGCCGCCTTCGGCTTCGGGGCGGCGGCGCGCGGGCGCGGGCCGACATCGACCCACCCGGCCAGATTGGCGGCGGCAAGCTCTTCGATCACCTTCATGCCGCCGGCGCTGTCATTCAGGCACGGGATGTAGGTCAGCGTCTCGCCGCCGGCCTCGTGGAATTCCTCTTCCAGCTCGTTGCCGATCTCGTCCAGCGTTTCCAGACAGTCGGCGACGAACCCCGGCGCCATCACCATGACATGCCTGTGGCCGGCCTCGGCCATTGCGACGACGGATTCATCGGTATAGGGCATCAGCCACGGCTCTGACCCGAACCGCGACTGGAAGGTGGCGTGGAATGTGTCCTTGTCCCAGTCCAGCGCCTCGCGCAGCAGCCGCGCCGTCTTCATGCAGTGGCAGTGATAGGGGTCGCCCGCCATGTGATAGCGTTTCGGAATGCCGTGGAACGAGACGACCAGCGCGTCGGGCCGGCCATGTTCGGCCACCGCGTCGCGCACCGTTGTCGCCAGCGCCTCGATATAGGTCGGGTTGTCATGCCAGGGCGGCACCGTGCGGATGGCCGGCTGCCAGCGCCGCGCCAGCATCCAGCTGAACAGCTCGTCATTCACCGTCGCCGTTGTCGAGGCGGCATATTGCGGGTAGAGCGGCATCAGCACGATCTGCGTGCAGCCGGCATCGGTCAGTTTCTGCAGCTGGTTCGGGATCGACGGCTCGCCATAGCGCATGGCGTAATCGACGACCAGATTGTCATGCTGAAAGGTCCTGGCCAGATGTTCGGCCTGCAGGCGGGTGATTTTCCGCAGCGGCGATCCGTCCGCGTCGTCATGAAGCCAGATCCGGTCATACAGCGCGCCCGATTTCTTTGGCCGCACATTCAGGATGATGCCGTTCAGGATCACCCACCACAGCGGCCGCGACACCTCGATCACCCGCGGGTCGGACAGGAACTGTTTCAGATATTTGCGCATCGACTTCTTGTCGGTGCCTTCGGGCGTGCCGAGATTGACCAGCAACAGGCCGGTGCGGCCATGCGGCGGGAAACTCGGATGGTCGGCGGGCTTGGCGTTGAGCGGCATGGCGAACCTCACGGGCGGCGGCGTATCGAACTTCCCTAGATGTAGGAAGCCGCCCGCCGCGCGTCCAGCGGCGGCATGTCGCAATTTTTTGGGGGGGCTCCGCCCTGTCAGCAGCTACTGCGCTGCCTGGACGTCCGGGTCCTCGGCCATCACCCGGTCGATGACCTGGCGCAGCGCGGTGACAAGCTTGTCGATCATCGCGTCCGTATGGTATGGCCCCGGCGTCAGGCGCAGCCTTTCGGTGCCGTGCGGCACCGTCGGATAGTTGATCGGCTGCACATAGATTCCATGCTCATCCAGCAGCAGCTGGCAGATCCGCGTTGTCGCGGCGGCGTCGCCCACCATCACCGGCACGATATGCGTGTCGCCGTCAAGGATCGGAATGTCGGCGGCGCGGGCCGCCGCTTTCAGCCTGGTCGCCTGGCGCTGCTGCGCGGCGCGCTCGGCCCCGCTGGCGCGAAGATGCCGGATCGCGGCATGCGCCGCGGCGGCGGTGGCCGGCGGCATCGCGGTGGTGAAGATAAAGCCCGACCCGTGGCTTCGCACCGTGTCGCAGATCACGTCGCTGGCGGCGATATAGCCACCGGCGGCGCCATAGGCCTTGCCAAGCGTTCCCTGGATGACGTCGATTTCGTCCTGAAGGCCGCGCATCTGCGCAATCCCGCCACCCTCGGCGCCATACATGCCGACGGCATGGACCTCGTCAAGATAGGTCAGCGCGTTGTAATGACGGGCCAGCGCGGCGATCTCGGCGATCGGGCCGGTATCGCCATCCATCGAATAGACCGATTCAAAGACGATGATCTTGGCGCGCTCGCGCGGCTGTTCGGCCAGCAGCGATTCCAGATGCGCGATGTCGTTATGCCGGAAGATGGCCTTGTCGACCCGCGCCATGCGGATGCCGGAAATGATCGAGGCGTGGTTCATCGCGTCGGACAGGATCAGCACGTCAGGCAGCTGCGCCGCCAGCGCCGCCAGGCTGGCCTCGTTCGCGACATAGCCGCTGGTGAAGGTCAGCGCCCGTTCCTTGCCATGAAGCGCGGCAAGCTCGGCCTCAAGTTCGACAAGCGCGTGGCTGGTGCCGGAGATGTTGCGGGTGCCGCCGGCACCGGCGCCCCAGGTGCCCGCCGCCGCGCGCATCGCGGCGATGACATCGGCATGCTGGCCCATGCCAAGATAGTCATTGGAGCACCAGACGGTGACATCCTCGACCTTGCCGTCATGATGCCGGCGCGCGATCGGATGGCGCCCGGCAACGCGTTCCAGCTCGACGAAATGCCGATACCGGTTTTCGCTTTTCAGGCGGTTCAGCTGCGCGGCAAAGCGCGCGGTATAGTCCCCGTCGAAAGTCATCTTGTCTGCACGTGGCCTGTCTGCGTTTGACGCCGTTGGATTGCCGTGAAAATAGGCCAGATAACCGGTAAAGAAAACAGCCGGTCACACAGATGTGACGAAATGCATCATGATCTGGCTTTATCGCTTTCCGGCGTGCGTCACCGGTTCATTCGGCGGCGGCGGGAACCTCGATCCGCGCGGCGGCGAATTTCAGTTCCGGGATCTTGCCATAGGGGTCGAGCGCCGGGTTGGTCAGATAGTTCGCCGGCGCCTCATAGAAGCAGAAGGGAACAAAGATCAGCCCGCTTGGCAGTTTCGGGTCGATACGCGCCGCCAGCTCGATCTCGCCGCGGCGGGTGACAACCCGCACCATCGCGCCGGCCTCGATCTGCAGGCTCTGCAGCGTTTCCGGCGCCATATGCACCTCCGGCTCCGGCTCGATGGCGTCGAGAACCGTCGACCGACGGGTCATCGATCCGGTGTGCCAATGTTCCAGCAACCGGCCGGTTGTCAGCACGATCGGGAACTCCTCATCCGGCGTCTCGTCGGGGGGCAGGACCTCGGCGGGCGTCATCCGGCCGCGTCCGCTTGGTGTCGGGAAGCCGTCGCCGAAAATCACCTCGCGGCCGGCGCTGTCCTCATCGGCGCAGGGATATGTCACCGCGCCCTCGTCGAGAAGCCGCTGCCAGGTGATGCCGGTCAGCGATGGCATGACAAGCCGCATCTCGCCAAACACGTCGCGCGGATGGGTGTAGTCCCAGTTCAGGCCCATCCTGTTGGCAAGTTCCTGGATGATCCACCAGTCCTGCTGCGCCGCGCCCGGCGGCGCGACGGCGGCGCGTCCCATCTGCACCCGCCGGTCGGTGTTGGTCACCGTGCCGTCCTTTTCCGGGAAGGCCGAGGCCGGCAGAATGACATCGGCAAAGGCGGCGGTCTCGGTCATGAAAATGTCCTGCACCACCAGAATGTCCAGATTGGCCAGCGCGGCGCGGGCATGCGTCTGGTCGGGGTCCGACATCGCCGGATTTTCTCCCATGATATACATCGCCCTGATATCCCCATCATAGGCGGCGTCGGTGATCTCGACCACAGTCAGGCCACGCTCCGGATCAAGCTCGGCGCCCCAGAATTCGGCATAGCGCTGGCGCGTCTCGGCATCGGTGACCGAATTGTAGTCGGGGAAGAACATCGGGATCAGCCCGGCATCCGATGCCCCCTGGACGTTGTTCTGGCCGCGCAGCGGGTGCAGGCCGGTGCCGGCCCGCCCGACATTGCCGGTCAGCAGCGCCAGCGAGATCAGGCAGCGGGAATTGTCGGTGCCATGGGTGTGCTGCGAGATCCCCATGCCCCAGAAGATCATCGCGCTGTTCGCACTGGCATAGCCGCGCGCCACATCGCGAAGCGTGTCGGCGTCGATCCCGCAGATCGGTGCCATCGCCTCTGGCGTGGTGTGGGCGGTGCGGGATTTCAGATCCTCGAACCCTTCTGTATGCGCCGCGACATAGGCGGCGTCATACAGCCCTTCGGTGATGATGACATTGATCATCGCGTTCAGCATCGCCACGTCGCTTCCGGGCGTGAACCGCAGCGAGGCGGTCGCATAGCGGTCAAGATGCTGGCCACGCGGGTCAAGGACATACAGCCTGGTGCCGCGCTGCGCGGCGTTCTTGATGAAGGTCGCGGCGACCGGGTGGTTCACCGTCGGGTTGGCGCCAATGACGATGATGGCCTCGGCGTTGCGGCATTCGGCAAAGGAGGCGGTGACGGCGCCGGACCCGATATTTTCCAGCAGGGCGGCGACCGACGAGGCGTGGCACAGCCGCGTGCAATGATCGACATTGTTGGTCCGGAATCCGGTACGCACCAGTTTCTGGACAAGATAGGCCTCTTCATTCGTGCCTTTCGCCGACCCGAAACCGGCCATCGCCGCCGGGCCATGTTCGTCACGCACGGCGGCAAGGCGGGTGGCCGCCAGATCCAGCGCCTCGTCCCAGCTTGCCTGGCGGAAATGCGTCATCGGGTTGGCCGGATCGAACGGCATCGAGGCTGATTTCGGCACATCCTCACGGCGGATCAGCGGGTGTGTCAGCCGCTCAGGATTATGAATGTAATCAAATCCATAACGTCCCTTGACGCAAAGCCGCCCCTGATTGGCCGGTCCCTGACGTCCGGAAACAGCGACAATCTTTTCATCCTTGACCGAGAAGGTCAGCTGGCAGCCGACACCGCAATAGGGGCAGACCGAATCAACCTGCCTGTCAGGCGTTATGGCCAGCATCTGGTCGGAATCAAGCAATGTCTTCGGCATCAGCGCGCCGGTCGGGCAGGCCTGAACGCATTCACCGCACCCGACACAGGTCGAGGCACCCATCTCGTCATCGAAATCAAAGACGATCTTTGCCTCGGCGCCGCGGCCGGCAAGGCCGATCACGTCATTGACCTGCACTTCGCGGCAGGCGCGAACGCACAGATTGCACTGGATGCAGGCATCCATATTGACGGCAATGGCCGGGTGGCTGCTGTCCGGGGCGACGGACGGTTTGGCAGGAAAGCGTGCCGACTCGACATCCTGTGCTTCGGCATAGCGCCATAATTCGGAATCAGGGTCATGCGCGGCGGCGCGGTCCGGCTGGTCGGCGACCAGAAGTTCCATCACCATCTTGCGCGCGGTCCTGGCGCGGTGATTGTCGCTATGGACAACCATCCCTTCGCTTGGTGTGCGGATACAGCTTGCGGCGAGGACGCGTTCGCCCTCGATTTCGACCATGCAGGCACGACAGTTGCCATCGGCCCGGTACCCGTCGGACTCACGGTAGCAGAGATGCGGGATATCGGTGCCATGGCGCGCCGCCGCCTGCCAGATGGTCTCGCCATCGCGCGCGACAACGGGTTGTCCGTCAAGGGTGAAGGTCACGCCGGCCTGTTTGCCGTTGCCGTTATCATGGTCACTCATGATCACCTTCCTTGCTGTTCCGGGCCTTGATGTCCTCGGGGAAATGCGTCATGGCGCTGACAAGCGGGTTCGAGGCCGCCTGGCCAAGGCCGCAGATGCTGGCATCGGCCATTGTCAGCGCAAGTTCGCCAAGAAGCGCCGTGTCGGGGCTGGTGGTGGCCATCATCGCGACGGCCTTTTCGGTGCCGTTGCGACAGGGCGTACACTGGCCGCAGCTTTCATGCGCGAAGAATTTCATCAGATTGTGCGCCGCGTCCCACATGTTGTCCTGATCTGACAGAACAACAACAGCGTGCGAGCCGGCAAAGCAGCCTTCCTCGGCCAGCGCACCGCCAAAATCGAGGGGGATGTCCCCCTTGTCTGCTGGCAGGATCCCGCCAGAGGCACCACCGGGAAGATAGCCTTTGAAAAGGTGCCCATCAGCTATGCCGCCGCACAGCGCGATCAGCTCATTGACCGTCGATCCGGCCGGCGCGATGACAACGCCCGGGCGCGCCACACGGCCGGACACCGAATAGCTTCGTGGGCCGGGATGCCCGTCCTTGCCCCTGGCGTTGAACCAGTCGGCGCCATTCTCGATGATGTCTCGGACCCAGTGCAGCGTTTCGATATTGTTGACAAGTGTGGGGCGGCCGAAGATCCCCACCTCGGCGACATAGGGCGGGCGGTGGCGGGGCAGGCCGCGCTTGCCCTCGATTGATTCGATCATCGCCGATTCCTCACCGCAGATATAGGCGCCGGCGCCACGTCGAAGTTCCAGTTCGACATGGCCGGCAAGGCCGGCGGTGCGCACCAGATCGATTTCTTCGCGAAGAAGGGCGATAATCTCGGGATATTCATCCCGCATATAGATGAAACAGCGATCAATGCCGACAACATGCGCCGCGATCAGGATCCCCTCAATCATGCGGTGCGGGTCGGTCGACAGGTAATGGCGGTCCTTGAAGGTGCCTGGCTCGCCTTCATCGCCATTGACGGCCATCATCCGCGGGCCAGGCTGTCCGCTGACGATCCGCCATTTCCGTCCGGTCGGGAATCCGGCGCCGCCAAGCCCGCGAAGCGCGGCTTTATCCATGATCGCCAGCACATCTTCCGGCGACCTGGTGCCGGCAAGAAGATCGCGCAGAACGGCATAGCCACCATTCGCGACATAGGCATCAAAACGGATGGCATCTGCCGGCGGGGCAGGGTGTGGCGCGGTCTCGATGCCGGTCAAGTCATCAAGGCTGGCCGGCGCGACAAGCTGGTGACCGATGGCCGCGGCGGGGGCCTTGTCACAAGCGCCGATGCAGGGCGCGGCAACAAAACGCATCTTGTCGCTGGCATAAGGCTGCAGCTTTGCCAGAAGATCCTCGCCGCCAGCCATCATGCAGGACAGCGAGGTGCAGACACGAATGGTGCAGGGTGCCGGGGCGTCCTCACCCTCGCGAACAAGGTCAAAATGGTAATAAAAGCTTGCGACCTCCCAGACTTCCGCCATTGGCAGGCCCATCCAGGCCGCCAGCGCGGCGAGATGGCGCGCCGAGAGGTGGTGGAATTCATCCTGAAGGCGATGCAGATATTCGATCAGCAGGTCGCGCCGCGGTGCCGCGGGCCCAAGACGGGCTTCGATTTCGGCAAGGGCGACCGGGTCGGCAAGCCGGCCCTTTGGTCTGTAGTTGCCACGGCCACGGCTGGATTTGCTGCCCTGTTGCCGGTCTGACGGAACGCCTGCTTTGTCCATCTGCTGTATCCCCCAGGTCAAACGCGCTGCCACCTGCGCGGTTCAACAAGTCTGTCCAGAACGCTGCCGAGAGCGTGATGAGATGCCGCCGCGATGGTGGCGTGAACGCATATCGCGGAACGACCGCGTCACTATCTCTGCTTGCCGTGCCCTTCACATCACCAATTGCGCCATGGCGTGACGCATACAGGATGATATTCCGGGCAGGATGTCATTCCGGGGCCTCTGCCTCGGGCAGGTCAGCCCTGATGAGATCAATTATCGCACAATTGATCATCTGCTTGCCAGCGTGGGTGAAATTGACCGTTACGTTGTCGCCGACAATCGACTGCACCTGGCCAAGCCCCCATTCGGGCCGGTCGGGGTGCGACACGAAATCGCCAAGACTGAAATAGAGCATGAGGCATTCCCCTGTTTCATGGTCATGGTGAGTGATCAGGACCCGCCGCACAAGTGGTCAGACAACGCCATAGACCAAAACCATCGTCATGATCGGGTGCCAGGCGGACGGGAGAAAATGGCCGGGGGAAAATGGTTGGGCACGAAAAAGGGGGCGATCCGCCCCCTTTTGATATTGGTCTGCTGCCGGTTTGTCAGTTCGCGGTGACCCGTTGCTCCGACGCGTGGCCGCGGCGGCGGCGTGATTGTACGCGAGCCGGGGTGTCGACGGGATCTGCCTCGCCAATGGTGGCGGGAAGATCGGCTGGTATCTGGTTCAACGCTTCGGTTTCACGAAGGATGTAGCCCTGTCCCCATACGGTGTCGATGCTGACACCCCGCGCGCCGGCAAGCTCGAGCTTGCGGCGAAGCTTGCAGATAAACACGTCGATGATTTTCGGCTCCGGCTCGTCCATACCGCCATAAAGGTGGCTGAGGAAGGCGGTTTTGCTGAGGATTGATCCCTTGCGAAGCGCCAGAAACTCAACAATCCGGAATTCCTTGCCGGTAAGCGACAGCTGCTCGCCACTGACCAGCGCCAGATGGCGGTTCAGGTCAACTTCGAGGTTGCCAACGGCAACCGTTGCCGAGCTGTGGCCGTGCGTGCGCCGGATAATGGCGTCGAGATTGGCCAGCAGTTCGAACCTGTCGAACGGCTTGGTCAGATATCCGTCGGCGCCGGCACCAAGAGCGGCAATCTTGTCATCGGTGCTGGCATTGCCAGACACCACAAGAATCGGAACCGGAATGTGGTTTTTGCGAATCAGGCGCGCAAGCCTGGTGCCATCACCGTCCGGAAGGTTGATGTCGAGCAGCACAGCATCAATGTTGTTGTGCTTGAGTTCCGCAAGAGCGGTCTCGATGTTGTGCGCCGTCGATTGAAAATGGCCTGCCTCTTCAAGTGTCATGCCCAGAACATCGGCAACAACAGGATCATCTTCTACAATCAAAATATGCATGGCGTGATTTCCTAACATCAAATTGGACAGTATTGTTCCGATTCTCATGACGAAAATTCCGGTGGCGCGGTGGCCTGGAAAGCCCGTCTTCATCGTTAAGTAAAGCGTAATTTACCTTGTCCAAACCCTCAATTCACATATGCGTGATTTCCTTTTTAGTAATAATAACCAACGGTTAAAAGCCTTTTTTTAGAATTCGCATCACAAAACAGCGCTTGAAGGACATTGGTTTTTTGTGTAATCCCATGCCCACATGTCGGGGACGATTCGTGAATTTGGGGCTCAGCCTTGTTTTGCGGGTTTCCACCCCCGGCAACAAAAGAACGAAAATGTAGCGGAACTTCAGTCTTTGAAACGGATGATCAAATGACCGAAAAAGCCAAAAAAGCCGCCTCAGGTGCCAGCAAAGCGAAAAAAGCAACAGCGAAATCTGTTAAAGCTGCCGTCAAGAAAGCAAGCGGTGTGACAGCAACGCCGATCCTGTTGCCGGAAGGATACCGTCCCAGTGAGGACGAGGAATTCATGAACCCGTTGCAGCTTGCCTATTTCCGGCAGAAGCTTGAAAACTGGCGCGCCGAGCTCCTGGCCGAGGCCACTGAGACGATCACCGATCTGTCGCAGGAAAACCTGCATCGGCCGGACCAGATGGACCGGGCGCAGATCGAGAGCAACGCCACCATCGACCTTCGCACCCGCGATCGCGAGCGCAAGCTGCTGCAGAAAATCGAGGCGGCGCTGCGCCGTATCGATGATGGCAGCTACGGCTATTGCGTCGAGACGGATGAGCCAATCAATCTGCGTCGACTCGAGGCCCGCCCCATCGCCTCGCTCAGCCTGCACGCGCAGGAGCGGCATGAACGTATGGAGCGCATCCACCGCGACGACTGATTGTGGGGCGGCGGTCTGCCGCCTCCGGACATCGCATGCAAGCTGTGCTCAATAAGATATTTATGGTGGCCCGACAGGATGACTGGCGGGCCATTTTGCGTCGTGGCTCCCTGTCCCGTATGCGCATTTCCCCAAAACCGCCCGAAACCTCCACAATTGGCGCGCGTTTGACGGCAAAAAAGAACAAACCATGAAAATGTTCTTGAAACTGGAACAAAACAGGTACACACTGGTCGCAGGTTTGATGGCGCGGTGATGCTCACCGCATGGTCATCGGGTGCCGGCGGTTCACACTGTTATAGCCATATAGATGGCCGGTACGAATTTGGATCATCCGGGCCCGCGACAGGCGGTGCCCGCCTGACCGGAGCCTTTCACGCGGAGAGTTTCCCCAGGGAGAGTTTCCACATGGACAGGGTTCGGCGGCTGTGCAAGAAGGAGGACTGACATGGCTGGAGTCGTGGTGGACCTGAAAATGAAGAATGATGACAAGGCCAAGGCGCTTGAAGCTGCCATTGGCCAGATTGAAAAGGCGTTTGGCAAGGGCTCGGTGATGAAGCTTGGCCAGCGCGAGTCGGTGGTCGATGTTCAGGCGATCTCGACCGGATCGCTCGGGCTCGATATCGGGCTTGGCATCGGGGGATTCCCCAAGGGCCGGATCATCGAGATCTATGGCCCCGAATCCTCGGGCAAGACGACGCTGGCGCTGCATGCGGTGGCTGAGGCGCAGAAGGACGGCGGCAATTGTGCGTTTGTCGATGCCGAACACGCGCTTGACCCTGTCTATGCGCGCAAGCTTGGCGTGAACATTGACGAATTGCTGATTTCCCAGCCTGACGCTGGTGAGCAGGCGCTTGAAATTGCGGATACGCTGGTGCGCTCGGGCGCGATCGACGTTCTGGTCATCGACTCGGTGGCGGCGCTGGTGCCGCGGGCCGAACTCGAGGGCGAAATGGGGGATACCCATGTCGGCCTTCATGCCCGCCTGATGAGCCAGGCGCTCCGCAAGCTTACCTCCTCGATTGCGCGAAGCAACTGTCTGGTGATCTTCATCAACCAGATTCGTCTGAAGATCGGGGTGATGTTCGGCAATCCGGAAACCACCACCGGCGGCAACGCGCTGAAGTTCTACGCGTCGGTTCGTCTTGATATTCGCCGCATCGGGGCGATCAAGGACCGGGATGAGGTGATTGGCAACCAGACTCGCGTCAAAGTGGTCAAGAACAAGGTCGCCGCGCCCTTCCGCACGATCGAGTTTGACATCATGTATGGCGAGGGCATCTCGAAGATGGGTGAGCTTCTCGATCTTGGGGTCGCTGCCGGTATCGTTGAGAAGTCGGGTGCCTGGATTTCCTATAATGGGCAACGGATCGGGCAGGGGCGTGAAAACGCCAAGAATTTCCTGCGTGAAAATACCGCCCTTGCCGAGGAGATCGAGACGGCCATTCGCCAGAATGCCGGCCTTGTCGGGGACCAGATGCTCGACCAGTCGATCGCCGAGTCGCCCGAAGCCGCTGTGCCGGACTCACCGGATGAGCCGCCGGCACTGGGCGACGGTCCCGGGGATGGTCCCGGGGACGGTCCTGGCGGCGCGCCCGGAGCGTAGGTCCGGCGCGGCTGACAGCCCACCACAATCATCCTGAAAACCCCGCCCGGCATTCGTCTGGCGGGGTTTTTGCCGGGTGCCCCATAAGCGACATGTTTGGCTGGACATACGACCTGCGGGGCGCGTAAAACAGGCGTCGCCATGGCACGGCCGCAGCGTGGTCGGCACCCCATATTGGCAGCAATGATCAATCGACAAGCGCAGGAACCAGCGATGAGCAGCGTTAACGACATACGGAAGGCCTTCCTCGACTATTTCGCCAGCAATGGACATGAGATCGTCGATTCCAGCCCGCTGGTGCCGCAGAACGACCCGACCCTGATGTTCACCAACGCCGGAATGGTGCAGTTCAAGAACCTGTTCACCGGTGTCGAGACACGCGGCTACAACCGGGCCGCCACATCGCAGAAATGCGTTCGCGCCGGCGGCAAGCATAATGACCTGGAAAATGTCGGTTACACGGCGCGCCACCACACCTTTTTCGAGATGCTCGGGAATTTCTCCTTTGGCGATTACTTCAAGGAGAACGCCATTGAGCTTGCCTGGAATCTCATAACCAGGGAATTCGGCCTGGACAGCAGCAAATTGCTGGTCACGGTCTATCATGAGGATGACGAGGCTGCCGCCTTCTGGAAGAAGATTGCCGGGCTTGGTGATGACCGCATCATTCGCATCGCGACGTCTGACAATTTCTGGGCCATGGGTGACACCGGCCCGTGCGGCCCCTGTTCGGAAATCTTCTATGATCATGGTGATCATATCCCGGGCGGCCCGCCAGGCTCGCCCGATGAGGATGGCGACAGGTTCATCGAGATCTGGAACCTTGTCTTCATGCAGTTCGAACAGCTCCCTGATGAGCGTATCTCGCTTCCCAAGCCGTCGATTGATACCGGCATGGGGCTTGAGCGCATCGCCGCCGTTCTGCAGGGCAAGCACGACAATTACGACATCGACATGATGCGGGCGCTGATCGAGGCCTCCGCCGATGCCTCGAACACCGATCCGGATGGCGAGAAGAATGTCTCGCACCGCGTTGTCGCCGACCATCTGCGGGCCAGTTCCTTCCTGATTGCCGATGGTGTTCTGCCATCGAATGAAGGCCGCGGGTATGTTCTGCGCCGGATCATGCGCCGTGCCATGCGCCATCTGCACCAGCTTGGCTGCGACGAGCCGGTGATGTATCGGCTGGTGCCGGCGCTTGTCACCGAGATGGGGGCGCAATATCCCGATCTTGGCCGCGCGCAGTCGCTGATTGGCGAGACGCTGAAGCTTGAGGAGACTCGCTTCAAGGAAACGCTCGGGCGCGGTCTGCGGTTGTTGAATGAGGAGATTGAGGGCAAGCAGGCTGGTGGCGTTCTCGACGGCCAGACAGCTTTCAAGCTCTATGACACATTCGGATTTCCGCTTGATCTGACGCAGGATTTCATGCGCGGCTACGGCTGGAGCGTCGACACTGACGGGTTTGATTCCGCCATGGCACGGCAGAAGGCGGCGGCACGGCGCGCCTGGAGCGGGTCCGGTGATGCCGCCACGGAAACCATCTGGCTTGACCTTGGTGAACGTCTTGGGGCAACCGAGTTTCTTGGCTACACCTCGGAAAGTGCCGAAGGCCAGGTGACCGCCCTTGTTGTTGACGGCGCCGAGACCGATGCCGCCACCGCAAGCGTGTCCGTGATCACCAACCAGACCCCGTTCTACGCCGAGTCCGGTGGTCAGCAGGGTGATCAGGGCGTGATTTCCTGGGAAGGGGGTCATGCCAGCATTACCGACACATTCAAGACACCTGCCGGCATGTTCGTTCACAAGGCGGATATCGCCAGGGGGACGCTTGCGGTCGGCGAAGCGCTTCGCATGGATATTGACGGCGACCGCCGCCGCCGCCTTCGCGCCAACCATTCGGCGACACATCTTCTTCATGAGGCACTCCGCCATGTCCTCGGCGATCATGTCGCGCAGAAGGGGTCGCTTGTTGCGCCTGACAGGCTGCGCTTTGACTTTTCGCACCCGCGGGCGGTAAGCGGCGAGGAACTTGCGCGTGTTCAGGCCATTGTCAACGAGCGCATCCGTCTGAACAGCGAGGTGTCGACCCGCATCATGACGCCCGACGCCGCCATCGACCTTGGCGCGCTGGCGCTGTTTGGCGAGAAATATGGCGACGAGGTGCGTGTTGTCCAGATGGGCGGCGAGACGGATATCGAGGGCCGCGGTGCCTGGTCTGTTGAATTGTGCGGCGGCACGCATGTCGGGCGCACCGGCGACATCAGCCTGCTTCGCATTGTGTCGGAATCAGCCGTTGCCGGCGGTGTGCGCCGGATCGAGGCGGTGACCGAGTCGGGCGCGCTGGAGTGGCTGGACAGCCGCGAACAGGCGCTTCTTCAGGCCGCCGAGATGTTGAAGGTCGCACCCGAGCAGCTTGCCGACCGCGTGGCGCGCCTTGTTGAGGAGAACCGCAAGGCGGAACGCGACATCACGAACCTGCGTCGCAAGCTGGCCGCGGGTGGCGGTGGCGGCGAGGCGCCGACCATGGTGAATGGTGTCAATTTCATTGGACGTCTTCTTGAGGACACGCCAGCGCGCGAACTGAAATCCATGGCCGACGAGATCAAGGCAAATCTGTCGAATGCCGTGATCTGCCTGGTCGCGACGGATGGCGGCAAGGCGTCAATTGTTGTGGCTGTGACCGATGACCTGGCCGGAAGCCGCAACGCCGTTGATCTTGTCAGGGTTGGATCCGGCGCGCTTGGCGGCGGCGGCGGGGGTGGGCGCCCTGACATGGCGCAGGCTGGCGGACCGAACGCCGATGCCGCGGCGGCGGCCATCGAGGCGGTATCGGCGGCGCTTTAGGCCCGGCATTCTGAATCAAAACGGCATTCTGAATCAAAACG
>JBMZTC010000017.1:0-37764 GCA_049623505.1 Puniceispirillaceae bacterium (SeqCode) | reverse complement strand
CCGGCATTCTGAATCAAAACGGCATTCTGAATCAAAAAAGGCACATCACGGCGTGCGATGTGCCTTTTGATTTTGGTGGCTTTATTTCAGCCGTTATTTCCGGCTGTATTTCCGGCGCTGTTCGTGGCTGGAGTCCTGGCCGATCAGACGTTCATCGCCGCTTTCAGATTGTCATCCAGCGCATCAAGGAACGCGTCGGTTGTCAGGAATGGCTGTTCGTTTGAGATCAGCAGCGCCAGATCCTTGGTCATCTGGCCGCGCTCAACCGTCTGGATGCAGACCTTCTCCACCGTTTCGGCGAAATTGGCCACATCGGGTGTGTTGTCGAACTTGGCGCGGTAGCTGAGGCCACGGGTCCAGGCAAAGATCGACGCGATTGGGTTTGTCGAGGTCGGCTTGCCCTGCTGGTGCTGGCGATAATGGCGTGTCACCGTGCCATGCGCCGCCTCGGCCTCGACCGTCTTGCCATCGGGGGTCATCAGAACCGATGTCATCAGGCCAAGCGAGCCAAAGCCCTGAGCCACAGTGTCGGACTGGACGTCGCCGTCATAGTTCTTACAGGCCCAGACAAAACCGCCATCCCATTTCATGGCGCAAGCCACCATGTCGTCGATCAGACGGTGCTCATAGATGATGCCGGCAGCTTTGAACCTGTCGGCGAATTCGGTTTCATACACCTCTTCGAACAGATCCTTGAAGCGGCCGTCATAGGCCTTCAGGATGGTGTTCTTTGTCGACAGATAGACCGGCCATCCGAGGTCGAGCCCGTAATTCATGCAGGCGCGCGCAAAACCGCGGATCGATTCATCGAGATTGTACATCGACATCGCCACCCCGCCATCGGGGAAATCGAAGACCTCGCGTGTCACCGGCGCGCTGCCATCGGCGGGGGTGAAGGTCATGGTCAGCTTGCCGGCACCCTCGACCACAAAATCGGTGGCACGGTACTGGTCGCCAAAGGCGTGGCGGCCAATGACGATCGGCTGCGTCCACCCGGGCACAAGCCGTGGCACGTTCTGGCAGATGATAGGCTGGCGGAAAACAGTGCCTCCGAGAATGTTGCGGATGGTGCCATTCGGCGACCGGTACATCTCTTTCAGGCCAAATTCCTCGACGCGCGCCTCATCGGGGGTGATGGTCGCGCATTTCACACCGACGCCATATTCCTTGATGGCGTTGGCGCTGTCGATGGTGATCTGATCGTTTGTCTCGTCTCGTTTTTCAATTCCGAGATCGTAATATTTCAGGTCGATATCCAGATAGGGAAAGATCAGCTTGTCTTTGATTTTCTGCCAGATGATCCGCGTCATCTCATCGCCGTCAATCTCGACGACCGGGGTTTTTACTTTGATCTTGGACATGGCTTTCCTTCACCTTTCACAACGCGTTCGCTGGCCCTGGCACGGCTGTACGAACAGCAGGAAACATCGGCAGGTGCGGGCACTGACACCTCGCCCGGCACCGACCATTCTAGGTTCGTCTGGGAACATCAACTGACTGGCACCGACGCCCCCTGGTCGGGTCGTTGGCTTTGTACTGTTCATCCGGGTTTTGCGCAAGACCAATGCTGCGCCAAGCGTCGATATTCAGCCGATATCCACCTGATTTTCAGGCGGCAATGAGGCTCTTCAGATGCGGTTTCAGCCCTTCGACCGATGTGACAGTCTCGAAATGCTGGAGATGGCCATTATGCATGAACCCTTCTGCGATCACGCTGTCCAGCATTGACAGAAGCGGGTCCCAATATCCGTCGATATTGAGGATGATGACCGGCTTCTTGTGCAGGTCGAGCTGTCGCCAGGTGGTGATCTCCATCGTCTCGTCAAGTGTGCCAAGCCCACCTGGAAGAACGATGAAGGCGTCACTCTCGGCATACATCATTTCCTTGCGCTGATGCATTGTGTCGATGACATGAAGCTTGGTCACACCGGCATGCCCGATCTCGACGCGGTCGAGAAATTTGGGAATGATCCCGATCACGGTGCCACCGCCTTCGACAGCGCCGTCGGCGACACGGCCCATCAACCCGTTGCGCCCCCCACCATAGACGAGACCCAGACCATAGCTTGCGATGATGGCACCAAGGTCATGAGCGGCGTCGGCATAGATTGGCTTGTGGCCTGCCGACGCGCCGGCGAAAACGCAGATTTTTTTCATATTTTTAACGTATCCTGTGATTGAAAGAACATGTTGATAGCATTACGCTGATAACGGTTTTTCGCCAGTGAAAAGGTGTTTTGTGTGAGGGTCCTGACCTATATTTTCGTCGGTGCCGGCGCGGCCGTGGCCATCATCGCTCTTGCTGTCACACTTTTTGACAATGGCGAGCAGGACACGATCGAGCCGCAATCCGACGCATCGCAAGCCGAGATCGCGCAGCCGCAATCCGGGGCCGCTGACGCGGCCGATACACCGGCGCCTGCTTCGGGTGAGATAGCGGCAACTGTGAATGAAGACGCGGGCGCGGCCGCCAAAGTCGACTCCAACGCTGACGCCAACGCCGGCGCGCTGTCCGTTTCCATCGACCTTGCGCAGGTCAGGCCTGATGGCAACGCTGTGTTCGCCGGCAAGGCCACCCCGCATGCCGAGGTCACGGTGTTCGAGGGTGATGTCGTTCTTGGCCGCACGAAGGCGGATGAAAATGGTGAATGGGTAATCATTCCCGAAGCCGCGCTTGGCGCTGGCGAACATCTGGTATCGGTGGGGGCGGTGTCCGAAGATGGCACGGCATCCGTTGCCGACATCACCATGGCGATCAAGGTTGGCGAGACAAGCGAGGACCGGCCTCTGGTCGCGCTTCTGCCGCAAACCGAGACCGACATGCCAAAGCTACTGCAATCACCGGATGATAGGCCGGCCACGCCGGTCGGTCTGGCCAAATCCGGGTCTGGCGCGGCGACGCCTGAAGATGGCGCGCCTCTGGTGCCATCCATCGCCCCGCGGTCACTGTCCTGGAAGGCGGCTGGTGAACTTGTTGTTGCCGGTGTATCGCGTGGCGGCCTGCGCGTTGATGCTATGGCCGATGGCCAGCCATTTGGTGTTGGCGAGACGCTGCAGGATGGTGGGTGGCAGATTGCCGGCAAAGTCGATATGACAAGGCCCAGCCGGGTGATGCAGTTCACCCTTCGCGACGCCAATGACGCGGCCATCGCCACCTATGAATTGCCGGTCGCCACCCGTGATCTGTCACAGGGGCTTGACGGCAGCCGGATGGTTATCGTCCAGCGTGGTGACGCGCTGTGGCGCATTGCCTACAGCTCCTATGGAGAGGGGATCAGATATGTTGATATCGTGCGGCGCAACGCGTCGGCCATCGACAATCCCGATCTGATTTTCCCGAACCAGATTTTCGCCCTTCCACAGAAACCCTGATCGGCCCGGTATCGCGCCATGGACAAACATCACAGCAACACCGATTTCGAAGGCAGCTGGATCGCTGGTGACGGATGGGCGGTGCTGGCCATTGCCGGCATCGCAACCATCATTCTGACATTGATCTCGTTGCCTGTCGGCACCTTTGCGCTGGGGCTGATGGTGTGGCTTCGCCATATATTGCGGTCGCCGCGGCGTCTGTCGCCTGATGCTCCGGGGCTGGTGCTGGCGCCAGCTGACGGGGTGGTGATCGAGGTCGCCGATCGCATCGACGCCCCGCCAATGGCCGATCCGTCCTCTGGCGATCTTGCCGGCGAGTCCGGCGCGCGCCGGGTGACCATCCGCACCGGCCTTGCCGATGTGCAGCTTCAGCGCAGCCCGGTCGCCGGCCGTATCATTGACAATTTCCTGATCCCGGGTCTGTTCCGCGGTGGTGAGGAGATGGATTTGACGCGGCGCGACAATGAACGGCGCGAAATCAGCATTGAAACCGAGGATGGCGCGCGGTTTCTGGTGGCGCAGATCGGCACGGCGACGGCGCGCCAGCTTGTCTGCCGCTATGGCCCCGGCAAGTTTCTTGCCGCCGGCGCGCCTCTTGGCATGGCGCGCATCGGCGGTCTGACAGAGCTTGTGATCCCGGCCGGCCATCAGCTTGAAATCGAGGTCGGCAAGACGGTTGTCGCTGGCGAGACAATCCTTGCCAGACGCTGATATCAGGGCCGATGTTTGACGCGGCGCTGAGACCCTTTGTCGACCGGATTCTCAATCCTGTCGGTCGCCAGCTGGCGGCAAGCGGTATCAGCGCCAATCAGGTCAGTGTGGTCGGGTTTGCCTTTGGTGTCGCTGCTGCGGTGGCCGTGGCCACCGGTGCCGGGCTGATCGCGGCGTTGCTGCTTGCTGCCAACAGGCTGTGTGACGGGCTTGATGGCGCGGTGGCCCGCGCGAACGGGCCGACCGACCTTGGCGGTTTTCTGGATATCACGCTTGATTTCATCATCTATAGCGGCATTGTCTTCGCCTTCGCCGTGGCTGACCCTGCCAACGCCATCGCGGCCGCCTTTCTGATCTTCAGCTTTGTCGGCACCGGAACAAGTTTCCTTGCCTTTGCGATCATCGCGCAAAAGCGCGACATTTCGACCGATATTCGGGGGAAAAAAAGCTTCTTCTATCTGGGTGGCTTGACCGAGGGGCTGGAGACCATCATTTTCCTAGTATCGGTGATCCTGATTCCGTCTGTTTTCGGTTCCCTGGCATGGGTTTTTGGGGCTCTTTGCTGGATCACCACAGCAACACGCATCAGCTATGCGGTGCGCCGCCTTGCAGAGCCGGCGGACAACGGAACAGGAGACTGAACATGAAATTCGGCGTTGGTCAGGCCATCCCCCGTCTTGAAGATTCTCGGCTTATCACCGGCAAGGGGCGGTATACCGATGATATCGACCCGGGAACCGGCCTCGCGGTGGCGTTTCTTCGCGCGCCGCTGGCGCATGCAAAGCTGCTCTCGGTCGATACCGGCGAGGCGGCGGCGCTTGACGGTGTTCATCTTGTGGCGACGCAGGCCGACCTTGATGCCGACCAGGTTGGCGAAATCAAGTGTCAGGTCCAGCTGACCAACGAGGATGGCACCAAGATGACGATGGTTTCGCACCCGCCGATGGTGCGTGATGTGAACCGCGCGGCCGGGGATATTGTGGCGGTTGTCATCGCCGATGACCCGACAACCGCACATGACGCTCTGGAACTGATCAATGCCCGCTATGACAGCCTTCCGGCGGTGACCGATGTCTATGCGGCGATGGAAGACACCGCGCCGCAACTCTATGCCGAATATCCGGATAATATCGCTTTTAACTGGGTGGCTGGCGACCATGATGGTACCGACGCGATGCTGGCATCGGCCACGGCCGACGGGCGCGAAATCTTCGAGATCGACGTGATCAACAACCGGGTGATCATCAATTCGATGGAAACCCGTCCGATGATTGCGGCGCCGGGGCCCGAGGAGGGTACGCTTGACATCTGGTGTGGCACCCAGGGGCCGGTCGGGATTGCCGAACAGCTTGCCGAGGCGCTTGGCATGGAGACAAGTGAGGTTCGTGTCCGCACCGGCGATGTTGGTGGCAGCTTTGGCTTCAAGATCTTTCTTCATCCCGAACAGCTGATCATTGCCTGGGCGGCGCGCCGGCTTGGCCGCATGCTGCGCTGGCAGCAGGCCCGGTCCGACGCCTTTCTCTCGGACCTTCATGGCCGCGACAACCGCACAAAGGCGCGCGCCGTCATTGACCGGGATGGCAGGGTTCATGCCTTGGCGGTCACGGTTCACGCCAACATGGGATCATGGCTGTCGAATTTCAGCACCTACATTCCGACCCTGTCGGGCTGCCGTGCCCTGACCACGACCTATGCCATCCGCACGGCCAGCCTGCGGGTACTCGGGGTGATGACCAACACACCCGCCGTTGACGCCTATCGCGGCGCCGGACGGCCAGAAGCCAATTATGTGATGGAACGGTTGATGGATCATATCGCGGCGCATCTTGGCATTGATCGTCTGGAGATCCGCCGCCGCAATCTGATCCGCGCCGAGGAGATGCCATTTGAAATGGTGCTTGGCGGCACCATTGATGGTGGCGAGATGCCGGAACTGATGGAAGAGGCGCTTCAGCGCGCCGACGAGGCCGGTTTCGCGGCGCGACGTGCCGACTCGCAGGCGCGTGGAAAGCTTCGTGGATTCGGCCTTGGCATGTATCTCGAACAATGCGGTGGCGGCACGGATGGCGGTGTTGATGTCCGGTTCCGCGATGATGGCACGATCCTGGTGCTTGCCTCGCAGCAGGAAAACGGACAGGGACACCGCACGACATTGACGCAGATCCTGTCCGACAGGCTTGGCTTTGACGCTGACAAGATCGAGGTGATGCAGGGGGATTCATCCATCAACCCGCCGGGCACCACTGGCGGTGCGCGGATGACGGCCATTCTGGGATCGGCCGTTGCCGAGGTGGCGGCGCTGACAATCGATGCGGCGCGTCCGCATGCCGCCGAGGCGCTGGACTGCGATCCTGAGGATCTGATTCTTGCCGATGGCGTCTTCTCGGCACCGAACACAAACCATTCGATCACCATCGAGGATCTGGTCCTGCGGCTGGTGCCGTCTGACGGACCACATCCGTTCGACATCAAACATCAGTATGAAACGGATGGCGCGACCTATCCCTATGGCTGCCATGTTGTTGAGCTTGAGGTCGATCCCGGCACCTGCAAGGTGGAAATCCAGCGTTATACCGTCGTCGATGATTTCGGCACGGTGATCAATCCGCTGATGCTTGAAGGCCAGGTTCATGGCGGGATCGCACAGGGCATTGGCCAGGCGTTGCACGAACATGCCGCCTTTGACGAGCAGGGCCAGCTGGTTGCCGGGTCACTGATGGATTACACGTTGCCGCGTGCCGATGATCTGCCGCGGTTCGATATCTGCTTCCGCAACATCCCCTGCAAGAATAACGTCCTTGGCGTCAAGGGATCCGGCGAGGCTGGTGCCATTGGCGCGCCCCAGGCGGTGATTGCGGCGCTGACGGATGCGCTTGGCGTCACCCATATCGACATGCCGGCGACACCGGCGGCGATCTGGGAGGTGCTTCATGGCGCCGCGGCGCCGGAGGCGGCGGAATGAGCGACAAGATCGTCAAAAGCGAGTCGGAATGGCGCGACCAGCTGACCGCCGAGCAGTATTACGTGACCCGTGAACATGGCACCGAGCGCGCCTTCACCGGCAGTCTCGACAAGCATTATGAGGATGGCACCTATCACTGCATCTGCTGTGATGCGGCGCTGTTCTCATCCGAAACCAAGTTCAATTCGGGCAGCGGGTGGCCAAGCTTCTATGACAAGCTTGATGGCGACACGGTTGGCGAGAGCGAGGATAACAGCCTGTTCATGCGGCGGACCGAGGTGCATTGCGCCGTCTGTGACGCGCATCTTGGCCATGTGTTTCCCGACGGGCCGGCACCAACCGGCCTTCGCTATTGCATCAATTCAGTATCGCTCAGCTTCAGGGACGCGCAGGACTAGATTGTCACGCGTCCCCGATTGCGGGCAGGCCGCGGGTTAACTGGCATTTTCAGATTGCGTGGCGGTCCCGGCGCCATGGCCGTGGCGATGCTTGTGTTTGCCATGATCATGACCGTGTCGCCCCATGCGGTGTGGCAACTCATCACCGGCAAGTACGCCGTCACTGTTCGTGTCCATGCGTGTGAACATGGCGACAAGCCTGGCGCTGTATTCATCAGGTGAAATGGCCCCATCTCCATTGCTGTCAAGCCTGTCGAACCTGACCCGATTATGAGCCATGATTTCTTCTTGTGTCAGCGTACCGTCGCCATTCGTGTCAAGCGAGGCTGCGCTGAACATGTGTCCGTGTTTGTGATGATGGCCGTAATTTCCGGCCATCGCGAGGCTGGCAACAATCATCCCGGACAGCGCCAGGCCGCCGGTGATCACCATTGTTCTGCTGAGTTTTTTCATCGTGGGTTTCCTGTTGGTGGAGGTTGCAAGGCGTGGTGTGACACCGGTACACTGGTTCGCGGTGGGTGGTCGTGCCCAGCGCACCGGCGCCACACTCTGTTCTCGGCGCTGAAAACGGCACAAACCGGGCGTAGTCATGATGATTTTGGGATTTCTTGTGGCGCGGCCTGCCACATTTTCAGATGCACATTCGTTCAGATGCACATTCATTCAGGTGCATAGTCATGGAGAGTTGAATGACCGGCCAGATGCCATGGGTTACAGGCACGACACGTTTCTTTGCGACCATCGCCAATCCGGCTGACCATGTCCGCGCGCCGATGGTGTTCAACCCTTTGTTCGCCGCGCGCGGGCTTGATCATGTGATGGTGCCGATCAGCGTGCCGCCCGGGTCATTGAAGGCGGCGATAGACGGTTTGCGCGGGATCAGCAATTTTGGCGGCATGGCGGTGACCATTCCGCATAAAATGGAAATCGCGAAGATGTGCGATACGCTGGGGCCGACAGCGCAATTGACCGGCGCGGTGAATGCTGTTCGCTTTGATCCTGACGGGACAATCCATGGCGACAATTTCGATGGTGCCGGTTTTGTCGAGGGGTTGCGCCAGAACGGCCATGATCCGGCTGGCAAGACGGTTCTGATGGTGGGGGCAGGCGGGGCCGCGCGCGCCATCGCTCTGGCGCTGTGCGAGGCTGGTGTGGGCCGCCTGATCATCCGCAACAGAACGGCCGACAAGGCCATTGCCATTGCAGATGATCTGGAACGGCTTGGTGGCCATGGTCAGGCTGTCAGCGCGCCCGACCATGATGGCAGTGATGTCGACATGATCGTGAACACCACCAGCCTTGGCCTTCATGAAGGCGAGGATCTGCCGCTGCCGTTTGACGCTGTTGGCAAGGATACGCTGATCGCCGAGATCATCATGGTGCCGGAACGTACGGACTGGCTGGCGGCGGCCGAAGCGCGGGGGCTGCGGACCCATTACGGGCGGCATATGCTTGATTGTCAGGTCGACCTGATTGGCACCTTTATCGGGGCCATCTGACTTTAAGCCATTGAGAGATGGGAACCGGTAACGGGTCGGGCGCGGCCAATTGCCGATTGAGTTTATGCGTCTCGGACACTATATGTTGGGCGATGAAATCTCCGGCGATGCTGTGACCTGTTCCGATGGTGGCAGACGCGCCGGGTGGCGTTTAAGCGAATGAGGGTGGCATGACAGACAATGCGTGGACCGATGAAAGGCTGGCACAGCTTCGCAAGCTGTGGGATGACGGGCTTTCGATTTCGCAGATTGGCGATGCCCTTGGCGTATCGCGCAACGCCATTGCCGGCAAGGCGCACCGCATGGGACTGCCGAAACGGCCATCACCGATTTCAAAGACTGCCGCCGAGGTGAAAAAGCCGGCAAAGCCGAAAGCGCCGGCTGAGCCTGTGAATCTGCCTTTGCGGCTTGAGCTGCGGAAACTTCAATGGTCGCGAAGCAAGTGCTGCTGGCCAACCGGCGACCCGAAGCTGAGCGGCTTTTCCTTTTGTGGCGCCCGGGTTGTCCCCGGCAAGCCCTATTGCCTGGAACATTGCGAGGAAGCCTACACCACCTCGCGCGACAGTCGTTAATCCAGACCGCCCGGTTCACGCAGCCTGCGCTGCGCCGGGCCGGAGTTTTCCCCGATGCTGAAATATCGCGCTGACTACCGGCCACCCTCCTGCAAGGTGATCTCGGCCGGCCTCGACATCTCCATTTTCGATGACCGGACCTTTGTGACCACGACGCTTGACCTTGAACGTGTCGGCGATGATCCGTTCCTGCTGAACGGACGCGACCTGACATTGCATGAACTCAGCATCGATGGACGGATCCTGGATGAGGCTGACTGGCCGGTGACCGAGGCCGGGATCAATCTCGAAAACCTGCCGGCAAGATGTGTCGTTCGGACCCGCGCCGAATGCCATCCTGAAAGCAATACCGCGCTCGAGGGGCTCTATCTGTCCGGGGGCATGTATTGCACCCAATGCGAGCCGGAGGGGTTCCGTCGGATCGGCTTTTTCCCCGACCGCCCCGATGTCATGACGGTCTTCACCGCTCGTGTCGAGGCCGGCCGGCACTTCCCGCAGCTTTTGTCGAATGGCAACCTTGTCGAGACAGGCGAGGTCAATGATGACCGGCATTACGCGCTGTGGCACGACCCGCATCCAAAGCCAAGCTATCTGTTCGCCTGTGTCGTCGGTGACCTTGACCTTGCCGCTGACAGTTTCACCACCGCCTCGGGCCGCGATGTCGACCTTCACATATATGTCGAGAAGGGCAATACGCATCTGACCGGCCACGCCATGGAATCGCTGAAACAATCGATGAAATGGGACGAGGACACCTATGGCCTGGAATATGACCTTGATCTGTTTCAGATCGTCGCTGTCAGCCATTTCAACATGGGCGCGATGGAGAATAAGGGCCTCAACGTCTTCAACAGCAAATTCGTGCTTGCCGACCCGTCAACGGCGACGGATGAGGATCTCGACCGTGTGGAGTCCATCGTTGCGCATGAATATTTCCACAACTGGACAGGCAACCGCGTCACCTGCCGGGACTGGTTCCAGCTGACCCTGAAGGAAGGGCTGACAGTCTATCGTGATCAGTGTTTTTCGGCTGACATGCATGACGAGGGCGTGCAGCGCGCCGGCGATGTGAGCCTGCTGCGGGCCGCGCAGTTCCCCGAGGATGCCAGCCCGACAGCGCATCCTATCCGCCCGGAATCCTATCGCGAGATCAATAATTTCTACACCCCGACCGTCTATGAAAAAGGGGCCGAGGTCATCCGCATGATGGCAGGCTATCTCGGACGCGAGGGCTTTCGCCGCGGCATGGATCTGTATTTCCAGCGCCATGATGGCCATGCTGTCACCTGTGATGATTTCGTCGCCGCGCTGGCCGATGCCAATGATCGTGACATGTCCGCCTTTCATGGCTGGTACAGCCAGGCTGGCACGCCAACCCTGACCGTGTCGCGCCAGACTGACGCTGACGGGATCACCCTCAGCCTGTCGCAGGAAACCCCGCAAACCGCCGCCGAGACCCCGCGGGAGCCTTTGCCGGTGCCGGTCAGGCTTGGCTTTATCGGCGCGGACGGGCAGCCGGTGCGAATGTGCCGTGAGGGCGAGAATGAGGCGCAGGACGAACATGTGCTGCTGTTTGACGGGGCCGAGGGCGCGTTCCGTTTCCATGGCGCGCCAGCCACAGGTGCCGCCGTCACGCCGAGCCTGCTGCGCGGGTTTTCGGCGCCGGTGCGCCTTGTCGATGATCTGAGTGATGATGAACGCCTGCATCTGATGGCGCACGACAGCGATCTGTTCAACCGGTGGGATGCGGCGCAGATGCTGGCGACTGGCACCATCCTGGCGCTGGCGGCAGGCGAGGCGGTGGCGGTTGAGCCACTTGCCGGCGGGTATCGCCGGATTTTGGGTGATGACGGGCTTCTTGACGACTTCAAGGCCGGCACATTGCGTCTTCCCGGTATGGCGGTTCTTGAGGCGGCGCGAGCCCCGGCCGATCCGGTGGCGCTGTTCAGCGCGCGTCGGGGGCTGCTGGCCTCACTGGGTCGGGCGCTGGCGCCGGAAATTGCCGCGGCGATCGACACGCGCTCACACAGGGTCGCAAGCGCCGGCGGCCGCGCGCTGCTGACACAGCTTGTCGAGCTTGGCGTCGCGGCTGGCAACAAGGACGCGGTCGCAAGCGCCGAAAGTATGGTGATGGATGGCAACATGACCATCTCGCAGGGAGGCCTGAGAGCGCTGATCCACAGTGATGACGCGGCACGCGAACGGGCGCTTCAGGCCTTTCATGACAGGTGGCAGGCAGATTCGCTGGTGATGGAAAAATGGTTCCAGATGGAAGCCATGTCATCAATTGGCGGCACGCTTGGCAGACTTGATGAGCTGATGCAGCATCCCGGTTTTGACCCGAAGAACCCGAACAAGATCCGCGCTGTTCTTGGTGCCTTCATGGTTGGCAATACACCGCGTTTCCATGCCGCTGACGGATCAGGCTACAGCTATATGGCCGCGCGCCTTGTCGAGATCGACAAGCGCAATCCGCAGATTGCGGCGCGAATGGCCCTGCCAATGACCCGGATGGCGAATTACGATGACGCGCGCCAGCAATTGATGCGCGCGGCGCTTGTCATCATTCAGGCAGGAGCGGGGTCGAATGATCTGAAAGAGGTTGTCGACAAGGCGCTGTAGCGCAGCTTGTCGGTTTCGGGCGGACTAGCGCAGCAGGAAGGCCGGGACGTGCCCTGTATCCTTGAGCGTGTTGCCCTTGCAATCCGGTGGCGCTGGCAATTCGCCAGCATGCGTTTCCTTGCCACGGCGTGATCTGCCACGACCCTTGCCACCTGACTCAGCCCGGCTTTCCGTCTTTTTGTCAGCCGTGGCATTGGTGTCGGCCTTGGCGTCGGCCTTTTTGGGCTTGTCGGCCTTTCCGGACTTCCTGGCGGTGTCCTTTTCAGGGGCAGCCTCGCCACCTTCGACAAGCGGAATGGCCTTGCCGATCAGCTTTTCGATGGCCCCGACATATTTGCGGTCATCATCGCCGGCGGCGATGGTGAAGGCCCGTCCCGATTTGCCGGCACGGCCGGTACGGCCAATGCGGTGGACATAATCCTCGGCATTGCCCGGAACGTCGAAATTGAACACATGGCTGAGGCCGGCGATGTCGAGACCGCGCGCCGCGACGTCGGAGGCGATCATCAGCGGCACCTCGCCATCCTTGAATTTCTGCAGCGCGTCAAGCCGGGCCGACTGGGTCATGTCACCATGCAGGGCGACAGCGTCGAATTCGTGGCGCTTCAGTGACGTGACAAGCGTGCTGATATCACGCTTGCGGTTACAGAAAATCACCGCGTTCTTCACATCTTCGCTTCGCAGCAGGTCACGAAGCGCCTCGCGCTTGCCGCGCGGGTTGGTCCAGGTCAGGTGCTGGGCAACGGTATCGGCTGTCGAAGCCGGCGGTGCCACCTCAATCACTTTCGGATTGGAGACAAACTTGTCGCTCAGCTTCTTGATGTCATCCGACAGCGTTGCCGAGAAGAACAGAGTCTGGCGAAGCGGCGGCAGAAGCCCGACAATCCGTTCGACATCTGGGATGAAGCCCATGTCGAGCATGCGGTCGGCCTCATCGATGACGAGGATCTTGACGTCGGTCAGAAGCACCTTGCCGCGCTCGAAATGGTCAAGCAGCCGCCCGGGAGTGGCGATCAGCACATCGACACCCTTGTCGAGGGCGGCGTTCTGGTCGGCAAAGCTGACACCGCCGATGAGCAACGCCATCGACAGTTTGTGATAGGTGCTGAACTTCTGGAAGGAGTCGGCAACCTGCGCGGCCAGTTCGCGGGTTGGCGCCAGGATCAGCGATCGTGGAAGCCGCGCCTTGGCACGCCCCGATGCGAGAATCTCGATCATTGGCAGCGTGAATGAGGCGGTTTTTCCGGTCCCCGTCTGTGCTGAGCCGAGGATATCGCGTCCCATCAGCACATAAGGAATGGATTTTTCCTGGATCGGGGTGGGGGCTGTGTAGCCGAGATCGGCAACAGCCTGGCTGAGCTCTGGGCAAAGGCCAAGATCAGAAAAATTCAACGGGAGCGTCCTTTGGCAACGTGGTTTCGAACGTGATTAGCAATGTGCACGGGGAAGAGGCCCTTTACGATATACACTGAACGGTCTCGTTGTGTTGATCGGCGGTCTTGCGCTGGGCTATTCTGATGGCAGGTGATACAGACTTCACACGCAAAGGTCAATGATAAGGTCACTTTAATATCGCCGCTCGGTGAACGGGCAGGCCGGGGTCCCCGCCATGACATCAATTCCGACGCCCATTCTGATCCCCGGCCTTGTCTGCACGGCCGATCTGTTCACGGCGCAGCGTGATGATCTCGATCATCCTGTCGCGCCGGTCATCGCCGACACGCTTGGCCGTGACAGTCTTGCCGATATGGCCGCGGCGGCGCTTGCCAAGGTGGCCGGGCCGGTTGTGCCTGTCGGGCTGTCGATGGGGGGGTATGTGGCGCTGGAGATGGCGCGGCAGGCGCCTGACCGTCTTGCCGGGCTCGCCCTTCTCAACACCGCCTATGGCATTGACGGTCCGGACCGGCGCAAACAGCGGCTGGCGACCATCGACATGGCGAAAAGCGACAGGTTCCGCGGGGTGACGCGGCATCTGATGAAAAGCTTCCTGTCACCGGCGGCGATGGCGGATGAGGCGCTGGTGTCGCGGGTGATCGCCATGGCCGAGGCGGTGGGGCGCGAGAATTTCATCCTGCAGCAGCAGGCGATCCTGAACCGGAACGACCAGTCCGGCACGCTGCGCCGGCTGGCGGTGCCGGCGCTGGTGCTATGTGGCAGTCTCGACACGCTGACGCCGCCGGATATCTCGCGCGAGATGGCGGCGCTGGCCCCGCAGGCCGAACTTGTGATCCTGGAGGATGTCGGGCATCTGTCGACGATGGAGGCGCCGGGCCGGGTCACCGCGCATCTGAACGCGTTTCTGGCGCGGTGCGGCGACCGCGTCTAGACATCCAGGTCGGCAAGCGCTTCATCGGCGTGATCCCGAATGTAGCCGAACCGCAATTCGGCCTTTTTGCCCATCAGCGTCGAGACAAGCTGATCAACACCGCGGCGGGCATCGGCGCCGGCGCTGTCGCGTCGCGGCAGGTCAACGCGAAGCAGCCGGCGGCTTGCCGGATTCATCGTTGTTTCCTTCAGCTGTGCCGGCGGCATCTCGCCAAGACCCTTGAAGCGGCTGATCTCGATCTTGCCGCGCTTGTCGAAGCCGTTTTCCGCCAGCTCCTCGCGCTGCGCATCGTCAAGAGCGTAGAGCGTGGTGCCGCCCTGCGTCATGCGATAGAGCGGCGGCTGCGCCAGAAACAGGCGGCCAGCCTCGATCAGTGTCGGCATTTCGCGATAGAAATAGGTCATCAGCAGCGCCGCGATATGCGCTCCGTCGACATCGGCGTCGGTCATGATGATGACCCGGCCATAACGAAGATCGTCAATCCGGAAATCCTTGCCCGGCCGCACGCCAAGCGCCAGCGCGAGATCCGACAGTTCCTGGTTGGCGCCAAGCTTTTCGGTGCTGGCGCTGGCGACGTTCAGGATCTTGCCGCGAAGCGGCAGCACGGCCTGGGTCTTGCGGTTGCGCGCCTGCTTGGCCGATCCGCCAGCCGAATCCCCCTCGACAAGGAACAGTTCGGTGATCTCGGCGTCGTTGGCCGTGCAGTCGGCAAGCTTGCCAGGAAGACGAAGCCGCCGTGTCGCCGATTTGCGTGCGACCTCGCGTTCCTTCTTGCGGCGCTTGCGGTCCTCGGCGCGTTCGATGGCGGCATCCAGCAGGAACTGCGCCCGCGCCGCGTCGGCTGACAGCCATTGCTCGAACCTGTCGCGCGCCGCCTGTTCGGTCTGTCTGGTGGCATCCGCCGACACAAGACGGTCCTTTGTCTGGCCCTGGAATTGCGGGTCGCGAAGGAATACCGACAGCATCACCGTGGTGCCGGCGAACACATCATCGGCGGTGATGTCGGCGGCCTTGCGGTTGCCGGCAAGATCGCCAAAGCTGCGCAGCGCGCGGGTGATGGCCTGGCGAAAGCCGGTCTCATGCGTGCCGCCGGACGGCGTCGGCACCGTGTTGCAATAGGAATGGAAGAACCCGTCCTCGCCAGCGCCAAGCCAGGTGATGGCCCATTCGAATTTCTGCCCGTCAAGTTCGACCTGCGCCGCGAACGGGGTGGAGATCAGCAGCGCCGTGTCGCTGGTGGCGTCGGTCAGGAAATCGGCCAGTCCGCCGGGATAATGCAGCGTCGCCTCGGCCGGCACCGGATCGTCATTCGCCAGCAGCGCCGGATCGCACCGCCAGCGGATCTCGACGCCGGCGAACAGATAGGCCTTTGAGCGCGCCATGCGGTACAGGGTGGCTGGCCGGAAAAAGGGCTTGTCGCCGAAAATCTCGGGATCGGGGGTGAAGGTGACGGCGGTGCCGCGCCGGTTTGGCGCCGCGCCCGTCTCGGCGAGGGGGCCGGTCGGCACGCCGCGCGAAAAGCTCTGCTGATACAGTTTTTTCTCGCGCGCGATCTCGACATGAAGCTCGGATGACAGCGCGTTCACCACCGACGCGCCGACGCCATGCAGACCGCCCGAGGTGGCATAGGCCTTGCCGGAGAATTTGCCGCCGGCATGAAGCGTTGTCAGGATCACCTCGACAGCCGACTTGCCGGGGAATTTCGGATGTTCGCCAACCGGCATGCCGCGGCCATTGTCACGGATGGTCAGCCGGTCGCGCGCCTCGAGATGGAAATCGATCCGGCTGGCATGTCCGGCCACCGCCTCATCCATCGAATTGTCGAGGATCTCGGCCGCCAGATGATGAAGCGCCCGCTCGTCGGTGCCGCCGATATACATGCCCGGGCGGTGCCGGACCGGCTCCAGCCCTTCCAGAACCTCGATATTCGATGCGTCATAGCCATCGGCGGAAGCCGCGGCCCCAAATAGATCGGCCATCTGTCACATATCTTTCACGATTACGCCGCCGGCGCGCGGATGCACCGCCGGCCATCCCCGGGGGACCATCCCGCCGGCGATGGGTATGTCTACCGTATCTTGCGGCGGCATCCAAGCCAAACCGCGAGATATAGCCGGTACTGATGTGTCACGGAGGGGTGGTGAGGAGGGTCAGTGGCCAAATAAAAACCCCCGGACGTTTGCCCGGGGGTTTTTGTATGCGGTGTGTTCGCGATGCTTCGCGATCTGTGCGAGATGTCGGCGGTGGTTACGCCGAGTAGTACATCTGGAATTCGACCGGGTGCGGGGTGTGCTCCAGCGCGATGACCTCTTCCATCTTCAGCTCGATATAGGCATCGATCTGGTCGTCGGAGAAGACGCCGCCCTGGGTCAGGAAGCCGCGATCGGCGCTGAGCGCCTCGAGGGCCTCGCGGAGCGAGCCGCAGACGGTCGGGATCTGGGACAGTTCCTCGGCCGGCAGGTCGTACAGATCCTTGTCCATGGCATCGCCCGGATGGATCTTGTTCTGGATGCCGTCAAGGCCGGCCATCAGCATCGCCGAGAAGGCCAGATACGGGTTCGCTGTCGCGTCCGGGAAGCGGACCTCGACGCGCTTGCCGTTCGGCGAGTCCACATGCGGGATCCGGCATGACGCCGAGCGGTTGCGCGACGAATAGGCCAGAAGCACAGGGGCCTCATAGCCCGGGATCAGACGCTTGTAGCTGTTGGTCGAGGCGTTGGTGAAGGCGTTCAGCGCCTTGGCGTGCTTGATGATGCCGCCAATGTAGAACAGCGCCATTTCCGACAGGTCGGCATAGCCGTTACCGGCGAAGAGCGGACCGCCATCCTTCCAGATCGACTGGTGGACGTGCATTCCCGAACCATTGTCGCCGGCGATCGGCTTTGGCAGGAAGGTCGCCGACAGGCCATAGGCATGCGCGACCTGGTGCACCGAGTACTTGTAGAGCTGAAGGTTGTCGGCTGTCTCGATCAGGGTGCCGAATTTCATGCCGAGCTCGTGCTGCGATGGCGCCACCTCATGGTGGTGCTTCTCGACCGGCACGCCCATATCGGCCATGACGGACAGCATTTCGGACCGGATGTCCTGGCCGCCATCGATTGGCGGGACCGGGAAATAGCCGCCCTTGACGCCGGGACGGTGGCCAAGATTGCCTTCTTCATAATCGCGGGCGCTGTTGTACGGGCCCTCGGTCGAGTCGACCTGATACATGGCGCGGTTCATCGACACGTCGATCTTCACATCCTCGAAGATGAAGAATTCGGCCTCGGGGCCGAAGAAGGCGGTGTCGCCGATGCCGGCTGATTCCATGTAGGCAAGCGCCGCCTTGGCGGTGCCGCGCGGGTCGCGGTCGTAGGACTCGCCCGTGCCGGGCTCAAGAACGTCACAGAAGATGGCCAGCGTCGGCTGGGCAAAGAACGGGTCGATATAGGCCCGGTACAGATCCGGCATCAGGGTCATGTCGGATTCGTTGATGGCTTTCCAGCCGGCGATCGACGAGCCGTCGAACATAAAGCCCTCGGCGAGTGTTTCCTCGTCGATGGTGTCGATATGCTGGGTCACGTGCTGCATCTTGCCGCGCGGATCGGTGAAACGGAGATCGACATAGGTGATGTCGTTCTCTTTGATCATTTCCATGATGGCTTTTGCGTCAGACATGGGGGATTCCTTCCATTCGTCTCTTTGGTGGGCGTCTTGATAGTTGGGTGGCCGGCGTGCCGGCCCGGATCGGGAACAGGCCGGGCGGGTCAGACCGCGTCGGCGCCGCGTTCCCCGGTACGGATCCGGATGGCTTCGTCAATCGTCGAGATGAAGATCTTGCCGTCGCCGATACGGCCGGTCTGGGCCGCCTGCTGGATGGCGTCGACAACGCGCTCGCCGAGCGAGTCCTCGACAACCACCTCGATCTTCACCTTCGGCAGGAAATCAACCACATATTCGGCACCGCGATAGAGCTCGGTATGGCCTTTCTGGCGACCAAAGCCCTTTGCCTCGAGGACAGTGATGCCCTGGATGCCGACCTCGTGAAGCGCTTCCTTCACCTCATCGAGCTTGAACGGCTTGATGATGGCTTCGATTTTCTTCATAGCTTGGTTCCTGTGTCGTCAGGCCAGACATGTCTGGCCAATGTAGTCCGGGGTGTAATCCGGGTTGGCCCGACCTTCGGGCGACCCGGTTCTGCGACGGCACATTCGCCCGGGTACCGCGGCAGGTGCAAGGTGATCACCGGCGCGGATCGTTGTGGGATGTCGATTTCCGGGATCCTGCCGCAAAAAAAGGCACAGCGCCTAAAATTTAGGCAGATTCGGTGACGGTCCCGGATTGTTGCTGCCTGTCATTCGTCGGGGGCGTTTGGAATGAACAGCTGCTCGCCCTTGCGGGTCAGGCTGGCGATGCGCTGCTGGCCGTCCGGGGAGAGAAGCCACCCGGCAAATCGTGCGGCGGCGGCGTGCCGCGCCTTCGGGCAGTGCGCCCGGTCAAGAAGCACGATTCCATACTGGTTGAACAGGCGCGGATCGCCCTCGAACAGGATCCGGTGGCGGTATTTGTTGGCAAAGGCAAGCCAGGTGGCGCGGTCGGTGAGGGTGTAACTGTTCGACTGCACGGCGAAATTCAATGTCGCGCCCATGCCGCTGCCGGTCTCGAGATACCAGTTCCCCGGAAGCGCTTCCGGTGTCCTGTCGACGGTGGCCCACAGCACCCGTTCCCTTTTGTGAGTGCCGCTTTCATCGCCACGTGAGGCAAAGCGCGATTGCGAACGTTCGATCCGCCGCATGGCCTCGCGCGCATCGGCGGCATAGCGCAGGCCGGCCGGGTCATGCTGCGGCCCGACAATGATAAAATCATTGTACATCAGGTCATGCCGCGCCGCGCCGTAACCGGCGTCGATGAAATCCTCCTCGGCTTCGCGGGCATGAACGATCAGCATGTCGCCATCACAATTCTGCGCGTTCTTCAAAGCCTGTCCGGTGCCCACGGCGACAACGCGCACATCGATGCCCGTCTCGGCGGTGAAGGGCGGAACGACATGGTAGTAAAAGCCGGCATTCTGCGTCGAGGTTGTCGACTGCACGATAATGGACTCGGCCCCGGTTGACCGCGCCGGAAGGGCGGGACCACACATCGCGAGGATCAACAGAAACAGCCTGACCGCGCCGCGCCGGGTGAATGCAGAGTTCCGGATAAACAAAAATGTCATTCGTGGTCCAGCTTCCGAAGCTTTGCCTCAACGTCATCCCTGACCCGCGCCACCGCCGCCATCTTGACCGGGCCATACCCTCTGATCTCGGCGGCCGCGCCAAGAATGCCGCGCCAGACGACAATGTCCTCGGCAGCGTCGAAACGGGCCATGAGGCCCTGATACCAGCCGATAAGATCCTGTTCAACCTTGCGGTCGGCCTGCAGGCGGAACGGGTCGAAAATGGTGCCGCGAAGCCGCTTGCCCCATGCCAGCAGCGGGAACAGGTGGCGCGCCATCTTCAGCTTTGTTCTGGCCGGCCTGCCACGCCCGTCGGTGCGGCGCGTGACAAAGGGAAGAACAAGGTGATTGACCGTTCGGTAGCCGGGCGCGAATTGCGTGGCCAGGTTTGCCGTGAAGGCAGGGTCGGCGTGAAGGCGGGCCACCTCATATTCATCCTTGATGGCCATGACACGGAAAAGCTCGCGCGCCACGATACAGCGAAGCGCCGCATCCTCGCAGCGGGCCGCAAAACCGTCCATATGGGCACGATACAGCGTGGCATAGGCGGCGTCCTGATAGACGGTCAGGCGGGACATGCGATCGGTGACCAGCGAGTCATAATCCTGCGCTGGTTGTGGCGTTGGTGGCCGCAGCCGGTCTGTGACAAGCGCCGGTGTCGCGGTCATCAGCCGGCCGACGGCAAAAGCCCGCCGGTTCGCGTCCACCTTCACGCCATTCAGGTCCAGCGCCTGGTCAATGGCGCGCTTTGAGACTGGCAGATGGCCAGCCTGCCATGAGGCACCGCACATGATCATGTTGGCATAGACGGTGTCGCCAAACAGCTGTTCGGCCACCAGGCTGGCGTCGAACCCGCCGATGGCCCCGGTGCCGGTTGTCCCGGTGCCGATGGCGGCGGCAATGGCTGCCGCCCGCGCCTCGATTTCAAGGTCCAGATCGCGGTTCCGGACAATCTCGCCGGTGGTCATCTCGGCGCGATTCAGCACCGCCTTTGTGCCGTGTCGATACATCGCCATGGCCTGCGGGGATGATGACACCACGGCATCGCAGCCAATCACCGCATCGGCGCCGCCAGCCGCGATCCGCGGCTGATGCAGCATCGCCGCGTCGGCGGCAAGCCTGACATAGCTCATCACCGCGCCGAATTTCTGGGCGAGGCCGGAAAAGTTCAGCAACGTCGTCGCGGTCCCGTCCAGATGCGCCGCCATCGACAGCACCGCGCCGACAGTCGTCACGCCGGTGCCGCCAACGCCGGTGACAAGAATGCTGTAGGGATCGCTGACCGGTGCCGTGGGTGGGGCGGGAAGGGCGGCTGCCGCATCCGCAAGGCCGGTGAGGATTTCATCATAGTTGTCGCCATCCGCTGCGGTGTTCATGGCGTCAGCTGTCAGACGTGGCCCCTCAACCGTCACAAAACTCGGGCAGAAGCCGTCAAGGCAGGTGTAATCCTTGTTGCAGCTTGACAAATTGACCCGCCTCTTGCGTCCAAGCGGGGTGTCGACAGGCTCCACGCTGAGACAGTTCGAGGCGATGGAGCAATCGCCGCATCCCTCGCAGACAGCCTCATTGATGACAACAAACCGGTCAGGATCGGCAAGCGTGCCACGCTTGCGACGGCGGCGTTTTTCAGAGGCGCATGTCTGGCTGTAGATCAGCACCGATACGCCTTCATACTCGCGCAGTTCACGCTGCAGTTCGTCCATCTCCGCCCGGTCGTGGAAACTTGTCTGGCGCGGATAGTCGCCGCGGTGAACAAGGTCGATCTCGTCGCTGACAAGGGCGATGCGCGCCACACCTTCGGCGGCACATCCCTGCGCGATGGCGGCTGGCGACAGATTGCCGTCGACAGCCTGGCCGCCGGTCATGGCGACAGCGTCGTTATACAGAATCTTGAAGGTGATATTGGTGCCGGCGGCGACCGCCTGCCTGATGGCCAGCGAACCGGAGTGGAACCAGGTGCCGTCACCGATATTCTGAAAATTGTGCCTGTTGCCGTTGAACCGGCTGGTGCCGACCCAACTGCCGCCTTCACCGCCCATCTGGCACACATATTTGGTGTCGCGGTCCATCAGTGTCACCAGAAAATGACAGCCGATCCCGGCAAGCGCTTCGGATCCCTCGGGAACAATGGTCGAGCTGTTATGCGGACAGCCGGAACAGAAATGCGGCGCGCGTTGGGCAAAGGACGGGGCATTCTGGTGCGTTGGCGGCGTCAGCGCGGCGGCACGGGCGCTGAAATCGCAACCTGTGATGTTGCTTTCTGCGGCATGGGCATCGATCCGCGCCGCCATCAGCGGCAGCAATATCTGCGGCGCGACCTCGCCGGCTGTCGGGATGAAAGGCCTGCCATCGGGATCGCGCTTGCCGGTGATGCGCTGCGGGGCGTGCGAGGCCATGCGGGTGGCAAGAGCGCGGATCTGTTCCTCGACAAGGCCGCGCTTTTCCTCGACGACGATGAGTTCCTGCTTGTCGCGCATGAAGGCGGCGGCGCCTGTCTCTTCAATCGGCCAGGCAAGGCCGATCTTGTAGATATCAATGCCAAGGGTCTGGCAGGCCTGCCGGTCGATGCCAAGAAGGCGAAGCGATTCCATCAGATCACCATGCGCCTTGCCGACGGTAATGATGCCAAGGCGCGCGGCCGGAACCCCCATGATCACGCGATCGATCGGGTTGGCGGCGGCAAAGGCGGCGGCGGCCGCAAGCTTGGCTTCCATCCGGTCTTCAAGATGCAGGCCTGGCGAGTCGGGCCACCTGATATGCAACCCGTCCGCGCCCGCATCCGCCCGTACATCCATCGCCGGAATGACAAATTCTGGTGGCGGTGCCAGATCGACGGTGGCGCCGGCCTCGATCACATCAGAGATCGATTTCATGCCGACCCAGAGCCCTGAATGCCGCGACATGGCAAAGCCGAACAGGCCAAATGACAGGATTTCTGCCACATTGCCCGGGTTCAGCACCGGCAGCGAGGCGCCGATAAATCCATATTCCGACTGGTGCGCGATGGTCGATGACACGCATCCATGGTCGTCGCCTGCCACCATCAGCACCCCGCCATGCGGCGAGCTGCCATAGGCATTGCCATGCTTGATGGCGTCGATCGACCTGTCGACGCCAGGTCCCTTGCCGTACCAGAGGCCGAAAACACCATCAACCCTGGTCGCCGGCTGGCCTTCGGCCTGCTGTGTGCCGGCCATGATGGTGGCCGCCATGTCCTCGTTCACAGCTGGCAGAAAATCGATGCTGTGGCTGTCGAGATGGCGGTTGGCGTGCCACAGCTCCATATCAAAGGTGGCAAGCGGCGAGCCGCGATAGCCGGAGACAAGCCCGCCAGTGGCAAGGCCGGCCGCGGCGTCGTTTCGCGCCTGCTCCATCATCAGCCTGACAAGCGCCTGTGTGCCGGTCAGAAAGACGCGTCCCGAGGTCGCCGTGTAGCGGCTGTCAAGCGGTGGTGGGTCTCCGATATCGCCCTGATTGTTGGCCTGATTGTTGGCCTGAGTGTTGGCCCGAGTGTCGCCATGACCGTTAGCGGCGCCGGGCGGCGCGTCAGGCGAAAGAGGGCTTGCGTCGTCAGGCGTCATAATGCCGGCTCCGTTGCGGGCGCGGACACCAATGGTGGTGTCGTTGCCCGGCCTATCACTGTGCGGTATTCACCGCTGCTCGGCAAGGGTTGCGGTCGCTGGAAAGCTGGCGAAAAAGGTCGCGCCGGCAGGTTCCGGCCGCGGAATTTGCGGATGTTGTGAAGGGCCACGCGATTCACCTGTTTGGAACGGTATTGACGCAATCGGACTTTTTCGTGGTGTCTGGCAAATTCACCTCTCAAATCCCCCTTGCGCGGGACCATTCGCTCGGCTAATGTCCCGCCCTGCATTTCGGCCGGCTTTGCCCGGTGGCAAGGCGTGTCGTTAGGATGGCCGGAATGACAGTGTGGCGGGTGTAGCTCAGTTGGTTAGAGCGCCAGTTTGTGGCACTGGAGGTCGCCGGTTCGAAACCGGTCACTCGCCCCATTTTCTCCCGGCATGGCAGCCTTGATGGCCAGTTCGTGTCGCGCGGGCTTCACGCTGCGGGCGTGGCGGAATTGGTAGACGCGCTGGATTTAGGTTCCAGTGGTGAAAACCGTGGGGGTTCAAGTCCCTCCGCCCGCACCAAGGCACCGTCCGTCACCGGCGGACCTTCACAGCCGGTGGTCATGCCCGGCACAGCCGGTGGTCATGCCCGGCACAGCCGTTCTGCGATGGCCGCAGGCGGTTCGGGCATGGGGTGCCAATCTTGCAGATGCCAATCTTGCAGAGGATAATAAGGGTTCAATGAAGATTTCCGAAACCAAGGCCGAAGGGCTGATCCGCGAATATTCCATCATCATCACCGCTGCCGAGATCGAAGAGCAGGTCTCCGCCAAGCTGGCCGAACTGGCCACGACGGTGACCATGCCGGGCTTTCGTCCCGGAAAGGTGCCGATGTCGGTTGTGAAATCGCGCTTTGGTGGCCAGGCCCAGGGCGAGGCCCTGAAGAACGCGCTTGACGAAGGCGCGCGTCAGGCGATCGAGAATAACGAACTGCGGCTGGCCAGCCAGCCAAGCGTCGAGATCACCAGCTATGAGGACGGCAAGGACATGGAAGCCTCGCTGGCCTGCGAGGTGATGCCGGACATCACCATGCCTGACCTTGCGGCGCTGAAGATCGAAAAGCCGACACTCGAGGCTGGCGACGGCGAGATCGACGAGGCATTGACCAACATCGCCGATGGCAACCGCCCGACGGTTGAGGTGACTGGCAAGCGGGCCGCCAAATCCGGTGATGTTGTCGTCATCGACTTTGTGGGCCGGATCGACGGCGAGGCATTTGAAGGTGGATCGGCCGAGGGTCATTCGCTCGAGCTTGGCTCGAACAGCTTCATTCCGGGCTTTGAAGAAGGGCTTGTTGGCGTCAAGGCCGGCGAGACCCGTGATGTCGAGGTGACATTCCCCGAGGATTACCAGGCCGCGCATCTTGCCGGCAAGGCAACCGTCTTCGAAGTGACGGTGAACGAGCTTCGCGAAAAGGGCGAGGCCGCTATCGACGATGAATTGGCAACGCGCCTTGGTTTTGAGGATCTTGCCGGGCTTCGTGAGGCCATTGCCGGCCAGATCAATGGGCAGCATGCTGCCGCGCTTCGCCAGGCGGTGAAGAAGAATGTCCTCGACTCGCTTGCGGATGGGGATGAATTCGATGTGCCGCCGTCGCTCTATGCGTCGGAATATGAAAATGTCGCGCGGGCGATGAACCCGAACCCGCCCGAGGCACATGATCACGACCACGATGGTGACGATGACCACGATCATCCGCCAGCCGATGAAGGCATGGATGATGACGCCAAGGCCGAAGCCAAGATGATCGCCGAACGGCGGGTTCGTCTTGGCCTGTTGCTGACCGAGATTGGCCGGGTGAACAATATCGACGTCACCGAAGAGGACACGCGCCAGGCTGTTTTCGAGGAAGCCCGCCGTTATCCCGGGCAGGAAGCCCAGGTTCTGGAGTACTTCCAGAACAACCAGCAGGCCATGCAACAGCTCGCCGGTCCAATTTTTGAGGACAAGACGGTTGATTTCATCCTTGAGATGGCAAATGTAACCGAGGTGGCGACCGACGTTGAGACGCTCTATGCGGCGCCCGAAGAGACAGCCGCGCCGGCAAAGCCGAAGGCGGCGAAGAAAAAGGCTGCCAAGAAGGCGGATGCCAAGAAGGCGACGGCGAAGAAGGCCGCCGCCAAGAAAGCGGCTCCCAAGAAGGCGGCAGCCAAGAAGGCAGCGAAAAAAGCCTGACCCGGATGCGGGCCGGCCATACCGAGGAGATCTATAGATGAGCGAGTTTGACCAGCCTGTAGCCAATCTGGTGCCGATGGTCGTCGAGCAGACGAGCCGTGGCGAGCGTGCCTATGACATCTTCTCGCGGCTTCTCAAGGAGCGCATCATCTTTCTGACCGGTCCGATTGATGATGGCACGGCGTCGCTTGTCTGCTCGCAGCTGTTGTTCCTTGAGTCGGAGAACCCGACCAAGGATATCGCGATGTATATCAACTCGCCCGGCGGGATCGTGACGTCCGGCCTGGCGATTTATGACACCATGGAATATATCCGCCCTGATGTGTCGACGGTTTGTATCGGCCAGGCGGCATCGATGGGATCGCTGCTGTTAACCGCCGGCGCCGCCGGAAAGCGGTTCAGCCTGCCGCATGCGCGCATAATGACGCACCAGCCAAGTGGTGGATTCCAGGGCCAGGCGAGTGACATCGAGATTCACGCAAAGGAAATTCTCGATCTTCGCCGCCGGCTCAATGGAATCTATGAAAAGCATACTGGCAAGACATTGAAGCAAATCGAGAAAATCATGGAACGTGATACGTTCATGACAGCCCCGGATGCGCAGGAATTCGGCTTGATCGACTCGGTTGTCGAGAAGCGACCGATGCCTGAAGGCGACGCATAAATCTTCATTGCCGGACAAAACGGTATGTGAATTGCAGGCTGCGTGTGCAGGGGCTGCTGAAAAATATCGTTGAATCCAAAGCGCAAGCCCACCTAGACTAACGGCGAGCACCTTCCTTGCGGGGTGTTACGCGAAGCGACTCAGGGAGTCTGACCATGGCAAAGACCGAAGACGGTGATAAGGGCACTCTGTTCTGCTCTTTCTGCGGAAAGAGCCAGCACGAGGTTCGAAAGCTGATCGCCGGCCCGACCGTATTCATTTGTGATGAATGCGTCGAGCTTTGCATGGATATCATTCGCGAGGAGCACAAGACCTCGCTGTCGAAGGGACATGACGGTGTCCCGACGCCTGCTGATATCAACCAGGTTCTGGACGAATATGTGATTGGCCAGTCCCGTGCCAAGCGGGTGCTGTCAGTCGCGGTTCACAACCACTACAAGCGGTTGGCGAATGCTGGCAAGACAGGCGATGTCGAGATTTCCAAGTCGAACATCCTTCTTGTCGGGCCAACAGGCTGTGGCAAGACGCTGCTGGCACAGACGCTGGCGCGGATGCTTGACGTTCCCTTCACCATGGCCGATGCGACGACGCTGACCGAGGCCGGATATGTTGGCGAGGATGTCGAGAACATCATCCTGAAGCTGTTGCAGGCCGCCGATTACAATGTTGAACGGGCGCAGCGCGGCATTGTCTATATCGATGAGGTCGACAAGATTTCGCGCAAGGCTGACAACCCGTCAATCACCCGCGACGTCTCGGGTGAGGGGGTGCAGCAGGCGCTTCTCAAGATCATGGAAGGCACGGTCGCCTCGGTGCCGCCGCAGGGTGGCCGCAAACATCCGCAGCAGGAATTCCTGCAGGTTGACACCACCAATATCCTGTTCATCTGCGGCGGGGCCTTTGCCGGTCTCGACAAGATCATCGCTGGCCGGGAAACCGGTGCCGGTATCGGTTTCGGTGCCGATGTACGGGCGCCTGATGACCGTAAGGTTGGCGAATTGCTGTCAACGCTGGAGCCGGAAGATCTTATCAAATTTGGCCTGATCCCCGAATTTGTGGGACGTCTGCCAGTTGTGGCGACGCTGGAAGATCTCGAAGAGGATGCGCTGGTGCGGATCCTGACCGAGCCGAAGAACGCCCTGGTCAAACAGTATCAGAAGCTGTTCGAGATGGATGATGTGTCGCTGGAATTCCGCGAAGACGCGCTTCGTGCCATTGCCCAGAAGGCGATCGCCCGCAAGACTGGCGCGCGCGGTCTTCGTTCGATCATGGAAAACATCCTGATGGAGCCGATGTTCGATATTCCGACAACCGGCGACATTGAAGAGGTTGTGATCAATTCCGATGTCGTATCCGACGGGGCACCACCACTGGTGGTTCACGCCAAGAAGCCTTCCAGCGCCGGAAAGAGTGCCTGAACCGGCGCTCAACCCGCCTGAAGCGGTAAAACGCCTCACCACCAGCTTAACGCAGATCCCGCGGCCAGTCCGCGGGATTGGTTGTTGAAGGCTCGATTTGCACAAATTTACAGCAGGATGCGGCGAATTGGCCTTCCCGGGCCGAATCCGTGCGGCCGAGAGTGTTTATTGGTATAGAGTTAAACGCTTCTGAAAGCAGGTTGGTTGAAAGCCTGACCAGCACCTACCATATCTTGATCAAAGAGTGCCCCCGCCAAAATGGCGACAACAGGAGTCCCAGATGTCTGACGGAGCGATGATCACCCTCCCGGTTCTGCCTTTACGCGATATTGTGGTGTTTCCCCACATGATCGTGCCGCTTTTTGTTGGTCGTGAAAAATCAATTCGCGCGCTTGAGGCTGTCATGGCCGAGGACAAGCAGATCATCCTGGTGACGCAGAAGGAAGCCGATACCGAGGATCCCGACGCGGATGGCCTTTACAGCATTGGCACCGTCGGATCGATCCTGCAGCTTCTGAAGCTGCCCGATGGCGCGGTGAAGGTTCTTGTCGAAGGGGGCGAGCGCGTCCGCATTGACGAGCGGACCCTGCATTCCGATCACGGGTTTCTTGCCGTTGACGCCGTTGTCATGGAACAGTCCGGGCACCAGGGGACCGATACCGAAGGGCTGGCCCGTGCCACCGTGCAGCAGTTCGACCAGTATATCAAATTCAACAAGAAGGTTGCCTCGGAGGTATTGAACGCCATCGAGCAGGTCAGCGAATCAGACAAGATTGCTGATATGATTGCCTCGCATCTGGCCATTAAGATTGAAGAAAAACAAGAACTTCTCGAAGTTCTGGATGTCCATCAGAGGCTTGAGCGGATTTTCCAGTTGATGGAAGAGGAGATCGGCGCGCTGCAGGTGGAAAAGCGTGTTCGCAACCGCGTCAAGCGGCAGATGGAGAAGACGCAGCGCGAATATTATCTGAACGAACAGATGAAGGCGATCCAGAAGGAGCTTGGCGATGGCGATGATGGCCGCGGTGAGCTGGAAGAGCTGGAGACCGCGCTTGCCGAGACCAAAATGCCGAAGGCGGCCCGTGAAAAGGCGGATGCCGAGCTCCGCAAGCTGAAAAATATGGGCCCGATGAGCGCTGAAGCCACTGTGGTTCGTAACTATCTGGACTGGATCCTTGCCGTGCCTTGGCAAAAGGCCAGCCGGCTGAAGAAGGATATCCGCGCGGCGCGGGAAATCCTCGATGCCGATCATTATGGGCTGGAAAAGGTCAAGGACCGCATTGTCGAGTTTCTGGCCGTGCAGCAGCGCACGAAATCGGTCAAGGGACCAATCCTGTGCCTTGTCGGGCCTCCGGGCGTCGGCAAGACCTCGCTTGGCAAGTCGATTGCGCGTGCCACCGGCCGTAAATATGTCCGCATGGCGCTTGGCGGCGTGCGTGATGAGGCTGAAATCAGGGGCCATCGCCGTACCTATATCGGGTCGATGCCAGGCAAGATCGTGCAAAGCCTGAAGAAGGCCGAGAGCAACAATCCGCTGTTCCTTCTCGACGAGGTCGACAAGCTTGGCGCGGACTGGCGCGGTGACCCAAGCTCGGCGCTTCTTGAGGTTCTTGATCCGGCACAGAACAGCACATTCCAGGATCACTATATGGAACTCGACCTTGATCTGTCGAAAGTCCTGTTTATCACCACGGCAAACACGCTGAACATGCCGCAGCCGCTGCTCGACCGGATGGAAATCATCCGCCTGTCGGGCTACACCGAGGATGAAAAGCTTGAGATCGCGAAGCGTCATCTGCTTGGCCGCCAGATCGAGGATCATGGAATCCGCGACGGTGAGCTGATCGTTTCCGATGACGCCATTCGCGCCATCATCCGGCAATATACCCGCGAGGCCGGGGTACGGAATCTTGAGCGTGAGCTTGCCAAGATTGCCCGCAAGACCGTCACGAAGATCGTCAGCGGTGACGCGACATCCGTCTCGGTTGAGCCGGAGGGGCTGGAAGATTTGCTTGGCGTCGCGCGGTTCCGCTTTGGCGAGATCGAGGATGAAGACAAGGTTGGCGTCACAACAGGCCTTGCCTGGACCGAGGTTGGTGGCGAGTTGTTGCAGATTGAAGCTGTCCGGGTGCCCGGCAAAGGCAAGGTCAGCGCCACCGGCAAGCTTGGCGACGTCATGAAGGAATCCATCCAGGCGGCCGAATTCTTCATCAAGTCGCGGGCCGCCACCTATGGTATCGACCTGGAAGAACTGGCCAAGATGGATCTCCACGTCCATGTCCCTGAGGGGGCGACGCCAAAGGACGGGCCGTCGGCCGGTGTTGGCATGGTGACGTCGATCGTGTCGGCCGTCACCGGGATTGAGGTTCGCCGCGATGTCGCCATGACCGGCGAGATCACGTTGCGGGGACGGGTGCTGCCGATTGGCGGCTTGAAGGAAAAGCTGCTTGCCGCGCTGCGTGGCGGCCTGAAGACGGTGCTGATCCCGAAGGACAATGAAAAGGACCTTGCCGAGATTCCGGACAATGTGAAGGAAGGTCTGGACATCATCCCTGTCGGGATGGTTGACGAGGTTCTGTCGGCGGCGCTGGTGCGTGAACCGCTTCCAAACGCCATATCTAGTGGTTCGCCTGATGAGGGACCATCTGTCCCAATTGCGGAAAGTGGGCCGGCCGGGGACGATATCACAGCTCATTGAATGCTGTATAAGTCAAGTGTACACTTGATTTGAGCGTGCGGGTTCTGGTGTTTTTTCGTTGGCATTTTACCCGAAAAGGCGGTAAAGCTAGGATTACTATCAATCTACATATTGGGGGTACCCATGAACAAAAACGATCTCATTGCTTCTGTTGCTGACTCTTCTGGCCTGACAAAGGCCGACGCCGGGCGTGCTGTCGACGCCGTATTTGCTGGCATCGAAGGTGCCCTGAAGGGTGGAGACGAAGTTCGTATTGTCGGTTTTGGTACTTTCTCCGTGGCTCATCGTGCGGCAACCACCGGACGCAATCCGCGCACCGGCGAAACGATCCAGATCGCCGCATCCAAGCAGCCTAAATTCAAGGCTGGCGCGCCTCTCAAGGAAGCGGTCAACAGCTAACTTTTTGGCTATCTTTTTCGACGCCGGCCCGATATAAGGGTCGGCGTTGACTTTTGGCGTCATGCCATTTGGTGCGGGTGGTTAGCTCAGCTGGGAGAGCAACTCGTTTACACCGAGTAGGTCGGGGGTTCGAACCCCTCACCACCCACCATTTTCCCTATATTTTCCCCCATATTCTTTTCAATATGTCCGGCTGTCCAGGCGGGCCGCCCCTGAAGTCCGTTCTGGCAGGGCTCGCGCTTTGCGCCCATGATTCCACCTGGATAAAAAAGTGACAAAAACAGGCGCAGACAGCCTGCTGCCGCTTGACAGTCGATGGGGCTTGTTCTACTTGTTTGCGACGTTGACGGTGACGGGTGGTGACATGCCCGCCAAGTCGCCGTTTTGGGGGTGTAGCTCAGTTGGTTAGAGCGCCGGCCTGTCACGCCGGAGGCCGCGGGTTCGAGTCCCGTCACTCCCGCCATCCCTTGCACTTTTCCAGAGATAAAGACCGCGTTCAGCTTGAGCAGTTCGCCAAAAGGAGCTCACTATTGTGCGAGCCTTATGAGCAAGCACATTGTATCCTCCAACGAGATGGTTCTCAGCTACAGTCTGGATCTGGGGTCCTAAAAAGCAGCCTATCTGGCCGGTCAGATGATGGTATGCGAAGCTGGCGGCTTTGTAGAGAATCAGGATTTAGAGACTATCCTGCACCATGGTGGGCGTGTCGTGGCGGCGGCTCCAGAGGTGTTTGAAAGACTTGTCAAATTAACCGAAAGTGCGATGAGATAGCATGCTGGTTTAGAGTTTGAAAGCCCGACACCAAAGCCGCATTCAAACCTAGACAAGTAAGGAATTCAGTCTGAAAACGATAATGCCGTACTAAAATTTTGGCAGGATCTGTGGACAGAAATTGCTAACTGCTATTATTGAATTTTAGGAGATTTGATTAATTGTTCGATTAAATTTAGGATTAATCAAATTTTTGCAATCGTACCTCATTGGCGGTAGTGGAATGTCACGCAGAAATACAATACGGTTTGGTGACTTTATTCAGGCGATGTCCGTTGACAGTCAGCGCGTTCCATTTGCGGAGTTGATGCCTGAGCCGTTGTTTGACCGCCATGGGAATGAATATCCCCAGCCTGTCCCAAAAATGAAGCTAGGCGGCGGTGATATTGTCAAAATATTACAGCCATATCTGTCGACCCGTTTTATGGATCAAGCGAGGGCAGTTGTCCCGTTAGCGCTCTATCTTGGGTTGTTCCAATATTTGGTTCTCCAAACTCCAGTTATGGATGCAACCATCATAGCGGGCGGTTTGTTGGCCGTCATGGTAGGTTTGATGATGTTTATGGAGGGTTTGAAGCTTGGCTTGATGCCCTTCGGTGAGATCATTGGCAATACATTGCCTCGAAAGCTCCCGCTAGCAGGCGTTTTATTTATTGCATTTTTGCTTGGCGTTGGAGTGACCTTTGCTGAACCTGCGATTGGCGCTTTGCAGGTCGCAGGCTCCATCGTCGATCCAGAAAAGGCGCCGTATTTGTTTACGCTGTTAAACGATCGGTCGGGCGCAACAGTGCTGCTTGTAGGGCTTGGCGTGGGTTTGGCGGCTGTTTTAGGAACTGTGCGCTTTCTGAGGGGTTGGAGCCTTAAACCACTAATTTTTTTCAGTTTAACGCCCACCTTGGTGCTGAGCGTTGTTGCTTTCATGGATCCCGAACTTTCCAAAATAGTGGGTTTGGCCTGGGATTGCGGCGCGGTGACCACAGGTCCAGTAACGGTGCCGTTGGTACTCGCTTTGGGAATTGGGGTTGCGGCGGCGGCAGGTAAAGGTGCTGATTCATCGTTGTCAGGCTTTGGGATTGTTACGTTGGCATCTGTCTTTCCGATCCTAGGTGTTCTGCTGTTGAGTTTTTACACCGCGTATACAGTTCCAACAGAGGTCATCATTGCTAAGGCTGCCGAAATAAAAATGGCAGCATCAATCGCATCGACCCAGCCACAGTGGCATGAGATGACACCATGGACCGAGGTAATTCTAGGTGTGCGCGCCATTGTGCCACTCGTAATATTTTTAGCGATCGTACTGTTCGTTGTTCTACGTGAAAAAATGAAAAATGCCGCCATCACTTATTATGGGATTTTTCTCGCTGTGACCGGGATGTGTGTTTTCAATATTGGCTTGACCTATGGCCTTGCCAAACTTGGTGACCAGTCGGGTGGACTGATCGCCGCTGCCTTTACAGCGATAAACGCAGTTGAAGCCAGCCCACTTTATGGGGTGGCTGTAGGAGTGAGTATTGCAGCACTTTTTGCGTGGTTGTTAGGTCTTGGCGCTACCTTGGCGGAGCCTGCGCTGAACGCGCTTGGTATGACTGTTCAAAACCTTACAAATGGTGCTTTCAAGAAGTCGATGCTCATGGGGGCAGTGTCGTTTGGCGTTGCGACGGGGATCATGCTTGGCGTTTTGAAGCTCATCTTTGATTTTCACATTATGTATATCCTGATCCCTGGATACACCCTTGGCCTTCTTCTCACACTCCTGTCAACTGAAGAATTCGTAAATGTCGGCTGGGACTCTGCCGGCGTTACGACCGGACCTGTAACAGTTCCTTTGGTGCTAGCGATGGGCCTTGGCTTCGGCAATGCACTTGGTTCTACAGAAGGCTTTGGCATTTTGGCGGCCGCATCTATTTGCCCCATCGTGGCCGTTCTTACCCTTGGTATTTACGTTCAGTTAAAAGTGAAGCGCGAAGAGCGCAGGACAGCCAAGGAACTTGCTCAAACTGACAGGGTAAAAGAGGGTTAAATCCATGAAACGTACGTTCACCACGCTGACAGAAGCAACTTTGATTACAGCAGTAGTTCAGCATGGTTTTGGAGAAGTGATCACAGACGCTCTGTTAGAGGTTGGGTTGCAGGGTGCCACCCTACATTCGGCTATGGGAGTTGGGATTCGTGAAAGGCTCGGAGCGGTAGGCGTGGCGGTAGATGCCGAACGTGATGTTGTGAGCGTCATGGTTTCAAGTGACGAAGTGGATCGCGTTTTTGAGCGTATCTTTCTCGCTGGAAAACTAGACACGCCAGGTATGGGCTTTATGTATGCGACACCCTTGATGCAGGCAGCCACTTATGTGCCGCCATCAATTCTTGCTAAATATACGGAAAACTGACATGGCGCTGGTGGCCGACTTTAAACATAAGTTAGACATTGAATACCTTGATTACACTTGGCTGATTTCTGGCATTCTGTACGAGGGCGGCAGTGATATGCTGATTCCAGAATTGATGTCAAAGGGCATCAATGAAGTTTATTTTCATAACGTCGCAGGGGCGCCCATTGGCAAGAAGACGGTTTCAGGTGTTGCTGATTCCTTTGATGTTGAAGAATTTTTTGTCGTTGTTGCCGCTGATCAGGCTGAAAACGTATTTGATTTTATTTTTCATTTTTGTGAGTTGGGTGAGCCAAATAAAGGCATGATTAGGTTGAATAAGCTTAGCCACTCAACAGTCTATCGTCTTCCAGAATTCGGTGCTGAAGAAACCGATCAGATTGAGGGCTAACTTTCTTAAGCACAGGTGATGTTATGACGAAACCAAAGAATCAGACTGTTCTAAACAAGGGCAACATCCGTAAGAATAAGCGTCACATTTTTGAGCTTGAGTGCCAAGCCTCGACATCGTACGCAGATTCCATGCTTTTGATCGCCGACATTGAAGAAAATCGGGCGTTGTTGAGCAGAAACTTTAGTGCCGCCTTCAATGGAAATCGCGCCATTGCTGTTGATAATGTAGAGGATCTTTATCGTTGTCGGATGCTTATGGTGGATGCGTTAGATGCAAAAACAGACGCGGAGCACAACTTTAAGTCTGCCATGACTAATGCCTTGCGCATCGAGCTTCTTGAAAACAAAATTTCGTTGAATAGCAAGTTACGCGAAGTAGCTGGTCAAATGGCTGCTGTGAACGAATTGCTTATATCCCTGAACGAACTCATTGCTGAATCCAATGAGGCATTAGCTGATCAAGGGACGGAGATGGTCTCGCAAAACGCAGAATGGATTGACGGCGAGATCGTTAAGATTTTCAAAGCTGTGACTTCTGAAAATAATGCTGATTTAGTGAAAAGTAACGCAGAGCGGCTAGAGGCTCTTTCTAATCAGGCTGATGATATCGAGCAGAATGCTAATTTGACACTGCGAGAGATCGAAAGGGAGACGAAGTCGATATTGGATGCTGGCGACGACATTGCAGCGCGTCGTGCCCGTATTCAGGCCGAGCGTGAAAAAGTTGTAGCTAATCAGAAGCGATCCTCCGAGCTTATGTCGAAATAGACTATCGTCACTATGTATTGTCGTTGAGGGCAATTGGCCGCCCCACTTATGCCACGCAGTCACACTGCGTGGCGCCTGCCCATAATGGTGTGCTGGCAGAACAGCGACCCGGCTCTGGCTTGCTGACGGGGATTAGGTTCTTGATTTCTCGAACTCCGCCCAAGCTTTTTCCAGCTTGTGGATGTCGAATCCTGGCTGCCTAGCTGGGCCAAGAACGATCTCTTCGCTGGCGATAACTGTTTCAATGGCTGTCTTCAACCTCTGAATTACATCTTCGGGGATGACGAGCGCGCCATGCCGATCAGCATGGATCAGCTCGCCCTGTGCTACCCGCATGCCCATTATATTGACCGGTGTGCCAATCTCGACCGCATGTACGAAGCCATGGCTTGGGCCGATCGACCCAGCCAACACCGGAAATCCTGCATCCATTACATCAAGATCGCGCATCACCCCGTTTGTGACCGCGCCGGCAAGGCCAAGCCCCTTGTGAACGGCGACATGAACCTCGCCCCACCATCCGGCGATGCAATTGGGATAGTCGACATCCTCGACAACAGCTGCTGACGGCGAACTGCCACCTGCCATGGAATGGAAATACTCCATGCGGCGGGCGCGGATGATTTCAGGTGCTTCATTGGGCGGAGCCAAGCCTGAAATCTTTGCAGTCCGCGCGAAGCCAACAATCGCCGGGTCTCCCGGCTTACAGTGATGCATCGTGCCCTTGGTGAACCGATTAAAGCCACGCTTGCCATGCGCCACTTCAATGGCGTTACAGACTGTCGGTGTGTCGACCTTGCGCAACAATGCCAACAGGTCCTCTGGGATTACATGTTCAGCCATTTTTCCAGAGCCTCATTGGTCAGTTGTGGTTGTTCAAGGGTGGGCAGGTGCCCAGCATCATTAATCATGACAAGATTCGCCCCCACAACAAGATCGCGCATCATTTCATGGCGTTCTGGCGGGCACAGGCGGTCCTCGGCGCCACACAGGATCAATGCAGGTATGCCGATACCGCGCAGTGTCGCGCATTGGTCAGGCCGTGCCTGGAGCGCCCTTGACTGTGTTACAAACACATCAGGGCCAAGCGACAGCGCCATGTCCATACATAAATCAAGGATGGTTTTTCGATCCGAAGCGCTGGCAAGATAGTGCGGTTTCATTTCATCACGGATCACGGCCCCCAGATCGCCTGCGCGAACGCGGTCAATCTGATCATCCCTGATGCCGGCGCGGTCTGGCGCTTCGGCAAGTGGATTGGTATCCATCAGGGCGAGGCGGGTGACCCGGTCGGGTGCCTGGCGGATGATCTCCATGGCGGCGATGCCGCCCATCGACAACCCGGCAAGGGCAAACCGTGGTGGGGCATTCTGCAGAATCTGCCTTGCCAGCCCAGCAAAGTCATCTTCGCCGGACAGCGGGGCGACCATCACCGGTCTGGTCGCTGAAAGCGCGGCAATCTGCGGTGCGAACAGCCGGGCATCACACATCATGCCGGGCAGGAACAGAACGGCTTCGTTCACCTATCGTAACCCCATTGTAGGACCTGCCGGATCATTGGTGTTGCGCACCCGGTAAAGGCTTGCCTCGCCGGTCATGGATGGTGCCAATGTTCTGGCAACCCCGGCCGGCAAAAGACAGGTGTCACCGGAATTCAGTACGGTGCCGCCGCCGTCCCATTCCAGCTTCCAGTGTCCCCGGACCGGCATCAGCACCTCTGGCTGGTCACAGCTGTAAGGCGCCGTCTCGATCGAGCCACGGGTCACGAAATCAACCTCGAACCCCGGCTTGTCGCGCAACATGGCATCTGGCCCGATCACCTTGCTTGGCTGGCGATCCGCCAGTGCCACAAGATCCCAGTAACGGGCCACATAGTTGGGCACGACGTCGGCGGCGGGTGGTTCGTCCATGAGCTTCAGCTGGTCTTCGGTCATGACCGGCATCGGCGCAACGCCGTCTGGCAGGGTCTCGCCTTTCTTGCTGTCATAAAGCTTGCCGTTGTCACCAAGCACAAGTCCATGTTCGACAGCGTTCTCAATCACCTGCGGTGCCCAGATCACGCCGCCTCCGGCGTCATCACCACCAAGGATGGCCATGATCATTCCGTAATCCGTGCCGATATTCTCAAAGCCACGAAACATTCCGGTCGGTATGTTGAAGATATCGCCTTCTTCAAGCACCACTTCACCGGCGTCGCCCCAGCGTCCCCAGAAAAAACGCCACCGTCCTGATTGTACGAGGAACACTTCCGCCGTGCGGTGTGTGTGTAGACTGTTATGGCATTTTGGCGGCTGGCCTGCGGCACCGATATTAAACCCAATCCTTTCGGAAATATGCACATGCTGGTCTGCACTTTCGGACACACCGCCACCAATGATGGTGAAGTTTTCCTTCTGATCGCTGCCTGGCGTATGGGCATCGATGAAAGCGGTTTTGCAGGGTATCAGCGCACCACGTCGTACAATGTTCTTTTCGGGAACAAAAAGGGTCATGACATTTCTTCTCTAATGCTCTTTTTCAAGGTGCCAGGTTTATTTCAATAAGACGTCTGCTTTGGCAAGCCGTGTGCTTCCGCGGACAACAAGCTCGCTGTCGATTTCCATGCAAGTTGGCCGATCTGTGGCGCCCTTGATCAGGTCGGGAAGCAGGTCCAGCGTTGTCATGACCGTTTGATTCCAAGCAATTTTGATTCCAAGCAATTTTTGAATACGTATGCAAGAAAAATGATATAGACATGGGTATCGTTCCTGATCGCGGCAACAATTGTGTTCCTCGGCGTAGAAATAGGAATTGAAATACTACTCTATGG
>JBMZTC010000016.1:8740-57888 GCA_049623505.1 Puniceispirillaceae bacterium (SeqCode) | reverse complement strand
GGACTGGGCAAAAGTGAACACCCCGGAGCCGCAAGGCGCGACCCCGTCAAAAAATGACTTGTTCAGACAGCTTAAAACCGGCAGAATTCGGCCAGTTTGCGGGTGTAGCTCAGTTGGTAGAGCACGAGCTTCCCAAGCTCGGGGTCGCGGGTTCGAACCCCGTCGCCCGCTCCAGTTCATGATGGCATGTGATCGGTTACAGGCAATCAGTCCCAGGCAATCAACCCGGCATGTGAAAAAGGGGCGGAAAATCCCGCCCCTTCGTCATTTCGACGGTGTCAGCGACCGTTTCAGCAGGCCGCAACCGCGCGCTTCGCGATTTCACGGACAAGATGCGCCCGATAATCGCCGGACGCGTGGATATCGCTGATCATCTCATCGGCATCAACGCCAATGCCATCCAGCGAGTCGGCGCTGAAGCTGGCGTCAAGCGCGCTCTCCATCTCGGCGTGGCGGAAGACACCGTCACCTCCGGCCCCGGTCACGGCAACGCGTGTTCCGGCCCCGGTACTGGCGACGAACACCCCGACCATGGCGTAGCGTGACGCCGGGTTGGGGAATTTCACATAGGCCGCCTTGCCGGTTTTTGGAAAGCTGACCGCGGTGATCATCTCGTCCTCATCAAGCGCCGTCTCGAACATGCCGGTGAAAAAATCATCCGCCGCGATATCGCGCTTGCTGGTGTGGACGGTGCCGCCAAGGCCAAGCACCGCCGCCGGATAGCAGGCCGACGGGTCATTATTGGCCACCGACCCGCCAATGGTGCCGCGGTTGCGGACCTGACGGTCGCCAATGCCGCCGGCAAGCGCCGCCAGCGCCGGAACGGCATTCTGCACAAGCGCGGATTCGGCCACATCGGCATGCCGTGTCATGGCGCCGATCCTGATCGAATCGCCCTTGTCCTCGATTCCCGCGAGGCCGCAGCCGGCAAGGTCAACCACCATCTCGGGGCTGGCAAGCCGCTGCTTCATCGTCGGGATCAGCGTCATGCCGCCGGCAAGAAGCTGGCCGCCATCGGCCATCCGTGCGGTGGCGTCATCGGCGCTGCTGGCTTTCACATAGGTTGTGTGATGCATGATAGTTCTCCCTTATTCTGCCGCTTCGGCCTGCGCGCCATTGATCGCGCGCCAGACCTTTTCGGGCGTTGCCGGCATCGACATATCGGTGACACCAAGTGGCGCCAGCGCGTCGATAACAGCGTTGATCAGTGCCGGTGGCGAGGCAATGGCCCCAGCTTCGCCGCACCCTTTGACGCCAAGATCATTATGCGTACAGGCGGTCACCGTGTAATCGACCTTGAAGCTTGGCAGATCGTCGGCGCGCGGCATGCAGTAATCCATGTAGGACGCCGTGATCAGCTGGCCTGTCTCGTCATAATGGGCGTTTTCCAGAAGCGCCTGACCGACGCCCTGGGCGATGCCGCCATGAACCTGCCCCTCGACGATCATCGGGTTGATCAGATTGCCGAAATCGTCACAGCAGGCCCAGTCGACAAGCTCGACAACGCCTGTCGACGGGTCGATCTCGACCTCGGCGATATGCGTTCCCGACGGGTAGGTGAAGTTCAGCGGGTCATAGAAGGCTGTCTCCTCAAGGCCAGGCTCCAGCCGGTCATGCGGATAATTATGCGGCACATAGGCCGCCAGCGCGATTTCGCCAAACCCTTTCTCATTGTCGGTGCCGGCGACGGTGAACTTGCCATCCGCGAACACCACATCCGCATCGGCAGCTTCCATCAGATGCGCGGCGATGATCCTGGATTTTTCGATCACCTTGTCGACGGCCTTGGCGATGGCCGCCCCGCCAACAGCAAGCGAGCGTGATCCATAGCTTCCCATGCCGAACGGAATTCTGTCCGAATCACCATGGACGATCTCGACACTGCCAATCCCGACGCCAAGCTTGTCGGCGACAATCTGCGCAAAGGTGGTGTCATGGCCCTGGCCATGGCTGTGTGTGCCGGTGAACACATTCACCGTGCCGGTCGGATCGACACGGACTGTTGCTGATTCATACAGACCAACACGGGCGCCAAGCGCGCCGGCAACCGCCGACGGCGCGATGCCACATGCCTCGATATAGCTCGACAGGCCGATACCGCGATATCTGCCGCGCGACGCGGCTTCGGCACGGCGGGCCTCAAAGCCCTTGTAGTCGATCATCTCCAGCGCCTTGTCCAAGGGTGCCTCATAGTCCCCGATGTCATACTGAAGCGCTACCGGTGTCTGGTATGGGAAGGCGTCTTTCGGAATGAAATTCAGACGCCGGAACGCGGCCGGATCCATCCCGATCTGGCGGGCCGCCGCGTCCATCACCCGCTCCAGAAGATAGGTCGCCTCCGGACGGCCGGCACCACGATAGGCGTCGACCGGCGCGGTTGTCGTCGCCATGCCCTTCACATTGGTGTAGATCGCCGGGATCTGGTAGCAGCCCGACAGCAGCGGCGCATGCAGGATGGTTGGTGTGACGACCGAGAAGGCGGACAGGTAGGACCCGATATTGGCCACGGTATCAACCCGCAGGCCGGTAATCCGGTTGTCCTTGTCGATCGCCATCCTGACCTTGTTGATATGGTCGCGGCCATGCGCGTCGGCGAGGAATGACTCGCTCCGGTCGGCTGTCCATTTGATCGGGCGCTGCAGCTTCTTGCTGGCCCAGGTGCAGACAGCTTCCTCGGGATAGACATAGATCTTCGAGCCGAACCCGCCACCAACATCAGGTGCGACGACGCGAAGCTTTGATTCCGGGATGCTGAGCATGAAGGCCCCGATCACAAGGCGTGTCAGATGTGGATTCTGCGAGGTTGTGAACAGTGTGTAGGAATCGTCGATGGCATCATATTCCGCCAGCGCGGCCCGTGGTTCCATCGCATTCGGGATCAACCGGTTGTTGCGCACCTCAAGCTCGACAACAGTCGCCGCCGAATCAAGCGCCGCTGCTGCCGCGTCCTCATCGCCGAGTTCAAAGTCGAAATACATGTTGCCAGGCACATTCTCATGAATCTGCGGGCCTGATCCGGCATTTGCCAGATCAACGACCGGTGCCAGAACCTCATAGTCGATCTCGACCAGCTCAGCGGCGTTCATGGCCTGCTCAAGGCTCTCGGCAATCACCGCGACGACATGATCGCCAACATAGCGAACCGTGCCGTTCGCCAGAATCGGATGCGGCGGTTCATTGGTCGGCGAGCCGTCACGATTCGTCACAACCCAGCCACAGATCGGGCCGCCGATTCCATCAGCGGCGACATCCTCGCCGGTAAAGATGGCGACAACACCATCGGCGGCGGCGGCGGCATCCGTACGGATCGACTTGATGTTGGCATGCGCATGGACCGAGCGAACAAAATGCACATGGAGCTGGCCCGGACGGGTGATGTCGGCCGTGTAACGGCCGGACCCGGTCAGGAACCTCTTGTCTTCCTTGCGGCGCACCGAGGCGCCAATACCATCTTTGATGCTTCCTTCAGGCATGTCACTCTCCCATCATTTTCGCGCCGGCCTGAACGGACTTCACGATATTGTGGTATCCGGTACAGCGGCAGATGTTGCCTTCAAGTCCCTCGCGGATTTCGGCCTCGCTCGGGTTCGGGTTGTCCTCAACAAGTTCAATCGCGCTCATGACCATGCCAGGCGTACAGAAACCGCATTGCAGCCCGTGATGTTCATGAAAGGCCTGCTGCATCGGATGCAGCCCGTCGCCATTCGCGATTCCCTCAATTGTCGTGACGCTCGCGCCCTCAGCGGTGGCGGCAAGCATGGTGCAGGATTTCACGGATTCGCCATCAACATGCACAACGCAGGCGCCACACTGGCTGGTGTCGCAGCCGACATGCGTGCCTGTCAGGCTCATCGTTTCCCTGATGAAATTGACGAGAAGGGTGTTGTCAGGCACGTCCGCGCTGACCTGCTTCCCATTCAAGGTAAGACTCACGGTTGTCATTCCATTCCTCCTTATTTCCCGGCGCGCCCAATCTATTCTTTGCAGATTTGCCAGCGCACTCTTGAATATCGTCCGACCTTGCAAACATCATGTAAACAGTTTTGTGTGCACATTTCCGTGTGACAGAAGTGGCAAATCGTCTCGCCGCCATCCTGTGATCAGGGTTTAGTCTGTTTTGGAAGCTTGGTGCGCGGCGGGATTTAATTGGTATCATGCGTCGCCGCGACAACCTTTGAAACAGGTCTGTGGGCGCGGGTCACCGGGCGGGAATCGCAGGCATGGTCGCAGATAACAGGCGCGGATAACACTGGTGCAGGGAGACTCCGATGGGTCCAGATACGGTAGCATCGCTTGTCGAGGATATGGCGGCACAGGACTACATCCTGTCCGAAGGGCTTGCGGTGAGTCTGTTCCTGGCGCTTCGCAGGCAGCGGCCACTCTTTCTTGAGGGCGAGGCCGGCGTCGGCAAGACCGAAGTGGCAAAAACGCTGTCAACGCTGCTCGGCAGGCGCCTGATTCGCCTTCAATGTTATGAGGGGCTCGACATCGCCGCCGCGGCCTATGAGTGGAACTACGCGCGCCAGATGATGGAAATCCAGAGCGCTGGCAAGGGCCAGCTGTCGAGCGCTGATCTGTTCTCGGCGGCGAATCTGATCGAACGGCCGCTTCTCGAGGCGCTTCGCGGGGACGAAGCTGGCGCGCCCATCCTGCTGATCGACGAACTCGACCGCGCCGACGAGGCCTTCGAGGCCTATTTGCTGGAAATCCTGTCGGACTGGCAGGTCACGATCCCGGAATTCGGCACGGTGGCCGCGACGACGCCGCCAATTGTGATCATCACTTCGAACCGGACCCGTGAAATCCATGACGCGCTGAAGCGCCGCTGTTTCTATCACTGGGTCGATTATCCTTCGCTGGAGGATGAACTTGCCATTTTGAAACGGCGCGCCCCCGAGGCCCCGGCCGAGCTCAGCGAACAGGTGGTGAGGTTTGTTCACAGGCTTCGAGCCGCGAATCTGTTCAAGGCCCCCGGTGTTGCCGAGACAATCGACTGGGCGCAGGCGCTTGTCGAGCTGGATTGTGTTGCGATTGATCCGGCCACTGCTGATTCGACGATGGGTGTCCTGTTGAAATACCAGGATGACATCGCGCGGATCACCGGAAGCGAGGCGGCGCGACTGCTGACCGAGGTACAGGCCGAAATGTCAGGATATCGTGCCGGATGACAGCCCCGAATGCCAACGTCATAGATTTTCCGGTGCCAAGGCGGCGCCATGGGTCATGGCGCGGCATGAAGCTTGCCGAGAACATTACCCATTTCGTGCGAACGCTGCGCCGCGCCGGCATGGCGGTCGGGCCGGCCACGGTGCTGGATTGTGTCGAGGCCAGCCGCGAAATCAATATCGGCAATCGCGACGAATTCTATCACGCGCTGGCAAGCTGTGTTGTGAAGCGTCCGGAAGACAGGCTGCTGTTTGACCAGGCCTTTCATATTTTCTGGCGCAATCCGCGGCTGATGGAAAAGATGCGTGATCTGCTTCTGCCGACACTGGCGCGTGAAGGCGAGATAGACGAGGCACCGCCGACGTCGCGCCGCGTTGACGAGGCGTTGCGGCCGGATGCGCCGCCGCCACCCACCGACATCGACGAAACCGAACGTGTCGAGATCGACATGTCGATGACCTCCTCGGCGGACGAGCATTTTCGCAGCATGGATTTCCAGTTGATGTCAGCGGCCGAAATTGCCGAGGCTGAACAGGCCATCGACGCGATGCGGCTGGCACTGCCGCAACGACCGTCACGCCGGTTTCAGGCAAGTGGTGGCAAGGGGCGCCTGTCCTTTCGCCAGACGCTGCGCCGGATGGCCCGAACCGGCGGCTTTGCCCTGCCGCTTCACGAGGCACCGCGCCAACGCCCGCGTCCGCTTGTCGTCATCTGCGATATTTCCGGGTCGATGGAACGCTATTCACGCATGCTGCTCCGGTTCACCCATGCGCTGACCCAACGGCGCGGCATCGTGCACAGCTTTCTGTTCGGCACCCGCCTGACGAATATTTCCCGGCAGATGCGGGGCCGCGATCCGGATGCCGCGCTGCGGAATGTCTCGAATCTGGTCGAGGACTGGTCGGGCGGGACACGGATCTCAAGCGCCATCGCCAGTTTCAACCGTGACTGGTCGCGGCGCGTTCTTGGCCAGGGTGCGGTTGTCCTTCTGATCACCGACGGGCTGGATCGTGACACGGACAGCCATCTTGGTTTCGAAATCGAACGGCTGCACAAATCCTGCTCGCGGTTGATCTGGCTGAACCCGCTTCTTCGGTTTGACGGTTTTGAACCGCGAAGTGCCGGGATCCAGCAGATACTGCCGCATGTCGATGCTTTCGTGCCGATCCATTCGCTTGCTTCAATGGCCGACCTTGGCGGTGTTCTTGATGCCGATGTGCCGGCGAACTGGCACCATCGCGATCTCGACGGATGGCATGACCGGCTTCGCGCCGCGCAGGCCGACGCCGAATCATGAGGGGGTGGAGATGACCGGTCAGACTGCCGAGACAATGACCAATGCCAGCCTGATTGCGACGGCGCATCAGTGGGTTATGTCGGGCCATGGCGTGGCGCTTGCGTTTGTCATTCAGACCTGGGGGTCGTCGCCGCGCCAGGTCGGCAGTGTGATGGTGGTTCGTGACGACATGATCGTCGAAGGGTCGGTCTCGGGTGGGTGTGTTGAAGGCGCGGTGATTGACGCCGCGATTGAATCGCTTGTCGCCGGCGCCGGACAACGTCTTGACTTCGGTGTTGCTGATGCCCTGGCGTGGGAGGTGGGATTATCCTGCGGCGGGCGGATCGCGGTGCTTGTCACGCCGGTCGCGGATGGTGGTCTGCCGGCGGCTGATCTTGGGGTGCTGGCCGGTGACATGGCGGCAAGGCGGGCCGGCGCGGTGACCCTTGACGCGCGGACCGGTGCGCTGCTTCGTGTCGATGACGCTCTGGGCGGCCCGGACTCCGAATTGTCAGAGGATGGCTCACATTTTGCCTTTCGCCATGTGCCGCCACGGCGTGTTGTCGTCATTGGCGGCGTCCATATCACACAGTTCCTGACCCCGATGGCGCGACAGGCCGGCTATGATGTCGTTGTGATCGACCCGCGTGCCGTGTTCAGTGCCGACAACCGCTTTCCCGATACAGAATGTCTGACCGCCTGGCCTGATGAAGCGCTGGCCGAATTGCGGCCTGATTCGCGCACCGCCATCGTAACGCTGACACATGATCCGAAGATCGATGATCCGGGGCTGCGTTCGGCGCTGGCAAGCGAGGCGTTCTATATCGGATGCCTTGGGTCACGACGCACGCATGCGGCGCGCTGTGACAGGCTGCGCGAGGCCGGGTTCGCCGACAGTGACCTGGCGCGGCTTCATGGGCCGGTCGGACTGGATATCGGGGCCAGGACCCCCGCCGAAATTGCCGTATCGATCCTTGCCCAGATGATTGCCGTCGAACGAAGCGGTGGATCGGCATGAAGTTCGGGCCGGCAGCACCGGATGACTGCGAGGGCGCCATCCTCGCGCATGCTGTGTATCTGCCGGATGGCCGGATCCGCAAGGGCACCAGGCTTGCGGCTGCCGATATCGCGAGGCTGGCCGTCGCCGGCATTGAATCCATCACGGTGGCGCGGCTTGATCCCGGGGATCTTGACGAGGACAGCGCCGCCGACAGGCTGGCCGCCGAGCTTGTGCCTGCGGGCCTTCGCCTGTCACCCGCCTCAACAGGCCGGGTCAATATCTATGCGGTCGGGCGGGGTCTTGTCAGGTTCGACAGACACCGGCTGAAACAGCTGAACAGGGTTGATGAGGGGATCACGCTGGCCTGCGTCCAGCACAATCAGCTCGTCGAGGATGGTGACATGATCGCCACGCTGAAAATCATCCCCTACAGCCTTCCCGAGGCAACCGTCAACGCGGCCATCGGCGAGGCCGACGGCCAGCCTGTGTTCAGTTTTCATCAGCTTCATGCGCGGCCCTTTGCATTGATTCAGACCCGTGTCGAGGGGATGAAGACGGCGCTTCTGACGGCCACCGAAAAGGTGACAAAGCAGCGTCTTGACCAGCTTGGATGCGGGCTTGTCGACAGCCGCGTCGTGGCGCACGACACCGCCAGCCTTGCCGCCGCCATCGCCGAATCCCGTCATCTTGGTGCCAGGGCCATTCTGATTTGCGGTGCCTCCGCCATCTGCGACCGGCGCGATGTTGTGCCGATGGCTGTCGAGGCGGCCGGCGGTCAAGTCGACAGGCTCGGCCTGCCTGCCGACCCGGGCAATCTTCTGATGATGGCAAGGCTTGATGACATGCCGGTCATCGGCATGCCGGGCTGCGCGCGCTCGCCGCGACTGAACGGGTTTGACTGGGTGCTGCAGCTCGTTCTCGCCGGCATCGACATCGATGATGACGAGATTTCCGACATGGCCATTGGCGGGCTGTTGATGGAGATTGCGTCGCGACCCCTGCCGCGCAAGATGGTTGAGAAGAGGCGGCCAGACAACATCGCGATTGGCGGTGTGCTTCTTGCCGCCGGATCGTCGCGGCGGATGGGCGAGGTCAACAAGCTGCTCTTGGAAATCGATGACGAACCGCTTGTGCGGCGGGCGGCGCGGGCCATGCTTGATGGCGGGATCATGGATCTTGTTGTGGTGACCGGCCACCAGCACGAAGATGTTGTCGCAGCGCTTGACGGGTTGCAGGTGTCCTTTGCGCACAACACCGATTTTGCCGCCGGGCAGGCGGGGTCGGTGGCGGTCGGGATTGCCGCGTTGCCGGAAACGGTATCCGGCGCGTTGATTGGGCTTGCAGACATGCCGTTCATCGCGCCAGACCTTGTTGCCGAGATGATCCGTGACCATAGCGACCTTGGCGACCATGAGAGACGGATTTCATTCCCGGTTCATGAGGGGCGGCGTGGCAATCCGGTTCTGTGGGGCAGCGGGTTTTTCGAGGCGCTTGGCAATCTTGCCGGCGATATGGGTGGCCGCCTTGTGCTGAGCGAGAACCCGGCCGCGGTCAACAGCATCAGCTGGCATGATGACAGCATCCATCGGGATATCGACACGCCGCAGGACCTTGCCCAGACTGATTAGATTTAGGGTGATGAAGACAACATCTGACAATACGGGCTTGAACCTGCGGTAAAGGGGCTGTATACCGGCGTCAAATTCTCGTCATCAACCCGTCCCGCCACCCGCCGCCGGTCCTTCATGCCCGATGCCCGGCGGATGGCATGGCAGGGTTTGAAAGAAGACAACGCACCTTCCCAGAACAGGAGCATGATAGATGCAGCTTTCCAATTTCACAGGCAAAACAATCGCCATCATGGTCGCCAGCGGCTTTGACGAGGACATTTTCATCGCCATCCAGCGCGCCATGATGTCGGTCAACGCCAAGCTGCGTGTCATCTCGCGTGATGCCGGTCTGACCAATGCCTGGAATGGAAGCGGCTGGGGCATGTCCTATCCGGTCGATTCGACGCTGTCGACGACGCTCGCCATTGATTATGACGCGCTGATCATCCCGTCGGGCGAGAAGCATGTCACCACGCTGGTCCCCGAGGCGCATGCCAAGCGTTTGATGCGGGCCTTCACCCGCGAGGAAATGCCGGTTCTGCTGCTTGGAGAGGCCACCATGCTTCTTGATCTTGTCGATGCGGCCGCGCCGGCACGCGACGATGAGACAGGCGTTGGCGCCGATGGCAGACTTGTTGTTGCCGCGCGCGAGAATCTTGACGCCGCGCTGCAGGCGCTGAACAGCGCCATGCTGGCAGATGATGATGAAAGCGTGGCCGCCTGATCAGGGGGCCATTCGCTTGCCACAGGCAAGGGTGAGACGAGATGAGCCGCCAGACGGACAACGCCGCCCTTCCTTCACCATGCATCTCGGTCTGTCGGCTTGATCCGGAAACGGGTCATTGTATTGGCTGCTTTCGCACCGGTGCCGAGATTGCCGCCTGGCGGTCGATGACAGCCGATGATCAGCGCGCCTTGCTTGACGCGCTCCGCGACAGGCGCGCCACGGCTACAGGTATTGCGCGGCGGCCAACGCGTCGTCGGCGCGGGTGAACAATTAACGGGAAGACAGAAAGCCCCCCATGACCTCCCTGAATACAATCCTGGCCGAAACCGGCTGGATCCTCGCCGACGGTGCCACCGGCACAAATTTTTTCAAGATGGGTCTGGAGACAGGCTATCCGCCGGAACTCTGGAATGTCGAACGGCCGGACGATGTCATGGCGCTTCATGCCGCCTTCATTGATGCCGGCTCGCAGCTTGTCCTGACCAATTCCTTTGGCGGTACGCATCATCGTCTTCGTCTCCATGGCGCGCAGGATCGTGTCGGTGAGCTCAATCTCGCGGCGGCGCGTCTTGCCAGAGCGGCAGCTGATCAAGGGCGTGATCGCAATGGCGCCGTCGTTCTTGTTGCCGGCTCCATTGGTCCGACAGGCGAGTTGTTCGCCCCGATGGGCGCGCTTGATTACGATGGCGCGCGCGCTGCCTTTGCCGAGCAGGCCGAAGCCCTTGCCGAGGGTGGGGCTGATTGTCTCTGGATTGAGACGATGTCGTCACTTGAGGAGGTTCAGGCCGCCATCGATGCCGCCGCCTCAACCGGGCTTGAGGTCGCGGCCTGCATGACCTTCGACACCGCCGCCCGCTCCATGATGGGTATCACGCCAGCCGAATTCGCACGTCAGGCGGTTGATTTCGGCGCCGCCTGCGTTGGTGCCAATTGCGGCATCGGGCCGGCCGAACTGCTGCATTCGGTGCAGGAGATGCTGCCATCTGTCGAAACGCCGGTGATCGCCAAGGGCAATTGCGGGATTCCGGCCTATGTCGATGGTGGCATCCATTATCATGGTACGCCGGAACTGATGGCCGAATATGCCTGTTTCGCGCGCGACGCCGGGGTCAGCATCATCGGTGGCTGTTGTGGCACCACACCGGACCATGTTGCGGCGATGGCGGCGGCGCTTCGAACCACCCCGTCGCGGCCCTTTGACAGCGACGCCGCGCTGGCCGCGTTTGGCACACCATGGAAGGATATGCCAGCGCCCGGTGAACCTCGCCCCGAGGGCGGTGCCGGCCGCCGTGGCCGCGGCCGTCGGCGTGGCCGCGACTAGTCACCGCAAGGCCGGCTTTGGCCTGCTGTGACAAGCATGTTGCGGAAGCCCGGCAATCTTTGCATACTGCGCGCGCTTTTCACGGCTGACGGCCCGCCGAACCGGCTTCGTCGCCCTCAATTCCCAGTCGGAGTACCAAGATGCACGCCTATCGCTCACACACATGCGGCGAGCTTGTCGAGGCCAATGTGGGCCAGTCTGTTCGCCTGTCAGGCTGGATCAATCGAAAGCGCGATCATGGCCAGCTTGTTTTTATCGATCTTCGCGATCATTACGGGCTGACGCAATGTGTCGCTGATTCCTCCGATCCAAGCTTTGCCGCTGTCGAGGCGACGCGGCTTGAATCCGTTGTCACCATCACCGGCACCGTCCTGAAGCGCAGCGACGAGACCATCAACACATCGCTGCCAACGGGTCATGTCGAGGTTCGTATCGAGAGCTTTGAGGTGCAATCGGCGGCCGACACATTGCCATTGCAGGTGAATTCCGACACCGACTCCGGCGAGGAGACAAGGCTCCGTTATCGCTATCTTGATCTGCGCCGCGCCCGACCGCATGACAATATCATGCTTCGCGCCAAGATCATCCAGTCGATCCGGGCGCGCATGGTGGCGCAGGACTTCACGGAATTTCAGACACCGATCCTGACCGCGTCATCGCCGGAAGGCGCGCGCGACTTTCTGGTGCCGGCGCGGCTTCATCCTGGCAAATTCTATGCGTTGCCGCAGGCACCGCAGCAATTCAAGCAGCTGGTCATGGTTTCCGGTTTCGACCGTTATTTCCAGATTGCCCCCTGTTTCCGCGACGAGGACAGCCGCGCCGACCGCAGCCCGGGTGAGTTCTATCAGCTCGACCTTGAGATGAGCTTTGTCGAGCAGCAGGATGTCTTTGATGCTGTCGAACCTGTGATCCGCGGCGTCTTCGAAGAGTTCTCCGACAAGAAGATCGACCAGGAATTCATCCATATCCCGTTCGCCGAATCGATGCTGAAATATGGCAATGACAAGCCGGATCTGCGGATCCCGATCGAGATTCGCGACGTGACCGAAACCTTCCGTGGGTCGGGGTTTTCGATCTTCGCCAAGGCGGTCGAGGGTGGCAGCGTTGTTCGCGCGGTTCCCGGCCCGAAATGCGGCAGCCGTGCCATCGCCGACCGGATGAACAGCTGGGCGCAATCCGAAGGCGCTCCCGGCATGGGCTATATCATCTATGGTGATGGTGAGGCGCGTGGTCCGGTGGCCAAGGCTCTTGGTCCGGAAAAGGCCGAGGAAATTCGGCTGGCGGCGGGTGTCGGTGATGGTGATGCGGTGTTCTTCGCCTGTGCCGACGAGGCAGCCGCGGCAACGCTGGCCGGGCGCGCGCGGGTGCGTATCGGCGAGGAACAGGGGCTGATTGACGAAACTGTCTTCCGCTTTGCCTGGATTGTCGATTTTCCGATGTATGAGCGTGATGAGACAACAGGCAAGATTGATTTCTCGCACAATCCCTTCTCGATGCCGCAGGGTGGGCTGAAGGCGTTGCAGGAGCAGGATCCGCTGACCATCAAGGCCTGGCAATATGATCTTGTCTGCAACGGTGTTGAGCTGTCATCCGGCGCCATCCGGAACCATCTCCCCGACGTGATGTACAAGGCGTTCGAGATTGCCGGTTATGATTCGCAGGTTGTCGATGACAAATTCCCGGCGATGATCAACGCGTTCCGCTTTGGCGCGCCACCGCATGGTGGCATTGCCCCCGGGATCGACCGTATGGTGATGCTGATCGCTGACGAGCCGAACATCCGCGAGGTCATTCTGTTCCCGATGAATGGCAAGGCCGAGGATCTGATGATGGCGGCGCCGTCTACGGTCGATGACAGCGCACTTGCCGAGCTTCACATTCGCCGCGCGCCGGTGCCGAAGAAAAGCTGACCCTCAGCGCGCCATCCGGTGCGTTGTCCAGATGACGCTGCCAAGAAGCAGGACGGCGCCGGTCTGATGCATCGCGCCAAGTGACACCGGCACGCCATGAAGAAGCACGGCGATGCCAAGGGCGAACTGACCACAGACAAGAAGCAGGGCCAGTGTCGCCGGGCCACGGCTTGCCGGCTGGCGGCGGGCCTTGGCAGCAAGGGTGATCACCGCCAGCACGGCCAGCAAGGCGATCCAGCGGTGATGGAACTGCGCCGCGGCGGGATTTTCAAACGGGTCGAGCATCCCTCGCTCGCCATATTCGACGGGAACCAGCCCGTCTCCCATCATCGGGTAATGGTTATAAAGAAGTCCGGCATCCATGCCGGCGACAAGCGCCCCGGCAAGAATGGTAAGGGCGACGATGAACAATGTGCCGCCAGCATGCCCTGTGGGAAAACCGGCCCGTCCATAGCGGATGTCGAGCGCTGTCCAGAGCAGCAGCGCGAAAATCACCAGCGCCATGCCAAGATGTGTGGCAAGCCGATATTGTGACACCGTGGCGTCAGCCGTCAGGCCTGACTTGACCATCCACCAGCCGATCACGCCCTGGAAACCGCCAAGGATCATCAACAGCAACAGGCGGCCGCCAAATCCATTTGGCATCCTGCCGCGGATGATCAGCCAGACAAAGGGAATGATGAAGGCAAGGCCAAGAAACCGTCCCCAGAGGCGATGAAAATATTCCCAGAAAAAGATCGTCTTGAAGCCGGCAAGATCCATCCCGAAATTGAATTCATCATATTCGGGCGAGTTGACATAAAGCTGGTAAACCCGGTCCCATTCGGCAGCGGTCAATGGTGGCAATGTCCCCATCAGGGGCCGCCATTCAACCATCGACAGCCCGCTGCCGGTCAGGCGCGTGACGCCGCCAATCAGCACCATGATGCCGACAAGGCCGGACATGATGATGAGCCACCAGAAGGCGAAACTATCAGTGCGCGCGCCAAGAGGCGCGCGATTGGCAACTTCGGTTGCGGACATATGAGACGGCATTACAGACCCCGAACGGATTCCCTGCCAAGAGACTTCTATTGTGAAGATGCGATATAGCAATTTCAGCAGCAGGCTGCAAACCATCACAATTGCCGCATCGGGCCGCGCTGAGCATCAGGCTCTCGGCGCGATGCGAAAGCTGGGAAAAAATTCTTTAAATCATCCAGTTTGTAAAAAAAATAAAATTTTCAGCGATTTGATCATCCTGAAATCAGAAAATCATTCCAAAAATGCGGGGCAATCAGCCTGCAATTGACCCCCGCAATTGATCAATTGCGGGCGAACTGGAGTGATCAAGCATGCCAATTTATGAAACCGACCGGCATGAAAGCGCGCAGGACGCAGTCTTCACGACGCTTGCCGTGCTGCCAAATGGAGACAGTTACGCCCTTCAGGCACCGGCCGGCTGGCGTCTCATGGAGGTGTTGCGGGATTATGGACTTCCCATCAAGGCGGAATGTGGCGGTGCCTGTTCCTGTGCCTCCTGCCATATCCATATAGCGGGGTCGGGACGCGCGCCGCTTCATGCGCCTGAAGATGAAGAGCTGGACCGGCTTGCCGAGCTGTTCGATGCGGATGACAGTTCGCGCCTGTCTTGCCAGATCCTGACCGGACCACAGACCGATGGCCTTGCCGTCAGGCTGGCGGCTGATTCGATGCAGGAGCATTCACGGCGCGTCGGCTTCACCCATGTCGAGATCAACCATCGCATGGCCATACAATGGCGCCGCTCGCTGGCGCTGGCACCGCCTGCCATGCAGCGCGTTCTCGGCTCGCCGCGCGCCAGATCCCTGATCCAGAACCGGCCAGCCACAGCCCCAAGACGCCGCGATTGACGATCAGGCCTGACCCCGGGCGGCTGTCGCCAGCAGCTTCCTCTATTGCCCTTGCGCATAATCCCCCCTATTTACGTGCAGAGTTATCTTTCCGACGAGCCACTGTCATGACCGACCCGCAAAAAACCGACATCATCATCATCGGCGCCGGCCCCTGTGGCCTGTTCGCCGTGTTTGAACTTGGTCTTCTCGATCTGCGATGCCACCTTGTCGACATCCTCGACAAGCCTGGCGGGCAATGTGCCGAGCTTTATCCGGAAAAACCCATCTACGACATTCCGGCGCTGCCGGTCTGTACCGGGCAGGAACTTACCGACAGGCTGATGGAGCAGATCGCCCCATTCGGCCCGGTCTTCCATTACGGTCAGATGGCGGAGGCGCTGGAAAAGCTTGATGACGGGACCTGGCTGCTGACGACAAGCGATGGTGTGAAGCTGAACGCGCCGGTTGTGGTGATTGCCGCTGGCGGCGGTTCCTTTGTGCCGAAACGTCCGCCGCTTGCCGATATCGATGATTACGAGGCCTCTGGCGGTGTGCAATATGCGGTGCGCCGCCGCGACGCGCTTGCCGGCAAGAAGCTTGTCATCGCCGGTGGCGGTGATTCGGCGCTCGACTGGACGGTGAATCTGGTCGACATCGCCGAATCGGTGACGCTGGTGCACCGCCGCGATGATTTTCGCGCCGCGCCGGACACGGTGGCAAAGATGCGGGCGCTTGTCGAAGAAGGCCGGGTGACACTGCAGATCGGCCAGCTCAAAGGGCTTGAGGGTGACAATGGAACGCTTGGCCGGGTGCTGGTCCAGGCCGCCGGTGATGATGAGCCGACGGCGCTTGACGCCGATGTGCTGCTGCCATTCTACGGCCTTACCATGAAGCTTGGCCCGATCGCCGAATTCGGCCTGAATCTTGAGGAAAACCTTATCCCCGTTGATACAGAGAGGTTTGAAACCTCGGAACCGTCAATCTTCGCCATCGGGGACATCAACCATTATCCGGGCAAGCTGAAACTCATCCTTTCGGGTTTCCATGAGGCGGCGCTGATGGCGCATGCGGCGCATGGCATCGTTCATCCCGAAAAGAAGATCAGGTTCCAATACACGACCTCGTCATCATCGCTTCAGCAAAAGCTTGGCGTGGCCTAAAATTTTTCACGGAATTTCTTGACAAGCCGCGGCATTGCGCCCACCTACGGCGGGTGCTGACTGGCACACTATTCTGTTGAGTGCCAGAGATTAATTGCAAACCCAACTGGAGGAGAAAGAGGCATGAAGTTCAGGCCCCTTCACGACCGTGTGGTTGTTCAGCGGACCGAGTCCGAGGAAAAGACCGCAGGTGGCATCATTATCCCGGACACTGCCAAGGAAAAGCCGATGGAAGGCAAGGTCATTGCCGTTGGTGGCGGTGCCCGCGACGAGCAGGGCAAGGTACAGCCGCTCGATGTCAAGGCAGGCGACTCGGTTCTGTTCGGCAAATGGTCCGGAACGGAAGTCAAGATCGATGGCCAGGATTACCTCATCATGAAGGAATCCGACATCATGGGGATTATCGACTGATCCCTCGCGAACATCGTCTGACCACATACAAGATAGAAGGATGAAGAGAAATGGCTGCTAAGGAAGTCAAATTCGGCTCTGACGCCAGGACACGGATGCTCGAGGGCGTCGATATTCTGGCCAATGCCGTGAAAGTCACGCTCGGCCCGAAAGGCCGTAACGTCGTGCTCGAAAAGTCGTTTGGTGCGCCGCGCATCACCAAGGACGGCGTCACCGTCGCCAAGGACATCGAGCTGAAGGACAAGTTTCAGAACATGGGCGCGCAGATGGTGCGCGAGGTTGCCTCGAAGGCCAATGACGTGGCCGGCGACGGTACCACCACCGCGACCGTTCTTGCCCAGTCGATTGCCCAGGAAGGCGCCCGCGCCGTTGCTGCCGGCATGAACCCGATGGATCTGAAGCGCGGCATCGACATGGCTGTCGATCTGGTTGTTTCCGAGCTTGAGAAGAAGTCGAAGAAAATCTCCACCTCCGATGAGGTTGCCCAGGTTGGCACCATCTCGGCGAATGGCGAGGAAGAAATCGGCAAGATGATCGCCGAGGCCATGGAGCGTGTCGGCAATGAGGGCGTGATCACCGTTGAAGAGGCGAAGAGCCTCGACACCGAGCTTGACGTCGTCGAGGGCATGCAGTTCGACCGCGGCTACCTGTCACCTTACTTCGTGACCGACGCCGAGAAGATGCGCGCCACGCTTGAAGACCCTTACATCCTGCTCCATGAGAAGAAGCTGTCCAACCTTCAGGACATGCTGCCAATCCTGGAAAAGGTCGTGCAGTCGGGTCGTCCGCTGCTGATCATCGCCGAGGACATCGAGGGCGAGGCGCTTGCCACACTCGTCGTGAACCGCCTTCGTGGCGGCCTCAAGGTTGCTGCCGTCAAGGCCCCCGGCTTTGGCGACCGCCGCAAGGCCATGCTCGAGGACATCGCCATCCTGACAAAGGGCACCGTTGTGTCCGAGGAAGTTGGCATCTCGCTCGACGCCGTGACCCTGGACATGCTTGGTTCGGCCAAGCGCGTCGAGATCACCAAGGACGAAACCACCATTGTCGATGGCACTGGCGAGAAGTCCGAGATCGAGGCCCGCTGCTCGCAGATTCGCGCCCAGGCCGAGGAAACCACCTCGGACTATGACCGCGAGAAGCTGCAGGAGCGTCTTGCCAAGCTGGCCGGCGGCGTTGCCGTCATCCGCGTTGGCGGCGCCACCGAGGTCGAGGTGAAGGAACGCAAGGACCGTGTCGACGATGCCATGCACGCCACCCGCGCTGCCGTTGAAGAGGGCATCGTCCCTGGTGGCGGTGTCGCGCTGGTCAAGTCGATTGCCAGCCTCGACAAGCTGAAGCCTGCCAATCGTGACCAGGAAGTCGGTGTCGAGATTGTTCGCCGCGCTCTGCAGGCTCCGGCCCGCAACATTGCCGAGAATGCCGGTGCCGAAGGCTCTGTCATCGTTGGCAAGCTTCTTGAGAGCACGCAGGCCAATGAAGGCTATGATGCCGCCTCTGGCACCTTTACCGACATGGTGAAGGCCGGCGTCATCGACCCGACCAAGGTTGTCCGCTCGTCGCTGCAGAACGCTGCCTCGGTCGCCGCGCTGCTGATCACCACCGAAGCCATGGTGGCCGACCAGCCGGAGCCGAAGGAAGCAGCCCCGGCCGCGCCTGACATGGGTGGCATGGGCGGTATGGGTGGCATGGGCTTCTAGGCCCGGCGCCAACCACGCACCGAAATCTCAGGCCGGAGGGCATGCGCCCTCCGGCTTTTTTCATGTCTCGCCCAGAAAGTCCCCGGTCAGGCGGATGGCGTCGGCGAGCCCGACCCGTTCCACCGTCGTGCCGGCCGGAAAGGCGCTTGTCAGGCGCGTCGGCAGGCGGCTGTCCAGCATCACGAACACGCCCTTGTCGGTGCCGCGCCGGATCAGCCTCCCGAAGGCCTGGCGCAGCTTCAGGCGGGTCACCCGGTCGACCCAGGCATCGCGCCCCTGCCAGTCGGCCCGCGCCTTGAACAGGATATCGGCCCGCGGCCAGGGCATGCGGTCGAAGATGATCAGCCGCAACGCCTCGCCGGGAACGTCGATGCCATCGCGCACCGCGTCGGTGCCAAGAAGGCAGGAATGCGGCTCCTCGCGAAAAATCTGCAGCAGCGTCTGAAGGTTCATCCTGTCGACATGCTGCGCATAGAGCGGCAGACCTTCAGCCTCGAGCCGGCGTGCCAGTTCGGGATGCACCGCGCGAAGCCGCCGGATTGCCGTGAACAGCCCCAGCCCGCCACCTCCTGCCGCTGTCATCAGCGCCGCCATCGCCGCGGCGATGGTGGCCGGCCGTTCGCGTTCAAGATCATTCACCACCAGGATGCGGGTCTGCGCGGCATAGTCGAAGGGTGACTCGAACGCTGCCCGCATCGATGGATGTTCCAGATGCAGCGCGCCGGTCAGCGTCAGGGCGGAATCCCAGGGGGTTGTGTCGCGGGGGGCTGGCTGTGACTCTGGCGGCGGCATGCCTTTTTTCGCCGGCAGCGGGTCGCGGAGCGTCGCCGAGGTAATGGCGACGCCATGCGCTGGCTGCAACACCATGCTGGCAAAGGGAATGGTCGGGTCCAGCCAGTGTCGCGCCACACCGACATCGCGGTCGGTGCCGTCAATCCGGTCGATCTGCATCCAGTCGACAAACCCGTCAGAGGGACCGGACAGCGCGCTGTCGAGAAGCGCCTTCCAGCCCGAGACAGGCCCGGCGGCGCGAAGCTCCAGCCCGCGAATGGCGCCTTCCAGACGCGCCCGTTCCGGGCTTTCCAGCTCTTCGGCGCGATTGTCGAGAATGGCCCGAAGCCGCGCCGCCAGCTTGTGAAGCGGGGTGGCCAGCCCGGCCAGCGCGGCGCCAAAGGGCGCGATGGTTTCAAGAAGGGGTTCCGGTGCCGGGTGGAAATGCGCCTGCAGATCATAGGGGCTTTCGACATCCTCGACACGGCCATAGAGGGCCTGGCGAAGCACCATGAAGAACTGTTCGGCCGGCCCAACCGGAGACGCGTTGCTGATCCGTTTCTGCCAGCCCTGGCCGGGGAGTGCCCGTGCCGCCTCGAGCGCGCTCTCGAGATCGGCAAGCGCTTCCGGATCATCTGCCAGCAGCTCGTCAAGCCGGCGTTTCAGCCCCCGCGCCCGCCCGCGGCGTCCATCCTCGGCGCCGCGAATCCAGCTTCGAAGCTCGGCAGCTTCCTGCGCGCTGAGATAGAGCGAAAAGGCGCTGTCAGCGGCATCAAAAAGATGGTGTCCCTCATCAAAGACATAGCGCATCGGGCGTCGCCGCTCGCCGCTGCGGTCATCATTCGGGTCGGGCGGCGGCGCGTAGGCGGCGTTGATCATCACCAGCGCGTGGTTGCTGATGACGATGTCGGCGCGCCGCGAGCGACGAACCGATTTTTCGACGAAGCACCGGTTATAGTGGCTGCAGGCGCTGTGAATGCATTCACCGCGCCGGTCGGCAAGGCCGATTGTCTGCGCCCGTCCGGCAAGATCGGTCAGCCAGGCCGGGAAGGTGGCGCCTGTCAGGTCGCCATCGTTGGTTGCCCCGGCCCAGCGCGCCATCAGCCCCAGCGCGGTGCCCCGCCGCGGTGCCCCGGCAAGCTGGCCAAGCGCCTCTTCCAGATTGAGAAGGCACAGATAGTTTTCACGCCCCTTGCGGATCACCACCCTGCGCGCCCAGTCCGCCGGATCGGGATAGAGGCGGGTCAGTTCCTCGGCGATCTGATGCTGCAATGTGCGGGTATAGGTCGAGATCCAGACCGGCGCGGCATTGGCTTCGGCCCATAACGTCGCCGGTGCCAGATAGCCAAGAGTCTTGCCGGTGCCGGTGCCGGCCTCGGCAAGCACCATGGCGGGTGTGGGTCCGGCCTCGGGCGTGTCGAATCCGGCCGCCAGCGCGGCGGCATAATCGGACTGGGCCTGCCGCGGCTCAGCGCCTGTTCCCAGCATGGCGGCAAGCCGCTCGCGGGCGGCGCCGGCAATCACCGGCGCGGTGCCGGGCGGTGGATTGGCGGTGAAATCGGTATATTCGGCAAGCCGGTGCCAGATCGCCGCCTGCCGGCCATCCGGCGGCGCGGCCGCTGGCATGGCCAACCCAAGATGCGCCAGAATGATCGGTCCCCACGGCCAGCCCGAAGCGGCCATCATCGTTGCAATTGCGGCGGCCTCGCGGCGCTGCGCGTCCGGTGCCGCGGCAAGCTCATCAAGAAGCGTGTAGGCGGCGCGTGGCAGCAACGCCGCCATATCCTCGCCCTCGGCCGGGCGTGGCAGCGCCAGCTGCGCCGCCAGCCCCCGCGGCGTTGGCAGACAGAATCTTGCCGGCCGCACGAAGGCATAGAGCTCCATCACATCAAGGCAGGTCTCGATCTCATGGCCGGCCCGCGCCTCGCTCCAGCGCCGATGACAGACAAGCGGCACGCTGCGGGACAATCTTGCCACCGCCGTCTGCCGGTCGATGGTGGCAATTTCGCCGGCGTCCGAAATCCAGATCAGCCTGGTGCCGGCCGGGTAGAAGACCGGCGCCGCGTGAAGCTCGGGGATGCTGACCGTTGCCAGCCCAAGCCCGTCTGAAAAGGGAGGTTCCATGAACCTGATATAGCGGCAAATGCGATGAGCGACCAGCCGGCAAATGCCCGTTTATGCCTGCCTGTGGTGCGGGTGTATGTCTGTGTGCATGTCGGTGCGCATGTCTGGCAAGCAGGCTTGCCTGCCAGGGGGATTTGCGGCATAGATGGCGCCACCCGCCAGCGCTGCTGCGCCGCGCGGTCGGACTGCAACACAGGATATGAGACATGACCGATATCGCCGCCGAACTGAAGGCCGTCGCCAGCGACGCGAAAGCCTGGCCCTTTGCCGAGGCGCGCGATCTGGTCAAACGGCTCGACGGCATGGGTCACAGTGGCGAGGTGCTGTTCGAGACAGGGTACGGCCCGTCAGGCCTGCCGCATATTGGCACCTTTGGCGAGGTTGTGCGCACCAGCATGGTGCGGCACGCCTTTGAGGTGATGACAGGCGCAAGGACGCGGCTTGTCTGTTTCTCCGATGACATGGACGGGCTTCGCAAGGTGCCTGACAATGTTCCGAATGGCGAGGTCCTGAAGCAGGATCTCGGGCTGCCGCTGACGTCGGTTCGCGACCCTTTTGGCACGCACCCGTCATTTGGCGCGCATAACAATGCCCGTCTTCAGGCCTTTCTTGATTCCTTCGGCTTTGACTATGAATTTGTCAGCTCGACAGACTGCTATCGCTCGGGCCGCTTTGATGACGGGCTTCGCGCCGTGCTGGCGAATTACGACGCCATCATGGACATCATGCTGCCGACTCTTGGCGAGGAACGCCGCGCCACCTACAGCCCGTTCTTTCCGGTCTGTCCTGACAGTGGCCATGTCCTGCAGGCCAAGGTCATCGCCACACATCCGGACCGCGACGCCATCACCTATCTTCACCCCGCCACAAATGCCGAGATCGAAACCGGCATCACCGGCGGTGCCTGCAAGCTGCAATGGAAGGCGGACTGGGCGATGCGCTGGTTCGTTCTTGGCGTTGATTACGAAATGGCCGGCAAGGATCTGATTGATTCGGTGCGGCAATCCTCGCGCATCACCCGTGCGATGGGCGGCACACCGCCAATCGGGATCTCCTACGAGCTGTTCCTTGATTCCGCTGGCGAGAAAATCTCGAAATCCAAGGGCAATGGCCTCAGCATCGAGGAGTGGCTGAGCTATGGCAGTCCGGAATCGCTGTCGCTGTTCATGTATGCCCAGCCGCGCCGCGCCAAGCGAATGCATTTCGACGTGATTCCAAAGACTGTCGATGAATATTACCAGCATCGCGGCAAGGCGGCGTCACAGACGCCGGCCGAATTGCTGGAGAATCCGGCCTGGCATATTCATGCTGGCACGCCGCCCTCGGACAGCCTGCCGGTCAGCTATACGCTGCTGCTGAATCTTGCCTCGGTATGTCTTGCCGAAACGCCCGACATTGTCTGGAACTATGTCAGCGACTATGCCCCCGGCGTCAGCGCCGAAACCCATCCCGAGCTTGATCGCATGATCGGTTATGCTGTCACCTACTATCAGGACCGGGTGCGCCCGCATAAGACATATCGGCTGCCAGGCGACGAGGAGGCAGGCCATATCGCGGCGCTTGTCGAGGCCATGACGGCACTGCCGGCCGATGCCGACGCCGAGGCCATCCAGTCCGCTGTCTATGCGGCTGGCAAGGCGGCAGGCTATGAAAATCTGCGAGCTTGGTTCCAATGCCTTTACGAGGTGCTTCTTGGCCAGTCGGAAGGCCCCCGCATGGGATCCTTCTTCGCGCTGTATGGCCGTGACCAGTCGATTGAACTGATGAACAGCGCCCTTGCCGGCGATCTGGCAGGCCAGATGGCAGGTGCGGCGGCAAAAGATGGGGGCGCGGTGTGATCTGGCGCCTCGCCGCCGGCATGGCGCGCCTGCTGCCGCCAGAGGCGGCGCACCGGGCGGCCGTGACGACGCTGCGGCATCGCGTTGGCCCGGCACCCGATCTGCCATCCCTTCCGGTCAGTGTGGCCGGTCTTGATTTCACCAACCCACTTGGTCTGGCGGCCGGATTCGACAAGGATGCTGCCTGTCCTGACGGGGCTCTGCGGCTTGGCTTCGGTCATGTCGAACTTGGCACCATCACGCCGCAGCCACAGCCGGGCAACCCCCGGCCACGGGTGTTCAGACTTCCCGCCGATCGCGCCGTCATCAACCGCTATGGCTTCAACAGCCGCGGCATGGAGGCAGCAGCGATCAGTCTGGACAGGCGGCGCGGTGCCGACAGGCGGCACGCTGGAATCATCGGGATCAATGTCGGGGCCAACAAGACAAGCGCCATACCGACCGAGGATTACCGCCTTGCCGTGGCACGGCTTGCCGGCTTTGCCGATTACATCACGCTGAATATCTCCTCGCCAAACACGCCCGGGCTTCGCGACCTGCAGACAGCCGACAATCTGCGCCGCCTGATCGCCGCCGGACGCGCCGGGCTGGCCGATGCTGGCTGCCAGCGGCCCCTCTTTGTCAAGCTGGCGCCCGATCTGGCACCTGCCGATATCGAGGCCATCTGCGCGACGGTGGCAGGTGAAAACGTGGCTGGGCTGATCGCCACCAACACCACCGTGGCGCGCCCTGACGGGTTGCGGTCCGCCCATGCTGGCGAGACAGGTGGTCTGTCCGGCGCGCCGCTATTCGCGATGGCGACGCATGTTCTGGCCCAAATGGCGGGACGACTGCCAGCCGCCGGTCCGGTCCTTGTGGGGGCGGGCGGTGTTGCCACTGGCTGGCAGGCCTATGCCAAGATTCTTGTCGGTGCCAGTCTTGTTCAGCTCTATACCGCGCTGGCGCTGGAAGGGCCCGACCTGCCGGCGCGGGTCATGCGCGAACTGGCCGCCCTGCTGGCAGCTGATGGCGTTGCCGATATTGCCACGGCATGTGGCCAGATCCCGGACGCGGACAAGGCTATGCAACATGCGCTTCGTCTTGCGCAAAGCGCCTGAGCGCCAGCGGCAACAGCGGAATTGGCGGGTCGGCCGGGGCCGGGGCCTGAAGCCGTCCTTCCATCTGCAGTCTGCCAAGTTCGGCATCAACAAAAGGAGGGCTGTTGATCTGACCCAGAAGGCGGAAATAGATCAACACGACCAGGCGCGCCGATGACGCCATGCTGGAACGCTGGCGTGTATCTTCGACGCGGTTGCAGAAATCGTCGAGAGACACCGCTTCGCGCTGCAGCATGCTGTCGATACTGTCCCATACATAGGCTTCCAGCACGATTGTCGTGCGGCGGTCCCCAATGCGGACATTTCGTTTCAGCCGCCTCCCGGTGGAGGCCGGGTTTGGCTGTGGCGCGCGCCGTGACGAGGGCAGGAATGTTTCGGGTCTGTGCATTATTCGCATCCATGCATCATGTGGTGTTGCTCCGGGAGTCCACGACCCTCCTGGTCGGACCAAGGGGTGTTGCAGGGTGGTGGATATGATCCTTTCGGGTCATTCATGATAATCCTAAAGGTTTAATAATCCGCTAAGGCCGCACGGATTTATCCAGCCCCTTTTATCCAGCCCCGATCAGGCGGTGATTCGCCCTTGACCTGATCCGGGTCGTGGCCTATACCCACGCATCGTATTTCATGGATGGTCTGGATGACCGCCACGCCGCGCTGGGCGCGGTGATTGTTTCGAAGGATGGGAGCCGAAAAATGGCCAAGCGCTGTCAGATCACAGGCAAGACCGTTATGTCAGGCAACAATGTCAGCCACGCGAACAACAGGACGCGTCGGCGCTTTCTTCCGAATCTGCAGCACGCCACGATGCAGAGCGAGGTTCTTGGACGTCGCGTCAGCCTGCGGCTGTCAACGAGCGCCATGCGCACCATTGAGAAGCATGGTGGCCTTGACGCTTTTCTGATGCAGGCCCGCAATGCCGAGCTTGCCGATGAGGCACGCCAGCTGAAGCGCGAGATCATGGCTGCGCAGGCCGCCAGCTGATCCGGCACGACACAGATTGCAAGGCCCCGTCTTTCGGCGGGGCTTTTTTTATGCGGTGATGTTCTGTGCAGGGGCCGGGCTATATCCGGTCAGGCGACGCGGCGCTGGCGACGTGTGGCGTCTTCGTCGAACAGATCGGTCAGCTGGCCGACAACCGCGCCACCGAGCTGGTCAACATCGGTGATGGTGACCGCGCGGCGGTAATAGCGGGTGACATCATGGCCGATCCCGATGGCGAGAAGCTCAACCGGTGACCGTGTTTCGATATAGCCGATGACCTCGCGAAGGTGCTTTTCGAGATAGCTGCCGCTATTGACCGACAGCGTCGAATCATCGACTGGCGCGCCATCAGAGATGACAAGAAGGATGCGCCGGTCCTCATTGCGCGCCAATAGCCTCTCATGCGCCCAGAGAAGCGCCTCGCCATCGATGTTCTCTTTCAGGATTCCCTCGCGAAGCATCAGGCCAAGCGATTTGCGGGCCCGCCGCCATGGCGCGTCAGCGCCCTTATAGATGATATGCCTGAGGTCATTCAGCCGCCCGGGCGCCGCCGGCTTGCCGGCCTGTTGCCAGATCTCGCGCGACTGGCCGCCCTTCCAGGCGCGTGTCGTAAAGCCGAGAATCTCAACCTTGACGCCGCAGCGCTCAAGCGTGCGCGCCAGAATATCGGCGGTCACCGCGGCGATGGTGATCGGCCGCCCGCGCATCGACCCCGAATTGTCGAGAAGCAGCGTCACGACCGTGTCGCGGAACTTCGTGTCCTGTTCCATCTTGTAGGACAGGGGGCTGAGCGGCTGTGTCACCACGCGGTGAAGCTTACCAGCATCGAGAATGCCCTCCTCAAGATCAAAGTCCCAGGACCGGTTCTGGTGCGCCATCAGTTTTCGCTGAAGTCTGTTCGCCAGCTTGCCAACAACCGAGGCGACATTTTCCATGTGCCGGTCGAGCATCATGCGAAGCCGATCAAGCTCTTCCGGCTCGCACAGGTCGGCCGCGGCAACGATCTCGTCAAAGCGGGTCTCGAATACGCGGTAGGCATCATGGCTTGGTCCACGGTCCTGATTGTGCCCCTCCATGTCGGAATGCGGCGAATCACCGTCCGACATGCCATCCTCGGCGCCATCGGCCTCGACCATGTCGCCATCGTCACTGGCACCGCCATCGCCGGCATCTTCCATGCTCTGGCCATCTTCGCCCTCGGACTGGTCCTCGCCAACCGATGACTGCTCGCCACCATCTTCATTCTGCTGGTCGCCGCTATCCTCTGAATCATCGCCATCTTCATCGGATTCATCCTGGTCGGATGCCGAATCGCCAAGATCGGTTTCAAGCGCCCCGATGAGACGGCGTGACACCTCGGCAAAGCGGGTCTGATCCTCAAGCGACTCATCAAGCTCGGAAAACAGGTCGCCGGCGCGGCTTTCAACCCAGGGCCGCCACAGATCCATCACCATCGACAAATTCTGCGGTGGCGGCGCGCCGGTCAGCTTTTCGCGAAGCAGCAGCCTCACGACCTCGGCGGTTCCGGCCTCGTCGGCCTGCCCCGGCGCCTCGATCTGGCGGCTCTCATAGCGCTGGTTCAGCGCCGCTTCCAGATTGTCACCAACGCCTTTCAGATCACGGGCGCCAATCGCCTCGACGCGGGCTCGTTCGGCGGATTCGAAAATGGCCCGCGCGCCATCCAGGCTGGGGCACAGCTTGCGGTGTGTGGCGTCGTCATGATGGGCAAGCCACAGGGCCGCCCCGTCGGCGGCGCCGCGAAGGCTGGCGCGTTGCAGGGCGGTGGCGCGTGGCGGCAACGCCGGAAGCCGCACTTCCGCCTTGCCAACATGCGTATCGGTCCCGGCATAGCTGACCTGATGGTCAACACCACCGGCCACCGCCCGCATCGCGGCGGCGGTCGATTTCAGGAATTGCTGGTTCGCGTCACCGTTCGCCATGCGGCGTGCCTAGCTGGCCGTGGCCTGGCGAACCGGCGCCTCTGGCAGGTCGATGCCAAAGCAGCGCTGGTAATATTCGGCCACGGTCGGACGCTCGACCTCGTCACATTTGTTCAGGAAGCTCATCCGGAAGGCCAGTGTCATGTCACCAAAGATCAGAGTGTTTTCGGCCCAGGTGATAACGGTCCGTGGCGACATCACTGTCGACAGATCGCCCGACATGAAACCGCTTCGTGTCAGATCGGCCATGCGCACCATATTGGAAAGCGTCTCGCGTCCCTCGGCATTGTCATAGGATGTCAGCTTCGCGGCGACGATATCCACCTCGTCATCCTGCGGCAGATAGTTCAGCGTCGTGACAATGGACCAGCGGTCCATCTGGCCCTGGTTGATCTGCTGCGTGCCATGATAAAGGCCGGTGGTGTCACCAAGCCCGACTGTGTTGGCCGTCGCGAACAGGCGAAAGCTCGGGTTTGGATGGATCACCCGGTTCGTGTCGAGAAGCGTCAGCTTGCCGTCGACTTCCAGAACGCGCTGAATGACAAACATCACATCGGCGCGGCCGGCATCATACTCGTCAAAGACAATGGCCACCGGATTCTGCAGTGCCCAGGGAAGAATGCCCTCGCGGAATTCGGTCACCTGCTTGCCATCGCGAAGAACGATGGCGTCCTTGCCGATCAGATCAATACGGCTGATATGGCTGTCCAGATTGACCCGGATGCAGGGCCAGTTCAACCGCGCCGCGACCTGTTCGATATGAGTCGATTTGCCGGTGCCGTGATAGCCCTGGATCATGACCCGCCGGTTGTGCGCAAAGCCGGCAAGGATGGCCAGCGTTGTGTCATGGTCGAACTGATAGGCATCATCGCGGGTGGGCACATATTCCGAACCTTCGGAAAAGGCGGGCACCTTCATGTCGACATCCAGGCCGAATACGCTGCGAACATCAACTTCGGTGTCTGGCGCGGCAAGCGTATGGGCGGTCATCTTTGTCATGGTCTGGTCATTGGGCATGGCAGTCTTCTCTCCGAAAACACGTCGTCAGCATGATGTCTAGGTCAGGAAATGGTCGGTGCCGCGGCGCTTTGCAATGATTTACGAATCAAATCATATGCGAGATTGATATCTTTTAGACGTTCCTCGGCCCCGGCGTCACCCCCATTAATGTCTGGATGGTGCTGTTTTGCCAGTTGCTTGTACTGCGTCTTGACCTGATCGAGATCGTCAACAGGCTCCATGCACAGGGTTTTCCAGGCGCGGCGCTCTTCCGGGCTGATCTGTCGACCGCCAGGCGCTGTGCCGCCGCGGCTCTCGAAATCAAACAGGCCCATCGGATCGTCGAACATCTCTTCAGCCGGCTTGCCAGTGGCAAATTTCCAGCTTGGCCGCTCCCAGGTTGTGGCGCGGCGTATTTCCGCCTCCAGCGCGGCACCCTGCAGCCCCTCATAGTAATTCCATGATTTGTTGTAGGCGCGGATATGCTCGAGGCAGAACCAGATATAGTCACGAAGCGCATCGCGGGACCTGGGTGCCGGGTAATGCGCCTCGGCATGGCACCCCTCGGCGGCGCACAGCTTTGTTGCGCCGGCCGTCTGCTGGTCGGTCTCGGCCGTGCCGGGGATCTTGACCTCTGGTCTGGAGGGGCGTCTCATAACCTGTTCCATCATAAAGCCATGCCGCTGGCTGGCAACCTCAACCCCCGCGGCAGGAGATAGCACATGACCATGGCAGACACCATAGCCGGCAAGCTCGAACAGTCACTTTCGCCACGCGAGATCGAGGTTCTGGATGTCAGCTACAAGCATGCTGGCCATGCTGGCTGGCGCGAGGGCGGCGAAACGCATTTTGAGGTCAGGATTCGGGCTGACATATTTGCCGGCAAAAGCCGCGTCGAATGTCACCGCATGGTCAACGGTATTCTGGCAGCCGAACTTGCCGGCAGCGTCCACGCGCTGCAACTCGATCTGTCTTCCTGATTTCAGTCGTCGATGGCGTAGGCGACACAACTGTTCGCCAGTGCGCTGGCGCGCTTGTCACCGCGTGCGCGCGCTGTTTCCAGACCGCTGCTGCCAACAGGCACGCGCGCCCGGCGGGCCTCCTCGCCATAGCGGGTCTGATAGGCGATGGTGCCGACCGTGCCCATCAATTCGCTGATATGGGTGCAGCCATGGCGCCCGCCAATGGCCGCGGTGACGCGCCGCCGCCAGCCGGGTCCGATGGTCAGGCCGACAAGATTCTGGAAAACGTCATTCGCTGTCGGGCAGATCGAATAGGGGCCCGAAATGGTGATGGCCTCGGCGGCGGTGACCGTCATTGACTTGTCGATAGTGACCCGCACCTTCATATGGTGAACGAAGTCATCCGGCGTCACCTCACCGCGGAAATCCGACGGGAAACTGTAGGTCTTGTTGTCGGTAATCTCGGCCTCGATGTCATAATGCCCGTCCTCGCGCACAAAGCCGTTGCAGCTGATGCGGCGGTTATGCACCTCCTCGCGTGGCGCGGGCGGGCTGAGCGTGACAGTGTGATCATCGCCGTAAGGTGTGGCCGGTTTATCCATTTCCTGTGCTCCAGAGTCGCAGGCTTGTCACTTTATTGCCGTCGCGTTTCAGGATTCTGAAACGGATATTGTGAAAGCGGAATTCCTGGCCGGGCCGAGGAATTGTCCGGCTCTCATAGAGTACGAGCCCGGCGATGGTCGAGGCATCCTCGTCGGGAAGCTGCCAGCCAAGCGCCCGATTCAGGTCGCGGATGGTGACCGCGCCATCGACAATCCAGGACCCGTCAGGCTGTGCCGTCAGACCGGCGAGGTCGACATCGTGTTCGTCATCGATATCGCCGACGATTTCCTCCAGGATATCCTCAAGCGTGACAATGCCCTGAAGATCGCCATATTCGTCAACGACAACGGCGAAATGCTCGCGCCGCGTCCGAAAGGCCTGCAGCTGGTCGAACAGCAATGTCGTCTCGGGCACGAAATAGGGTTCACTGACAATGTCCTGAAGCAGCCCGTGGCCATTGCCCTGCGGCGCTTCAGCGCCCGGCTGGCCGACCGCGCGAAGCAGATCCTTGACGTGAAGCACGCCAATGATGTTGTCCGGATTGCCGGAATAGACAGGATGGCGGGTATGCGGCGATGCCAGCACCTCATGAAGAAGCGATTCAAGATTGCTGTCCGCATCGATCATCTTCACGCCGGCACGGTGGGTCATGATCTGTTCGACGCTGATCTCGTTCAGATCGAGCACCGATGACAGCATGGCCTGCGTCTCGCGGCTGTCGCCATCGCCATCGGCGCCATGAAGCTCGATCATCCCGCGAAGCTCCTCCTCGCGGTCGGTCTCGTCGGTCTGGCGCTTTCCGATCAGGCTGTTGGCCAGCATCCGCAGCGCGATGGACAGCGGACTCAGCACGACAACGACTAGCCGCACCGCCGGCGCGATCAGAAGCGCGTATTTGTCAGAATGATTCAGCGCATAGGTCTTTGGCATGACTTCGGCGAACACCACCAGCACCACGGTCATGGTGAGCGTGGCCCAGAGCACGCCGGCATCATCGAGGATCGAGATGAAAACCGATGTCGCCAGCGCCGAAGCGATGACATTGACAGCGTTATTGCCAATCAGAATGGAGCCGATAAGCCCCTCGCGGTCATCACGAAGACGCTCGACAAGCATGGCGCGCCGATTGCCCTTGCCGGCCAGCTGGCGCATGCGGGCATCCGAGGCGGCTGTCAGCGCGGTTTCGGCGCTGGAAAAGAAGGCCGAGGCCAGGATCAGCAGCAGGATAACGGCAATGAGTCCGATAAGATCACCTGTCATCGGCTTGCATCCAGAATCTTTGTCAGCATGTCCTCAGGCACCTCGTCACACACAAAGCTGTCGCCGATGGCGCGCGGCAGAACGAACCGCATGCGGCCATTCCGCACTTTCTTGTCACGCCGCATGATATCGATCAGGGCTGGCGTGGTCGCGCTGGCGGCCGGAATTTCAGACAGCCGTGTCGACAGGCCGCTGGCGGCGATATGCGCGGCGGCGCGGCCACCATCCTGACCCTGGCACAGCCCCATTTCGCCAGCAAGCTGATAGGCCATAACCATGCCGACCGCGACCGCCTCACCATGAAGAAGCCGCCCGTCATAACCGCACACCGATTCAAAAGCATGCGCGAATGTGTGGCCGAGATTCAGCAATGCCCGGCGCCCGGCCTCGCGTTCATCCGCTTCGACAATGCGTGCCTTTGCCGTGCATGAGGCAATGATGGCATGACGAAGTGCCGCCTCATCGCGGCGCAGAACGTCACCGCCATGTGCTTCCAGCCATTCAAAGAAGCTGGCATCACCAAGCAGCCCATATTTGACGATTTCGGCGTAGCCGGCGCGCAATTCCCGCTCTGGCAATGTTGCCAGCGTGGCAATGTCGATCACCACGGCACGCGGCTGGTGAAAGGCACCGATGAGATTCTTGCCGGCAGCGGCGTTGACTCCGGTCTTGCCGCCGACAGAACTGTCCACCTGCGCCAGCAATGTCGTTGGAACCTGGATGAAATCGACACCGCGAAGAAGGCTTGCTGCGGCGAAACCGACAAGATCGCCAATGACGCCGCCGCCAAGCGCGATGAGAACAACATCGCGGTCGACGCCAAGCGCCAGAATATCCTCAAGAAGGCCAGCCAGAACGGCCATGCTCTTGCTGGCTTCGCCCGAGGCGATTGTCAGGCTGTCACAGCGACGGCAGACATCGCGGCAGGCCGCCTCTACCGGCGCCAGATGATGCGGTGCCACCGCGGCATCGGCGATGATCACGGCATGGCGTCCGTCAAGCGCCGCGCCGGCGATCTCGCCAATGCGTTCGATCAACCCGCGACCAACGGTGATGTCGTAGGCGCGGTCGCCGAGGCCAACGGTCAGAATGGAACTGTCTGTCATAATGACAACGACCTATGTAACCGCAAGATGGCTGTCAAGGGCGCGCAGCACCGCCGATACGGCCGCCGCGGCCGACAACTGGTCGGTGGTGACGGTGATATGCGCTTTCCCGTAATCCGCTGCGCGCCGATTGGCAAGGTCGCGAAGTGTCGCCAGCGGGTCATCCGTGTGAAGAAGTGGCCGGGTGCTGATCGACCCAATCCTTGACAGCAGCGTTTCCGGCTTGGCCTGCAGCCAGACGACAATTGTCCGATCACATAAGAGTTTTGCCGTTTCCGGCGTGCAGATCGACCCGCCACCTGTCGACAACACCGACGGGCCGGCATCGGCGGCGGCGCTGATGGCGTTACGCTCGAGGGTGCGGAACCTGTCCTCGCCTGCGAGTTCGAAGATTTCCGTGATGGTGATGCCGGCGGCCTTCTCGACCTCGGTGTCACTGTCAATAAATGGAAGATCAAGTCGCTGCGCCAGGCGGCGCCCGACAAGCGATTTGCCGCTGCCCATCATGCCGACGAGCGCGACGGGCCTGTCGATGGTTTTGGTGAGGGATGTGATGTCCGGCATGGTGGAATGTCTGATTGGCATGGCGGTGTGCATTGTGCCTGACATGGCGTGTGCCCGCAATTCTGCAAGAGCCCCAAATCGACAAGAGTTGCAAATCTGCGGCAGCTACGGCGCTGTCCGTCCCTCAAACTGAGCCGAAGTGCCGTATTGCAGACATATTCTTGCCATAGACAGCGATATATCTGATCTGGGGCCGGATTGCCGGTCTGGAGATACGTTGCCCTGACCCAACAGGAATGGCCGGGCAGGATTGGCTGGGCAGGATTGGCTGGGCAGAATTGGCGGGACGGGATGGTGGAGCGGACATGAATCGTATTGGTATTGTATTGGTTGTTATTGCCGGCTTGGTTGGCGCCGGACTTTTCGCGTTGTCGGCGTGGAAAATCCCAGCCCCGACGGTTGCCGTGAACAAGGTCGTCCCGAATGAAAAGCTTGCCAATTAACATGCCAGCCCTGATGCGCGCCCGCGTATCTCTTGGCGGGCTCATGTTGTCTGTTTTTGCCCTTGGCATTCTGATGCCAGGCGGCGTTGATGTCCGTGCGCAGAAATATTCGGCCAATCAGACAAATGGTCAGGTCTCGGGTCAGGTCGATCTTCTGGCAACGGTTCAGGACCGAAATAGTGGCGAGGCGGCGCCAACCGGCCCAACCCCAGATCCATCTCCAACTCCAGATCCATCTCCAACCCCAACGATTTCTTCCATTGATGATGCGGTCAGGGCGGTTTCGGCCCAGACTGACAATGCCAGTATTTCAGACACCAAGGTTTCGGATGCCGGTATATCCCCATCAAATACAACCGATATATCTGACAACGCGACAACCGCCGCGCCCGTCATGATGGCGGTGTCACCGGCAGCCGACAACGCCACGGCGCCAGCCGTGACATTGTCAACCACATCCTCCTCCGCTGGTGTGAGTCTCGAAAAATCTGCTGCGCCTGTCTTTGGTGTCGCCGATATCGGCATCGACCCGGCGATTGGCGAAGATGGCGGTCTGACCGCAACGATCTGGCGCGGCACATCGGTTGAGCGTGCCATCATGCTGCTGGACTCCGATGCTGTCATCGGGTCGTCGCCGGCGCTGTCGTCGCTTGCCAGCAATGTTGTGGCCCGCCGTGCGGTCCGGCCGGAAGGGGCCAGCGAGACCGATGAGGCGCTGATGGCCGGGCGGCTTGACTGGCTTGCCGCCGCCGGTCGTTCGGAAGATCTGGCGATCATGGTTGACCAGCTTCCCAATGAGGCGCCCTGGCTGGAATGGAAGCAGTGGCTTGTCGAAACACAATTGATGTCGCGCCGCGATGCCGACGCCTGTCGCAATGTCATGTATCAGGTCGGCCGCACTTTCGAACCGTTCTGGCACAAGGCCAAGGTGATCTGCACGGCTGTCCATGAGGGCGATATTGCCGGTGCGCAGTTTGCCGCCGATATCCTGCTTGCCATGGGGGTGGATGACCCGGCGTTTGCCGGCCTTGTCAGCAAGCTGCTGAACGACACTGATCCCGGCCCGATCGACCCGGCGCTCATCGACCAGCTTCACATCGTCCTGATGGAAGCGGCGCATCATGATATTGGCATCGACGGGCTGGACGCGCTTCCGACAAGTTCGGCGCAGACAGCGGTCGGGCTTCGCTATCTCGATCCGGATGCGCGTCTTGTCGCGACCTGGCGGGCGCTCAGCCATGGGCTTATTGATCATGAACGCACCGCAAAGCTGTGGCGCAGCACCAGGCTTGAGGCGGATTCACCAAGGCTGGCGCTGGCCCGCCATCAAAGCCAGCCCTCGGCCCTGACAAGGGCCCTTATGTGGCGCGCGCTTGATGCTGAGAAATCGGCAGGAAGGCTGCCCTTTATCGCCGCCGCGATGGATGTCGACATTGCCGATGGGGCGGGCCGCATGATGGCACCTCTCTATGCCGAACTGGCGCGCGAGGCGCTGGAGTTTGATGAGGCCAAGACACAGCTTGCGCGCGATGATGGCGGGCTTGCGGGCAAGCTTGCGATGATGATCGGTGTCGGTGATATGGCCGACATGCCGGCCATTCTTGCCAGTGGTGAGGCCAGCGCGGCGCGCGACCTTCTGGATATGGCGCAAACAGGCCGCGCCGATACAACCTCGCTTGCCACGCTTGGCAAGCTCAGCCTGCTGCCACTTGCCACTTCCGGCGAGGGGACGGTGGCCATGGAGCCCGGCGAGGCCATGTCATGGCTTGTCGCGGCATCGCCGGGGGCGATCAGGGCTGAAACCTTCCTGTCAGCCTCACCAATCATGCTGCAGGCGCTGGACGAGGCGGCGATGGGCGGCCGGGTGGCGGAAACCATCCTTCTTGCGCATCGCGCGGTCGGCACGACCAGCCTTGCAGAGATGAACCCGGCGGATGTGGCGCGGATCGCCGCCGCGCTGGACGCGATCGACCAGGCTGGACCGGCACGCCGGTTCCGGCGCGATGTTGTGGCGGCGCATCTTCTGGCCACCGCACAGTCGCGCCAGCTTGACCTTGCGCTGGTTACCAGCGCGATGCCGGATCAGTCCCCGGATCAGGCGTCTGATAGTAACACCGGCTTCACCGCCGCCACCGGTGCCACAAGCGCCGCCGCGGCCACAGGAACACTGACCGGGGCTGAGGTCGGACAGGATGGCGAGACAGGGAACAGCAATGAACAGGGGACGCCAGCGACGGTATCAGGCGTGGCCCCGTTGCAGCAGGCCGATGACAACAGCTCTCTCTAGACCGGTCACGGCCGAACGTGTCGTCACCGAATTCCTGCAGGCCATGGCAGCCGACCGCGGTCTGGCGAAGAACAGCCTTGCCGCCTACAGGCGTGACCTTGTCGCAAGCCTCACTTGTCTTGTTGCGCGGAACAGCGATTTTGCAAGCTGCACGGCGGATGATCTTCGTGATCTTCTCTCGCGGTGGCATGCTGATGGTCTGGCGGCGCGTTCGGTGGCGCGGCGGCTGAGCGCGTTGCGCCAGCTTATGGGATGGCTTGTCGAAGAGGGGGTTCGCACGGACAATCCCTGCCGTTGGATTGACAGTCCCCGGCAACCGTCTTCGCTTCCGAAAAGCCTGTCAGAGGCGGAAATGGCCGCCCTTATCGCGACGGCACGCGACCTGCCGTCGGCGCCGCAGGCACGGCGGATGACGGCCATGCTGGAACTTCTCTACGCCACTGGCCTGCGGGTCTCGGAATTGGTGTCGCTGCCGGTCGATCAGTTTCGGCGCGACCTCGCGACCATCATCGTCACCGGCAAGGGAGGGCGTGAGCGTCTGGTGGCGCTTGGCTCGCCAGCGCGGGCCGCCATCGCCGCCTGGCTGGAAGAGCGCGACTCCATGTCAGCCCATGTCACCTCGCCCTTTCTGTTTCCGCAGGGAGATACGCATCTGTCGCGCCATCAATTCGCGGCGGCGCTGAAGGGGCTTGCCAGCAAGGCCGGGCTCGACCCGCGACGGGTCAGCCCGCATGTCGTGCGGCACAGCTTTGCGACGCACATGCTGAACCGCGGTGCTGATCTGCGGGGCCTGCAGACGCTTCTTGGCCATGCCGACATAGCGACAACACAGATTTACACCGCGACGCGTCCGGAACGGCTGGCTGGGCTGGTCGCCGCGGCGCATCCGCTTGCGAACGCGAATCAACAGGATTAGACTGCCATCACCGTGATGACCTCCGTGACCCGGGGACAGAACGCAACCACATTCGACAGGACGCCATGCGCCATTTTCTGGATTTTGAAAAGCCGATAGCCGCCCTTGAGGGCAAGGTCGAGGAACTCCGCCACATGAGCTCGGATGGCAGCATCAATATTGCCGATGAGATTGGCAAGCTGCAGACCCGCATTGAGCGTGAGCTGAAACAGACCTACGAGAAGCTTGGCCCCTGGGAAAAAGTCCAGGTGGCGCGGCATCCCGAGCGGCCGCGTGTCAGTACCATCATCGCCCAGCTGTTCGAGGATTTCACGCCGCTCGCAGGTGATCGGAATTACGCCGAGGATTATGCCGTTATCGGAGGTATGGCGCGGTTTCGCGGTCAGGCCGTGATGGTCATGGGAACCGAAAAGGGAAGCAGCACCGAGGAACGTATCAAGCGTAATTTCGGTATGGCGCGGCCCGAGGGATACCGCAAGGCGGCGCGCCTGATGGATCTCGCCGGCCGGTTTGGACTGCCGGTGCTGAGCTTTGTCGATACCGCAGGCGCCTATCCCGGCCGCGGTGCCGAGGAACGTGGCCAGGCCGAGGCCATCGCCACCGCCATCCGCGCCTGCCTGCGTCTGCCAACACCGATGGTGGCAAGCATCATCGGCGAGGGTGGCTCGGGCGGTGCCATCGCGCTGGCAACCGGCAACCGCGTCGTGATGTTCGAACACGCCATCTATTCGGTGATTTCGCCGGAGGGGTGCGCCTCGATCCTGTGGCGGAGCAGCGATCATGCCAAGGAAGCTGCCGAGGCCCTGCGGATCACCTCTGCCCATATGAAGGAACTTGGCGTCATTGACGCCATAGTTCCGGAACCTCTTGGCGGCGCGCATCGTGACCAGGCGGCGGCCATCGCCAGCCTTGGCGATGTCTGTTTCGCACAGCTTCGCGATCTTCAGGACATGGATCGTGACACGCTGATTGCCGACCGGGCGGACAAATATCTTGCCATGGGTGACAGCGCGGACTGATCAGGCCCGCCGCCTGTCCTGTGTCTGACAACGCTCAGTTGAAATCGGTATCCGTCTGCAATGACGGGATGGCCGCACGCGCCGTGGCAACGCCTGTCATGTCCAGATCCGCCTGAATGACGGCATCATTGCCACCGGCGGCGGCGTTGTCATCATCGGTTGGTGCCTCGGCAAGGATTTCACCCCAGGGCGAGACAATCATCGCATGGCCATAGGTACGGCGGCCATCGGCGTGGGTGCCGCATTGCGCTGGCGCGATGATGAAACTTCCGGTTTCGATGGCGCGGGCCCGCAACAGCACATGCCAGTGCGCGCTGCCGCTGGCAAAGGTAAAGGCGGCTGGAACCGCGATCATGCTGGCACCGGCCCGGCCAAGATCGCGATACAGGTGCGGAAAGCGGACATCATAGCAGATTGTCAGGCCAAGACCGACACCGCCGGTTTCGGTGAGAACCATCCTGCTGCCAGCGGCGAAATGATCTGATTCGCGATAGCGCCGCCCGTCACCGACATTCGCGTCGAACATGTGGATCTTGTCATAGGTGGCGCGGATGGTGCCGTCATCGCCAATCATCACCGCCCGGTTCACAATCCGTGAATCCGCCCGGCGGCGCACGAAAATGGAGCCGACGAGAAGATCGACGCGATGCGTGGCGGCGGTGTCCGCCAGCGCTACCAGTGACCGGCTGTCATCTTCCCATTCGGCCTCGGTCTGCAGATCATCACGCGACGCGGCAAGAAAGGTCGCGGCTTCGGGAAGACAGACCAGCCCGGCACCGGCATCGGCCGCCTGGCCGATCATCGGAAGCAGCTGTGTCAGGGTTTCGTCCGCGGTGCCAGCGGCACAATATTGCAGCGCCGCGACACGAAGCGAGGTCGCCGCACCGCCACTCATGCCGCCACTCATGCCGCCAGCATGCTGTCGAGCTTGCCGGCCCCTTCAAGCTCATAAAGCTCGCTGCATCCCCCGACATGTGTATCGTCGATGAAAATCTGCGGTACCGAAGTGCGGCCACCGGCGCGGGCGCGCATCTCGGCACGAAGCTTTGAATTCATCGACACGTCGATCTGTTTGTAGACAACGTCCTTGCTGTCCAGAAGGCGCAACGCCCTTGTGCAATAGCCGCACATCATCCCGGTATAGATTTCGACCTTCGGCATGGTGATATCCGTCATGTTGATTGACAGGCTCGATGGCGTCTATATCTGCCGACTGACCCGGAAATTCAAGCATGAACAACTTCAGGCGCGGGGAAAATCAGGCATGAGAGAGTCGCGTTACCCGCGCCAGCACCAGCGCCGAGACCGGCCCGCTTCCGGCGGCGGTCAGGCGCCGCGCCGCCTCATGGAGAGTGGCGCCGGTGGTCAACACATCATCGATCAGCAGAACAGGCCTGTCTGCCAGCCGTGGCCTGGCATCTGGCGGTACCGCAAAGGCACCGGCGATATTGCGCTGGCGCTGATGCCGGCTGAGCCCGCCCTGACTTCGCGTCGCCCGCCGGCGGATCAGCAGGTCAGGGGCGAAGGCACCGGTCCCGGTGTGATGACACAGCTGTCGGGCCCATTCGGCCGCCTGGTTGTAACGCCGCCGGAAATAGCGTCTTCGGTGAAGCGGCACCGGGATGACAAGGCTGTTATCGTGACAGAGCTCAATGAAAAGTCTGGCGCCAAGACGGGCCAGAAGCGGCGTCAGTTGCAGCCCGTCGCCATGTTTGAAATGGAGGATAAGTTCGCGGGCGCTGTCCGCATAGTGGAAACAGGCGCGGATGGCCGTCAGCGGCGGCGGCTTTGTCCAGCAACCGGCGCAGAGCGGGTCGGCAAGGGTGTGGCCAAGCGGCAGACCACAGCGGGCGCATAATGGCGCGGCAATCGGTGTCAGCCCACCCCAGCAGCTGGCGCACAGGCTTGTCGTATCGGCAAACTGCCGACACAAAACGCATTGATGCGGCAGCATCAGCGTCGCAAGCTGGTGCGCGGCGGCGGTGATGGCCGCCGGCATGATACGGGTCCGGTCCATGATCCTGTCAGCCCTTGCGTGACCTGATGGCACGATCTGGTGGCATGCCATGGTGGCATGACATGATAAAGATATCGTTAAGACTCCGTCCTCCGGCACCGCGCTGTGTTGTCTCCTGTGCTGTGTTTTCTCTTGCACTGCGGGCCCGCGATCGGTGATTGTGCGCGCATCATGACCGAAACGCCGTCCATTCCTCGTTTCTTCGACAGCGCCGCGCAACGCCGGAACCGCACACGCGCGGCGCCGGGCTTTGCCGGGTTTGATTTTCTGAAGCGCGAGGCGGTGTTGCGGATGGCCGACAGGCTGGCGCTGATGCGGCGTGATTTTCCGCTATGCCTCGATTTCGGGTGTCATGACGGCATGCTGACCCGCGAGATCATGACGGGTGGCAAGGTCGGACATGTGATTCAGGCCGATCCGGCCCCGGCCTTTGCCGCCATGGCAGGAACCGCCGGTCCGGCGGTGGCCGTCGAGTATGACAGCCTGCCATTTGCCGCCGGCAGTTTTGATGCTGTCTTTTCCTGCCTGCTGCTGCACTGGATTGACGATCTTCCCGGTGTCATGGCGCAGATCCGGCGGCTTTTGAAACCTGATGGTCTGTGTCTTGTCAGCCTTCTTGGTGGTACGACGCTGGCGGAATTGCGGGGATCGCTTCTTGAAGCCGAACAGGAACTTGCTGGCGGGGCCAGTCCGCGGACAGCCCCGATGGCCGATATTCGTGATGTTGGCGGGCTTCTTGGCCGGGCCGGACTGGCGCTGCCGGTGGCCGATTCCGACAGGCTGACCATCACCTATCCCGACATGTTCCGGCTGATGGCCGATCTTCGTGGGATGGGTGAACAGAACGCGCTTCTGGCCCGCAGCCGGACACCGGGCCAGCGCCGCCTGTTTCTTCGCGCGGCGGAAATTTATCATCAGCGGTTTGCGGCGCCGGATGGCCGCATACCGGCCAGTTTCGAGATTATCACGCTGACCGGATGGGCGCCGCATGAAAGCCAGCAAACACCACTTCGGCCCGGCAGCGCGGCGCACCGGCTAGCCGATACGCTTGGCACGACCGAAACGGACCCCGAGTCCTGACAGGTTACATCAGCAGATCCTGAAGCACCGGGATCAGCGGCAGATCGGCTGGTGGCATGTCATAATCACGAAGCCGTGCCGGCCTCACCCAGGAAAGCTCATTGCCTTCAAGCTGGCGCGGCGTGCCTTTCCATTTGCGGCAGACATAGACCAGCATCAGAAGGTGGAAATCATCATAGGCGTGGCTGGCGAAACTCAGCGGCGCGAGGCAGGATTCGGCGGTATCGATGCCAAGCTCCTCGTCGAGTTCGCGGATCAGCGCCGCCTCGGGTGTCTCGCCAGCTTCGATCTTGCCGCCTGGAAACTCCCACAGGCCGGCCATGGATTTGCCGGCTGGCCGACGCGCCAGCAACACCCGCCCGTCTGCATCAATCAGCGCAACGGCGCTGACCAGAACAACCGGACGCGCGCTGTCAGGGTTGTCGGCAACGCTCATTGGTTCAACTGCGGTAATCGGCATTGATCGAGATATAGCCATGCGTCAGATCGCAGGTCCAGACCCGCGCCGTCCCGGCGCCGGTTCCGACGCTCACCTCGATATCGATCATGTCGCCCTGCATGTGCGCGGCGATGGGTGTCTCGTCATAATCCTCGATCCGCGCCCCGCCGGCGGCGATCCTGATGCCGCCGATCGCTATGCCAATCTTCGACTGGTCGACATTGGCGCCGGCCTTGCCAACAGCCATGACAATCCGGCCCCAATTGGCGTCCTCGCCGGCAATGGCCGTCTTCACCAGCGGCGCGTTGGCGATGGCCATGGCGATGCGGTGCGCCAGCCTGTCGTCCGGCGCGCCGGCAACGCTGATGGTGATGAATTTGCTGGCACCCTCGCCATCGCGGACAATCTGTTTCGCCAGATCCTGCATCACCGCATCCAGCGCGGCGCGGAATTCGGCAAGCCGCGGGTCATCGGCGCCGGCAACAGGTGGGGTTCCGGCAGCGCCGGTGGCGATCAGGATCACGCTGTCATTGGTCGAGGTGTCGCTGTCGACAGTAATGGCGTTGAAGCTGCGCTGCGTCGCGTCGGCAAGCAGGGCTGCCAGCACCGCTTGTGGCAGCGCCGCATCGGTGGCGATAAACCCCAGCATCGTCGCCATGTCGGGCGCCACCATGCCGGACCCCTTGGCAATGCCGGCAATGCTGACCGCAACGCCGTCGATCATGGCGCTGGCGGTCGCGCCCTTGGCGAATGTGTCGGTTGTCATGATGGCGCGCGCGGCGTCCTGCCAGTCAGCCTTGCCGGCGGCAAGATTGTCGAACTGCGCTTCCAGAATCGGCACTGCCAGCGGCTCGCCGATGACGCCGGTCGAGGCCATCAGGATCTGACCAGCATCGCAGCCAAGCCGTGACGCCAGGCCGCGACAGCTGTCCTCGACAGCCCTTGTGCCGCCTGACCCGGTAAAGGCGTTCGCGTTGCCGGCATTGACCAGGATGGCACACAGCCCCTCCGGCGCCGCGGCAAGCCTCTCGCGGCACCAGATCACCGGTGCCGCGGCGGTGTCCGATCTGGTGAAAACGCCGGCGATGGCCGCGCCCTCATCAACGCGCATCACCAGCATGTCGTCACGCCCGGCATATTTCAGGCCTGACGCCGCGGTTGCCAGTGTCAGCCCGGCAATTGGCGAAATCTCCGGAAAGGATGCCGGGGCGAGAGGCGAGATGGTCATTGCTGGCCAGCGGCCGCCGACTGCGCCTCGGTGACCATCTCGTCATAGGGCCGCACTTCGACCTTGGCGCCGACACGAAGCGTTTCCACAACGCGGGCAAACCCCTGCCGCGACAGGTTGGAGGCAAGCTGGTCACGCATCTGGTCAAGTGCCGGCGCTGGCGCGACGCTCTTGTCGCTGACCTTGATGATGTGCCAGCCAAACTGTGTCTGGACAGGCTCGGCCGAATAGCTGTCAACCGGCATCGAAAAGGCGGCGGCCTCAAAAGCCGGTACCATCTGGCCGCGACCAAAGCTGCCAAGCTCGCCACCATTCGGCCCGCTTGGTCCGGTTGATTTTTCGCGCGCCAGTTCGGCAAAATCGGCATTGTCATTCAGCTGCGCGATGATCGCCCTTGCCTCATCCTCGGTCTCGACCAGGATGTGCGACGCTGTCACGGTTTCGCGCGAGGCGCTGTCGGCAACAAAATTGTCATAGGCCAGCTGGATGGCTTCCTCGGTAACCTGCGCCGACACCATGTCGGAAATGTAGGCATCTGCCAGAACACGGTCGGCGGCAAGCTTCATGGCGGTGGCCACCTCGTCCTGCTGGTCAAGACCGCTGGTGCGCCCGGCCTCTGCGGCAAGCCGCGCGTTCGCGACTTCCTCGACAAGCTGCGGATACAGGCCGGCAAGTCCACCCTCGCGATATTCCGGCGGCAATGTCTGGGCAAGGGCCATGATTTCATCAAGCCAGATTGGTTCCCCGTTGAGCGAGCCAACAGCGATACGCTCCTGAGCCTGGGCCATGAACGGTGCAAGCAGCAATGTGGTGGCGACAATGCTGGAGGCCGCGAGGGTGGTGAGGAATTTCATCATCTGTCCTTTCGGATGAACGGGATGGGCCCGGGTGACTCGCGGCGTGAGCCTGCCAGTCGGAGCCGATCTGGGTGCCGCGCGATTGTTGCCGAAGCGTCAGCCAAATTCAAGCCTTGCAATGCGCGGCAAAGGGCCTCCGGCGCCGCGGTTTCAAAGGCGTGATTATAAGTCCCGGAAGGGCGTGGTTCGATTGACAATGACAGGCGCGCGCACTATGTCCAGACTAGCCGGAAACGCTTGCAGATCCGCGATTATGCTGGATTGCTGGCAGACCGGACCGGGTCGGGCGCCAGGTGCCCGGCGGTGCATCGGATGCGGGGAAGCTTATGTTTGGGTCTTTGGCGAAAAATCTCTTTGGGTCGGGCGGTGACCGCGCGACCAAGAAATTCACCTCGCAGGTGGCGGCAATCAACGCCCTTGAGGACGACATCGCCGCGCTCAGTGATGCCGATCTCGCCGCATCGGTCACCACATTGCGGGCCCGCATCGACTCTGGCAGCACGCTTGACGAGCTTCTCCCGGAAGCGTTCGCGCGGGTTCGGGAGGCGGCGAAACGCGCCTTGGGGCAGCGCCATTATGATGTCCAGCTGATGGGCGGTGTCGCCCTTCACAAGGGCCAGATCTCGGAAATGAAGACCGGTGAGGGCAAGACGCTTGTCGCGACATTGGCGGTGTTCCTGAACGCCCTGCCGGACAAGGGTGTGCATGTTGTCACGGTGAATGACTACCTTGCCTCGCGCGATGCTGCCTGGATGGGACGGGTCTATGAACGTCTTGGCATGACCGTTGGCTGCATCACCGGAAACATGCCGGATGAAGAGCGCCGCGCCGCCTACAGATGTGATGTCACCTATGGCACCAACAATGAATTCGGTTTCGATTATCTTCGCGACAATCTGAAATTCCGGATCGAGGACATGGTGCAGCGTGACCACCATTTCGCCATCGTTGACGAAGTTGACTCGATCCTGATTGACGAGGCGCGGACGCCGCTCATCATTTCCGGTCCAGCCGAAACAACCTCGGAACATTATGTTGTCGCCGACAAGATCATTCCGGATCTTGTCCCCGCCGACTATGATCTTGACGAAAAGGGACGGACCGTCGCGCTGTCCGAGGATGGAATCGAACATGCCGAGGAACTGCTTCGTGCCGCCGGGGCGATGGGCGAGGGCACGCTCTATGACATCGAGAATGTCGGGCTGCTGCATCATGTGAACCAGGCTCTGCGGGCGCACAAGCTGTTCCATCGTGACAGCCATTACATGATCAAGAATGGGCAGGTGGTGATCATCGATGAATTCACCGGCCGGGCCATGGAAGGGCGGCGTTTCTCTGAAGGGCTTCACCAGGCCATTGAGGCGCGTGAGGGTGTCGAGATCCAGGCCGAGAACCAGACGGTTGCCTCGGTCACATTCCAGAATTATTTCCGCCTCTATGAAAAGCTGGCTGGCATGACCGGTACTGCGATGACCGAGGCTGGTGAATTCTCGGAAATCTACAGTCTCGAGGTGACCGGCATTCCGACCAATGTCGAGGTGCAGCGTATCGACCATGATGACGAGGTCTACCGGACCAGTGAAGAGCGTGACAACGCCGTTATCGACCTGATCGCGGATTGTCGTGAGCGCGGACAGCCGGTGCTTGTCGGCACCGTCAGCATCGAGAAATCCGAAGCCCTTGCGGCGGTTCTGCAAGGCCGCAAGATCGAGCATCAGGTGCTGAATGCACGGTTCCATGCCGAAGAGGCGAAAATCATCGCCGAGGCCGGTGTTCCCGGGGCTGTCACCATCGCCACGAACATGGCTGGCCGCGGCACCGACATCCAGCTTGGTGGCAATCTCGACATGCGTCTCGACGCGGCGGCCGATGGCGATGAACTGCCAGCGGCGAAGCGTGACGCCATCATCGCCGAGGTGACGGCACTGAAGGAACAGGCGCTGGCCGCCGGCGGGCTCTATGTCATCGGTACCGAGCGCCATGAATCGCGCCGCATCGACAATCAGCTTCGTGGCCGGACCGGGCGTCAGGGTGATCCCGGCGCGTCGAAATTCTTCCTGTCACTGCAGGACGATCTGATGCGGATTTTCGGATCGGAAAAGCTTGACGGCATGCTGCAGAAGCTTGGCCTTGAGGAAGGCGAAGCCATCGTTCATCCCTGGATCAACAAGGCTGTTGAAAAGGCCCAGTCCAAGGTCGAGGCGCGCAACTTCGAAATCCGTAAGCAGCTGCTGAAATTTGACGATGTGATGAATGACCAGCGAACGGTCATTTTCGAGCAGCGCAAGGAAATCATGCGCGCGGCCGACGTTCAGGACACAGTTGCCGAGATGCGCCGCGAGGCGGTGGCACAGATTGTCGAGCGCTCGGTACCATCGGGAAGCTTCAGCGACCAGTGGAATGCCGAACAGCTGAGCACCGATGCCACGAGGGTGCTTGCTCTTGATGTGCCGGCCGCGGACTGGTTCGCCGAGGATGGTGTCGCCGAGACCGAAATCGAGGAGCGGCTGACGGGCATGTCGGACCGTTATATGGCCGAAAAGGCTGTACGGATTGGCCCCGAGACAATGCGGATGGCCGAAAAGTCGCTGCTGCTGCAGGTTCTTGATCAGCAATGGAAGGAACATCTTCTCAGCCTCGACCAGCTTCGCCAGGGCATTTCCCTTCGCGCCTATGCGCAGAAGGACCCGTTGAATGAATATAAGCGGGAAGCGTTCACGATGTTTGAATCGCTTCTTGCCGGCCTTCGTGAGACGGTGACCATGGTTCTCAGCCATGTGGAAATCCGGCAGCCCGAGGCGGAAGAGGCGGCAGCAGAAGCGCCGGCGGCGCAGGCCATGCCGCAGCGCAAGGTGGCCCGTAATGAACCCTGCCCCTGCGGTTCCGGCAAGAAATACAAACATTGCCATGGTCGGCTGACCTGACCTGTGGCGCGGTGTTGGAGCGATGATCAAATATCAGCTCATATGTGAGGATGATCACGAATTTGAAGGGTGGTTCGCTGACTCGGCCGCCTTTGAATCGCAGCAACGCTCAGGGCTGTTGACCTGTCCAACCTGCGGGTCGGCCACGGTGCGGCGGGCCTTGATGGCACCAAATCTGGCCAGCCCGAAAACCCGCAAATCCCCGCGCCCGGCTGACCAGCCGTCCACTGAGCTGTCCGGGCAGATAGTGGGGCCGGGGCCGGGGGAAGGGACAGATATCGCCGCCGCGCCGAACACCGCCGCGCTGCCGGAAGAGGCGATGCGCCGAATGCACGACCTTGTGGCCGAAATGCGGGCGCTGCAGACAAAGATCAAGGATGAGTGTCGCGATGTCGGCAATGAATTCGCCGAAGAAGCCCGCAAGATTCATTATGGCGAGGTCGAGCCTGAGGGGATTTATGGCAAGGCAACCCCGGAAGAGCGCGAGGCGCTCGACGAGGAGGGGATTGCGGTGATGGACATTCCCTGGCTACCAAAGGACAATTAGGCGCGGCGCGGTCGGAACTGACAGCGCCCCGCATGTCTGTCGTCAGGCGTGGGTGCCGCTGGCCGCGTAATTCACCGCAAGACTTCCCACTCGAATAAATCCGTTGCCACCAATCCGGCGGGCCGGCAGCGGCGCGAAACCGGTCATGTCATCAAGCATGATTCCGGCCCCGGCGAATTCATCGCGAAGTTCGGCCGGCCGGACGAAACGTGCCGGATCATGTGTTCCTGCCGGCACCGTCCGCAATACATATTCAAGCGCCACCTTGGCCAGCGCGAAGGATGCCAGCGTGCGATTGATTGTGGTGATGACGGCGGTGCCACCAGGCGCCAGCATCGCGGCGATCGAGGCGGCGAACAGCCGTCTGTCGGTGACATGCTCGATCACCTCCGAGGCATAGACAAGATCGAAACTGGCGCCGCTCTCGGCCAGCACCTCGGCGGTGCAGCAGCGATAGTCGATTGCCAGACCTGCTGACGTGGCGTGCGTCCTTGCCGCCTCGATGGCCTCGGATGTGGCGTCAATGCCAGTCACCTGTCCACCAAGTCGCGCCATCGGCTCGGCAAGAATGCCGCCACCGCATCCGATGTCGAGGATCCGGAGTCCATCGAGCCGGCCATCACTGGATGTGCCAAGTCTCCGGACACTGTCCAGAATATAGTCGATCCGTACCGGCGCAAAGGCATGAAGAGGCGCCATCGGGCCACCCTCATCCCACCAATGCGCGGACATGGCCGCGAAGTTATCAATTTCTTTTTGGTCCGCTGTGGTATCCACGGGCTTGCCCCATCCGGCGGTAATCGCTATGAAAGCTGCGGTTTTCAAAGGTTGCGGCAACCATAAGACAAAAATGGCTCTTATTGTTCAAAAATTTGGCGGTACCTCGGTTGGGGATCTCGACCGCATCCGGAATGTCGCCTCGCGCGTCAAGACCGAGGTTGAGTCGGGCAATCAGGTGGCTGTTGTTGTGTCGGCCATGGCTGGCACAACGAATCAGCTCGTCTCCTGGGCGCGTGACATCGGGCCGATGCATGATGCTCGTGAATATGACACCATCGTCGCGACCGGCGAGCAGGTGACGGTCGGTTTGCTGGCCATCGCCTTGCAGAATCTCGGTGTTGATGCCCGCTCATGGCTTGGCTGGCAGATTCCGTTTCACACCGACGAGGTGCATGGCGCGGCACGGATCCAGAGCATCGATACAGATGTGATGCGCGAACGGCTTGCCACTGGCCAGGTTGCCGTTGTCGCCGGATTCCAGGGGCTGGCACCGGATGGCCGTATCTCGACGCTGGGACGTGGCGGGTCCGACACCTCGGCGGTGGCGCTGGCGGCGGCATTGAACGCTGATCGCTGTGACATCTACACCGATGTCGATGGCGTCTACACGACCGACCCGCGAATCGCGCCACGGGCGCAGAAGCTTGACCAGATCACCTTCGAGGAGATGCTTGAAATGGCATCCCTTGGCGCGAAGGTGTTGCAGACACGGTCCGTCGCCATGGCCATGCGCCATAATGTCAATCTGCAGGTGCGTTCGAGTTTTTCGGACGCGCCGGGAACGCTTGTCGTCAATGAGGATGCAATCGTGGAACAGGAAAAAATCAGCGGCATCGCCTACAGCCCGGACGAGGCCAAGGTCACAATTCAGGGGCTTCCCGACAAGCCAGGGATTGCGGCCTCAATCTTTGGCGCGCTCGCCGATAACCATGTCAATGTGGATATGATCGTGCAGACGGCGGCCAGCGAGGGACAGAAAACCGACATCACCTTTTCCCTTGGACGTGGCGATCTGGCCAAAACACTTGAAGTCATCGAGTCGCGCCGCGAGACGCTGGCCTTTGATGGCATGGATGCACAGGATGATGTGACCAAGATCTCGGTTGTCGGGATGGCCATGCGCTCGCAACCCGGGGTCGCGCGAACCATGTTCGAGACGCTTGCCGAGCGCGGGATCAACATCGAGGTTATTTCGACGTCCGAGATCAAGATTTCGGTGCTGATCGCGGCTGAATATACCGAGCTGGCGGTGCGCAGCCTTCATACCGCCTTTGGTCTTGACGGCGAGGATTGATTCGACCTTGCCAGCTTTGGGATGCCGTGAGGTCCCCATGATGCTCATTTGGGATGGCTTTGTGCTGAATTCGCGCTAAACTAGCCTTGAATTGAGCTTTTGTAATGGTTGCATTCCCGGTCATATGGGATATCGTTGGCTCATATTTTGCAGTAACACTGCGTAGGCTGTTATGGATAATGAAGCGCGCGAGGAAAGCGTTTTAGAGGACAGTTTCAATCAGATTGGGGCTGACCTTAATGCTGCGCGTCTTGCGTGCGGGGTCCAGATCAGCGAGCTTTCGCAGCTTCTCCGTATTTCCAAGCTTTATCTGAAGAATATCGAGACCGGCGATTTCGACGCGATGCCCGGGCCTACCTATGTCGCCGGCTATCTGCGAAGCTTTGCGCAGGAAGTTGGCCTTGACGGGATGGAGGTCACCCAGCGCTATCGTGCCCTGCTTGGTGAGGCCGAGAATCGCCCGGCTTACAAGTTTCCTGTCGATACCCAGCGACCACAGCGATCGGGTGCGATGCTGGCGTCAATCATCGTGATCTTTGCGGTCGCTGGTTATGGCGGGTGGTATGCCATTGGCAAGCCGGATGTCCTGACCGCGCTGACCGGTGAATCGCAGTCGGAAGTGGTGGCGCTTCCGCAGGTTGAGTCGACAATGACCGAACCTGACGACATGGGTAAAGTTGATGAAGGCCCTGTCGAACTTGCCGCGGCACCTGCACCGACCGCCGATCCGGTGGTCATGCCAGAGAGCGAGGCGGCCACAACCGTCGCCGCCTCGACCGAAACGACATCACCCCTTGCCGCGCCAACCGCTCCTGAGACGGTAGAGACGGCCGAGGCAGCGATGCCGCTTGCCGCTGAAGAAGCGCCAGAAGCCGGCCTTGCCGCCGGACCATCTGTCGAGACTGCGCGTGTCGAAACTGCGCGTGTCGAAACTG
>JBMZTC010000016.1:0-8640 GCA_049623505.1 Puniceispirillaceae bacterium (SeqCode) | reverse complement strand
ACTGCGCGTGTCGAAACTGCGCGTGTCGAAACTGACAGTGCTGTCCCTCCCCTGAGCGCGACGTCTGAAGAAACAGCGCCTGCGGACGCGATGATGGCTGACAGCAGCCTGTCAACATCACCCACAGCGCCTCCTGCGCCCGCCTTGGAGCAAAGCGCGACAGAGCTTGCCGCCACTGAAAATGCGGGTGACGGAGTGGCGGTGCCAGCCAGTGCAATGGCCAGTATGGGCGACCGGATGGACAGTCAGGCTGGAAGTGGTGTCGCCTTTGCCCGCCAGCGGGTGCCGGATATGGAAATCACACTCCGGGCCACCGGCGTCAGCTGGATCGAGATCATCCGCAATGATGGCGAGGAAGTGATGACAAAGCTGATGCGGGCTGGCGAAACCTATATGGTGGACAGCCGTGACCGCCTGTATCTCAGCACCGGCAATGCTGGCGGTCTTGAACTGGTCTTCAATGACGGCACGGTGCGGTCGGTTGGTGATTCAGGGCAAATCCTGCGCGATCTGCTTCTTGACGCCGCCAAGCTTCGCAACCAATTCTAGGGCAACGCTGCGCGATATCTTCGGTGGTTCCTGCCGATGGAATCTCGCAGCATCCTGTTCAGCCTAACCCAGAGGAGCGCGCCGGCCGTGGCCAACGCCTACCGAGCCTACAGAACAATTGAACGCCGCCAGAGCCGCCAGATCATGGTTGGCCAGGTGCCTGTTGGTGGTGATGCGCCAATCTCGGTGCAGACAATGACCAACACATTGACGACCGATGTCGCCGGTACGCTGGCGCAGATCAATGCCGCTGCCGATGCCGGCGCCGACATTGTCCGCGTGTCATGCCCCGATGAGGACAGCACGGCAGCACTTCGTGAGATTTGCGCGGCGAGTCCGGTGCCGATTGTCGCCGACATTCATTTCCATTACCGCCGGGCCATCGAGGCCGCGGCCGCCGGCGCCGCCTGTCTGCGGATCAATCCAGGCAATATCGGGCAGGCCGACCGGGTCCGCGAGGTGATCAGCGCGGCGCGTGACCATGGTTGCTCGATGCGCATTGGGGTCAATGCCGGATCGCTGGAAAAGCATCTGTTGGAAAAATACGCTGAACCGTGCCCCGAGGCGCTTGTCGAATCGGCGCTCGAGCATGCGCGGATCCTGCAGGACAACGACTTCCACGAATTCAAGATATCGGTCAAGGCGTCAGACGTTTTTCTCGCCGTCGCTGCCTATCAACAGCTTGCCGATGCGATCGACTGCCCCCTTCACATTGGCATTACCGAGGCTGGGGGATTGCGTTCCGGCACCGTCAAGTCGGCCATCGGGCTTGGCGGGCTGTTATGGGCAGGCATAGGTGATACGGTTCGGGTGTCCTTGTCGGCCGACCCCGCCGAAGAGGTCAGGGTCGCCTATGAGATGTTGAAATCGCTTGGGCTGCGGCGTCGCGGGGTGACGGTGATTTCATGCCCGTCATGCGCGCGCCAGCAATTCGATGTGATCAGCACCGTACAGACGATCGAAGAGCGGCTGGAGCATATCGACATTCCGATGACGGTATCGATCATCGGCTGTGTCGTGAACGGCCCCGGCGAGGCTCGCGAGACTGATATCGGTCTGACCGGTGGCGGTCGGGGGACACACCAGATCTATGTCTCCGGCATGGCCGATCACAGGTTGACGAATGGTGACATCGTCGAGCATGTTGTCGGCCTTGTCGAGGCCCGTGCTGCCGCCATCAGATCAGGCGAAATCGAAGCCTAACCTTCGCCAGGGAACATTCACTCCGTCGCAGGATCATGCCAAGGACACGCTGAACATGTCTCGTTTGCAACCAGCCAGAGGCACCTCGGATCTGCTTCCCGAGGCAATGGCCGCGCACCGCCGGGTCATCGATACGGCCCGCGATGCCGCGTCGCTCTATGGCTTTCAGGAAATGGCAACGCCGATCTTCGAGTTCGCCGAGGTGTTCTCTCGTCCACTTGGTGACAGCAGCGATGTGGTGACCAAGGAGACCTATAATTTCACCGATCGTGGCGGCGAGACGCTGACGCTGCGACCGGAGAATACGGCAGGCGTCGTGCGGGCGATGATCTCGAATGGTCTGACGCAAAGCCTGCCGCTGAAATTCTTCTATGCGGGCCCGATGTTCCGCTATGAGCGGCCGCAGAAGGGGCGGATGCGGCAGTTCCATCAGATTGGCATTGAATATCTGGGCCCGCGTGACGGGCTTGCCGATGCCGAAATCATTGGCTGTGGCGCGCGGGTTCTTGATGGGCTTGGTGTGCTTGACCGCTGCACATTGCATCTCAATTCGCTTGGCGATACCGAAAGCCGGCAGGCATACCGCGCGGCGCTGTTGGCGTTTCTCGAGGCGCATGCCGGTGATCTGTCCGAGGACAGCCAGAAGCGGATGCAGACAAATCCGCTTCGCATCCTTGATTCCAAGGATAAGGGTGACCGTGTCATTCTGGCCGACGCGCCGCGTCTTGATGCGTTCCTGAACGATTCATCAAAGACCCACTTTGCAACAGTGACAGCGTCGTTGGACAAGGCCGGCATTGCCTGGCAGTTCGATCCTCTGCTGGTGCGCGGGCTTGATTATTATTGCCATACGGCGTTCGAGTTCATTACCGATGCTCTTGGCGCACAGGGAACGGTTCTTGGCGGTGGCCGCTATGACGGGTTGTCGGAAATGCTGGCCGGCCCGCCGGTGGCCGGCGTTGGTTGGGCCGCGGGCGTTGAACGTCTTGCGATGCTTGCCGGGGCCGAGGCCCCGGTCGCGCCGCCTGTCGCGGTGATGCCAATGGATGATGATGCCGGTGTGGCGGCCTACGCTGTCGCCGAAGTTTTGCGCAATGCTGGCATCGCGGTCGATGTGCCGACCGGGGGCGCCATTGGCAAGCGTCTGAAGAAGGCTGACCGGGCCGGTGTCAGAATGGCGGTAATTCTTGGCAGTGACGAAATCGCCAACGGGACGGCGCAGATTCGTAACCTGGCTGCGGGAACGCAGCATGAAATCGCACAGGCCGACCTGCCATCACATCTTGCCAGCGCGCTGGCGACAGCTACGGACGGGCCATCGGCATGAGCCTTGATCACAGCATGGACCGGGTGATATCACGCCGGACCGAGGTCGAGACAAGGTTGTCAGAGTCGGCCGGCATGTCACCTGACGAGCTTGCCAGCCTGTCACGCGAGCTTGCCGAGCTTCGCCCTGTCTGCGAAGCGATTGAACTTGTTCGCCGGCTTGAGGCTGACCGCGATGCCGCCGCGCAGATGATTGACGAGGCTGATGGCGACGCCGAGATCATCGAGATGGCGCGGGCCGAGATCGAAGATGTCGAATCGCGGCTTCCTGATGAAATGAAGGCTTTGCAGCTTTTGCTGCTGCCGCGCGACCGCGATGATTCACGAAACGCCATTCTGGAAGTGCGGGCAGGCACCGGCGGTGACGAGGCGGCGCTGTTCGCGTCCGATCTGTTTGGCATGTATCAGCGCTTTGCGGCACGGCATGGCTGGCGGTTCGAGGTCATGGAAGTGTCCGAGACAGGCATTGGCGGCTACAAGGAAGCAACCGCGAATATCGCCGGAAGTGATGTGTTCGCGCGACTGAAATTCGAATCCGGTGTGCATCGGGTGCAACGTGTCCCGGAAACCGAGGCTGGCGGTCGCATCCACACCTCGGCGGCCACGGTGGCGGTGCTTCCTGAGGCAGAGGATGTCGATATCGACGTTCAGGAAAGCGATCTTCGTATCGACGTGTTCCGCGCTTCGGGCCCGGGTGGACAGTCGGTCAACACCACTGACTCGGCGGTACGAATCACCCACATACCGACAGGAATCGTCGTCAGCCAGCAGGATGAGAAGTCGCAGCACAAGAACCGCGCCAAGGCGATGAAGATCCTGCGTGCCAGATTGTATGATGCTGAGCGCGCCCGCCTGCAGGCTGAGCGTGCCGCCTCGCGCAAGGGTCAGGTGGGGTCCGGCGACCGGTCGGAACGCATTCGTACCTACAATTTCCCGCAGGGCCGGGTCACCGATCATCGAATCAATCTGACGCTCTACAAGCTCGACAAGGTGATCGCCGGCGAAGCTCTTGACGAGGTCGTCGAGGCGCTTGTTGCCGAAGATCAGGCGCAACGTCTTGCCGAGGGTGGTGAATGAGCCTGCCCCCGGCAGCCATCTCTTCACCCGAGGCGCGCACGATCCTGTTGCCGGCGCAGGCCCGGCTTCGGGACGCCGGCATTGACAGCGCGCCACTGGATGCGCGGCTGCTTCTTGGGGCCGCCCTTGGCCGTGATGATGCGGTGCTGCCGCATGAGACCCTTGTCGACTGGACCCCCGCGCACAGCAACGAGTTTGAATCACTGCTGGCACGGCGGCTTGCCGGCGAGCCCGTCAGCAGAATCCGGGGGTGGCGGGAATTCTGGTCGCTCAGGCTCGAGCTGTCACCCGCGACGCTGGACCCGCGGCCCGATTCCGAGACCATTGTTGCCGCGGCGCTGTCCTGGATTGGCGAACGCCGCAACGCGCCGCTGCGCCTTCTTGATCTTGGCAGCGGGTCGGGGGCGCTTTTGTTGGCCTGTCTGTCTGACCTGCCTCAGGCAAGCGGTGTCGGGATCGATATCAGCGCCGATGCCGTCAAGACGGCCACCGCGAACGCGGCGCGGCTTGGTCTTGGCGCCAGCGTCCGATTTCAGCAGGCGGATTTTGCCGATCCGGATGCCGGCGGTGGCGGGTTTGATCTGATCCTGTGCAACCCGCCCTATATTCCACATGCCGAGATCGACAGGCTGGCGGTTGAGGTGGCGGGGTTTGACCCGAGGCAGGCACTTGATGGCGGGGATGACGGGTTGGCAAGCTGGCGGCGTCTGATGCCGCGGATCGCGTGCGGGCTGGCGCCGGATGGCCAGGCCTTTGTCGAGATCGGGGCCGGCCAGCTGCCGCATGTGACTGGCCTTGCCGCTGCCGCCGGCCTGCGGGCGGCGGGTGACTTTGCCGACATGGCGGGCATTGTCAGATGCCTTGCCTTTGCAGCGGATGGGTGACACGTGGCGGATGCTGGCGGATATTTCGCCTCAGCGCATATTTTAGCTTGATATCGCAGGCATGTGGTGGCTATTGTGCGGACGTTGATGGCGGCGCCGGGTGCGCCGCAAACGAACCTCCGAATATGGCGGTAACGTCTGGTAAGCCGAACAGGGCCTCAGCCGAGGCATGGGCCGCTTGCCACAACAGTTGCAATAACCGGTATACAGGTCGATGAGACAACCTCAGAATGCAAAGCGCGGCCGCGGACGTGGCCGCCGGGGCAACGGCAACGCCCAACCAAATGTGCCGAACAGGAACACCTCATATGAATCCAATGGTCCGGATGTGAAGCTGCGAGGCAATGCGCAGCAGCTGAACGAAAAGTATCTGGCGCTGGCGCATGACGCCGCCGCTGCCGGTGAACGGATTACCGCCGAGGCCTACACGCAATTCGCGGATCATTACTACCGTCTTCACCAGGCAGCGCTTGACGCTGCCGAGGAACGCAAGGCGCAGCACGCCGAGCGCCAGTCGCGCACCGGTGGCCCGCAGCCGGTGATCGAAGAGGCGGCAGCCGAGGCAAAGTCGGCTGGCGATGCCGGTGACGATGGTGATGCCAAATCCAATGGTGACGCGAAGCCAAATGGTGATGCCGAGCCCGGCAGCACAGCCGAGGTGGTCGATCTGACGCCGGCGCAGCTTGCCGAAAAGGTTCAGGAAGACCAGGACCCGGCCTCTGCGTGAGGCCGGCGGTCGCCTGATCAGTCGAGTTGCCGCAGCTGGTCGCCCGGCGTGACTGTGCCGCTTTGAATGATTTCGGCGAAAATTCCCAGATCTGTATGACCGAAGGCTGTGGCCATGCGCGGCAGAAGATGCGGGCCGCGGGCCCCGTTTTCTGGATCGACATCAATGGCGGCGCAGCGGCCAACAGGTTCGACAATTTGTAGAATGGCCCCGCCAAGAGCCACTTTCCGGCCAATAAGACCCGCTTCCTCGAAAGGGGTCCTGGTTTCCATCATGATGTTCAGGCGGTAGCGCCGCGCGTCAGGCCGGTGCCCCATAACCTCCGCGACATGGTTGACGGAGGCGGTGCCGCCAAGGCTGATCCAGGGTGCCTTTGTGTCGGTATAGGCGCCATCGTCGATTCGCATCAGCCGTGGTTCGGTGGCAAGCGACTCACCAAACATATCGCCAAAGAATCGTGTGATGGCGGCAGCCCCCTCGGCGCTGTCCATATCGGCGCTGAGCCGTTCGGCTCCATTCTGATGAAGCGTTATCACCGTGCCGGCAAAATGGCAGTCGAGGGCGGCAAGCTGTTCATGCGACATCAATTGCAGGAAGGCGGCCTTTTTCTGCCAGCTGCCAGCGGGGCTGTCGGCGAACCGTGGGTGGCCGGCGGTGATGGCGAATTGCCGGTCGCCGGGGAAATGCTGCCCAGCGACGAGATCGGCACTGTCCAACCGCACACCGCCAAGTCCCTTGACCGGGAACTGCCAGAGCGCGTCAATGATCATGGCGTGAGTTGCGATCCATCTTCGGATGGGAGCAGCGCCATCGCGGCAAACCGCATATTGCCCGTCGCCAGCACTTCCGATTCAACAAGCTCGACCTTGGAATGGAAATTCTCCAGAAGCTCTGGCGGGATGCGTTCACCCGTCGGCAGGCTGACCGTCAGCGGGTTCACCTTGCGGTTGTTAACCAGGATTTCGTAATGCAGATGCGGCCCGGTCGAACGGCCGGTGGACCCGACATAGCCGATGATCTGGCCCTGCTCGACCCGCGCGCCAGGCCGGACGCCGCGGGCGATCCGCGACATGTGGGCGTAGGCGGTGTCATAGGTGCTGTTGTGCCGGATGCGGATGTAGCGGCCATAGGATCCGTACCAGCCGGATTCGGTGATTACGCCGCTTCCGGCAGCAATGATCGGGGTGCCGGTCGGGGCGGCGAAATCGACGCCGCGATGCATGGAGTTGTAGCCGCTGATCGGATGGCGGCGCATGCCAAAGGATGATGACAGTCTGGCACCCGAGATCGGTGTGCGAATCAGTGTTCGCGCCGCCGAGTTGCCATTACGATCGTACCAGCCGACGCGTGACCCGTCATGGTCATAGCGATAGAAGCCAAGCTGCTTGCCAGACAGCATGAGGCCGGCGTAATGCAGGTTGGTGGCGATGATCTCGCCGGTGATCTGGTCAATCTGCTGTTCATAGAGAAGTTCGAACGCATCGCCGCTGCGAATCTCGCGCTGGAAATCGACCGAGAAACCCATCACCCGGATATATTCGGCCAGCGCCGGGTCGGGAATGTCATTGGCACTTGCGGCACGGTAGATCGAATCGTCAATCACCCCCTGCGCATAGGCAAGGTAACGTTCAACAGGTCTGATCGCGGTGAAGGCAAGCCAGCCTTCTTCCGGATCGCGAATGGCGAACACGTCGCGTCCATTGCGCGCGGTAAAGGCGAATCCGTCCCTGGTTGTGCGCACCTCGAGCCCCACAGGCAGCGCGCGCAGGCTGGCCCGACCGATCACCGCGTCGATCGCGGCGGCCGCGTCGGTGGCTTTATATCCGGCGCGCCGCAGCAATGTTCCCAGACCTTCGCCGGATTTCAGCTGATAGATTTCCTCATCACTTGTCAGCTTGCCGGTCTGCCGAAGGAACATCTCGGTCACTGTGCGGGTGGCGCGCGGCAGAATCGTCGCCAGATCCGGCCGCGGCACGGGAATCGCGATATCAACCGGCTCGGCCGGATACATTAGAGCTGGATCTGGCTTTGGCAGGGGCACAGGCATGCCATCACTGTGCAGGGGTTCCATGGCGGCCCCGCTTGCGGCGAGAGGCATCCACACAAAGCCAAGAATCACCAAGCGCGCTAAACTGCGAATCATATTAACAGTCCCGTATCCCTGTTTTCGTTCATGCGCCGGCCTGACAATCTGTACGGGTGCCAGCCCTCAAAATCTGGTTCATCATTTAGTAAGTAACAGATTTGGTCAATAGATCTGGCAGGAAATTCGATAAGAATCAGAAATTTGCGCCCGGACCTTTGAGTGCTGTCTTGGCGCGGCGCTCGACAAATTGACTCGTCCCGTGCAGAAAACATGCATCGCATTAGTGAAATGACTCACGGCAAGCTGGGTGACTGTGCTATACAGGTCTGGCTTTCTCAGGGATCGCAATTACGGATTTTTGGCGGATTTCCGGGGTCTGGACTGTCGTCCAGCCCAGGCAAGATCGCCGCTTTTTCGGGTCCATGAAAAAAAAGTGGAAAAAGCGCATTTTAGGGCTGGACAGTGTGAAGGGTCCGGCATATAAACCGCGCTCGTTGCCCCGCCGGGCAGCACTTACCAACACTCAGCGCATGTCGCAGACTGCTGGTCGCTATTTGAAAACGTGAGATCATTTTGGAAGAGATTCGCGGGTGGCGGTTCGTGTGAACGTATCGTCCTTTGTAAACAACAAAGTCAGCCCGATGGATCTTTGAACGCTTACTTCAATGTGAAGTATATGAACATGGATTAAATTGGGCGGGCTATGTTCACGGAGCAATCCGTTGAACCAGTCTAACCTAAGAGTTTGATCCTGGCTCAGAACGAACGCTGGCGGCATGCCTAACACA
>JBMZTC010000015.1:0-61638 GCA_049623505.1 Puniceispirillaceae bacterium (SeqCode) | reverse complement strand
GGTTTGTTGCGGGCCGCTTTGTCGCGGGCCGGCTTGTTGAGGGGGAGTGGCGTTCGCCACAACTCATGGAACTTGGTCCCTATCTGATCCTTGGTTTGCTTGAAGGGCTTGTCACGGCGGCGGTGCTGTCGCTGATGGCGCTTGGTCTGTCGCTGGTGTTCGGCGTCATGCGCGTGGTGAATGTCGCGCATGGCGAGTTCTTCATGGTCGGCGCCGTTCTTGCCTGGATAATCGCCAATGCCGTCGACTCGCATCCGGCGGTCAACTTTCTTGCCGCGCTGCTGCTGGCACCGCCGGCGACAGCGTTGCTGGCGACGCTTGCCGACAGGCTGGTGCTGAAACGGGTCGGCTATGATCCGGAACGCACCATCGTCGCCACCATCGGCCTTCTCTACATTATCCAGCAGGTCACGCTGATGACCTATGGCCCCGACGCCCGTCCTGTCGAGGCGCCTTTCAATCACCGGCTGTCGATCCCGTTTGTCGAATGGACCGAGGGTGGGATGTCGCTCTACTGGCCGTGGGGTCTTGGCACCACCAGCTACAAGCTGGCGGTGATTGGCGCGGCGGTCCTTCTGCTCGGGGCGATCTGGCTGTTGATGACACGCACGCGGATCGGTCTGGTGATGCGGGCCACCCAGCTTGACAGCGAGATGGCCAGGGCGTTCGCCATTCCGGTGGACCGGGTCTATGCCGCCGTGTTTGGTCTTGGTGCCGGTCTGGCGGCGCTGGCGGGGGTCCTGATCGTGCCGATCCAGCAGGCGCATTACCTGATGGGACATGATCCGCTGCTGCTGTCCTTCATCGTCGTCATCATCGGCGGGCTTGGCAGTCTTCCCGGCACTGTCGTGGCGGCGCTTCTGATCGGCATCAGCGATGGCATGATTTCGGTCTTCTTCACGCCGACCCTTGCCAAGATCATCGCCACGCTTGGCGTTGCCTTCGTGCTGATCTTCCGCCCGCAGGGGCTGTTCGGGAGGCCGGGGCTGTGAGTGGGTCTGCAATGAGCGATCTTCGCAAATCCTGGCTGCTGCATATCGGCGTGATCCTGCTGCTTTTCGCGCTGCAGTTCGTTCTTCCGGCCTATCATCATGGCAATCTGGCGCGGGTGATGGTGCTGGCCTGCTATGCCATGGGCTACAACATCCTGTTTGGATATACGGGATTGCTCAGCCTTGGCCACGCCCTGTTTTTCGCCGCCGGCATGTATGGCATGTCATTGACCGTTCAGCATCTTGGCTGGAGTGCCGGGCCGGCGTTGCTGGCCGGGCTTGTGGCAGGTTTCGGGGTGGCGCTCGCCATCGGGCTTCTGGCGCTGCGAACAGCCGGTGTCGCCTTCATGATCGTGACGCTGATGTTTGCCCAGGCAGGCTATCTCGCGGCGCTCTATTTCGGGGAATATACCCGCGGTGACGAGGGGTTTGTGATCCAGCAATCCTTCCGCCAGCTTGCCGGGTTCAACCTTGCCGACCCCACCAACCGCTATTTTGCCGCGCTGACCCTGTTCGCGATCTGTGTTGTGGTCTCGCTTCGCGTTGTGCAGGCGGGATTCGGCCGGGTGCTTGTCGCCATTCGCGAGAATGAGGAGCGCACGCGGATGCTTGGCTATGACATTCATCGTCACAAGCTTGCCGCGGTGGTTCTGTCGGGGACGATGTCGGCCGCCGCCGGGGCGGCCTACGGGTTGCTGTTCGGCTATGCCGGGGCGACCTTCGCCTCGGTTCAATATTCGATCTTCCCGCTTCTGTGGGTGCTTCTTGGCGGCGCTGGCACGATCCTTGGGCCGTTTGTCGGCACCCTGTTCATGTTCTATCTGATCGATCTGTCCAGCGGGCTGACAACCGCCTACATGCTGATCGCCGGCTTCGCGCTGGTGATGCTGACCTTGTTCGCACCGCAGGGTCTTGTCGGCGAGTTGCGCCGCCGTGGTCTGAGGTGGCTGCCATGACGCTGTTGTCAACACGCGGCCTGAGCCGGAATTTTGGCGGCCTCAAGGCCGTCGACAATGTCGATTTCGACCTTCCTGCCGGCGAGGTGCGCGCCCTGATTGGCCCGAACGGCGCTGGCAAGACGACGTTTGTTGGCATGCTGTCGGGCCGAATTCCGGCAAGCGCCGGCACCGTGACCTTCGAAGGTCGTGACGTCACCTCGATGCCGGCGCACCGGCGCATCCGTGCCGGCATGGCCTACACGTTCCAGATCACATCGGTGTTCAGTCGGCTTCCCGTGGCCGAGAATGTCGCGCTGGCGTTGCGGTGGCGGACAGGCGACGACACGGCGGCAACCGACCGGCAGGTCGCCGAGGCGCTGGAGCGGGTCGGGATCGCCGACCGCGCCGACCAGCTTGCCGGCGATCTCAGCTATGGCCATCAGCGTCTTCTCGAAATCGCCATGGGGTTGAGCCAGCAGCCGCGTCTGTTGATCCTTGATGAACCCACACAGGGGCTTGCCGACAGCGAGATCGTCGATTTCGTGGCATTGATTCGCGGCCTGGCCGGTGACATGACGATTCTGCTGATCGAGCATAATATCAATGTTGTGATGCAGACAGCCGATGCCATCACCGTTCTCAATTTCGGATCGGTTCTTGCCAGTGGCACACCCTCTGAAATCAGAAACAACGCCGCGGTGCAGGCCGCCTATCTGGGGACAGGCTGATGCTTCGTGTTGAAAATCTGTCCTCGGGCTATGGTGATATCAGGGTGCTCCACGACGTCTCCTTCAGCGTTGAGGCTGGTGAAATCGTGTGTCTGCTGGGGCGCAATGGCGCTGGCAAGACAACCTGTCTGAAAACCATCATGGGATTGCTTCGCGCGCAGTCAGGCAGCGTGACATGCGACGGGGTCGGGGTGTCGCGCCTGCCGGCGAACGAGGTGCCACGACATGGCATCGGCTATATCCCCCAGGGGCGGCGTCTGTTCGCCGAACTGACGGTCGCCGAGAATCTCGAAATCGGGCTGATGGTGCGTGGCAAGGGACGGGATACGCGCGACTGGGTGCTTGAGATGTTTCCGCGGCTTGGTGAAAGGCTGAACCAGCGCGCCGACACGCTGTCGGGCGGCGAGCAGCAGATGCTGGCCACCGGGCGGGCCCTGTGTATCGAGCCGTCGGTGCTGCTTCTGGACGAGCCAACCGAGGGGCTGCAGCCCTCGATGATCGAGCAGATCAGGCAGGCGGTGACGGCGCTTCGTGACCGCGGGGTCGCCATCCTGCTGGTCGAACAGCGGGTCGACGCGGTCCTGTCAATCGCCAACCGGGTGGTGTTTCTTGAGAATGGCCGCAGTCATCCGGCTATCGATGCCGAAGAGCTGAAGACGGATCCCGATCTGCTGCACCGTTTCATCGGCGTGTGACCAGGCTGGTCTGTTGATCAGACAAGCCGTTCCAGCAGTTTTACAAGCCTGTCCTGTTCCGACTTGTCGAGTGGCGCCAGCGTCTGCTGTGTCACGTCCGATGCCTTGGCCACAAGTTCGGCATAGAGGGTTCGTCCGTCCTCTGTCGGGGTCAGCAGCAGACGTCGGCGGTCGCCAACCAGAGGCGCGGCCTGAACAAGGCCGCGGGCGCGCAGCCGGTCGACCACACCCTTGATTGTCGCGACATCCATCGAGGTCAGGCGCCCAAGCTCGTTCTGCGACGTCTGGCCAAGCTCGCACAGCTTCGCCAGAGCGGCGAATTGCGTTGGTGTCATCTCGGGAATCAGCGACGAGAAGATCGCGATATGACGCTGCATCACGCGCCGCATGATGAATCCGACCTGCCGTTCCAGAAGATATGTGTCATGCGCTGTCATTCGATGTCCTCCCGGCATGCGACGACATGGCGTCCCCGTCGCGCCTTTGTCAGTTGACACTATCAGGGGGCCCATGCACAGTCTATTGGTACACAAACGAAATTGGCAATGAATTCAACCGCGAAACCATGACGTATCTGCGGCCTCACCTTCTCGAAGACGCATTGCAATGGCTGGCGACGGAGCGGCCATTGATCATGGCCGGCTGCACCGATATCTACCCGACGACACAGGCGCCGTCGCTCGACGGCCCGCTTCTTGACATTACCGCGCTGGACAGCCTTCGCGGGATCACGCTTGTGGATGGGTGGCGGCGCTTTGGCGCGGCGACAACATGGGATGATGTGCTGCGGGCCGACCTGCCCCCGGCCTACCGCATGCTGAAACAGGCGGCGCGCGAAATCGGCGCGGTGCAGATCCAGGTCAGCGGCACCATTGGTGGCAATCTGTGTACCGCATCGCCGGCGGCCGACAGCGTGCCGTGCCTGATGGCGCTTGATGCCGAGGTCGAGCTGGCCTCGGTCAGCGGCAGCCGGCGTCTGCCGCTTGCCACATTTCTGACCGGGCCACGTCAGACGGCGTTGCGGCCTGATGAACTTCTTGTCGCCATCCATGTGCCGCCGCATGCCGAGGCCGGCCTGTCAGGCTTCGCCAAGCTTGGTGCGCGGCGCTATCTGGTCATTTCGATCGCGATGGTCGCTGTGCGGCTGGTGGTGGATGACGGGCGCATTGCCCGGGCGGCGGTGTCTGTTGGTGCCTGCGCGCCGGTGGCAACGCGGCAGGACCAGCTGGAATCGCTTCTTGTCGGCAGCCAGCTCGACAGGATTGACTCGCTTGCCGCCGAGGCGATGCCGTTGATTGCCGACAGTCTGGCGCCGATTGATGATATCCGCGCCTCGGCCGGCTATCGGCGGATGGCGGCTGCCGAGCTTGCCTGGCGGACCATTGGATCACTGCGCGTGGAGGCGGCGTGATGGACGGCGTTTCGGATTCCGGCATGCAGATTGGCTTCATGGTCAATGGCGAGACAGCACAGCTTCGCTGCTCACCATCCACGCGGCTCAGTGACCTGCTTCGTGAACGGTTTGGCCTGCGCGGCACAAAGGTTGGCTGCAACGCCGGCGATTGTGGGGCCTGTACAGTGCTTCTTGATGGCCGTCCGGTCTGCGCCTGCCTTGTGCCTGCCGGCCAGATAGATGGTCGCCATGTCGAAACGGCGGAATCGCTTGCCGGGCCCGGCGACACGCTTTCAGGCCTGCAGCAGGCGTTTCTGCGGCATGGCGCAGCGCAGTGCGGGATCTGCACCCCCGGCATGATGATGGCGGCAACGGCGCTGCTTCGCGACACCCCGTCACCGGATCGCCAGCAGGTCGAAGACGCGATTGGCGGTGTGCTGTGCCGCTGTACGGGCTATGCCAAGATTGTCGATGCGATTATGGATGCTGGCGCCGCCGCGACCGGCGGGCCGGCACCTGATGCCGGGGCGGCGGTTGGTGCTGCCGTGTATCGGCTTGACGGCCATGCCAAGGTCAACGCGACGGAAAGATTCGGCGCTGATTCCTGGCCGCAGGATGCGTTTCTGGTGCGGGCCATCAGGTCGCCGCATTTTCTGGCTGATTTCAGTTTTGGTGATCTGGAGGCATGGCGCACCGGCAAACCCTTTGTCAGCGCCATTGTGACAGCGGTGGACATTCGCGGCATCAACGCCTTTGGGGTGATCCCGCCCTTCGCCGACCAGCCGGCGCTTGCCGAGACGACAGCGCGGTTCCGCGGCGAGGCGGTGGCGCTGGTGATCGGCGAGGCGGATGATCTTGCCGCCGCCGATCTGTCGGATTTTCCGGTTGCATGGCAGGAGCGCGATCCGGCGCTGACGGCTGCCGAGGCCCGCCAGCCGGGTGCTGCCCGGCTTCATGACACGCGCGCCGACAATCTTTTGATCACCGGACGGGTGAAGAGTGGTGATGGCGCGGGCGGTCTTGAAACAGGCGATGTGCAGGTCAGCGCCGCCATCGAGACAGCCTATGTCGAGCATGCGCCGATTGAGCCGGAGGCCGGCTGTGCCTGGATGGAGGATGATGTTCTTGTCATCTCTGCCTGTACGCAGGCGCCGGTCATGGACCAGGAAGACACGTCGAAAATTCTCGGATTGCCGCTTTCGCGGGTGCGGATCATTCCGGCCGCCGCCGGTGGCGGGTTCGGCACCAAGCTGGATGTATCGCTGCAACCGTTACTTGGCCTTGCCGTGCTGAAGACGGGCCGGCCGTGCCGGATGGTCTATTCGCGTCAGGAATCAATGATCTCGACAACCAAGCGGCATCCGGCGGCGATGCGGGGACAGCTCGCCGCGACGCGCGATGGTCAACTCGCCGGCATGGTGTTCGAGGGCGAATTCAACACTGGCGCCTATGCCAGCTGGGGACCGACCGTGGCGACGCGGGTGCCGATCCATGCCTCGGGACCTTACAATATTCCGCATTATCTTGCCGTGGCGCATGCCATTCATACCAACGGCCCGGTGTCGGGCGCCTTTCGGGGCTTTGGGGTGCCGCAGGCGACGATTCTCCAGGAAGTGCTGATGGACCGGCTGGCCCGTGAGCTCGATATGGACCGGCTGGCATTTCGGCGCAGGAACGCGCTTGTCGATGGTGACCGCACCGTCTGCGGCCAGCAGGTACATGGTGTCGGGATTGCCGAATGTCTTGATGCGCTGGCACCGGCCTGGGAGGCCGCGCAGGCGCGTGCCGCATCGTTCAATGCCAGCGGTGGCACAATGCGGCGCGGCGTCGGGGTTGCGTCATGCTGGTATGGCTGTGGCAACACCGCATTGCCGAACCCGTCGACCATCCGCCTTGGCATCACGGCAGATGGCAGGCTGCGGCTGCATCAGGGCGCGACCGATATCGGCCAGGGGTCGAATACGGTGATCACGCAGATCTGCGCCGACGCGCTTGGCATGCCGCTTGCCAATTTCGAACTTGTCGGCCCGGACACGGCGATCACCCCTGATTGTGGCAAGACATCGGCCTCGCGGCAGACCTTCATCACCGGCAAGGCGGCCGAACTTTCCGGACGCCGCCTTCGCGCCGATATCCTGCGCCACAGCAATATGGAGGATGATGCCGAGATCCGGCTTGACGGTGCCAGCATCGTCATCAGCGGGACAGTGGATCGGCAGCGGATCGACCTGTCCGCTATGCCGGTTGACGCATTTGGCTATGTGATGCGCGCCGAGGAAACCTACGATCCACCGACCGTGCCGCTGGATGCTGATGGCCAGGGCGAACCCTATGCTGTTTACGGCTATGGGGCGCAGGTGGTCGAGCTGGAGGTTGATCTCAGCCTTGGCACGGTCAGGGTTGCGAATATCACCGCGGCGCATGATCTGGGGCGGGTGATCAACCCGCTGCTGGCGACTGGCCAGATTGAGGGTGGCATCGCGCAGGGCCTTGGTATGGCGCTGATGGAGGAATATATCCCGGGCCGCACCGAGAATCTGCATGACTACCTGATTCCCTCATGCGGCGACATGCCGGAGATCGAGACCATCTTCATTGAAAAGCCCGATCCGGTTGGGCCGATGGGCGCCAAGGGGCTTGGCGAGCATGTGCTGATCCCGACGGCACCGGCGATCCTGAACGCCATTCATGACGCTACCGGCGCCTGGATTGACCGGTTGCCGGCGCTGCCGCACCGTGTTCTGGCGGCGATCCAGACCAGTAATAAAGGCGATTAGGGGAGGGTGATCATGGCCAAAGAGGCTGTCGAAAAGATCCGCTGCGATGCCTGCCCGGTGATGTGCTATATCGCCGATGGCAACAGCGGTGCCTGCGACCGCTACGCCAATCATGATGGCCAGATTGTCCGCCTTGACCCGCTGACCATCTTCGACCGCCGGCTGGCGGCCGGCGACACGGTGAAGCCATTCCTTGGTGCTGGCTGGGATGGCGGTTTGGGGTCCGAAGGCGACCTGTTCGTAACGGCGATTGGCGCCGGCACAACCTATCCTGACTATAAGCCTGCCCCCTTTGTTGTCAGCCGTGATGTCGAGGGTGTCGATTTCGTGACGGTGGTGACCGAGGCCATCTTCTCCTATTGCGGGGTGAAGGTGAAAATCGACACCGACCGGCATCTTGGTCACGAAGGTGCTGTGGTGCGGTGCGGCGGCGAGGCTGTCGGGCTTGTCATTACCTCGGAATATGGCTCGCAGATGCTGTCGCTTGGCGGGGTCGATCACCTCACCGGTGGGTCGAAGAAGGAAGGCCGGGTCACCTGCGACACGCTCATGCAGCTTTGTAACAAGCAGGCTGTCGAACTGACCATAGATGATGGGGCGACGGTGACGGTTCAGGCTGGCCAGCCGCCGATTGTCGATGGTGTTGTCGAGAGCCGCATGCGGGTTGGTTGCGGGTCGGCGACCATCGGCATGTTCGCCTCGCAATGGAAGGGGCTCGTCGATGAGGTGGTCGTTGTTGATGACCATATCACCGGAGTGGTGTCCGAACATCAGGCCGGCAAGGTTATCGACTGGCAGGAAACCGGCATCCGGATCAAGGGACGCCGGTCGACACCGGGGCGGTATTTCCAGGTCGCCGAGCCTGGTCTTGGCTGGGGCGGCACCAACATTGAGAACCCGCTGACAATCCTGGGTGACTGGGATGCGAAAAAGGGCGCACGGCCGGGGCTGACGTTGCTGATGGTGTCGACAACCGGCGAGCAATTTGCCTATTTCATCCTCGATGACGATCTTGTGCCACAGCCGGCACCGCTTCCCGAATCACTTCACCCGACGGTGGATCTGATCATCGAGAATTGCGAACCGGCGCTGTGTACGGTGCTGTTCATGGGTGGTGCCGGCGGATCGCTTCGCGCCGGCGCGACAAAGAACCCGGTGAAGCTGACCCGCTCGGTGCAGAAACGACACACCACCGTATCCTGTGGCGGGGTTGAGGCGTTCGTCTGGCCAGGTGGGGGCATTACGATCATGGTCGATGTGCTGAACCTTCCCGACAACGCCTTTGGCTATGTGCCGACCCCGGCGCTGGTGGCACCGCTGGAATTCACCGTTCGCCATGATGATTATGTCGCGCTTGGCGGTCACCATGACGCCGTGCGAAGCATCGCCGCGGCCGTTGAGCAAGGAAGCGAATATGGCGCCAATGCGCTGGTGGTGGGGCCCGGGGCAAAGACGTTGCTGACCGATGATGACAGCGCATCCTGAACCAGACACCGATGGACGACCGTCGGCCACCACGGGATTTCAGGCGGCCCTGATTGGCAGGCGTCAGCGCCTGCATGTTCAGCATGGCCCCATTGACCTTGTGATCGACGCTGACGGACCGCGGCGCGATGCCCTGTTTGAACGGGCCGTTGCCACGGCGATGCCGGTCCTGTCGACGCTTGCCGGTGAACTGGACGCGCTGCGGTCCCCGTTCGAGGAAGGGCGGCGCTTCACCGGGCCGGTGGCGCGGCGCATGCAGGCTGTCTGCCGCCGGGCCGGTGACAGGTTTGTGACACCCATGGTCGCGGTGGCGGGGGCCGTTGCCGACCATGTTCTGGCGGCGATGCTGGCCGATGACGCGGCGCGGGATTGCAGCCGGATCGTTGTGAATAACGGCGGGGATGTTGCCTTCTGGAGCGCAGATGGCGTCACGACGCGCGCGCAGATCGCCGGTCTTCCGGCTGGCATGCTGACACTTGCCGGGCCGACGCGCTGGCGCGGCATGGCCAGTTCGGGATGGGGGGGACGCAGCCATTCCCTTGGCATTGCCGACAGTGTGACGGTGCTTGCCGAGAGTGCTGCGCTGGCGGATATGGCGGCGACGCTGATTGCCAATGATGTCGATGTGCCGGGCCATCCGGTGATCGCAAGAACGCCAGCGCATGATCTCGATCCCGCCAGCGACCTCGGCGGCAGGATGGTGACAACCGACGTTCCGGCTCTTGCGGATGACGAGATTGCATCCGCGCTTGGCGCCGGGCGCGTGACGGCCACCAGGTTCATGCAACAGGACGGTATCGCCGGTGCGGTACTGGTGCTGCAGGGCCGGATTGAAACAGTCGGCCTTGCCGCCGGCCTGCTTGGCGGCCGGCCAGCCCATGCCGACAGGCCAGATGACATCAAAGCAGATCAGATCGGGGAGGACTGCCATGCCTGACTTTACGCTTCGCAAGACGATGAGTTTTGTCGAAACAATCCATCACGAGAACGGGCCGCCGCCGGAGATGCCGCGCCGCCGCGCCGCCATTGTCGCTGTTGTTGCCAACCCGTTCGCCGGCACCTGGCAGGAGGATCTGCAATCGGCGATGGATGATCTGAAACCGCTTGGTCTCGCCATGACTGACGAGCTGATTGACCTTCTTGGTGGTGCAGAGGGCATCGACGGCTATGGCAAGGCGGCGCTTGCCGGCGAGGGGGGCGAACTGGAACACACCGCGCTGTGGCATGTCCCCGGCGGCTATTCGATGCGTGAACGTCTTGGCGAGGCGAAGGCCATTGTGCCATCGGCGATGAAGGTTGGCGGCCCCGGCACCCCGATTGATATTCCGCTTGGCCATATCAATGCCGCCTATGTGCGAAGCCATTTCGACGCCATGGAGGTCCGGCTTGCCGACGCGCCGCGCGCTGGCGAGATCATGTTTGCGCTTGCCATGTCGCGCGGGCCACGGATCCACAACCGCATGGGCGGCCTGACTGTGGACGAGGTGACCGGTAAGGACGGCCTGCGATAGGCCAGCTTATGACAGGTCGGCTTATGACAGGCCAGCTTGTTGCGTCGGTCACGGTGGCACCCTACACTCGGGTCCAGGACCGGATTGTTCTGATGGGAGGTAAGGACAGATGAAGGCGCTTGTGGTAATCGACCCGCAGAATGATTTCTGCCCCGGCGGCGCCCTTGCCGTTGCCGATGGTGACAGCATCATGCAGCCCATCAACGCGATGATGGATGCGTTCGATCTTGTGATCCTGACCCAGGACTGGCATCCGGAGGGGCATTCCAGCTTTGCCTCGTCGCATGAGGGGGCGGCGCCCTTCACCCTGACCGACATGCCCTATGGGCCGCAGGTGCTGTGGCCTGACCATTGTATTCAGGGAAGCGACGGCGCCGCGTTTCATCCGGCGCTCGATACGGTTCGCGCCGATGCGGTTATTCGCAAGGGAACCAATCCGGCGGTCGATTCCTATTCGGCCTTTTTCGAGAATGACAAGGCAACGGCAACAGGTCTTGCCGGGTTGCTTCGCGACCGGGGGTGCGAGGACATAACAATGGTCGGGCTGGCGACCGATTACTGTGTTGCCTGGTCGGCGCTTGACGGTGTGGCGAACGGCTTTCGGGTCGACGTCAGGCTGCCGGCCTGCCGGGCCATCGACCTGGACAGCTCGCTGGACAAGGCTCTTGCCGACATGCGCGCGGCCGGTGTGTCACTGGTTACATAGACCTGTACGGGGAAAGTATTATGAACGGGAACACCGAAATGGGCGAACCGGGCGCCGCTGGCGAGGCACGCTCGCCACGTGCAAGTCTTGTCATCACCTTTGTGTCCGGGGCGTTGATTGGCTCTGGCCTTTATTGGGCCGCCGGCGATCTGTGGTCAACGTCGACCAAGGCCGGCATGGATCATGGCAGCATGATGAAGGACGGCATGAAAGATGGCATGGCGGGTGGCGAGATGGCGCATGGCGGCATGCCGCACGCTCATGGGATGCTGCCTGTTGACGACTGGGCGAACCCGCCAACCGTTGCCGCTGACATTTTCAAGGATCCGGAAAGTGGCTGGAACCTGCATGTAATGACAACGAATTTCGCCTTCAACGCGGCCGCGGCCGGGTATGACAATGTCGAGGGTGAAGGGCATGCGCATATATATGTGAATGGTGACAAGCTTGGCCGGCTCTATGGTGACTGGTACCACATCGGTGGCCTGTCAGCCGGAACGCACCATGTGAAAGTGTCGCTGAACGCGAATGACCACAGCGCGCTGCATCGCGATGGCAAGGAACTTGCCGCGCATGTGAAGATCACCGTCGAGTGATCATCAGACAGTTACATCCGGCATCTGGTCATGGCCGCCTTGGAAAGGCCATCTCCGGCTTGTAACTTGCGAACGAGTCGAGGGTCTGACGGTTGCACTGATCCTGCCGGTCGGTGCCCGACTGCACCGCGGTGATGACCGGATAGCTGGCGCGGTAACCGGCGGTGCGCTCATTGTCCTCCATGGCGATGGCCACGATTCCGGCAACAATGCCGCCCTGGCGTTCGACAAGGCGGATCGCCCCGTCCATCGTGCCACCAGTCTCGACCCACTGGTCGACCAGCAGAACGCGCGTTCCGCTGGCAAAGGCCGGGGTGCGCATTTCCATGTCCTGCGTCCGGCCCGAATAGTTGGTGAAGGATACGGCATCGGTATCGACGCACAGCTTGCCAGCCTTGCGAATGGGCAGGAACCCGACCCCGACCCGCGTCGCGAGGGCGGCGCCAAGGACAAACCCCATGGCATCAAGTCCGGCCACAACATCGCACTCAACCCCCTCGAGCTCGGCGGTAAGGTCGTCGAGAAGCTGTGTGAAGGCGTCACCGTTGATATAAATCGAGGTGGGGTCGAGCCAGGCGAATTTCTCGCCCTTCGTGTTTGGTGACATGATGTCGAGATACCAGCGGTCAGCGTGCCTGTCCGTCATGATGTTGCTCCCATTTCACGGCATGTTGTCATCAGGCGCGCCAGACGCGCCGGGTCGATCGTGTAGAAATCGTCCTCAATGTTAATCCCGGTGGCGACCATAAAACAATCGACCATCCCATAGTCATGGGCATTCTCGGGTGTGATTCCCGAGGCAAGGGCAATTGGCCGGTCGGGCAGTGCGTCGCGAAACCGGTCCAGCTTGGCGGTATCGGCCGACTTGCCGGTGGCGATGCCCGATGTTGTCACCACGTCCATGTAGCCACCGGCGATGCTGGCCGCGCGGGCATGGTGCGTTGCGTCGACAGGGCGCTGCTTCTTAAACGCTGTGCCACCAAAATACAGACCGTTCCATCCGCAATCGCGGCGGATGGCGGCGATGTCCTCGGCCTCTTTCTGGCTGTCGGTGCGCTCGTCAATGCGTGCATCATCGGCCCAGTAGGCATCGATCGGCGTGCCACGTGCGCCAAGCTCGGCAAGGATGGGAAAGGCTTTCAGACCTGTTACGGCCAGAAAATTCAGTCCGATCCAGAAATCCGGGTAGCGGGTGCGAATCGCCTCGATGATGGGCAGGAAAGGTTCGATTCCGAAATCATGATTGATCAGAAAACACCCCTTGATACCGGCATCGACAAGGCGGTCGATATTGGCCGCTGTCGAGGCGTCATCAAGGACATGGATAACCGGCAGGATCACCGGGCCGGGACTGTCGAATCTATTATGGAAATCAGACCTTTGCATATTTTCAACTTTAGTTGGAAAGACCCTTTGAGGCAGGTCAGAATTTGCGTCACCTTGATGCAAAATCAGCACATGTTGGCGCGGGGCAGACAAGATAAATTGCCGTGTGGCGCTTTACACGAGCTTAAATCTGCTCATGCTGGAATGCAATCAGCGACCGTCAGGCGCGGTACTATCAAGGGAGTGAATAAATGAAACCTATTGAAAACCTTCTTGGCTCGAAACTGTCACGGCGCAAGGCGTTGACATATGGTGCGGCGACCGCGCTGTCGACCCCGTTCATTTCGCGGGCCTGGGCCGCGCCGACCGAAATCAACATGCTGGCCTGGTACGGACATGGCGAGCCTGACATCGTTGCTGAGTTCGAGGCGGCGAACAACGTCAAGTTCAAGCCGAAATACTATGCTGGTGGTGACAATATGCTGGGGCTGATCGCGCAGTCGCCCCCCGGCACCTATGACGTCATCCTGTCCGATGGCGAGTTCGTGCAGCAGCTGAACGCCGCTGGCTATATCGAGGAACTGAACGCCGCCGACTATCCGTTCGATGACATGCTCTATGAGGATTTCACCAAATTCCCGGGGCACTGGAAAGACGGCAAGCTGTATTCGATGATGGTGCGGTTTGGCCATCTTGGCGTGTCCTATAACAAGAACGCCATCTCCGCCGAGGAAGCGATGAGCTATTCATGCTTCTGGAAGCCCGAGGTGCAGGGCAAGGTCGGCCATTTCGACTGGCATCTGCCAAGCCTTGGCATGATGAGCCTGTATAATGGCAATGGTGCCGGTCTGTGGGACCTGTCCGACGGCAAATGGAATGCTGTTCAGGACACAACGCTGTCGCTGCGTCCGCAGGTTGGCGGGTATTTCGACTATGGCGGGACCTTCAACTCGCTGAAGAATGGCGAAATGCTGGCCATGTGCGGCATTGGCGACTGGATCACCGGTGTTCTGGAAAAGGACGGCGCGCCTGTCGGGTCTGTTGTGCCGAAGGAAGGCGGAATCCAGTGGACCGAGTCCTATTGTATTGGCAAGGGCACCGACAAGGCCGACATCGTCAAGAAGTTCATCCAGTACATGCTGTCGGCTGACGGCCAGGTGAAGTCCGCACAGATGGCGGCCTATCCGGGCTTTGCGATCACCAAGAGTGGCCGCGCCAGGCTGAATGAGGTCGATCGTGCCGAGGCCGAGCGCACCGGCCAGGTTGATGGCATGGCGAATGACCCGATCACGCTGGTCAAGGAAGGCCGCATCCATTACCGGAACATCCCGGTTCAGCAGACGCTCGAGGACTGGAACGATTTCTGGTCCGAATATAAGAACGCCTGAGTGGATTTCACGCCTGAAGGGAGGGCGGCGGTTTCCGCCGCCCGTCCCGTGACCGGGATATGACCGCCCGGTCGGGAATGCCATGACCGTTTCTGATTCACCCACACAACATGGCACTGGTGGCCATGACGCCGCCGCCGCCTCTGCCGCGCGGCAATCTTCGGTGTTCAAACTGACATTCCGGCTGCCAATCATCCTGTGGCAGTCACTGTTTTTCATCGGCCCGCTATGTTTCATGGTGGCGATGTCCTTCTTCATTGTCCGCAACTACCGGATGCAGGAAGACTTCGTGATGAAGAACTGGCTCAAGATGCTGGGCCGCGACTATTTCTGGGACAGCTATTTCCTGACCTGGGGTCTGGCTGGCATCGGTACGATGGTGACGATGCTGGTGGCGTTTCCGGCCGCCTACACGCTGGCCTTCAAGGTCAGCGAGACGGTGCGACGCTGGGCCATCTTCATGCTGATCATCCCGTTCTTCACAAGCTATCTTGTGCGCATCTTCTCCTGGTATGTGATCCTTGCCGAAAGCGGTGTGATCAATGCCGGCCTCAGCTATCTCGGGCTTGGCCCGTTCGTGATGCTGAACACCAAATTCGGCACCGTTGTCGGCTATATGACGCTGACCCTGCCGCTGGTCATCATCCTGCAGACCTTCGCGCTGGCGAATATCGACAAATCGCTTGTCGAGGCGGCGTTCAACCTCGGATGTCGACCGTTCCGGACGATCTACCGGGTGATTCTGCCGATGGCGCGCACCGGGCTGATCATCGCGGCGGTGTTCTGTTTCATCCTGTCCTTTGGTGACTTTGTCAGCCCCTATTATCTTGGTGGCTCGAAACCGCCGACATTGCCGATCCTGATCATCGACACGGTCAAGTCCGGCCAGCAATGGCCGCGTGCCGCGGTGGTGGCGGTGGTGATGATGGTGACGCTGTTCGTTGTCGCCTTTGCCGGAATCATGGCGGCCTATCGACGGAGGGTCGGATGAGTGATAACCGCACCCTGCGCTGGTTTCTTTTCGGTTATCTGGCGCTTGTGTTTGTCTTCATCTTCGCGCCGATCCTGTTCAGTGTGATCTTTTCGTTCAATTCGGACAGATTTCCGACCATCCCGCTCGGCAGCTTCACCCTGAAATGGTACCAGACGGTCTGGAACGATCCTGATGTGTGGGAGGCGGCGCGCACCAGTCTGATTGTGTCGATGTCGACGGCGACGATCGCCACGCTGCTGGGGTTCGCCACCGCCTATACCGATTATCGTTACAGCTTCCGTCTGAAGCCGATCTATCTCGGGCTTGTCCTGCTGCCACCGACGATACCGCTGATCATCATGGCGCTGGCGATGCTTGCCTGGTTTGCCAAACTGGGTATTTCGGGGCAGGTGATGTCGATCATCATCGCCCACAGCGTCCTGACAGCGCCGTTTGCCATGGCGATCATCCGCCTGCGGCTGAGTCAGATGGACCCCAGCCTTGAATCGGCGGCATGGAATCTCGGCGCCAGCCAGTGGAGCGCGCTGCGGCGGGTCATTGTGCCTTTCTGCCGGCCGGCGATCATCTCGTCCTTCTGCCTGACAGCCGCGGTGTCGTTCGATGAATTTGCCATCTCCTGGTTCGTGTCGGGCCTCAACAAGACCATTCCGGTGATCATTCTCGAAATTGTCACCGGCAATATCGACCCGCAGGTCAACGCAATTGGCAGTTTTGTTTTCCTGGTCTCGATGACGCTGGTTATCATTGCGCAGGTGGTGTTGATGACCCGCCGCAAGAAGGAAGTTTGATCTCATGGTGGCTCCCCTCGTTGAATTCAGGTCGGTGGTGAAACGCTTTGACGATTTCGTGGCTGTCGAGCGGGTGAACTTCACCATCGAGGCTGGCGAGTTCGTGGCCATCATGGGCCCGTCCGGCTGTGGCAAGACGACGACATTGCGCATGCTTGCCGGGCTTGAGGCCCCGTCGGAAGGCCAGGTGCTGATGGATGGCCGGGTGATGAATGATGTGCCGGCGCATGAGCGCGACACGCCGCTTGTCTGGCAATCATTGGCGCTGTTTCCCTTTTTGAATGCGCGCGAGAATGTCGAGTTCGGGTTGCAGATGCGCGGCGTCGAGGCGGCGGCGCGGCGGCGGCGCGCGCTGGAATGGCTCGACAGGATGGAAATCGCGGAATTTGCCGAACGTGACATCGCCAGCCTGTCGGGTGGTCAGAAACAGCGTGTCGCGCTGGCGCGGTCATTGGTGATTGAACCGCGGATCCTGCTTCTTGACGAGCCACTCTCGGCGCTTGATGCCAATCTGGTGATTCGCATGCAGTCGGTGCTGACAAAGCTTCAGCGCGAGCTTGGCATCACCTTTGTCTATGTCACGCATTCGCAGTCCGAGGCCTTCGCCATGGCGGACCGTGTGGTGATCATGTCGCGCGGACATATCGCGCAGATCGGATCGCCAAAGGATATCTATCGCGCGCCGGCAAACCGCTTTGTGGCCGAATTTGTTGGCCGGAACAACATCATCACCGGAACCGTCAGCAAGGCCACGGCGACAACGGCGACCCTCGAAAGCAGCCTTGGCAGTTTCACGGTCGATCTCGGGCAGCATGAAAAACCCCGCAAGGGTGACACGGCCCGTTTTGTCGTCGCGGCCGATCTGGCGCAGATATCGGTCACGAAGCCGCGCCGTGGCAATGCGATTGCCTGTTCGCTGATCTCGGAAGAATTTATCGGCTCGGTGGTGACTCTGTTCCTCGAGGCCGAGGATGGCAGCGAGTTGAAGGTGCAGCTTCAGGAACGTGAGCTGTCGACAATGGATCTGAAATCCGCAACCACCATCTATCTGAACTGGTCTACGGACCAGGCCCATTATATCGGCGCGGACTGACGGCGCGGCAGAATATAAAGACAAGTGAGGGCAAAATGATCCAGAACCCTGTGCCATGGCCCAACGGCGCCAGATGCGCCTGTGTGGTTTCCTTCGACATGGATGCGGACAGTCTGATCCATATCGCCAGGCCCGAAGACGCGCATGACAGGCTGTATCCCATCAGCATGGGGCGCTACGGCCCGACTGTCGCCATTCCGCGGATTCTCGATACCTACCGCCGGCTTGGCATCCAGCAATCCTTCTTCCTTCCCGGCTGGTGCGTCGAGACCTATCCCAAGGCTGTTGAGGCGATCCTCGAAGGTGGCCATGAAATCGGTCATCATGGGTATCTGCATGAGGATCCGATCGAGGCGCCAGATCAGCGCTACTGGTTTGAACGCGCGCTGGCGGCCTATCGCAAATATTGCGGTGGCACGCCGGCGGGGTACAGGGCGCCGGTCTACAACATCAACCAGGAGGTGGTCGATCTTCTGGTCGAGCACGGGTTCCGCTATGAATCCTCGATGATGGCGGATGATATCCCCTACCGGGTGGAAACGGCCGCCGGTGGATTCTGGGAAATGCCGGTCCATTGGGGCACCGATGACTGGCCGCCCTTCGCGCATTATGCCGAAATCGGCTATATGATGCCGGTCAAGGCACCGTCGGCCGGCCTCGGCGCGTTCTGGGAGGAATTCGACGCTGCCTATGAGGCTGGCGGCTTCTTCATGCTGATCATTCACCCGTTCCTGACCGGCAGGCTGGCGCGCTGGCGCCAGGTTGAGGCGTGGCTTGAGGAAACCCTGCGGACCAAGGATGTATGGTTCGCGCGGCTTGATCAGATTGCCGACCATCTGGATGGCCTTGTGGCGCGCGGTGAATACACGCCGCGGGTTGAGCATCTTCCCTATTATACCGAACCCCAGGGCAGGCCCCGGGATGGGTCGCAGGGTGAATCCCGCGGCGGCAGGTAAGCTGAGACAGGACAGGAGAGCGTCATGATGACCGAAACCGACAGGCAGATGTTGCTGATTGCCTATGAAGAGGCAAAGCGAGGGTTTGACGACGGGGGATGCCCCATCGGATCGGTGCTGGCGCGCGGTGGACAGGAGGTGTCCCGTGGCCATAACCAGCGTGTGCAGCAGGGTGACCCGATCGCGCATGGCGAGATGGACGCGCTGCGCAAGGCCGGTCGTCAGCGGACCTACCGGGATACGGTTCTCTATACCACCCTCAGCCCCTGCATGATGTGCAGTGGCACCATCGTGCAGTTTGGAATCCCGCGCGTGGTGGTCGGGGAAAACACGACCTTTGGCGGGAATGAGGATTTTCTGCGCGAGCGTGGTGTCGAGGTTGTGATCGCCGATGACCCCGACTGCATAGCGCTGATGGAGCGGTTCATCCGCGAGAAGCCCGACCTCTGGGCCGAGGATATCGCCGAGGACTGAATCCGGGACAGGCCAAATAATGGGGCAGGCCAAAATAAAAGGGCCGCCTGCATGGCGCCGGCGGCCCTCTGATGCTGCCGGGTCAAAGACCGGAGCAGCGATGTGTGGCGGGTTCTACAGCGCCTTGTCGGTGATCATATGCGTCCAGGCACCTTTAGGCGCCTTGGTGATCACCGGGTCCGAACCGCCCTTCAGCAGGGTCGACACGGTGCGCTCGTAATCGGCCGGGTCCAGAGCGCCGTTTGAACCGGCGGTCAGTTTGGCGATCTCGCCCATCATCCGGCGCTGATGCTTCTCGGTCTGGGCGCCGGTGGCGTCATTCTCGAGAACGATGTCAGCAGCGTCGTTCGGGTTTTCCTCGGCCCATTTCCAGCCCTTCATCGAGGCGCGGACAAAGCGCACCATCTGATCCTGGAAGGTGGCATCCTGAAGCCTGTCTTCAAGGACATAGAGACCGTCCTCAAGCGTGGCCACACCCTGCTCCTGGTACTTGAAGACAACCAGTTCATCAGCGGTCAGCCCGGCATCGATGATCTGCCAGTACTCGTTATAGGTCATGGTGGATACGCACTCGGCCTGCTTCTGCAGGATCGGGTCGACGTTGAATCCCTGCTTGAGGACATTCACACCACTGCCGCTGCCATCGGTGGGGATGCCAAGCTGGCTCATCCATGACAGGAAGGGATATTCGTTGCCATAGAACCAGACGCCAAGCGTCTTGCCGCGGAAATCGGCCGGAGACTTGATCCCCGAATCCTTGCGGCAGGTCAGCATCATGCCGGATGACTTGAAGGGCTGCGCGATATTGACAAGGTTCACGCCCTTTTCCCGCGACGCCAGCGCCGACGGCATCCAGTCGATCACCACATCAGCGCCGCCACCGGCGATCACCTGAACAGGCGATACGTCAGGCCCGCCCGGCTTGATGGTGACATCAAGTCCTTCCTCGGCATAAAAGCCCTGGTCGGCGGCAACGAAATAGCCGGCGAACTGCGCCTGGGTAACCCATTTCAGCTGCAGCGTCAGCTTGTCGGCCGCGCTTGCCGCCGTGCCCATGGCAACGGTCGCGGCAAGTGCCAGCAGGGTTGTCAGTGTCTTTTTCATGTCATGCTCCCTTGGTTGTGATCTTGTGGTTGGTTATGGGGTCTTCCGGCGGTTCGAGGGATGCCAGAAGGTCACCTGCCGTTCGAGCAGGCTGAGAAGGCCATAGCTGAGAGATCCGGCGAGAGCGGCAACAACAATTTCCGCCCACACCATATCGACATTCATGCGACCAACCTCGGTCGAGATGCGAAAGCCAAGGCCAACAATGGGGGTGCCGAAGAATTCGGCGACGATGGCGCCGATCAACGCCAGCGTGGAGTTGATCTTCAGCGCGTTGAAGATAAAGGGTGCCGCGGTCGGCAGCCGCAGCTTGATCAGCAGCTGAAAATAGGATGAGGCATAGGTGCGCAGCAAATCACGTTCCATCGTCTGCGTCGCCTGCAGCCCGGCAACCGTGTTCACCAGCATCGGGAAGAAGGTCATCACCACGACCACGGCGGCCTTTGACTGCCAGTCAAAGCCGAACCACATCACCATGATTGGCGCGATGCCGACGATTGGCAGTGCCGACACGAAATTGCCGACCGGCAGCAGGCCGCGTTGCAGGAACGGCACGCGGTCGATCAGGATGGCGGCGATGAAGGCGCTTCCGCAGCCAAGGATATAGCCGCTCAGCGCCGCTTTGATCACGGTCTGCTGAAAATCGGCCCACAGGATGGATGTTGATTCGGCAAAGCGAAGCGCGATCATGGATGGTGGTGGCAGCAGCACGGTCGGAATCTGCAGGCCGATCGTCAGCACCTCCCACACAAAGATGATCCAGGCGCCAAAGAAGACCGGCACTGCCAGTGACACGACAGATGCCAGCGCCGCCGGCAGGCGCCGTGCGGCCATCGCCTTTTCCACCGCCAGCCATCCGAACAGCCAGCAGGCGACAAGCAGCGGCCAGCTTGCCGCCGGCATGTCCTGGTCAAGAATGGACAGGATCAGCGCCATGCCGCCAAGGCTGGCGACAAGGTCGATCCGCGCCTGCGGCATCAGCCCCAGATGGTGGCGCATGCCGACACCGACAAGAACCAGACTGCCGATCACCATCATGCTTCCGGCACCGCCACTGTCGAGCAAGGCGGTGATCAGCGCCGCCGCCGCCGCAAACCCGCCCAGGGTGGCGATGGTGCGCTGAAACCCGGTCATGACTGCAGCCCCATGCGCCGCAGCGTGACATGGCTGATCACCCCGACAGCGCCAACAAGAAGCGCCGCCATGCAGGCCGCCGAGATCAGCGCCGACCAGATCTGAATCGTCTGGCCGTAATAGGATCCGGCCAGAAGCCGCGCGCCAAGCCCGGCCACCGCGCCGGTTGGCAATTCACCGACAATGGCGCCAACAAGACTGATCGCGATGGCAACTTTCATCGAGGCGAACAGGAACGGCACCGAAGCGGGAAGGCGCAGCTTCCAGAAGGTCTGAAGACGCGATGATTTGTAGGTGCGCATCAGATCCATCAGCATCGGGTCGGGGCTTCGCAGCCCCTTGACCATCCCGACAACGACGGGAAAAAAACTCAGATAGGTGGATATCATCGCCTTTGGCACCAGCCCCGACAGGCCAACGGCGTTCAGCACCACGATGATCATCGGCGCGATGGCCAGGATCGGGATTGTCTGACTGGTGATGATCCAGGGCATCAGCGATTTGTCCATCGCCCGGTTCTCGACAATCGACACCGCCAGCCCGATACCAAGAATCGTTCCCATCGCGAAACCAAGCAGGGTCGAGGACAGGGTGATGCTGCCATGATAGATCAGCGAGCGTTTCGAGGTGATCTTCTTCTTCACCGTGGTGTTCCAGATCTCGATGACGATCTGGTGCGGCGCCGGCAGGATCGGGCGGTCCTGCGCCATCGTATCACGGACAAGATCGGCCATCTGCCATTCGGTGCCGGCCTTTTCATAGCGTTCGATCTGCCAGGGGGCGTTCAGATGGACGGTGAAGCCGTACCAGATGATCATGATCGCGGCGACCACGACGGCAATTGGCGCTGTCCTGCTGATCATGCCTGTCACCGCAGCGTCCCCCTGCAGGTTCCCCCGGGGGCATGAGCATGATGCCGGGCATGATGCCGGGCATGCTGGCGGGCAATGCTGAGATGTGCCCATGCTCTATTCATAGGAATGCCCTTCCCGAAGACCATTGCGGACCCGCTGTGCGATTTCAAGGAACCGTTTGGATTCCCGTATATCGAGCGGACGGTCGGCCGGCAGGTCGGATTCGATGATGTCGGTCACCCGGCCCGGGCGCGGCGACATCACAACGATGCGGTTCGAAAGATACACCGCCTCGGGGATGGAATGGGTCACAAAGCAGATTGTCTTGCCTGTCTTCTGCCAGAGCTGGAGAAGCTGTTCGTTCAGATGGTCCCGCACAATCTCGTCAAGCGCGCCGAAGGGTTCATCCATCAGCAGAAGGTCTGCATCAAAGGCCAGCGCCCGCGCGATCGAGGCCCGCTGCTGCATGCCACCTGACAGCTGCCAGGGGAATTTGCGGCCAAAGCCGTCAAGCCCGACAAGGTCCAGCGTTCGCTGCACACGTTCGGCCTGTTCGGCGAGGCTGATTCCCATAATTTCCAGCGGCAGTCCGATATTGCGTTCGATCGTTCGCCAGGCAAGAAGCGCCGGTGCCTGGAAGACATATCCATAGGCCCCGCCAAGCCGCGCTTCCTCGGGAGTCATGCCATTCACCGAGATCGAGCCGGCGGTCGGATGTTCAAGATCGGCGATGACCCGCAGCAGGGTTGTCTTGCCGCATCCCGACGGGCCGATGAAGGATACGAAATCGCCTTTCTCGATGGTCAGGTCGACGTCCTTCAGCGCATGCACCGGACCGTCATTCGAGTCGAAGGTCAAACAGAGTTTGTCCGCCTGAATGGCCGCCGTTCTGTTGGAATCCTGTGACATCACTCCCCCGTCACGCCAGTTGGTCCAGGTCCCGCCATGGCGTGACAGGCGTGCTTGCTGCGCATGATGGCATCAGACCCCGGCCGGCATGTTGGCCGGGTCCCGGATGACGGCACGCGGCGCCGTCAGCTCTTTCCATTTCGACAGCGCCTTGTTGGTTGGCGAGAACGGCTCGCGCGGCACGAACTTGCCATGCCCTTCGCGGGTTTTCACCTCGTCTTCCTGAATCGCCACATAACCACGTGTCATGGTGAAGCGTGGCAGACCCTTGACGGTGAAACCCTCGAACACATTGTAGTCGATCGCCGACTGCTGCGCGCTGTGCGAGATGGTTTTCTCGCGGGCCGGATCGACAACAACGATATCGGCGTCGGCACCCTCAAGGATTGCGCCCTTGCGCGGATACAGGTTCAGCGCCTTGGCGATATTGGTCGATGTCGCGGCAACGAACTCGTTCATTGTCAGGCGGCCTGTCTCAACACCATATGTCCACAGAAGGGGCATCCGGTCCTCAAGACCACCGGTGCCGTTCGGGATCTTCGTGAAATCACCAAGGCCATAGCGCTTCTGCTCGGTCGTGAAAGCGCAATGGTCGGTGGCGACAACCTGCAGGCTGCCAGCCTGAAGCCCGGCCCACAGGCTGTCCTGATGAAGCTTGTTGCGGAAGGGTGGTGACATCACGCGCCGTGCGGCATGGTCCCAGTTCGGGTTGGCATATTCACTCTCGTCAAGCAACAGATGCTGGATCAACGGTTCGCCATAGACACGCATGCCTTTCTGGCGCGCCCGCCGGATGGCCTCATGCGCCTGCTCGCAGGACACATGCACGACATAGAGCGGCACACCAGCCATATCGGCGATCATGATGGCGCGGTTGGTGGCCTCTCCCTCAACCTCGGGGGGGCGTGAATAGGCGTGTGCCTCCGGCCCGTTATTGCCTTCCTCCATCAGCTTGGCCTGCAACTGCGCGACAACATCGCCATTCTCGGCATGCACAAGTGGCATCGCGCCAAGCTCGGCACAGCGCTGGAAGCTGGCATACATCTCGTCATCATCGACCATCAGCGCGCCCTTGTAGGCCATGAAATGCTTGAAGGTGTTGATCCCCTTCTTCACCACCTCGGGCATTTCATTGAACACCTGTTCGCCCCACCAGGTGACCGCCATATGGAACGAATAGTCGGTTGTGGCGCGTGATGATTTGTTGTCCCAGGCCTGGATTGCTGTCAGCAGCGACTGGTCGGGCGCCGGCAGACAGAAATCAACCACCATCGTGGTGCCGCCGGACAGCGCGGCACGGGTGCCGGATTCAAAATCATCGGTCGAATAGGTTCCCATGAAGGGCATCTCGAGATGCGTGTGTGGATCAATGCCGCCCGGCATGACATAGCACCCGGTGGCGTCGAGCGTTTCATTGCCCGACAGCCCTTCGCCGATCTTCGTGATCTTGCCGTTCTCGACAAGGACATCGGCCTTGTAGGTACGGTCGGCGGTGACAATGGTTCCATCCTTGATGACGGTGCTCATTTTGCTTCTCCCTGATCAATCATCGACGATGCCGGCGGTTTCGACGACGGCATGGAACAGCACGTCGGCGCCAGCGGTCGCCCAGTCCTTGGTTATATCCTCGGCTTCATTATGCGACAGGCCGTCGACACATGGACACATCACCATCGCCGTTGGCGCGACACGGTTGACCCAACAGGCATCATGGCCGGCTCCGGATACGATGTCACGATGCGAATATCCCAGACGCTCGGCGGCGCGGCGGATGGCGCCGACGCAACCGTCATCAAATTCCACCGGATCGAACTTGCCGGCCTGCTCGATGTCCATTTCAAGGCCGATCTCGTCACAGATCTCGCGCGCGCCGGCGCGAAGCCTGGCTTCCATATCGTCGATCACCTCCTGCTTCGGGTGCCGGAAATCTATCGTGAAGACAACCTTGCCCGGGATGATGTTGCGCGAATTCGGGAAGACATCGCAATGGCCGACGGCGCCAACGGCAAGCGGGGCGTGCGACCAGGCGATTTCGTCGACAAGCTGCGTGATCCGCGCCATGCCAAGCCCGGCATTGACACGTTTTGGCATCGGGGTCGATCCGGTATGCGCCTCCTTGCCGGTCAGCGTGACCTGAAGCCAGTTCAGACCCTGTCCATGCGTGACAACGCCGATGTCGATGGCTTCATCCTCGAGGATCGGGCCCTGTTCGATGTGAAGCTCGAAGAAGGCGGCAAGCTTGCGCGCGCCAACCTCCTCATCGCCGATCCAGCCAATGCGGGCCAGCTCATCGCCGACAGTCTTGCCGCCGGCATCGGTGCGGCCATAGGCCCAGTCAAGCGTGTGCACGCCGGCAAAGACACCAGAGGCCATCATCGGCGGTGAAAAGCGCGTTCCTTCCTCATTCGTCCAGTTGACCACCTCGATAGGATGGCGTGTCTTGATGCCGGTCTCGTTCAGCGTGCGGATGATTTCCAGCCCGGCAAGAACGCCCAGGACGCCATCATATTTTCCGCCGGTTGGCTGGGTGTCGAGATGGCTGCCAACCATGACAGGAGGCAGCGACGGGTCGGTGCCTTCGCGGCGGGCGAACATGGTGCCCATCTTGTCGAGCCCCATCTCCAGCCCCTCGGACTCGCACCATGACTGATAGAGCCGGCGCCCCTCGGCGTCTTCGTCGGTCAATGTCTGACGGTTGTTACCACCGGCAACGCCGGGGCCAATCTTCGCCATCTCCATGAGTGAATCCCACAGCCGGTCACCATTGATCCGAAAATTCTTGCCGCGTTGATCCATCAAGCTGCTGTTCATGTCGGAAGCCATTTGCCGTTTCCTTCCTGTTTATATCCGTCCCCGGTGGTTGAATTCCCGGGCTGGTGCCTAGAGTGACTGCCTAGAGTGACTGTCTTAGAGTGACTTCAGGGCCGCGCCGACAGCGTCGATCAGCTCATCAATCTGGTCCTTGGTGATGATCAATGGCGGTGACAGGGCGATGATATCGCCGGTTGTGCGGATCATGTAGCCCATCTCGAAGGCCTTCAGGAAGGCCGCGAAGGCGCGCCGTGTCGGCGCCCCGTCAATGGGTTTGAGCTCGATGGCGCCAATCAGCCCGATATTGCGGATGTCGATCACATAGGGATGATCGGCAAGACTGTGAAGCCGTTCCTCCCAATAGGCGGCAAGGTCGCTTGCGCGCGTCAGCAGCCCTTCTTCCTGATATGTGTCGAGCGTGCCAAGCGCCGCCGCGGCGGCCACCGGATTGCCGGAATAGGTATAGCCGTGGAAGAATTCTATCAGTTCTTCCGGCCCGTTCATGAAGGTGTCGTGAATTTCATCGCGAACGAAGACAGCCCCCATCGGGATGACCCCGCTTGTCAGTCCCTTGGCCGTGGTGATGATGTCGGGTGTCACATCGAAATAATCAGCGGCAAACGGGGTGCCAAGCCGTCCATAGCCGGTGATCACCTCGTCGAAGATCAGCAGGATACCATGCTTGTCGCAGATTTCGCGAAGCCGCTTGAGATAGCCTTTTGGCGGGACCAGAACGCCGGTCGACCCGGCAACCGGCTCGACAATCACGGCGGCGATTGTTGACGGGTCATGCAGGATCGCGATGCGCTCCAGCTCGTCGGCAAGCTCGGCCCCATGCTCGGGCTCACCGCGGGTAAAGGCGTTGCGCACCGGGTCATGCGTGTGTGGCAGGTGGTCGACACCTGTCAGCAGAGTGCCGAACATCTTGCGGTTGGCGACGATGCCACCAACCGAGATGCCGCCGAAATTGACCCCGTGATAGCCACGCTCGCGGCCAATCAGGCGGGTCCGGCTGCCTTCGCCGCGCGCCCGTTGATAGGCAAGCGCGATCTTCAGCGCCGTTTCCACCGATTCCGATCCGGAATTGGTGTAGAAGCAGTAATTCATGTCGGCCGGTGTCAGATCGACAAGCCTGTTGGCAAGTTCAAACGCCTTCGGGTGTCCCATCTGGAAGGCCGGGGCGTAATCGAGCTGCGCCACCTGATCCTGGACAGCCTTGACGATCCTCGGCCTGCCATGACCTGCATTCACACACCACAATCCGGCGGTGCCGTCGAGAATCTGTCGTCCCTCCGCGGTCGTGTAATGCATGTCCTTGGCGCTGACCAGCATGCGTGGGTTGGCCTTGAACTGACGGTTCGCCGTGAAGGGCATCCAGAAGGCGCGTAAATCATTCGGCTGTAGATTGGCACTGTCAGGCATTGTGGCGCGCTCCCTCGAAATTGCGGGCCCCGGAATTGCAGGCATGCCCACTGGTCAACCGTCTCGGCTTGCTGGCCGGGGTGACCTTCCACGACCGGGGTGGAAACGGCTTCGTAAAAATTATGAAATATCATTTTTACCGTTTGGTCAAATATCTTAGGATGGCCTGACGCGAAAAAATACTGGTCGCGAAATGGGGACAGATGTCAGGTAACGTGAAGCCGCGCGCCACCGAAAGGTCAGCGGGTGGCAAGACCCGGATTCAGAAGGAGAATGAGACGCGGATTCTGCGGGCCGCTCTCGATGTGTTTTCTGAAAGCGGCTTCCATGGGGCGACGCTTGATCGCATCGCCAGCCAGGCCAGCATGTCGAAGCCGAACCTGCTTTATTATTTCAAGAGCAAGGAAGAAATTCATGTGGCGCTGCTGACGGATCTGCTGGATGTCTGGCTGGCGCCGTTGCGCGAAATGCGCTCTGATGGTGACCCGATTGACGAGATCGGATCCTACATCCGCCGCAAGCTGGAATCCTCGCGAAGCTTCCCGCGTGAATCACGATTGTTTGCCAATGAAATTCTTGCCGGGGCACCGCATATTTCGGCTTTCCTGCAGACCGAACTGAAGCAGCTTGTCGAGGAGAAGGCGGCGATTCTGCAACGCTGGATTGACGAAGGGCGGATGGCGCCCTGCGATCCGCGTCATGTCCTGTTCGCCATCTGGTCAACAACGCAGCATTACGCCGATTTCAGCGTCCAGGTGCGGCATGTTCTTGGCCTCAGCCCGGGTGACAAAAGCTATTATGACGAAGCCATAAACATGCTGGAAACCCTGTTCCTTGGCCAGTTGATCAGCCAGAGCGGGCCCGGTTGACCGGCCATCTGGTGCCCGGCCATCTGGTGCCCGGCCATCTGGTGACCGGCCATCAGGTGTGGGCCGGGCCTATTCGGCGGCGTCCCGCATCGGGTTGTTCGGGTGCATCGTCCAGTTGCCATAATCGTCGGACACAGGCTTGCCGGTGCGCTTGTCCATACCGCCAGAGGGGATCTGCTCCATGGTGATGCAGTTTTCCACCGGGCAGACATTCACGCACAGGTTACAGCCGACACATTCCTCGTCGATCACCTCAAACATCCGCTCGCCATCGACCATGCTGGTGATCGCCTGGTGCGAGGTGTCCTCGCAGGCGATGTGACAGCGGCCGCATTTGATACAGCTGTCCTGATCAATCCGGGCCTTGGTGGTGTAGTTCAGATTCAGATATTGCCATTCCGTCACATTCGGAACGGCGCGGCCCTGGACGGCATCAAGATCGGCATGCCCGGCATTGTCCATCCATTGCTCCAGACCTTCGACAAGATCATCGATGATCTTGAATCCATAGGTCATGGCGGCGGTGCAGACCTGCACATTGCCGGCGCCAAGGGCCATGAACTCTGCCGCGTCGCGCCAGGTTGTGACGCCGCCGATCCCCGAGATCGGCAGCGAGGCTGTTTCCGGGTCACGCGCGATGGCGGCCACCATGTTCAGGGCGATCGGCTTGACCGCCGGACCGCAATAGCCACCATGCGTTCCCTTGCCGTCGATCGTCGGCTGCGGGGCAAAACTGTCGAGATCGACCGAGACGATCGAGCTGATGGTGTTGATCAGTGACACGGCGTCGGCACCGCCGGCATGCGCGGCGCGCGCCGGATAACGAACATCGGTGATGTTCGGCGTCAGCTTGACGATCACCGGCATGCGGGTATTCGCCTTCGCCCAGCGCGTCACCATCTCGATATATTCCGGCACCTGGCCAACCGCCGCGCCCATGCCGCGTTCGGACATGCCGTGGGGACAGCCGAAATTCAGCTCAACACCGTCGCATCCCGTATCCTCGACCTGGCGCAGGATCTGTTCCCAGCACGGCTCTTCGCAGGGCACCATCAGGCTTGTCACGACGGCGCGGTCGGGCCAGTCGCGTTTCACCGATTTGATCTCCTGGAGGTTCACCTCAAGCGGCCGGTCGGTGATCAGTTCGATATTGTTCAGTCCCAGAAGGCGGCGGTCGGCGCCCCAGATGGCGCCATAGCGCGGGCCGCCGACATTGACGATATGCGGGTCGAGACCAAGCGTCTTCCACACCACACCGCCCCAGCCGGCCTTGAAGGCGCGGACGACGTTATATTCCTTATCCGTTGGCGGTGCCGAGGCAAGCCAGAACGGGTTGGGGGATTTGATTCCAGCGAAGTCATTTCTCAGGTCAGCCATGGATGCCTCCTTCGTGACAGGGTCAGGCGGACAGCGCCGCGTGGATGGATTCGGCCGCGTCGCGCCCCTGCGCCACCGCGGTCACCGTCAGATCGTCACCGCCAGCGGTACAGTCGCCGCCGGCCCAGACAGACGGGTTGGACGTGCGAAATTCATCATCGACCTTGATCCGTCCCTTTTCGAGGGTGATGCCGGCAAGCGCATCACCGGCGCCGAGGGTCTGGCCGATGGCCGTGAAAAGCTGGTCGACCTCAAAGGTCTGGAACTTGCCGGTACCGGCAAGCTTGCCGCCCGAAAGGCCGGTATATTCCATCTTTACAAGAAGGCTGCCACTGTCGGATTTCGTTACCTCGACAGGCTGCATCCAGTGCCGGATGTTGACGCCCTTCGATGTCGACTGGTTCTGCTCGACTTCAGACGCGTTCATCTGCTCGCGTCCGCGGCGATAGGCGATGGTCACCTCCTGCGCGCCAAGAAGATGCGCTTGCGTGGCCACATCAATGGCGGTCATGCCGCCGCCAATGACCATCACACGGCGCCCCACCGGGATGGATGCCATGTCGGCGGCCTGGCGCAATTCAGCGATAAAATCGACGGCGCTGGCGACGGCGGCGTCATCCTCGCCGGCAACGCCAAGGGCGTTGACGCCGGACAGGCCGATGCCGACGAACACAGCATCATGCTTCCTGGTCAGTTCATCAATCGCCAGATCATCGCCAAGCCGCGCGCCAGTGACAATCTCGATGCCACCGATGGCGGTCACGTAGTCAACTTCATGCTGCGCGAAATCATCGACTGTCTTGTAGGTGGCGATGCCATATTCATTCAGCCCGCCGGCCTTGTCGCGACCGTCATAGACAATGACCGAATGCCCCTTCATCGCCAGCCGGTGCGCGCAGGCAAGGCCGGCTGGCCCGGCCCCGATGACAGCAACGCTTTTGCCGGTTTCGGCGGCACGGCTGTAGAACTGGCGGCCATGGCTCATGGCGTGGTCGGTGGCGTGGCGCTGCAGCAGCCCGATCTGCACCGGCTTGCTCTCGGCGGTCTCGCGCACGCAGGCCTGCTCGCACAATGTCTCGGTCGGACAGACACGCGCGCACATGCCGCCAAGGATGTTCTGATCGAAGATCGTGCGCGCCGATCCGTCAAGATTGCCGGTCGAGATCTGCCGGATGAATTTTGGGATGTCGATGCCCGTCGGACATGCTGTCACACAGGGCGCGTCATAACAGAAATAGCACCTGTCCGCCGCGACCATCGCTTCGTGCGCGTCAAGCGGCGGGTGCGCGTCGCCGAAATTCTCGTCATAATCGCCGGCGTCAAGCCGGCTGTCGAGGATTCCATCCTCAAGATAGCGATCGACCATCTTCGTCTCCACTCGCAGCAAACCTCATCTCAGGCCGCGGCGCATGGCACGCGTTGATGTGCCGCCACAGACCGGAGCCACATAAAAAGATTGCCGGATAAATTCGCTTTGTCCATTATTTTTTACCAAATGATAAAATTTTGCCACACCAAGCCAAGCTGGTTGCCGGTGGTTGAAGGTGCTTTCGCCAGTGGCCGGCGATGTGGCAGGGTGGTGGCAGGATTGCAGGGAGATTGGGTGAGATGAACGCAAAGCTTGAAATTCGCAAGTTGGTGGCAACGGTCGAGGATATCTACAAGGAGGCCGGCGCGGCGGCGCCAGAGCCAAGCCGGAAATGCACTGTCGCGGCGGTGATCCCCAATCCGCTGGCAGGTCAGCCTGATGGCGATCTTGAGGTTCTGAAGGATCTTGGCGCGGCGATTTCGGCGGCGCTGGTGGCGCGGGGGCTGGAGGCGCTTGGTGCCACACCTGACGATGTGGATTCCTATGGCAAGGGCGCCATCATCGGCATTGATGGTGAGATCGAACATGCTGCCGCCCTCATTCATCCGCGCTTCGGGGCACCGGTTCGCGGCGCGCTTGGCGACGCCACCGAGATCATACCCTCGACCAAGAAGCTTGCCGGGCCGGGCGCCAGCCTTGCCGTGCCACTGACCAGCAAGCGCAGCATCTGGGACTTCGATCATATGGATGCCGCCGAAATCTGCATTGGCGACGCGCCGCATCCGAATGAGATTGTGGTGATCCTCGCGCTTGGCATAGGTGGCCGGCCACGCAAGCGTACCAGGCCCGACGCCTGAACCAAGGTCAGAAGACAAACAGAGGTGGGGCCTTGGGCCAATGCCAAATGAAATGTCGGATGACAGGGTAGGTTTCGACTTTGTCGTCATCGGGGCCGGCATCGCCGGGGCATCGGTGGCGGCGGAATTGTCGGTGGCGGCCAGCGTGGTGCTTCTCGAGGCTGAAAGCCAGCCAGGCTATCACTCAACAGGCAGGTCGGCGGCGATGTATGTGCCGGCTTATGGCCCGCCCGCCATCCGGGCGCTGACCCGCGCCTCGGGGCCGTTCTTTCACGCGCCGCCGGATGGCTTTGCCGAGACAGCGTTGCTGTGCCAGCGCGATATTCTGATGGTCGCCCGCGCCGATCAGCGCGGCGCCACCGCCGACTTCATCGCCGATTCCGGCGATGGCCTGTCTTTGGAACTGATTGAGGGGGACCGGCTTGCCGCGGTGCAGCCGCTGCTTCGCCAGGGTTATGCCACGCATGGTGTGATCGACCGTTCGGGAAGCGAGATCGACGTCAACGCTCTGCATCGCGGATTTCTGCGGTTGCTGAAAACACGGGGCGGGAAGGCGGTGACCGGCCGCCAGGTTACGGCGCTGCGCCGCGAGGCCGGCATCTGGCGGATCACTGCTGGCGATGGTGAATTTCGTGCTCCGGTGGTGATCAATGCGGCTGGCGCGTGGGCCGGGGAGGTTGGGCGCATGGCCGGTGCCGAAGCGATCGGCCTTGTGCCGAAACGGCGCACGGCGCTGATCATCGCCGCGCCACCGGGACTCGACATCGACAGTCTGCCGATGACCATCGATATGGAGGAAGCGTTCTATCTGAAGCCGGAAAGCGGGCAGTTCCTGGTCTCGCCGGCGAATGAAGACCCGATGCCGCCTTGTGACGTGCAGCCCGAGGAGATGGATATCGCCATCTGTCTTGACCGTATCGAACGCGCCTTTGACATGCCGATCACCCGTCCGCGATCGGCATGGGCCGGGCTTCGCAGCTTTGTCGCCGACAAGAGTCCGGTGGCGGGATTCTCGGATGTTGTCGACGGGTTTTTCTGGCTTGCCGGGCAGGGCGGCTATGGGATCCAGACAAGTCCGGCGCTGGCGAGGGTGGCCGCCTGTCTGGCGCAGGGCCAGGCGCTGCCATCCGATGTCATGGCAGAGGGTCTGTCGGCCGGCATGCTGGCGCCGGCGCGCCTGCACCCGGGACAAGATGGCGGATGATCACCGGATGATCACCGGGTGATCACCGGGTCGGGCACAGGCCGTTTGTATTGACGAACACCGCGTAAAGAGAGGTTGTGGCGGTAATGAAGAGGCGGTTCAGCTTTGGCCCGCCAAAACAGACATTCGCCACTGTCTCGGGAATATGGATCTTGCCGACCAGCTCGCCGTCCGGGTTCAGACAATGAACCCCGTCACCGGCCGAACTCCACAGATAGCCGTCGCGGTCAAGGCGGAACCCGTCAAACAGGCCGCTGGTGCAGGTGGCGAACACCTCGCCGCCGCCAAGTGTCCTGCCATCATCCGAAACGATATGGCGGCGGATATGCGCTGGCCCGTCCGGGTCGTGTGATCGGCCGGTATCGGCGATATAGAGGATGGTTTCATCGGGTGAGAAGGCAAGACCGTTCGGTTTGATGTAATCGGTCGCCACGGCGGTGACCTCACTTGTCTGCGGGTCCCAGCGATAGACATGGCAGGCGCCAATCTCGCTGTCCGCCCGGCGTCCTTCATAGTCCATCAGGATTCCATAGGGCGGGTCGGTGAACCAGACCGATCCGTCGGATCGGACCACCAGGTCATTTGGCGAGTTGAATTTCCGACCATCGACCCGGTCGGCAAGCACTGTCACCGACCCGTCATGCCCGGTCCTGGTGACCCGGCGGGTCAGATGCTCGCAGGTGACAAGCCGGCCTGACCTGTCGAGGCTGTTGCCATTCGAATTCTGCGCCGGCTGGCGAAAGACCGACACCGAGGAATCAGTGTCATCAAGCCGCATCATCCGGTCATTGGGGATGTCGGACCAGACAAGGTAGCGGCCGGCGGCGAACCAAGCCGGTCCCTCGCACCATCTGCCGCCCGTCCATAACCGTTCGACATGGGCATGGCCAAGCGTGCGGTCGGCAAATTCCGGCCTGATAATCTCGATCCCCGTTCCCTCGATAACGCCGAACATGATGGCCTGCCTTCCTCTGCTGTGACTGTCATTCCGGGTGAGTGTCCGTTTTCTTTCAGCCAAGGGCAATGCCAATATCGACAGCGCCGTCTTGTGATGCGGCGCCTGTGATGGCATGACTGAGGGAAGGGCCAGATGCCACCGGGATGACCTGTCCGGGGCGTCCGCCCCTATCGACCAACCACAGCGGAAGATGAACACGTGACACAATTTGCCCATTATCCAAGCCTTGCCGACAAGGCTGTGATCATCACCGGCGGCGCGTCCGGGATCGGCGCTGATATTGTCCGGGCCTTTGCCGGCCAGGGGGCGAAGGTCGGCTTTCTCGACCTCGATGGCGATGCCAGCGCCGCGCTGAAGGCCGATATCGACGGCACGGTTGATTTTGAGATCTGCGATCTTCGCGACATCGCGGCGATGAAGGCCGGACTTGCCGCGCTGCGGGGCCGGCTTGGTCCGTTCACAACGCTGGTCAACAACGCCGCGCGTGATGACCGGCATGACTGGGCGGATGTCAGCGTTGAATTCTGGGATGAACGGATGGCGACCAATCTTCGCCATATGTTCTTTGCCATTCAGGATGTCGCGCCGGACATGATTGGCGCTGGCGGCGGGTCGATTGTCAATATCGGGTCGAATTCCTGGTGGGAGAATCAGGGCGGCTTTCCGGCCTACACCACCGCGAAATCGGCGGTTCATGGCCTGACCCGCACGATGGCGCGCGATCTCGGGGTTCACCGGATCCGCGTCAACACGGTTGTGCCGGGCTGGATCATGACCGCGCGCCAGAAGGAAATGTGGGCCACACCCGAGTCGCTGGCCAATCACCAGAAGCGGCAATGTCTTCCCGATCTGATCGACCCTGTCTATGTCGCGCGGATGGTCGTGTTTCTGGCATCGGATGATGCCGCGATGTGCACCTCCAACAACTACATGGTCGAGGCCGGGTCGATCTAGGGTGACAATCCACGACCATCAGACCGGGGATAAGGGTGTCCATGTCGAAATTGTTTGAAGAGCTTGATTACCGGAAGACACAGCTTGGCGAGCTGATCCTGCGCCGACGGCGCATATTGGCGATGGACCGTGATGTCGTCGAGGTCATCCTGAATGACGAGCATCTGATGTCCGACATGTTCACCGCGTCCGAGATCGCGCTTGCCGATATCCCGATGGACCGTATGGCGGTGGCGGCGCCGGACATACTGGTTGGTGGGCTTGGTCTTGGCTATACGGCCGACGCCGTGCTTGGTCATGACCAGGTGCGTTCGCTGTCGGTGGTTGAGTATCTGGCGCCAATCATCGAATGGCATCAGGATGGCATTCTGCCGCTTGGCACAAGGTTGGCCGCGGATCCTCGTTGCCGGTTCATCGAGGGTGATTTCTTTGCCCTTGCGCTTGGTGATGCCGGGTTCGATCTGCACCAGCCGGGACGCCGGTTTGACGGTATTTTCCTTGATATCGATCACAGCCCGGATTTTCACCTGAACCCGGCGCATGCAGCACTCTACAGCGATGACGGGCTGGCGCGGCTGACGCGCCATCTGACCGCACAGGGGATCTTCGCCCTGTGGTCCAATGATCCGCCGGATTATGTGTTTCTGGCGAGACTTGGCGCGCATTTCGCCGCCACCAGCGCCGAGGAAGTGACTTTCTTCAATCCGCTTCTCGGGGAAGATTGTGTTCAGACAGTCTATCTCGGGATGATGGCGGACGGTGACTGATCGGGGGCTGATCGGTGGCTGATCGGTGGCTGGCGCTGTCGTCATTTGCCTGTGCTGAAGCGCAGGATCATCACCACGCTCAGCCCGGTCAGGACAAGCCCGATCGTCGCCTGCGCCGGGGCAATGCCGATCCGGTCGATCAGCAATCCCATGGTCACGGCGCCACCCGCGCCACTGCCAATCGACACGGTTGTCCACAGCCCCATGACCCGGCCGCGGAAATGATCATCAATGGCCATCTGGACAAGTGACTGAAGCGATATCGCAAGCAGCGTCACACAGCCCCCCAGCAAAAGCACAATGGTGACCGCGGCGGCAAAGCTTGCGACCTGACTGAGTCCGGCCACCAGAAGCGGCACCAGCAGCAGCATGGACAGAACATGGGTCTGGAACACGCCGGGTTTCTGCGCCTGTGACATGGCCTTGAAGATCGCCGCGCCGGCCGCGCCGGCACCGGCCGCCGCCGTCATGAAGCCAAGTCCCGCCGGCCCGCGTTCGAACACGCCATTGGCAAGTACCGGCAGTGTTTCAAGAACACTGCGGCCGGCAAGCGCGCCAATGCCGGTAAAGATGATGGCCGATCTGACAAGCCGGCGTTGCAGCGCGTAGCGCCATCCATCGAGAAGTTCACCGACATAGCTGCCGCGCCGGGGCACAGCATCACGCGACCGTTCGCGGGGCCGCATGAAGCACAGGGCCAGCACCGGCGCGGCATAGCTTGCCGCTGTCAGCACAAGCGCGTGGGGCGCGCCGATGGCGTGAATGAGCGCGCCGCCAGCGGCCGGCCCGATCAGCCGCGACAGGTTGAAATTCAGCGCCGTCAGCGCGACAACCGAGGGCAGATGCTCGGCCGGTGCCAGCCGCGGCGTCAGCGACATGCGCATCGGATGGTTGGCTGACGAGATCACCCCGGTCAGCAGTGAAAACCCCGCAAGAAGCGGCGGCATCAGCGCATCAGCAAGACAGATCCAGGCAAGGATGGCGGACAGGACCCCGGCGCATGAATAGCTTATGATGCTGCCGATCCGCACATCAATCCGGTCCGCGACAACCCCGAACAGGGGGCTGACAAACAGGGTCGGGACGAAATTCAGGAAGGCGACAAACCCGACAAAGCTTGGCGATCCTGTCAGCACCCAGGCCAGCCATCCGATGATGACACGCTGCGCCCAGAAGCCGTTCAGGGCGATATGAAGACTGAAGAGGTAGCGTCTGAAGGACAGGGACTTCAAGGCGAGAAGATTCATCCCGGCATTACACCATAATCCGTGGTCAAAGACGAACCCCGCCTGTGGATCGGTGACAGAAGACCCGCCGTCGCCGCGCCGCGTCAGGCTATCGCCGCTGCGCCGCCGCCGCGCCGAAGGTCTGCTGCAGGCCATACATGGCCGCCGCCACGCAGGGGCCGATGCCAAAGGCGAACAACAGCGTGCCGATTCCCACCACACCGCCAAGTGACCATCCAAGCATGACGGCACCGATTTCGATGCCGCTGCGAACCCAGGCGATGGGAAAGTTGGTCAGCCGCTGCAGGCCGGTCATCAGCCCGTCGCGTGGCCCCGGCCCCAGATTGGCGATCAGATAGATCGCGCCGCCAATGCCGGTGACGATGACGCCGACGGCGGCCTCGGCAACCCGCAGCGCCAGTGATTCGAATTGCGGCAGCCAGGGCAACGCCACATCAAGCACCACCGAAATGATGATGATGTTCAGGATCGTTCCCATGCCGGGGGTCTGTCGCAACGGCACCCAGACAAGCAACACCACAACACTGACAACAAAGGTGGCGAGGCCGACACTCCATCCGGTGATGTTGGTGATGCCCTGGGCGAGAACCGTCCAGGGGCTGACCCCGACTCCGGAGGCGATCAGCAGCGCCTCGCCAATCCCGAAGATGACAAGCCCGATGGCCAGCATGACCACCGAGATGACAGGCGGCCGGATCGTCAGCGCGCGTGGCGCGCTCCAGAACAGGTCCGGCACGGCCCTGACCTTCAGAAAGGCGAATTTGCCGCCTGATGTCATGTCTCTGATCCTTTGGGAAATGGGGGGCAAAAGTCCGGCAGGAAAGCGCCTGTCCGCATAATGGTGATCGTCGGGGTCGGGATGATCGGGGCCGGGATGATCGGGGTCGGGATGATCGGGGTCAGGGTCGGGGTCGGGCCGGCCCGTCTGTCTGCTGGCCTTCCTGCTGGCCAAAGAAAGAGGCTGTCTTGGGGTATTCGGGAAGCTCCATTTCGAACGGCACGGCGCGCACCCGCCCGGTCGCCTGTCCGCGCACCACCGTCCCGTCATATCTGGTCGGGACCGGATTGGGAACAAAGGGCTGCGCGTCCTCGGCGACATAGGTGATGATGAACAGCCGCCGCGGGTCCTGTGTCAGGTTCGAGGACGATCCATGCAATACCGCCGAATGCATGAGGCAGGCGTCACCCGCCTTGCCGGTGCAGGCAACCGACCCGGTGATCGCGGCGCGTTCGATGTCGGGTGCCACGGCGCCGGTGAATGTCCCATCATGCCATAGCGAATGCAGCGGGCCGTTATGGCTTCCCGGCACAAGCTGCAGCGGACCATTCTCCATCGTGACATCATCAAGGAAGATCAGCACCGTCATCATGTCCATATTGGTATGCGGATCGAACGGGAAGTCCTGATGGTATTTCACCTCGGTCTGTGACCCTGGCAATTTCAGGTTCACCTTCGAGGCATAGAATTTGATGTTTGGCGACAGGATGGCTGCGGTCAGGTCGAGCGCGCCGTTGTCGCGGGCCACGTCCCAGTAGGTGTCGCTGACATCGACCGGCGAGGCCACCCGCCGAAGGGCCGGCGTCTCGGCGCTGTGAACGCCGGGCTGAACGTCAAAGCGCGGGCGTCCGTCGATGGTCTCGCCATAGGGGCCGACCTTGGTGCGTGACTCATCGGTCCATTGATCAAGGATCGTCGTCAGCTGGTCAAGCTGTGCTGGCGAGATGGCGTCCGGCATCATGACATAGCCGTCACGATTGAAATCTTCGATCAGTTGCGGTGAAACGGCCATGGCGCGGCTCCGTCTGAATTTCCAACATCCCGCCATACCATCCGATAGCGGGCCGATAGTGGGCCGATAGCGGGCCGATGGCGGGCAGGGATGGATGATATGCGTATCAATTGTTCAGACTGTAATGCGCCGGCGCGGCCCCTGTCGAGACTGCCAGTCTGTCGCCTGCGTATTTTGTCAACAGCGGCATTTGCAAAATTCAGCCAGCCTGATCACAATGCGGCCTGTTATTGCGCGGCGTTTGTGAGGATGTGTCTGTGATTGTGTCGTGGTCCGGTGCGGTGTCGCCATTGAACGGCTTGCTGAAAGATCGAACGGGCGTCGCCAGGATTGGCCTGCTGGCCCTGTTTGTCCTGATGTCGGTTACTGACGCACAGGCGGCGACGCCATCGGCACAATGTGGGCCGGGTGACGCCCCGCCCGTTGGTGCGGATCTGCCGGTCATCGAGGATTTCCACATCAAGCAGTTCGTGAAGGTCGAAAGCCGGGTGCCGGCCTTCCGCGAGGGCACCTTCGGGTCTCTGGACGCAGGAGAGGGCGGCGGTCCGACCCCGAATATCAGGTCCATTGGTGATCTCAACAATGATGGAATCGACGATCTGATCATTGAATATATCGAGACCGGTGTGGAGCCGGTGATCATGATCGGCTCTGGCGATGGTACCTTTTCCCGCCTGCCATTCAACAACCCGGACGCGGCGCGGCGCCATGTCAGAAACGCCGAACTTGTAGATCTCAATAATGACGGGTTTCTTGATTTTGTGGGCTTCACCACAGGCGACCATGTCGAGGTATGGGCGCGTTACGGAACCGAATTGATACCCGGCGAGGACAATATTGTCCTGATGAATCAGGGCGGCGAGGCGTTCCTGCCAGTGCCCCTGCCATCACTTGCCGCCAACGAGGTGCAGCATGGCGGGACTGTCGCCGATCTTGATAATGACGGTTTCGCCGACATTATCGGCCTGAATGAGGATGGTGGGCTGCCAAGCCGGGTGATTCGAAATCTGGATGGCAGCACCTTTGAATTTGCCGGCACCGAACTGTCGCCAGAGGTCACCGAATATTGGATCCATGATGGTGATGCCGGTGACCTGGATGGCGACGGCTTTCAGGATCTTGTCATTTCGGTGGAGCCTGTGGGTGGTGATACCACCCCGGACGCCAGAAACAGGATCGGCACCATGCAGATCATCTATGGCGATGGTGATTTCGATTTTTCCAACAATCGGACCACCAGCCTCGGGACTATGTGGCTGAGCCAGCAGGAGGCCGGCGCCATCGTGGAGGCAACCGTTGGCGGTGATGCCGCGGACAATCTGCCGGAGGAACTTGGGACTGGCACGGTCAATATCGAGCTTGTCGATCTGGACGGTGACGGCAGGCTGGATATTCTTGAAGCGCAGTTCGTATGGGTGGTCAACAATCCCAATCTTTCCGACCAGCGCACCTCCGGCTTCAAGGCCTATCTGAATCGTGGTGACTGTTTCGAGGATGCGACGGACAGACTGTTCCCGAACCAGACCAACAATCGGAAGATCAAGGATTCACAGCCAACGGAATATATCGAAGGCTTTCATCACGTTGATGTAAGCGGCGACGGGCTTCCGGACCTGATCGTCCAGTCACTCAACTTCAGAAAATCATCCTATGAGAGTTTCAGGACCGCCTTCCCCTATATATTCATCAACCGGAACTACGAATACTACGCCCCGGTAAAACTGGCGAACATGGCGCCCCTGCTGCCCCTGTCAGAAATGGTTGCCGGTGATTTCAACGGTGATGGCAGATATGACCTTGCCGCGCTCAAGGGGATCAGAATCATGGTGTTTCTCGCTGACAAGCCATTCGATCCTTCGATGCTGGGATCGCGTGACCCGCAGCAGAAATATGACCGGACAAGGGCTGGCCTTGCCGCCAGATTTGCATGTCTTGTGAAAGCCCTGTCAGACAGCGGGGACACCGGCTTTCCGACTGAAGCTGAAATTGCCGGCCTGATTGATGGCCTTGAAGGCAACAATCATTATCGGACCAAGCGGCATCTGGTGAAACTTGGACTGCCGAAGGACGCCGTGAAAAAGCACAAGGCGAATTTGCTGAAGCTGGTCAATTTCGAGGGCTCAAACGAAGAATATTGCGCGAAGCCGCTCAGGTGACGCCCTGTTCATCCGCCTGCATCCACAAGGCGGCGCGACAGGAAGAACCGGCATTCCCGGATCGTATCGGCGAGGTTGGAGTTTAGATCGGCGTCGGCGGCGTGCCAGATCGCGGTCTGGCGCGTCTCGGATTTCACGGCAAGTGGGATTTCCTCGACCCCGGTGCCTCTGGTCAGCAGGCGTGTGAGGCGTGCCGGCAGGAAGCAAAGCGCATCCGAGGTGGCCAGCGCGCCCACCAACCCCTGGATATTCATGTTGAACTGGATTGCCGGCACAACATTGGGGAACCCGAGCTTCCTGAGCATGTTCTCATGCGATGATGTCGGGCCGAACGCGGCGTCCACGGCCATCCAGTTCGCGGTGGCAAGCGCGTCCATGTCAAGCGGACTGTTTCGCCCGGCAAAGGGTGATCTCGGCCCGGCAAACAGGCCGATATGATCATCAAGGATATGCAGGCTGCGAAGATGCTCGACCCGCATGTCGGTAGGGGTTGCCATCACCGCCATGTCGAGCCGTCCATGCAGCAGGTCCGAGATAAGCTGGCGCGCGGCCCCGACCTGCAAGTCAAAACTTGCCTTTCGCCCGGACTGCATCGCGCCGGTGACGAAGTCATTTATCGCTGCCTGCGCCAGCAAGGGACCGGCACCGATGCGGATGGTCGGAAGGCTGTCGCTTTTCAGCGCGTTCAGGATGTCATCAGCCTGTTTGAGGTCAGAGCCGATCTTGCGCCCCTGCTCGGCAAGAAGGATGCCCGCCTCGGTCAGCACAACACCGTTGCGACCACGCACCATGAGCTGGCGTCCAACCTGTGACTCCAGCATTGATACCGCGCGGGACAGGGTTGGCTGCGACACGGACAGCACCTCGGCGGCGGCTGACAGTGAGCCTGATTCGAAAATGATGTGAAGATGAAAGAGAAGCTTTGGATCGAGTGTCGCCCGCATGATGTTCGTCCAGTACCGGAAAACGCCTCCTGACAATCTATTCATATTTGCATAGATTGCCAAATATTTTCTATTTACATATGGCGTCACCACCCCAAAGCTGAGATGGAAAAAATGCGCAAAGCGCACCATCAAGCCAATCATGGGAGGTGACGGTGATCAAAATCCTACAAAAAATGGGCATTGCCGCCGCAGCGCTGACGCTGACGTCGACAGCAGCTCTGGCACAGGCGAATCTGACATTCCATACAGCTGGCAGCGGGACCCCGGTCGCCCTCACAGCGACGGCGTTGGTTGAACAGGCAGCCGATCGAGGCATTGCCAATATCCAGCTGTCAGAAGGCAAGGTCGCGACCAACTATCTCAAGGAGCTTGCCGAGGGTAAAATCAACCTCGCAAACGGGCCGTTCATTCTGCCATTCCTGATGACAAAGGGGGCAGGTCCCTATGCCAAGGTTGGCAAGGAGAAGGGCGCTGAACTCGCTGGCAACATCCAGCTTCTTTATCCCTACACGCTGGCGATCTTTACAATGTATGCCTACAACGCCAAGGGCATATCGGGGTGGGATGATCTGAAGGGGCGCAAGATCCTGAATGGGCCGCCGCGCGGTGCCGCCACCAGCAATTCAAGAGCGTTGGCGCAGTTCTTCGGCGGGGTAAAGCACGGACAGGACTATGAATCCATTACCGTGAACTGGAATCAGGCATCAGCTGCCATTGTTGACGGTACCGCCGACGCCGCGGTGCTGACAGTCCATTTCCCCGGTCCCCGCGAGACGCGGAACATCGCCGCCGGCGCAATGACCATGTGGTCCCTGCCAAAGGACAAGTTTGAATCCGCGCCTGCCCAGAAACTTCTGAACAAGCCGGGGTCTGTTGCGTACATGGCACCTGTGTCCTTTATTCAGGAAAAGATGGGCAATGACTGGACGATCATGTCGGAGGACGACACGTTCCGCGGTATGGCGGTGACCGGTGGCGACTTCGTCAACAAGAGCATGGACGAGGAAATGGCCTATCAATTGACCAAGGCCCATATCGACAATCTGGAGGCCATCATTTCGGTTGCCCCCTTCATGGCAACGCTGAACTATGGTGTGATTGATCCAAAGGTTGCCGGGCTTTGTGGCCCCAATCCGGTGAAGTTCCATCCTGGCGCCGTTCGCGCCTGGGAAGAGGCTGGCCACAAGATCGCCGAGTGCGCCAAACCGTAGCGTGTGACGTAAAATGCCTGTCAGGCGGCTGACGACAGTCGTCTGACAGGCTTTGCGCTTTACCTGTGGGCGGGAAGCAAGGTGCCATGAAACAAGGCAGCACGACATCTGACAAGAATGAGAGAACCGGCGGCCCGGTAATCTACTGGCTGGCCGTTGTCCTTGTCATTGTCGGCCTGCTGAATGTGACGCCGGCGATTCCGGGATGGGACGGTCTGTGGAAGTCGGTCACCGGCATTGATTATTTCAAGATCAGGCGGTTCCCGACCGAGTGGCTGTATCCGATCCTGTTTGTGTGGATGATGGTGATTGTCACCTTGACCCACTCGATATGGCGGACATGGGCCGACAAACCCACCCTTCAGCGGAGCTTCGGGCTGGCCCTTGATGTGGCTCTGATCCTTGCCGGCCTCGCGATCTCCGTGACCTACCTTGTCGAACTCGAGGCCGTGTGCCTGATCGATGTCATGACCGGTGATCGCGTGCGCCTCGTGGCCGAGGCGCTGCAGTCGGAGGTCGACTATTCCGAGATGATGGGGCTTCCCATTCCGGAAACGGCGGATGACCCGGCATGTCTCAACACCACGCATGGCCTGCTGCCGCTGATCCTGTTTGGATCTATCGTCATCTTCCTGCTTTACAATATCAAGGTATGGGGCCTTCCGCTGGTGATGGTGTCGATCCTCGTGGCAGCCTATACCTTCATGACCGTGATGAACTGGTACCTGTTCGGTGCGGACGGGCAGAACAAATATCTTGTCACCATTCTCAGCAGCGAGGAGGTGCGAAGCCTGACATCCGGCCGCGAATTTGTGCGGGATGCGCTGGTCAACAACACGGCCGGACTGCTTGGCCGTTTCATCAACATCCTGATGTTGCTGGTGTTCCCCTATATCATTCTCGGGGCGCTCTTCGGGCGCTGCGCCGGTGGACAGGCGCTGATCAAGCTCGCCTTCTCGATGACCCGCAAGTTGCGCGGCGGGCCGGCGCATGCCGCTGTCGTGTCCTCGGCCATGTTCGGCACCATCACTGGCGGACCCGTCGTCAATGTTCTGTCGACCGGTGTCCTGACCATCCCGATGATGCTGAAGCGTGGATTTTCCAGGGTCTTTGCCGGCGGTGTCGAGGCGGCGGCCTCCTCAGGCGGCTCCATCATGCCGCCGATCATGGGAGTCGCGGCCTTCATCATGGCCTCGCTGACCGGTGTGCCCTATCGGGACATCATCATCGCCGCCGCGATCCCGGCGGTGTTCTATTTCTTCTGTCTGTTCCTGTCGGTGATTTTCCAGGCGAGAAAACAGGATATCCAGGCGGTGGGAGAGTTGACCGAGGATATGCGCCTGACGCGTCAGGACCGTCTGCAGCTTCTGCAGATTTTCGGGCCTGTCCTGCTTGTGCTTGTGCTGTTGTTGACGCCAAAGGATTCTGTCGGGTGCAGCTGGATTTCGCTCGCGCTTGGCGCCGTCGTCGAGCGGAATGGCGACGCCTGCATGATCATCTCGCTACCCTGGATCATCGAACTCCTCCAGAACGCGGCCGGTGATGCCAGCGCCGCCGGATGGTGGGCTGTGATGCTGCTGATCGGCCTGATGTTCCTCGACCGGGAATTTCGCACGCGTCCGCGCAAGATTCTTGATGGTCTGGCGCAGGCCGGGGGTCTTGTTTCGACCCTCTATCTGATGTTTCTGGCGATCACGGTCATTGATGTATGCCTGAATTTCACCGGCCTGGCGAAATTCGTTGCGGTGGATGTGCTGGCCTTCCTGAAGTCATTCGACATATCAGCCAACTCTATCGGCTCACAGCTGTTGGCACTTGGCCTGACGATGTTCCTGGCGGTCATTCTTGGCATGGGTATGCCGGCCGTGCCTGCCTATATCAATGCGGCGCTGCTGATGGGGCCGATGCTTGTCGGGCTGGGGCTGGCCACCTTCACCGCGCATATGTTCATCTTCTATTTCGCGGTGGCGTCCGCCATCACCCCGCCGGTGGCGCTGGCCGCCTTTGCCGCCTCGTCAATCACCCATGCGGATCCGATGAAGACTGGCTTCTCAGCTGTGAAGTCCGGCATCGTGATGTTCACCATTCCCTTTGTTTTCGCGATCTATCCGGAACTGCTTCTCATCGAACAGGCGGTGATTGATCCGGCAAGCGGCAGTTTCCTGCCGGGGCATGACGGCACCGTGAACGTTGCCTGGCTCGCGGTGCTGATCGGGCGTCTGGCGCTGGCGCTGTATCTCGTGTCCAGCGCGATGGCAGCCTATGACCGCCGGGCGCTTGGCGCCCTCCAGATCGCCATCCGGATCATTCTGGCGCTGCTTGTGATGGCAAAACCGCTGGAGATCTACGGTCCGGCCGTTCTGGCCAGCATCGCCGTCATCCTCGCGCATGGTTTTGCAAGCAGATTGAGGGTTGCCACCTGACAGGGAGGCATGGAAAAGATGGCAGATCGTCCAAGCTACATTCTCTTCATCACCGATCAGCAGCGCTATGATCACCTTGGCTGCAATGGCCATCCGGTGTTGCGGACACCGAATATCGATGCCATCGCCGCCGAGGGGGTGTGCTATGACCGGTTCTATGTGGCCTCGCCTGTCTGCATGCCGAACCGTGCCAGCCTGATGACCTGCCGAATGCCGTCAAGCCACGGTGTGCGCTCGCTTGGTGTGCCGCTCGCCCATGACAATGTGACGTTCGTCGAATTGCTTGGCGCGGCCGGATATGACACCGCGCTGATTGGCAAGAGCCACCTTCAGAACGTGTCCGACTGGCCGGTGCAGATTGAACCGCAGATCAGCCGGGAGGGGTTCACGGCCCCGCCGGACGAGCTTGCCGAGGCTGTCAGGTCGGACCTGGACAATGATAGCTATCAATATGAACGGCAGAAATTCTGGCAGCGGGACAATCCACAGGTGCCGCTTCCCTATTACGGCTTCGACAAATATATCTCGGTGCTGAGGCATGGCTTCAATACAGGCGGCAATCACGAACTTCACCTCAGGGATGTGGCACCGGAGGTCCACGCGCTGCGATCGCGCGATATCCAGTTCCCACATGATTACAGCTGCCCGCAGGCGATCCGGGTGAAAATCCCGGAAGAGCATTATTCGACAAGCTATATCGCCGACAAGGTGTGCGAATACCTGGAATCGCGGCGCGGCAATCCCACCCCGTTCTTTCTGATGGTGTCATTCCCTGATCCGCACCACCCATTCACGCCGCCCGGCAAATACTGGGACATGTACAGGCCCGAGGATATGCCGGTGCCGTCAGCCTATGCTGCCAATGACTGGGATCCGCCGGACTATGTCAAAATTGCCGAAAGGGACCGCGCGAATGACCCGTCTCTGGGCCAGAAGGCGGGATATACCGTCGCCGTTTCATCGCGCGAGGCGCAGGAGGCGCGTGCCCTGACATGCGGCATGATTGCCATGATTGATGATGCCGTCGGTCGCATCCGCGATGCCGCCGCCGATGCCGGTGTCATGGACGATACAGTGCAGATCTACACCTCGGATCATGGCGATCATCTTGGCGAGCACCGGCTGTTGTTCAAGGGAGCCGAGCAATATGACAGCCTGACCCATGTCCCCTTCATCTGGGCGGATCCCAAGGGGGCCAGCGGCGAACGGTCAAGCGAGCTTGCGCAGACGCATGATATAGGATCGACAATTCTGGAACATGCCGGGCTTGAAGGCGCCATCGGCATGCAGGGCCAGGTGATGTCGGTCGCCGGCGGCGCCGGCCGCGACGCCGCGCACATCCAGTATGAGACACAAAGACCGCAGGAGGCGTTCGGGTCGCGGCCGCGTGTTCATACCGTGGTTCACGGGCAGTGGCGGCTATCCATTTATCTTGGCAAATGCCGGAACGAGCTTTTTGACCTCGAGAATGACCCCGGGGAAATGACCAACCTTTGGGACAGCGAGGATCATGCCGCCATCAGGGCGATGTTGATCGAAAAACTTGCCGAACTCGAAATTGCCGTGGCGGACCGTGTGCCGCTGCCAACGGCGCAGGCATGAGGCAGAACCTCAGGAGGAGACTGACATGAGCGATGTGATCTATGAAGATCGACAGGAATTCGAGATGGGTCATTGGCCCGAACTCAGGGAAACATGGAACCAGATGATCCAGCTTGTGTTTCCTGAACGTGAAGTTTCCGGCGAACTCAAACAGCTGGTCTTCACGGTGGCAAGCCTTGCCAGCGGGTGTCGGCACTGCCAGTCGCATGGTGCCTATCATCTTCACCAGATCGGCGTTCCGGATGAGAAGATCCAGGCGTTGTGGAGCTTTGAGACATCCGAGCTTTTTACCGATGCCGAACGGGCCGCGCTGCGCCTTGCGATGGCTGCCGGTGCCGCGCCGAACGTCACCGAGCCGGAAAATTTCACCGAGATGCGCCAGCATTTTACCAATATCCAGATTATCGAGATCCTCGCGGTGATTTCTGTCGGTGGTTATCTGAACCGCTGGAACGACACCATTGCGACGGTCACCGATCAGGAATCGATCGATTTTGCCGACCAGGTTCTGCGGCCGGTCGGGTGGGAGCCGGGGAAGCATGTTGGTGCCGCCGAGGAACAGCGCAAGGCGCACCCGATCACGCTTGGCTGGTCAAAGAAATGAACATCCGGCGAGATTTTCGCCATAGCCACGGTCCGGTGAATGTCACGCCGGACCTGTCGAGGAGGCCTCATCATGCATCCTGAACTGAAAGCCCACCCGGACTATTTCAAGGCGGAAATCGTCCAGCTGGCCGACAACGTCTACCAGGCCTTCGGCTTTGCGGCCTCGAATGTCTACATGATTGTCGGTGACGATGGTCTGATTATCATCGATACAACCGAGACCACCGCGGCGGCCTCGAATATTCTGGCCGAATTCCGCAAGATCACCGACCTGCCGGTGAACACGATCATCCTCACACACACGCACCGTGATCATGTGTCAGGCGCCGCCATCTTCGCCGGCGATGGCAGTCCCGAGGTGATCAAGAGCGCCAGGAATTCGGATGACCCGCTGATCGATGTCACCGAACATCCGCGCGCGACAAAGGCCATGCAGGCACGCACCAAGCGTCAGTTCGGGATCGGACTGTCCTATCCGGATGAAATCATCGGGATCGGTGTCGGGCCGGGTGACCGCCCGCTGCAAGGCATGGGCGCGGGCATCCTGCCGGCGACAAGGTTGATTCCCGAGACAGGCGCGACCGTCACCATTGCCGGTATCGAGCTGCAGCTTGTCATGGCGCCGGGCGAAACGCCGGATCATATGGTTGTCTGGTACCCGCAGAAGAAAATTCTGTTTTCCGGTGACAATTTCTATCGGTCGTTTCCCAATCTCTACGCCATCCGCGGCACGATGTATCGCGATTTTGATACCTGGGCAGATACGATGGACCAGCTGATCGGGTTCCAGGCCGAGGTGCTTGGCCCCGGCCATACAAAGGCGGTTTTCGGGGCCGCGGCGATAGGTGATGTTCTTGCCGACTACCGCGATGCCATCCGCCATGTTGTTGATGCGACACGTGCCGGGATGGATGCCGGGCTGACCATCGACGAGCTGGCCCACAATGTGAAGCTGCCGCCGGCACTCGCCGAAAAGCCGCATCTTCGTGAATATTACGGCCGTGTGGATTTTGCTGTCAGGGCCTATTTCGTCGGCACGATGGGGTGGTTTGACGGCAATCCGACATCGCTTGGGGCATTGTCGCCTCAGGATGAGGCGCTGCGGATGATCAGGTTGGCTGGTGGCGTTGAATCTGTCTGGCGCGAGATTGAGACGGCCCGCGCCGATGGTGAGCATCAGTGGGCGCTGCAGCTTCTGGACAGGTTGATCTTTGTCGACATGGACGATGATCGGGCGCGCCAGGCAAAGGCCGAGGTTCTGCGTGATCACGCTGTTGGCCAGATCAATTGTCCGACGCGTCACTATTATCTTCAATGCGCAAGGGAACTGGAACAATCGGGTGATCGCTCGCTCGCAGGGGCAGGCGTGAAGGCGCCTCAGCAGAGGGGAGACAAGAGATGACCGGACTTTTCTTAATCGTTTTTGCGGCGTTGGTGCTGACGGAATTGATCAAGGGGCTGAGTGCCAATGGCACGCCGCCGGTCCTGCAGCGATTTTCATGGCAGATGGATCTGGCACATTTCATGTGGTCAAGCATTGTGCCCCTCAGGATCATCTTCATCCTCGGGCTGAGTGCCATTTTTTTCGGGATGCCGGCCGAGACCCGCATGTCGGTGGTGCCGGGCGGCATCGTACTGGGGCTTGCCTGGGGGTTCGTCTACTGGGTGTTCAACAGGTATTGGGTTGGCCGGCTGAAGTTCCTGCCGATCACGCAGAAGGTCTTCCTCGGCGCCGACGAGAACACGGTCGGCTCCGACATCCAGATCCTCGGCATTGACCATGGCGGCGAGCAGAAGGCGTTCCCGGTCAACATGCTCTATTATCACCACCAGATTGCAGACGAGGTTGGCGGACATCCAATTTGGCCAACCTATTGCGGGCTGTGCAACAGTGGGCGGATCTATGACCGCATGGTTGACGGACAGGCTCTTGATTTCACCCTTGTGGGGGCGATCACCTACAACGCCGTGTTCCGCGACCACGGCACCGGGAGCTGGTGGCGTCAGGAAACAGGTGAGGCTGCGAAGGGCCCGCTGCAGGGGCGGATGCTCGCCGACATGCCGTTCGAGCAGATGAGCCTTGGCAACTGGCTTGCCAAATATCCGGACAGCCTTGTCCTGCAATATGATCCTCTGTTCCAGAAACAGTATGATATCAGGACAGCGCTTCTGAACTATGAGATCAGCCTGCCCGGCTGGCACATGCAGGCTTCGCCGCCGCTGGTTGTCGGGGTTGAGGTTGGGAATGTCGCGCGCGCCTATGACTGGAACCAGCTGGTGAAGCATCGTCTTGTACAGGACGAGGTCGAAAGCACACCGCTTCTTGCTGTCACCGACGGGACGGGCTCGTCGGCGTTTGTCTATGACCGGACGGTCGATGGGAAAATGCTCGACTTCGCTCTGGATGGTGACGGATTCAAGGATGAAGGCACAGGATCAAGCTGGGATGTGTTCGGGCGCTGCGTGAAAGGCAAGCTGAAAGGCAGGCGTCTGACACAGCTGCAAAGCTACAAGCAGTATGTCCGCGCCTGGGTGTCATTCCATCCGCAGGCCTCTTTCTTCAATTTTCAGAATGTCGGCAAATGACAGGCAAACCAATCGGGCATGGAGACGACAGATGAGACTGGCATTGACAGGTGGTGCGACGGGGATCGGCGCGGCAACGGCGGCGCGGCTTCGGTCCGACGGGCACGAGATCGTGATTTTCGATATCCGGAAACCGGAAAGCGATGACCGCTGGATCCAGCTTGATCTCATGGATCCGGATTCAATCTCCGCCGCACTGCAGGCGGCGGATGGCAGCTTTGACGGGCTGTGCTCGGTCGCCGGCATTCCGCCGCGGGATGACAATGCGGTGCCCTGCCTGACGGTGAACACGCTGGCAACATGCGCCTTTATTGACGCCTTCATACCGAAGCTGAATGAGGGTGCCGCCGTGGTGTCGGTGGCGTCGCGCGCCGGCATGGCCTGGCGGACCAATATCGACCAGCTTGAGGATCTGCTGGCCCAGACGCCCGGCAGCCTTGTCGACTGGTGCGCCGAAAATGAGGTAGACGCCACCAGGGCCTACATCCTGTCGAAACAGGCGGTGATCTACTGGCATCAGCGGGCGGTGACCCCGCATATTGGCCGGCACCGGTTCGTGACTGTCAGCCCGTCCGCCGTCAGCACCGGCATTCTCGACGACTTCGTAAAGGCCTTTGGCCCGATGGTTGCGGCAAATCTGGCACGGGTCGGCCGGTCGGGAACGCCGGAGGAGGTGGCCGAGCTGATCGCCTTCTGCGCATCGCCGGCGGCAAGCTGGATGAACGGCGTCGACGTAATCACCGATGGCGGCATGGGCGCCATGGCCATGATGGCCCAGCGAAACGGAGAATGATGCTGTGAATGAAGTGACAACTGATCTGTTCATTGATGGCGCGGCGCGGCGCGCCACCGGCAACGCCACCTATCGGCTTGTCAATCCGGCGCGCCCGTCGCAGATCGTTGGCCATGCCGCCGCCGCCGACCGCGAGGATGTCGATGCGGCGATGCAGGCGGCGCAGCGCGCCCTTGCCGGTTGGTCGGCGTTGTCCATGGATGAACGCGCCCACTATCTGCGCTCCGTTGCCGAGACCCTGAATGCCGATGCCGATGAAACCGCGGCGCGGGCGCGGTTGCTGACCCGCGAGCATGGCAAGACGCTGTTCGAGACCAACATCGAGGTCACACGCCTTGCCGACAGGTTCGCCCAGGTGGCCGGCTTCGCCGACAGCGTGGCGGCGGATGATACTGTCAGTGGCCCGATGTTCGACACCGTTGTTACCCGCAAGTCGCGCGGTGTGACCCTGCTGATCGTGCCCTGGAACTGGCCGCTCGCCATTCTGGGCTCAAAGCTGCCGCACGCCCTGCTGGCCGGCAATACGGTTGTTATCAAACTGTCCGAGTTTGCCACGCTGGCACCGGCGCAGACGATCATGAAGCTTGCTGCCATGCTGCCACCTGGCGTGATCAATCTGGTCACTGGCGATGGGGCGGTGATCGGCGATGATCTGGTGACCCACCCGCTTGTCAGGCAGGTGAATTTCACCGGCTCGATCCGGATCGGTCGGCATGTCATGCAAAGGGCGTCTGAGAACATCACCCCGGTGACGCTGGAGCTTGGCGGCAACGACCCGGGTATCCTTCTTGATGATGCCCCGCTGTCCCCGGAATTCTTCAAGAAGCTCTATATCAGCTGCTTCCTGACAAGCGGTCAGATTTGCATGGCGCTGAAACGACTCTATGTACCGCGGGCGCTGTTCGATGATGTGGTTGACGGGCTGGGCGCGGTGATGGACCGGCAGATGGTCGGCGATGGCCTGAAGGACGGCGTTACCATGGGGCCGCTGACCACCCCTCAGCAAAAACGAACGGTTGAGACAATGCTGGAGGAGGCTGATGCCGCCGGTCAGGACATCCGTTATTTCGGTCAGATTGATGATGAGGAAGATTTCGCAGCCGGTCAGTTCCTGCGCCCGTCGCTGGTGATCAATGCCGATCCGGCGCTCTCGGTCGTGAAGGATGAACAGTTTGGTCCGACCCTGCCGGTGATCGCCTATGATGACGAGGATGCGGCCGTGGCCATGGCGAATGACAGCGATTATGGACTCAGCTCGTCGGTCTGGTCGGCCGATCCGTCGCGCGCTGTCGCGCTGTCGCGCCGCCTTGAGGCCGGGTTCACCAACATCAATTCGCATGGTCCGACGGCAATGGACGGCCTGTCGCCCTTTGGTGGGGTCAAGCGGTCCGGCATTGGCCGTAATTTCGGGCCTGACGGGGTGCGTCAGTTCCAGGAGGTGCATTCCATTTCAGGCCAGTCCGGCCAGATTTTCTAGTCACGCAGGTATTCAATTCATGGCCAAGCCGCGCAACATCCTGTTCATCATGTTTGACCAGCTGCGTTTCGACTATCTCAGCTGCGCCGGGCATCCCTATCTGGAAACGCCGCATATCGACTGGCTGGCAAGCCGGTCGGTGCGCTTTGAACGGGCCTATGTTCAGTCGCCTGTATGCGGTGCTTCGCGGATGTCATTCTATACAGGCCGGTATATCAGCTCGCATGGATCGACCTGGAACGGCATTCCGTTGCGGGTTGGTGAATGGACAATGGGGGATCATCTTCGCGAGGCCGGGATGGATGCTCTGTTGATTGGCAAGACGCACATGAAGGTCGACGCCGACGGCATGCAGCGGCTTGGCCTTGCGCCGGACAGCATCATCGGCGCGCGGCTTGCCGAGTGCGGTTTTGATGTGTTGGTCCGTGATGACGGGCTTTGGGGCACCGGCCCCGATGGCAATTACGACAACAAGCCGTCACCCTATAACGAATATCTTCGCGAGAAGGGCTATGAGGCGGACAATCCCTGGCATGACTACGCCAATGCCGGAATCGATGATGACGGCAATATCGCCTCGGGCTGGATCTATGCCAATGCCGGCAAGCCGGCGAATATCCGCGAGGAGGATTCCGAGACGCCGTGGCTGACCCGCGAGATGATCCGCTTTCTTGACGAGGGCGCGCCGCGGCGTGAGCGGCCATGGATGTGCCACCTGTCCTATATCAAGCCACACTGGCCCTATATCGTCCCGGCGCCCTATCACGACATGTACGGACCGAACAGTTTCATTCCGGCCGTCCGGCACGCCGATGAACTTGCCGACCCGAACCCGGTCTATGCCGCCTTTTCCGGCAATGTCATCGGCACCGCCTTCAAACAGGATTCGGTGCGCAATGCCGCGCTTGGTGCCTATATGGGGCTGATCAAGCAGATCGACGACCAGATGGGGATGCTGTTCGCGCATCTTCGTGACAACGGGTTGATGGACGATACGGTGATTGTCATCACCTCGGACCATGGGGACTATCTCGGCGACCATTGGCTTGGCGAGAAGGACCTGTTCCATGACCCGTCGGTGCGCGTGCCGATGATCATCTATGACCCGTCACCCGATGCCGACGCCACGCGCGGAACGGTGTGTGATGCGCTTGTCGAATCCATCGACCTTGTGCCGACATTTGTCGAGATGGCCGGCGGCACCCCGCGGGATGAATGGCTTGAAGGGCGCTCGCTGATGCCGCTCATCCATGGCGACAGGCCGGATGACTGGCGCCGCTATGCGGTCAGCGAATATGACTATTCGATAACCCCGATGTCAGCGCGTCTTGGCCTGTCACCAAAGGATGCGCGGCTGTTCATGGTGACTGATGATCGCTGGAAATTCATGCATGCCGAAGGTGGGTTTCCGCCGATGCTGTTCGACCTGCAGAATGACCCGATGGAGCTTCGCGACCTTGGCCGCGATCCGGCCTATGGCGGGGCGGTGGCGGACTGCTATGACAGGCTGTTCGAATGGGCGCGGCGCTGCGCGCAGCGTACAACCGTCAGCGACCAGCAGCTTCTCGAGAGGCGCGGCAAGACCCGCCGCAAGGGGATCGTTCTGGGGATCAGCGATGATGAGGCGGCCGAGGCGAATGCCGAGATCCTCAGCCTGTATCGCGGCAAGGCCCGTCAGCGCCACATCTAGGCGCGGGCATCTGACGTGATCAAAAATGGTTTCAGACTATTGGCAAAATGCTCCATGAATTCCAGGACAACCATTGATGGTTGCTGTGTGATCGGGCGAACCAGAGAAAGTGTGTGAGGCACCACCGGCCTGAATGGTCGAAAATCAAGCCCCTGTGATGTGTATTTGGTAGCATCCAGTTCGCTGACCACAGCGACACCGGCGCCTTTGCAGACCAGTTCGCAGGCCGCTGTGAACTGCCTTATTTCAATGAGGGAATTGAATTCAACCCGCGCCACCCTGAAGGCGTTTGAAAGTCTGTCGAAAAACTCGCTGTCACGCCTGGTGTGAATGATGGCCTCCGTAGCGATATCGGCCGGAGTCACAATTTTCCGCGCCGAGAGGCTGTGTCGGGTCGGAAATACGCAAACCGTTCTTACCTCGAGATTGGTACTCTCAACGGCAGGGTGACCGGCGAACCCGTCAGTGATGCCGAAATCATATTGCTCGCCGATCATCCATTCGAGGATCCGCTCGGGACGATCCGGTTCAATTGTCATGCTGACACCGGGTCGTTTCTCGAGGAAGGCGGCCACGACATCCGGCAGATGGCTGGTGGCAAAACCTGGCAGGCAGGCGATCCGAATATGACCCGCGCGGCGTTTTGTGATCTCCTGGCTGACATCTGAAATCTGCCGCATCAGTTCCAGTACACGGCGAATGTCGGGGGTCAGAAACCGCACTTCCTGTGATGGCACCAGCTGGCCCCGCCGCCGGTCGAACAATGTAAATCCCAGCCTGTCACCAAGGTCGGAAAGCAAACGACTGACGGCTGGCTGGCTTATGCCAAGTTCGCTCGCCGCATTTGTGATCGACCCATGATCGGCGACCGCCATCAGGGCTTCCAACTGGCGAAGCCGCAATTTCTCGGTTTTCATCTCGTCACACCCAACCCATGCCAGAATATAATATGATGTTATATTAAATATGAAAATTGGGTGTTCAAATTATATTTTATGGCTGTATCGTGATAACGACAGGCGATCCGATGGGAACGGATGGCCGCCGACACCAAAAGAATGATGCACCGTGAACAGGTGCTCTGGAGGAACCATGAAAAAGAAGCTAATTGGCGCCCTTGCCATAACCGGTACCTTGCTGGCACCGGTGGCTGCGATGGCGCAGACCGAAATCCATTTCTGGCACGCATTCACCGGTCGCCTTGGCGAGCTGGTGAAAGGTCAGGTTGCAGACTTCAACGCCAGCCAGAGCGACTATGTCGTCGTCGAGAGCCACAAGGGCAATTATTCAGAGACGCTGAATGCCGGCATCGCCGCGTTCCGTGCCAATGAACAGCCACAGATCCTGATGGTGTTCGAGGTTGGCACCGCGACCATGATGGCGGCTGGCGGAGCCATCAGGCCGGTTTATGAAGTTATGGCTGAAAGCGGCGCGAAGTTCGACCCGGATGCCTATATCGGCGCGGTGAAAGGCTATTATACCACCACTGACGGTGAGATGCTGTCGCTGCCCTTCAACTCGTCAACCCCGGTTCTGTGGGTGAACCGCGACGCGATGAGCGCTGCCGGCGTCGACCCCGACACCGACATGTCAACCTGGGAGCAGGTCGATGATGTGCTTGGCAAGCTGAAGGCCGGTGGTGAGGACTGCCCGCTGGTTACAGCATGGCAGAGCTGGATTCATCTTGAGAACTTCTCGGCCTATCACAATGTCCCGTTCGCATCGAAGGATAACGGCTTTGCCGGTCTTGATACCGAACTGATGCTGAATGGCAAGGCGCAGGTGGCGCACCTGTCAAAGATGGCCGAGTGGGCGAAGGACGGCAAATTCATCTATACCGGCCGTCGCAATGAGGGTGGTGCCAATTTCCGTTCGGGCGAATGCGCGCTGTTCACTGAAAGCTCGGCCGGCTATGCCGGCATCAGCTCGGAAGCGAAGTTCGATTTCGAGGTGCGGCCTCTGCCTTACTGGAAGGCGCTTGCCAGTGCCCCGCAGAACACCATCATCGGTGGGGCCTCGCTGTGGGTCATGTCCGGTCATGACGCTGCCGAGTACAAGGGCGCGGGCGAGTTCCTGAGCTTCCTGTCGAGCTCGGACGTCCAGGCTGCCTGGCACCAGAACACCGGCTATCTGCCGATCACCGCCGAAGCTGGCGAGGCGACACGGGCGTCGGGTTTCTATGACAAGAACCCGGGCACGGATATCGCCGTGATCCAGATGACGGCCAACCAGCCGACCGCCAACTCGAAGGGTCTTCGCCTCGGATCATTTGACCAGATTCGCGGCATCATCGATGAGGAGCTGGAGGCCATCTGGTCCGGTGACAAGTCTGCCCAGCAGGCGATGGACAGTGCCAAGAAGCGTGGCGACGCCCTGCTGCGGCGCTTCGAATCGGCAAACCGCTAGACCAAAACAATGTGGAGTGGGCCGTTCCGGTCCACTCCGCTGAATGCCGGAGCAGGATTTTGGAAAAGCGCGTTACATTTCGCGGATGGCTGTTGCCAGCCTTGCTGATCGCGCCCCAGATCCTGATCTCGGCCATTTTCTTTTTCTATCCGGCTGGCCAGGCCGTCTGGCAGTCGCTTTTCATTCCGGACCCGTTCGGCCTCTCGGCGCAGTTTGTCGGGCTTGGCAATTTCGAATTCCTGTTGTCTGACCCGTATTATCGGACCTCCTTCCTGACAACCGCGGTGTTCTCGATCCTGGTGACCCTGTGCGCCATGATCCCGGCGCTGTTCCTGGCGGTAATGGCCGACCGCCTGATCAAGGGATCGGGAACCTATCGCACGCTGCTGATCTGGCCCTATGCGGTGGCGCCGGCCGTCGCCGGCGTTCTGTGGCTTTTCATGTTCAACACCCGCGTTGGCGTGGTGTCCTGGTATCTGGGGCAGATTGGATATGAGTGGAATCATGTCCTGAATGGCGGCGAGGCGATGGGGCTGGTTGTGGTGGCGTCGGCATGGGGCCGGATAAGCTATAATTTTCTGTTCTTCTTTGCCGCGCTGCAGGCCGTGCCGCGTTCGGTGATCGAGGCGGCGGCCATCGACGGGGCGCGTTTCTGGCGGCGGTTTTTCACCATCGTTCTGCCTTTGCTGTCGCCAACCACCTTCTTTCTGCTGGTGGTCAATGTTGTCTATTCCTTTTTCGAGACCTTCGGGGTCATTCACACCATCACATCCGGCGGGCCGCAACAATCGACAACCATTCTCGTCTACAAGGTTTTCGCCGACGGATTTGTCGGACAGGATCTTGGCTCGTCGTCCGCGCAATCGGTCATTCTGCTGGTCATTGTGGGACTGCTGACCGTGATCCAGTTCAAATATATTGAAAAACGGGTGCATTACTGATGGCGGCGCAGGCGCAGGGCATGGTGGAACGGCGCGGCGCTGGCCTGTGGCTGACGCATGTCGTGATGATCACCGGCGTGCTGATCATTTTCTTTCCGATCTGGCTTGCCTTCGTGGCCTCGACAGTGACCCAGCCCGAGATTGTCTCACCTCCCATGCCGGTCCTGCCGGGTGATCATTTCTGGGACAATTACAGCGCGGCGCTGTTTGCCGGTGTCAATGTTCCGGTGGCGCGCATGCTGATGAACAGCCTGATCATGGCCGTTGGGATCGCCGTTGGCAAAATCGCCATCTCGCTTCTGTCAGCCTTCGCCATTGTCTATTTCCGGTTCCCGGGACGAAGCTTTTTCTTCTGGACGATCTTCCTGACGCTGATGCTGCCGGTCGAGGTTCGGATCGTGCCGACCTTCGAGGTCGTCGCCGGCTTCGGCATGTTGAACAGCTATTACGGGCTGATCTTTCCTCTCATCGCGTCGGCCACCGCGACCTTCCTGTTCCGGCAATTCTTCATGACGATTCCTGATGAGCTGGCCGAGGCGGCGCGGGTGGACGGCGCCAGACCGATGCGGTTCTTCCTTGATATTGTCGTGCCGATGAGCCGCACCAATGTGGCGGCGCTGTTCGTCATCCTGTTCATCTATGGATGGAACCAGTATCTCTGGCCGCTGCTGATCACAACCGACCCGGAAATGAATACCATCGTGATGGGGATCAAGCAGATGTTTCCCTCCGGTGATGACACCGCAAACTGGCCGGTGATCATGGCAACCTCGATTCTTGCGATGATCCCGCCGGTGATCGTTGTCATATCGATGCAGAAACTGTTCATCCGTGGCCTTGTCGACAGTGAGAAATAGAAGATGGCAAATGTAGAGCTGCAGAACGTCAAAAAGAGCTTCGGGACGACCGAGGTGATCCACGGCATCAACGCGCAGATAGCCGATGGCGAGTTCATTGTGATTGTCGGCCCGTCGGGGTGCGGTAAATCCACCTTGCTGCGGATGGTGGCCGGGCTGGAAACCGTGACATCGGGTGATGTTCTGATTGGTGATGAATATGTGAATGACAAGGAACCGATGGACCGCGACATCGCCATGGTCTTTCAGAACTATGCTCTGTATCCGCATATGTCGGTGCGACAGAATATGGGTTACGGACTGAAGATTGCCGGTCTTCCCAGGGACCAGATCGAGGCGAAGGTTGCCGAGGCGGCGCGCCTGCTCGAGCTGGGCCCCCTGCTGGACCGCAAGCCGAGACAATTGTCCGGCGGGCAGCGCCAGAGAGTGGCGATGGGACGGGCCATCGTTCGCGAACCCGCTGTGTTCCTGTTTGACGAACCCCTGTCCAACCTCGATGCCAAGCTTCGCGTCCAGATGCGGCTCGAAATCAGGGAGCTGCAGAGCAAATTGGGCGTTACATCCCTGTATGTGACACATGATCAGGTCGAGGCAATGACAATGGCGGACCGGATGATCGTCATGAATGAAGGTGTCGCCGAGCAGATCGGCACACCTCTCGAGGTGTATGAAACTCCGAAAACGCTGTTTGCCGCGCAGTTCATCGGCAGCCCGGCAATGAATGTCTTCGACGCCAGGATCGATGGCGGCAAGGTGAGGTTTCAGGATGCCGTTATCGGGAAGACGAAAGCCGGGGATGGTGATGTGAAGCTTGGCATTCGGCCTGAGCATCTGGTCCCTGACAACAAGGGCAGCATTGAAGTCTCGTTGCAGATTGCCGAACCGCTGGGGGCGAATACACTGCTTCATGGCCGGATCGCCGGCGGCAACAAGGCCATCACCGCCAGCTTGCCGGGCGTGCATCAGATCGACCCTGGCCGCGACAACCGTCACTTCTCGGTACAGCCGGACCATATTCATCTTTTCGACCCCGCAAGCGGAATGAGGTTGGCAGATTGATGAAACCCCCACAGGTCGCCGCATTCTCTGGAGATTCAAACACCATCCGTGTTGTTGGCCATCGCGGCGCGCGCGGCATATTGCCGGAGAACAGCATCGTCGGATTCGACTTTGCGCTGTCAATCGGCGTTGATCTTCTTGAGTTTGATGTCCTTCTCACCGCCGATGATGTGCCGGTCATCACCCACAACCACGAGCTTCATGGCTCCGCGGTCAGGGGGCCGGATGGCGCATTTCTCAATGGAGAGCGACCGCGCGTGGCGTCCCTGCAGATGGAAGAGATCGCGCGTTTCGATATTGGCCGTCTTGATGGTGCCACCGATTATGGGCGCAGATTCCCGGATCAGGCGCAGATGGACGGAATAAGGGTGCCGAGGCTGAGCGAGTTGCTGCGGCTCGTCTCGCAGCCAAAATATGAAACTGCCTGTCTGATGTTGGAGCTGAAGTCGGACCCGGAGTTTGCCCACGACAGCAGGGTGAGGGAGCGGATCGTGTCGACTGTCAGCAGCGAGGTGCGCGCTGCCGGGCTGGCCGACCGGACCCTGCTGCACAGTTTTGACTGGGCGCTGCTGGCCGAATGTCGGCGGCAGGCACCGGACATACCCATATCTTTCCTGACGCAATTGCAGGAAAGCGAGGATGATGTCGGCGAGGATTCTTCGATTCTCGTCGTGCCTGATCTCAATCGGCCGGATATTTCGGTGCCCGACGAAGTCAGCCGGGCCGGCGGGTCGCTCTGGTGCCCCCACTTCAGCGAGCTCACGGCCGCAGACCTTGCGCGGGCGCGTGAACTTGGGCTGTGCGTCGCTGTCTGGACAGTGAACGAGCCCGGTGACATCGATGCCATGATCGATCTTGGGGTCGATGCCATCGTCACGGATTATCCGGGACGGGTGCAGCGGCGATTGTCGGATCGCGGCTATCGGTGGGCCCGCTGAAGGACAGGTATATGTCCATCCAGCGCCAACATAATTGAGACACGGCAGAGCCACTGCGCAGTTTCTTCTGGAATTCGCATCACCGTTCGGGCCATCACCGTCGGGCCATCACCGTTCAGAAGGTGAGTGATGTTGTGTTGAAGGCGCTGTCTCAGACGGGCGTCCATTCACGCCACTTGATCGAAATCAATTCCCAATTCATCCGGCTGTGGCAAAGCAGAAGCATTGCTCGCCCCCCGCGAGAGTCTGATCTGTTCCTGTGACCTTTCGCCTGTATCGGCCGCGCGGGATCGAGCGGCCACATCAGGGAGGGAAAGCCTCATGGTTGCCAGGTCGGACCAGTCAAACCCGGATCGGCTGAAGTCCCGTCAGTTCAGGGCTCTGTCGCTCAGCACCTTCGCCTTCACCGTCTGTTTCGCCGCCTGGACGATCTTTTCGATCATCGGCGTGAAGATCAAGGCGGACCTGCTTCTCAATGACACGCAATTCGGCCTGCTCGTGGCGACGCCGGTCCTGACCGGATCGCTCAGCCGGCTGGCGCTCGGGATCTGGACCGACCAGTATGGCGGGCGGGTCATGTTCCCGCTGACGATGCTGTGTTCGGCCGTGGCGACATGGCTGCTGTCGACGGTCAGCACCTATCCGATGATGCTTCTCGCGGCGCTGGGGGTCGGGCTTGCCGGCGGCAGTTTCGCGGTTGGCATCTCCTATGTCTCGCGCTGGTATGAAAGCGGTCGCCAGGGCACCGCCCTTGGCATTTTCGGCATTGGCAATGTCGGCGCGGCGATCACCAATTTCGGCGCCCCGTTCCTGCTGGTGGCGCTGGGCTGGCAGACGACGGCACAGGCCTATGCCGCCATCCTCGCCATCACCGCGGTGCTGTATTTCCTGCTGGCTCGTGATGACCCGCAGCTTGCCGAACGCCGCCGGCACCGGCAGCCGGCAAAGCCCTTCGTCCAGCATCTGGAACCGCTGAAGCGGCTGCAGGTATGGCGGTTCTCGCTCTATTACTTCTTTGTCTTCGGCGCCTTCGTCGCGCTGGCGCTGTGGCTGCCGCGCTATTATGTCGGCGTCTACGGGCTCAGCATCACCACCGCCGGCATGCTGGCGGCGGCCTATGCGCTGCCGGGATCGGTGTTCCGGGCGCTTGGCGGCTGGATGTCGGATCGCTATGGCGCGCGCGCCGTCATGTACTGGACCTTCATCGCCTCGGTGGTGATCTGTTTCTTCCTCTCCTATCCGGCGACAAGCTATGTCATCGACGGCATCGAAGGCCCGATCGCCTTTCGTCTGGTGATCGAACTGCCGGTCTTCGTGGCGCTGACGGTGCTGCTGGGATTCTTCATGTCGCTTGGCAAGGCGGCGGTCTACAAGCATATCCCGATCTATTATCCGGACCATGTCGGCGCGGTGGGTGGCATTGTCGGCCTGATTGGCGGGCTTGGCGGGTTTTTTCTGCCAATTGCCTTCGGCTTCATGAATGACGTGGTCGGTGTCTGGACAAGCTGTTTCATGCTGCTGTTCGCCATTACGGCGGTGG
>JBMZTC010000014.1:39312-65113 GCA_049623505.1 Puniceispirillaceae bacterium (SeqCode) | reverse complement strand
GAGGACGGCGCCGAGGAGTTCGACAACGGTCTCATCGCCGACGAGCAGAATCTGCATTTCGGCAAGGGTCAGACCGAGACAGTGATTGAACTGGCCCCTGGACGACATACGCTGCAACTGGTTCTCGGCGACGCCAATCATGTGCCGCACGACCCGCCGGTGACGTCGGCGGTCATCACGATCACCGTGGAATGAACCGGCCGCAAAGACGGACGATCCGGAGTGTGGCACCACCGGATGGTGGGTTCCTGTGATCATCGCTGCTGTTATCGCCAGAATGGATCGTCGCCAGAAAGGATCGTCGCCAGAATGGATCATTGCCAGAAATTGCTGGACCGGCGGGGCGGATGATGGCACAACCTGCGCGAAGCGACGCGGCTGTGGTGTAGTGGTAGCACAAGAGCCTTCCAAGCTCTTAGGGCCAGTTCGAGTCTGGTCAGCCGCTCCAATCCCCCTTCCCTGACATACGGTCATGCAATACAGGTGGTCATGCAATACAGGCTGGCGGCGCGCCTGTCTGCGGGCCCGTGCGGACCCACGCCTGCCCCCACATGTCTTCCGGTGTGCCGTGCTGAATGTCTGGCCACCAAAGCTGCAGGCATCAATGCCATCCACCCCACCCCGCGGACACCGCATCAATCCGCATCCGGCCAGATTCATATGGGCCAGATTCACAGGGGCCAGATTCAGCCAGACCAGTCATCGTCAGATTCCGCCTAAATTTTAAGCACTGAGCCCTAAAAAAGGGCATTTCATCCAATATCTGCCTCTATTTAAGGCATTTGGCTTGCAAGCTCGCGCTGCCAATGGCACTCACGCTGGGAAGTGATCGACCCCGGCGGCGGTATCTGTGGGGACAGCCCTGCCCCGCCGGTTACGGAGGAGTAAAATCATGTTTATCCGCTTTGCGTCGCGCAGTGTCGCCGCGGCCGGCCTTGTCGGCCTCAGCGCGCTTCCCGCGCTTGCCTCGGACGGCCTTGATACCGGCGATACCGCCTGGATCCTGACCGCCACCGCGCTGGTCCTGTTCATGACCCTGCCCGGACTGGCGCTGTTCTATGCCGGCCTTGTGCAGGCGAAGAATGTCGTGTCGGTGCTGATGCATCATTTCGCCATTGCCTGTCTGATGTCGGTGCTGTGGGTTGTTGCCGGCTATTCACTGGCTTTCTCGGGTGACGGCGCCTGGTTCGGCAGCCTCGACAACATGTTCCTTGGCGGGATTGGCATCGACAGCATGTCGGGAACCATTCCGGAATCGCTGTTCGCCGCCTTCCAGATGACCTTTGCCATCATCACCCCGGCGCTGGTCATCGGCGCCTATGTCGAACGGATGAAATTCTCCGCCGTGCTGATTTTCTCGGCGCTGTGGCTGCTGGTTGTCTACGCCCCGGTCACACACTGGGTCTGGGGCGGCGGCATCATGGCCGGTTGGGGTGTGATGGATTTTGCCGGTGGCATCGTCGTTCACGCCACTGCTGGCACGGCGGCGCTTGTCTGCGCGGTCATGGTGGGGCGTCGCCGCACCTTCCCGCAGAGCGTGAACCCGCCACACAGCCCGGGCCTGACAATGATCGGCGCCAGCATGCTGTGGGTCGGCTGGTTCGGCTTCAACGGCGGCTCGGCGCTTGGTGCCGGCGGCGGGGCCGGCATGGCGATGCTGGTGACCCATATCGCCGCCGCCACAGCCTCGCTTGTCTGGATGGGCATTGAATGGGTTCGCTTCGGGCGGCCGTCGCTTGTCGGCATTGTGACCGGCATGGTAGCGGGCCTTGCCACCGTCACACCGGCCTCCGGATTTATCGGTGTGCCCGGCGGGTTGATCCTTGGCCTTGTCGGCGGTGTTGGCTGCTATGTCGCGGTCGACATCATCCGTGGCAAGCTGAATATCGATGACTCGCTCGACGTCTTCGCCGTTCATGGTGTCGGCGGCATCATCGGCAGCCTTCTTGTCGCCTTCCTGGCGCTGCCGAGCTTTGGCGGCCTTGGCCTGGCCGACGGCGTCAGCGCCGGCGCGCAGTTCATGGTGCAGGTCAAGTCGGTGGCCATCACCGTCATCTGGACGGCGGTTGTCAGCGCCATCATTCTGATGGTGGCCCGCGCCACCGTCGGGCTGCGGGTAGACGAGCAGACCGAGGTCGAAGGCCTCGATCTCGCCGAACATGGCGAGCGCGGCTATCCGGGAAGCTGATCCGCACATCAGTTCATCCCATCATATCTCTCCCATCATATCTCTCCCTGGCGGCGCTTCGGCGCCGCCCTTTTTTTTCAGGGCCGTTCCGGCAATCAGCCGCCATGAATGATGGCAAGCACCATCCGCCGCACATGCCCGGGCAGATGCTCATAGCCGCTCCATCCGGCATAATCCGCAAGCGTCACTGTTTCGGGAAGCGTGTCCAGAAGGCCATACATCGCAAACGGATTGTCAGACTGCGCCGCCGCCGCGACAGGGGGATAGACCGCCTCGTAGAGATCGTCGAAATAGCGGATATTGGCCTCAAGAATGGAGGGCGAGGTTCCGGCGGAATGCGCCGTCACCGCATGAACAAGGTTCCAACGCTGCATGTCGTGAAGAATCCGCCGCACCCCGACCATATTGGTGTCTTCAAGGAATGACGCGGGGGTCAGGCGTTCCTCCTCATAGAGATCAGCGGTGAAGGCAATGCGTTCCTGCGGCAGATGCACCACCGTCGTCGCCACACCATCGCCGGCACCAAGAAAACGAAGCTCGACCCTTGTCGTTCCCATATCGATGACATGCCTGTCGACAAACCCGACATCGATATCGTCAGGCGCGAGGTTCAGCGGATCCAGCGGCAGCACCGCCCTGATATATTCCTGCGCGATGATCTGCGCGTCGGGAAAGGCACCGGTGCCGCCAATATGGTCGAAATGCTCATGCGTCAGCACGATGTGCGTCACTGGCAAATCGGTCAGCTTCGCGATCTCGTCCCGCAGAACCGCCGCCCGGTTGTCATTGGCCGGGTCCGTAATCAGGACACCGTCACGACCGATCACCACGAGCCCGTTATAGAACCCCCAGAAAACCGTATGGACATTGTCGGTCAACCGCGTCACCTGCGGGGCGTCCTGCGCCCTGGCAAGAGGTGACAGGATCAGGCAGGCGGCGATCATCACCACCCGCATCATTGTTGTCTTTACGTTCATCATGATCTCCCTGGTCAGTGCGCCCGGTCATAAACCGGCGACCGCAGCAGGAAAGATCATGAAAACCGGGTCAGGTCGCTGCCTTGTGCGTCACCCGCCGAGCGACGTCAGCCTAGCATGTATTTACTCCTTGGGTGGGTGAATCTTCAGGTTGGCGGGCCAACCTTAGCGCCGCGCGTGAACAGGCGACATCCACAACCACGCAGTCAAAGACCACTAGGTGGCATCCTGCCATTCGCTCACTACGGCGGCATCCTCCTCCGGTTCTGAATGATGCCGCTTTAGCCGATCAAACTCCTCTTCCTCCATCAACCGGCGCAGCGCCCAGACGGCCATGCCGCGGACCAGCGGGCTGCCATGCGCCAGCAGCGGTTCCATGGCCGGCACCAGGGCCGCCTCGCCGCTGTTGCCGGCCGCGACCAGGACATTGCGAAGGAAACGGGCATGCCCGGCGCGGCGCACCGGCCCCCCGGCAAACATCTGCCTGAAGGCTGGCTCGTCAAGCGCCAGCAGCACCTCAAGGCGCGGCATCCGGTCCGGGCCGTGGAATTTCGCCTCGGCGGCGCGGGCGGCGTATTTGTTCCACGGGCAGACGGCAAGACAGTCATCACAGCCAAAGATCCTGTTGCCGATGGCGGCGCGGAATTCGGGCGGGATCTGCCCCTTATGTTCGATCGTCAGATAGGAGATACAGCGCCGCGCATCCAGTTGATAGGGTGCCGGAAAGGCGTCTGTCGGACAGACATCGAGGCAGCGCGTGCAGCTGCCGCAATGATCGGTCTCCGGCGGGTCGGGCGGCAGGTCCGCCACCGTCAGGATGGTGCCAAGGAACAGCCATGACCCGTTGGCGCGCGACACCAGATTGGTGTGCTTGCCCTGCCATCCGGCGCCGGCCTGCGCCGCCAGCGGCTTTTCCATCAAGGGCGCGGTATCGACAAACACCTTCACATCCGCGCCGGTTCTGGCGGCGAACTGGCTGGCAAGCTGTTTCAGCCGCCCCTTGATCACATCATGATAGTCGCGCCCGCGCGCATAGACCGAGATATTGCCATGCCCGGTGGCGGCAAGATTGTCCATCGGGTCGTGATCCGGCCCGTAATTCATCGTCAGGATGATGGCGCTTTTCGCCTCTGGCCACATCGCATCCGGCGCGGCCCGGCGCGGCGCGGTTTCGGCAAGCCAGCCCATATCCCCCTCGCGCCCGGCGGCGATGAATTCCGACAGCCTGGCGCCGATATGTTCAGGCAGGCTGGCACCGGTGACATGGACCGAGGCGAACCCGGCCTCGATGGCGGCCCGGTCAAGCCAGGCCCGCAGCCTGTCATCCCGCGCCGCCGGCATCGTCAGCCACCCGCCACAGGCTCTATGTCGCCAAGCGCCTGCCCGGCGTGGAAATCAGCCTCGAAGGCGACAAAGCTGCCAGCCTCGATGGCGGCGCGCATGCCAGCCATCAGATCCTGATAATACTGGATATTATGCCAGCTCAGCAGCATCAGCCCCAGCACCTCGTCGGCCTTGAAAAGATGATGAAGATAGGCCCGCGAATAGCGCGAACAGGCCGGACAACCGCACTCGGCGTCAAGTGGGCGTGTATCCTCGGCATGGCGCGCATTCTTGATATTCACCGGCCCGCGGCGGGTGAACCCCTGACCGGTGCGCCCGGAGCGGGTCGGCAGAACGCAGTCAAACATGTCGACGCCGCGCGCCACGCCGCCAACCAGATCGGCCGGCTTGCCAACCCCCATCAGATAGCGCGGCCGGTCGGCGCGCATCAGCGGCGTGGTGACATCCAGCGTTTCGAACATCGCCTGCTGCCCCTCGCCAACCGCCAGCCCGCCAATGGCATAGCCCTCGAAATCAATCTCCTCGAGCGCGGCAACGGACTCGGCGCGCAGTTCAGGAAAGACCGACCCCTGGACGATGCCGAACTGGCCATAACCCTCACGCGCGACAAAGGCATCGCGCGAACGCCGCGCCCAACGCATCGACAGACGCATGGATTCGGCTGCCTGTTCCGCGGTCGCCGGAAAGGGCGTGCATTCATCAAACGCCATCGTGATGGTGGCATCCAGAAGATGCTGGATCTCTGTCGATCGTTCCGGTGTCAGCCGGTGGCGCGACCCGTCGAGATGCGATTTGAAGGTGACCCCGTCCTCATCCAGCTTGCGAAGCGGGCCAAGCGACATCACCTGGAACCCGCCGGAATCGGTCAATAGCGGGCCGTCCCAGCCCATCATCCGCCTGACACCGCCAAGCCGGGCGACACGTTCGGCCCCGGGACGCAGCATCAGGTGATAGGTATTGGCAAGAATGATGCTGGCACCGGTCGAGCGCACGGATTCCGGCATCATGCCCTTCACCGTCGCCGCTGTTCCAACGGGCATGAAGACAGGTGTCTCGACATCGCCCCAGGCCGTCTGCAGACGACCCCGACGCGCCATGCCGTCGGTTCTCTTCAGGGTAAATTCAAAGGCCGGCATCCGCGTCTCCTTGTCACCCGGTGGTGTTGCGCAACAGGCAGGCATCGCCATAGGAAAAGAAACGATAGCCCTGGTCAAGCGCATGCGCGTAGGCGGCACGGATCGGGTCCATGCCGGCAAAGGCGCTGACAAGCATCATCAGGGTTGATTTCGGCAGGTGGAAATTGGTCAGCAGCATGTCGACCGCGCCAAACTTGTACCCGGGTGTGATGAAAATGTCGGTCTCGGCGGCAAATTCCTGCACCTGACCTGTCGCCGCATGGCAGGCTTCGAGGATCCGCAGGCTGGTTGTTCCCACCGCCACGACACGGCCACCGGCCCGCCTTGTGGCGTTGATCCGTGCCGCGGTGTCGGCCGGAATCTGCCCCCATTCGGCATGCATCCGGTGATCCGCGATATCCTCGACGGTCACCGGCAGGAAGGTCCCGGCGCCAACATGAAGCGTGACCATGGCAACGCCGATACCGGCCTCCCCCAGCGCTGTCATCAGACGTGGCGTGAAATGCAGTCCGGCCGTCGGCGCCGCAACGGCGCCGGCGCTGGCGGCGAACATCGTCTGGTAATCCTCGTCATCGGCCGTGGTGCCGCCATCAGGCCGCCTGATATAGGGCGGCAGCGGCATGGTACCATGCGCCGCCAGGCCGGCCTGAACCGCCGCCGCGTCAAACGCGCTGCCGGTCGCCGGATCGATGAATTCAATCATCACTTCGCCGCCATCGCCGCGGCCTTCAACCCGCGCCGCAAAGCCATGCCCGAACAGGATCACATCATCAGGGCGGCATTTGCGTGCCGGCTTGGCAAAGACCCGCCAGCGCGCGCCATCCTCATGCTTGTGAAGCGTGATACCGATCCCCGCCTCGCCGCGCCGGCCTGACAGCCGCGCCGGGATGACACGTGTGTCATTGACGACCAGAAGATCGCCATTCTTCAGGATCACCGGCAGGTCGCTGATCCGGCGGTCGGTTATCTGCACGCCGGCAAGGTCAAGAAGACGCGCCGAGTCCCGCGGCCGCGCGGGCGCGCTTGCAATCGCCGCCTGCGGCAGTTCGTAATCAAAATCGGACAGTTTCATGGATGGCGGGGTTCCGGGCTCACTCAAAAATCTGCACAACCCCGACGACACGGTCAGACTCGTCTGTCACAACAAGACATTGAACGCGCGATTCCTGCATCCGGGCCTCGGCATCGGCCATCAGCTGGTCGGCGCCGATCGTCAGCGGGCTGGTGCTCGCCACCTCGCCGACAGGCGTTTTTGCCAGATCCGCACCGCGCACCAGAAGACGGCGCAGGTCGCCATCCGTCAGGACCCCCTGCAGGCCATCGGCACTGCCGACAAGCGCCATGCCAAGCCGTCCCTCGGTCATCACCAGAATGGCATCCTGCACCGGCGCGCCGGCATCGACGAATGGCAGGGCGTCGCTTCGCATCTGATCGCGCACCCTTGTCAGAAGGCGGCGCCCAAGCGCCCCACCGGGATGTGTCATCGCGAAATCGGCGGCCTCGAACCCACGCGCCTCCATCAGGGCAACCGCAATGGCATCGCCAATGACAAGCGTGTTCATGGCCGAAGTTGTCGGTGCCAGATTCAGCGGGCAGGCCTCACGATCAACGGATATGTCGAGAACGATCTGGGCCGCGCGGGCCATGCTGCTGGCGTGTCCGGCGGTCAGCGCGATGATCTTTGCATCAAGCCGCTGTAGCGCTGGCAGAAGGCGGACAATCTCTTCCGTCTCGCCGGAATTGGAAATCAGGATCATGACATCGCCCGGCCGCACCATGCCAAGATCGCCATGAATGGCTTCGGCGGGATGAAGAAACAGAGACGGCGTACCGGTTGAAGCCAGCGTCGCCGCGATCTTGCGCCCGATCAGCCCCGACTTTCCCATACCGCAGACAACGACATGGCCAGAGGTGGCAAGGATCATTTCCACCGCCGCCTCAAACGGTGCGCCAAGCGCGTCATTGAGCCGCGAAATGGCATCACCATAGGCGGCGAACAACCGCCGCGCGGCCGGCACCGGGGCAAGCCCTTCAGATCTGTTCTCAGCTTGCAAAGCTTTGTCCGGCATCATTCACGGCCTTTCTTCGGGATATGGGGCGGCGCTGTTCCGCTGCACCCCATCATCGCTGCCCCCATACATCCGAGCTTTCTAGCGTCTTTTGACGGCAAATGCCACTCCAACAGCGGGCTCAGCCAAGGCGCTGGCGCGCCATGACAAGATCTTCGGGCGTGTTCAGGTTGGTGAACGGGTCAACATCCGCCCAGTCGCCTGGCACGAAATCGACGACAGCACAGTCATAGCGCGCGGTGAAGTCATCGATCTTGCGGAGACCTTCCTCGACAAGCGCGGCCCGCAGACCCGCCGCCATGCTCACCGGCCAGATCGCGAACACCGGATGCCGCCGCCCGTCCGATCTGGCCTGCGCCATCTCGGCACCCCCTGTCACCGCCTCGGTCAGACGAGCGCCAAGATCACGCGGCAGAAATGGCGCGTCGGTGGCAAGGCTGATCACATGCGTGACCTCGGGATGGGTGGCGATGGCATGCTCAAGCCCGGTCAGCACCCCGGCAAGCGGCCCGGCATACCCGTCGACGACATCGGAAACCACCGGCAGGCCAAAGCTGGCAAACCGGTCCGGATCACCGTTGGCATTGACCACCGCCGGCACCCCGTCAGGCACCGCGCGTCCCATGACATGCGCCAGCAACGGCCGGTCGCCAAGCATGATCAGGTTCTTGTCACCCCCGCCCATGCGGCGCGACTTGCCACCGGCAAGAAGAAGATAGAGCGGGACGATATCAGTCATGTCAGCATCTGTCATGTCAGCGAACGCCGTCGTCACGCCCGCCACCATGCCTCCCCTCATTCACTTGCGCGCGCTGCGGTGACGGGGTGTCGGCGACATCCTCGATCTCGGCGGCGGCGTCAAAGACGATCCTGTCCTCGCCGCTCAGCGCGATGAATCGCTTGCCCTTGGCCCGGCCGATCAGTGTCAACCCGGCCTGACGCGCCAGCGCCACCGCCTCGTTGGTGAAGCCGGACCGCGAGACCAGAACCGGAATGCGCATCTGCACCGTCTTGATCACCATCTCGGTGGTCAGGCGGCCGGTCGTGTAGAAAATCTTGTCATCAGGCGCGACCTTGTTGAGGAACATCCAGCCGGCGATCTTGTCGACAGCGTTGTGGCGGCCGATATCCTCCATATAGACAAGCGGGCGATCAGCGCTGCACAACACACAGCCATGAATGGCGCCAGCGCTCAGATACAGGCTTGGCGTGGTGTTGATGGCCTTGCTCAGCGGCACCAGCATCGAGGCATGGAGCCGCATTTCGGGATCCAGCGTGATGGCGTCGAACCGTTCCATCATATCGCCATAGGCGGTGCCCTCGGCGCAGCCGCTGGTGCGGATCTTGCGCTTCATCTTCGCCTCGAAATCGGTCTCGCGCTCGGTTCGCACAATGACCACCCCAAGATCATCATCATGATCAATGCCAGTGATGACATCATCATCATGGAGCATGTTCTGATTGAGGAAATAGCCAACAGCAAGTTCAGCCGGCCAGTCCCCGATCGTCATCGAGGTGACGATCTCCTGCCGGTTCAGGAACAGTGTCAGTGGTTTTTCGGTCACCACCGGCAATGTGACCGGCGTGCCGGACTCATCAACACCGGTCACCGGCTGTGACAGACCGGGGGCGTCGGGGTCGGGGGCGATGATCATCGCGGGGGTTTTGGCATCAGAATCTGTCATGCCGCTAAAATGGCTGAAATGCCGGTCGGCAACAAGGCGAGAATTGCCGCGCCCGACGGTCAACCCGAGCGGCAGCCACACCGGGGCCCGCGCCGAAACCTGGCGCGGACCATGCTGGTATTTTGCTTTTCCCATGTGAAGTCGTTATCCTGCGCGCGCCGGGCCATTCCGGCACCCATGCCGCCGGTGGCAGGAACAGGTAATGAATATCCATTTCTCAGCTTCGACACATGAGGTGGCACAGGAACGGCTGGCACGGCTTGTCGAGCGCTATGGCCAGACGGACATAGACGCCGCCAGCTGCATTGTCGCGCTTGGCGGCGATGGCCACATGCTGCATGTTCTTCATGAGACGCTGGCCCATGAAATGCCTGTTTTCGGCCTGAATTGCGGACGGCTCGGTTTTCTGATGAACCATTACGCCTCGGACGAGCTTGTCGAGCGGATCGAGAGCGCCGAAACAGCGCCAATCCATCCGCTGCGGATGACTGTGACCGGAACCGACGGCGGCACGCACAGCGCGCTGGCGATCAACGAGGTCTCGATGCTTCGTCAGACGCACAATGCCGCGCATATCCGGGTCGAGGTCGATGGCAAGCACCAGGTCGAGGAGCTTGTCTGTGACGGCATCCTGCTGGCGACGCCGGTTGGGTCGACAGCCTATAATTTGTCGGCGCATGGACCGATCGTGCCCCTTGGTGCCGGCCTGCTGGCGCTGACACCGATCTCGCCCTTCCGGCCACGACGGTGGCGTGGTGCCCTTCTTGGCGAACAGTCAAGGGTCGGACTGGAAGTGCTGGAGCCTGATTTCCGGCCTGTCAGCGCCAGCGCCGACAGCACCGAATACCGCCATGTGGCACGGGTCGATATCGAGCAGGCACATGACATCACACTGCGACTTCTCTATGACCCGGGCTTTTCCCTGACCGAACGCGCGATCGCCGAACAGTTCCGGACCTGACATCGGCGCCGGCGGCAGCCCACGTGATGGCAAGAATGTGATTTCCGGCGACGCCTTACCCGGCCGCATGATCCGGATCCATTGACATCAGCCAGCCATAGCGTCGGCACAGCAGGAGATCAGGGGATGGATGACGCCTTTCACATTCCGCTTGATGCGGCGCTGGCGCAGATCCCGCCAGGGCAGAATGCCCCGCAATTCGCCATCCTTCGCGAACGCGGCAGCCTGACCGTGGAACTTTACCGGCCGGTGAAGGTCGACCGCCAGCAACCGCACAGCCGTGATGAGTGCTATGTGATTGTCGAGGGGAACGGCATTTTCGAGATGGGCGACGAGACGGTGACGTTCGGTCCCGGCGATTTCCTGTTCGTGCCGGCAGGCATGCCGCACCGATTCCGCGATTTCGGTGAATCGATGACAACCTGGGTGATGTTCCATGGCCCACTTGGCGGCGAGGACACCTAGGTGAGCTTTTCCGAACTGCGGTCCGAGATGTGGGCGCTGAGCCTGTTTGGCGGCAGGCTGGCGGTGGCCGAACTGATCCTGTTCTCGGTGTTTCTGACCGATATCGTGATGCTGGGATATATGAGCGAGCTGAGCCTGTCGGCGGCGCTGCTGGCGAATGCCGTGTTCGTGGTGGTGTTCGTTACCGCGCTTGGGTTCCTGCAGGGCGCCCTGCCGCTTGCGTCGCGATATTTCAAACAGGGAAGGATGTTCGACTTCCACGGTATGGTCATCATGTCATGCCTGCAGGCGCTGGCGCTTGCCATCGTGGTGGTGGTGATTTTTCTGCTGGTTCCGGTGATGCTGCGGCTCATCTCCTACCCGGCCGATCTTGTCGCGGAAAGCTGGGCCTATATCGCCTGGGTGCTGCCTGCCTACGCGCTGTCCATGCTGTATATCGTTGTCCGCAACGCCGTGATCGCCACCGGAAACAGCCGCGGCTTCATGACACTCAGCTTCATCGCGCTTGGTTTGAACGCGGTTCTGAACTACCTGCTTGGCTTCGGGTTTGATCTTGGCGGCCTTGCCTTTGACGGCATGGGTATTTCGGGGATTGGCCTTGCCTCAAGTCTCGGTGACTGCGTTCTGTTTTCCGGCTTTGTCTATCTGCTGTTCAGAAACGGCTTTCACCTTCGTCATTTCCCGGTAGACGGCGTGGTCGACGCGTGGCGGACATTGCGGCCATATCTGAGGCCAACACTGGCCATTGGCATACCTGTTGGCATTGTATTCTTTATCGACACGACCCTGTTTTCGGCGGCTTTGATCATTGTCGGCAGGCATGATGTGCAGGGCATGGCCGCGCTTGCCGTCATTCGGGAATGGTCAGCGCTGGCGATCATGGTGCCGGTCGGACTGTCAGAAGCCATCGTCCAGCGCGTCGCACAGGCCACCGATCAGGCGATTGATCCGGATCATCTCGGCATCCTCGCCAGCGCCGCGCTTTATGTGTCGCTGCTTTACGCGGCGGTGCTTGCCTTCATCTATTTCGGCCTTGGAATCAATGTTCCGGCATTGTTCATCGTCAATCAATCCGCACATACAGGGCTTCTCGCGCGTCTTGACGATCTGGCCCTGCTGGCGCTGCTGGCACCGCTGACCCATACCTTCGTCATTTGTCTCAGCAGCATCCTGCGCGGCATCATGGATGTGAACACAAGCCTTTACGCCACCGTCGCCTGTTATTGGGGCGTTGGCCTCGGGCTGACAGTTCTTTTTGTCGAATTCATGGGGTTTGGCGCCGACTATGCGCTGTTCGCCGTGGTCATTGGCCAGGCGGCATCGGCTGTCTGGATCGGGGCGCGGCTTCGCTTTCAGCTACGGCGCAGTCCGGCCATCTAAAATCGCATGCCGTAGGGCTCGAGGCTGGCCGCCAGCGCATCGCGCCGATCGTCGCCCATGGCGCGGAAGGGCGGGCGCAGGTTGTTCCAGCGTGCATCGCCTGTCCGCCGCGCCAACAGCGCCTTCTGCGCCGGAATCGGCGCATAGTCCTGGAACAGCAGACGCACTTCCCTGACCGCCTTGTGCGCCGCCTCGGCCTCGTCCCATCTGCCGGCATGGCACAGATCGATGACATTCGCGATATCGCCACCGTTCAGATTCGCCGTCGCCGAAATACAGCCGGGCCCGCCAAGCCGGATCGCGTCGATCACCGGCAATTCTGCCCCCGGATAGACGATCAGACCATCGATGGCGAGGAGGCGGCGCGTATTGTCCCAGTCGCCAGAGCTGTCCTTGATGCCGACAATAACATCCGGATAGGCGGCGCGAAGCCGCGTCACCAGATCAATCGACAGGCCAACGCCCGCTACCTGCGGGATGTGGTAGAGATAGATTTTCAGATCGGGATGATCAACGCCGTCGATCAACTTCTCGAAATAGTCGAAATAGCCATCATCGCCCATGCCCTTGAAATAGAAGGGCGGCAGCGTCATCACACCGGCGCAGCCAAGCTCGACAGCGTGTCGCGACAGGGCAATGCTTTCCGGCAGATTGCACAGCCCGGTTCCGGGAATGATGCATTTCGGATCGACGCCTGATGTGACCAGCCCTTCAAGGGCGGCCATTCTCTCGGCGCTGCTGACAGACAGGGCCTCGCCAGTTGTTCCGAACGGGGCCAGACCCGAACAGCCTGTCGACAGCAATTCGGCGGCAAGCTCGTTATAGAGTTCCTGGTTGAATGACAGATCGTCGTTGAATGGCGACAGGATCGGCGCAATCAGGCCCTTGATCATGAGATGTCCCTTTCCAAAAATTCTTGGCATTCATTCGGCTGAATTCGGGATATCACCGATGCAGGCGAACCGCCAGCAGCAATTCGTCCCACCGGGCATCACGGCTGCAGGCTGGCAAGGAAGCCTTCGATCCGCCGCCAGAGTTCGGCCTGCACCTCTTCGGTCTCGTACAGCAGTTCATGTCGCGCCCCGGCGAAACTGACCCGCTGGCACTTGCGAAGACAGGGTAGCATCCGGTTTGTCGAGGGCTGATGAACAATCCAGTCATCCTCCGGAATCAGCGCCAGCACGGGCACCTCCAGGCGCCGCATCCAGGCCTTGTTCAGTGTTGTCGCCACACAGCTTTCATAGGCGGCGCGCACCCATCCTGCTGTCGGCCCGCTGCGGCGCAGCTCCGGCGCGTCATCAAACCATACGAACTGGTCTTCATAGCCTTTCCGGACGCGTGTCAGACCGTTGCCATCCTGGAACACACGCTCGACAGCAAGAGGCCTTGGCTGGCGGCCAAGTGCCGGTCTGCGGCCAAACCCGGCGGTGACAATGGCCAGGGCCAGCAACCGCACTGCCCAGACCGGCATCACCGGCGGCGCTATCATCGGCGCCAAAATGATGGCACCAAGAACCCGTGCCTGATGACGCGCCACAAGTCGCAGTGCCAGATGCCCGCCCATGGAATGACCAAGAAACACCACCGGCCCCCGGGCAAACCCAACCGCGGCCATCAGCGCATCCGCCGCCACAAGATGATCCTCGAAATCATCGATATGAACCGACAGGGACAGCTTGCCAAGATGGCCGGACCGCCCCTGACCGGGCCAGTCGATGATCAGAACGTCATGGCCAAGACCAGTCAGACGTGCCGCGACAGCAGCATACTTCTCGCAGAATTCGGTGAATCCGGGGCAGATGACAACGGGTGGGCCTGTTGTCCTCTTCGCGGGCCAGTGATGGCCACGCACCGGGCCGGTCGGGGTGTCGACATGGACATCCTCGCCACCAAGCATGGCAAGTCCGGCCTGCGCGGCCATGGGAAAATCATGACCGGTGACCACCATCTACTCCGCCGGCTGCGTCTTGGGAAGCGGCACCACATCGCCGCCGATGTCCTGGTCGCCATCGGCAAAGCCTTTCGACTGCCGGTCCCACATCTGTTTGTAGAGTCCGTTCAACCCCAGAAGATCAGCATGCCTGCCGCGTTCGACAACGCGCCCTTCCGACAGCACCAGAATTTCATCCGCGTCGATGATGGTCGACAGCCGGTGCGCGATGACAAGCGTTGTTCGTGCCTTCGATACCTCATTGAGCGAGGCCTGAATTTCCTTTTCGGTACGGCTGTCGAGTGCCGACGTCGCCTCGTCGAACAGGAAGATTGAAGGCCGTTTCAAAATGGCCCGGGCGATGGCAACGCGCTGTTTCTCGCCGCCGGACAGCTTCAGCCCCCGTTCGCCAACCATGGTGTCGTAACGTTCGGGAAGATTGCCGATGAAACCATCTATGGCCGCCATTTGCGAGGCCGCGTCGATTTCCTCCCGGCTGGCGCCGTGCCGGCCATAGCCGATATTGTAGCCGATGGTGGCGTTGAACATCACCGTGTCCTGCGGCACCATCCCGATCGACGCGCGAACACTGCTCTGCGTCACCTCGGTCAGGTTCTGGCCGTCAATGCGGACGGCGCCCTGCTGCGGATCATAGAAGCGGAACAGCAGACGTGAAATCGTCGTCTTGCCGGACCCGCTTGGACCGACGATGGCGACCCGCTTGCCTTTCGGCACGGCAAAGCTGACCCCCTGCAGGATTGGCCTGTCACCATAGGAGAAATGCACATTCTCAAAGCTGATGGCACCACCATCAATTTCGAGGTCGGGTGCGTTCTTGCGGTCCTGAACGTCGATATCCTCTTCCAGAAGGCCGAACATCCGCTCCATATCGACAAGCGCCTGACGAAGTTCGCGATAGACCCAGCCAAGGAAATTCAACGGCATATAAAGCTGCAGCAGATAGGTATTCACCGCCACAAAATCGCCAACCGTCAGCCTGCCTTCCTGAATATGCAGCCCGGCCATGCCCATCATCAACATCAGGCCAATGGCGATGATCGACCCCTGACCGATATTGACCACCGACAGCGATGTGCGCGAGCGCACCGCCATGATCTCATAGCGTTTCATCGCCTCGTCATAGCGATCAGTCTCGACAGCCTCGGCGTTGAAATATTTCACCGTTTCGTAATTGAGCAATGAATCGACAGCCCGCGTCGCGGCCTTCTCGTCGGCATCGTTCATCTCGCGCCGAAACTTGATCCGCCATTCGGTGACGCGGACGGTGAAATAGCAATAGGCCATTACGGTGCCGAAGGTCACCGCGGCGTAGAATCCGCCAAACATCAGCCACAAGATGATGCTGACAAGCACCACCTCGACAAACAGCGGCAGCACCTCGAAAAAGACGATGGTCAGCAGGAATTCGATGCCCTTGGCACCACGGTCAATGGCGCGGGTCAGGCCGCCGGTCTGGCGATCGAGATGGAACTGCAGCGACAGGCGATGCAGATATGAGAAGCACCGGATGGCCGCGCCACGCACCGCCCGTTGCGCCACCGCGGCAAACAGATATTGCTTGGCTTCTGAAAAGGCCTGCTGGCCAAGCCGCGACAGCGCATAGCCGGCGATCACCAGCAGCAGCATCTTCAGCGAGAAGCCGGCATCCTGGTTCACGATATCGACAGCAGCGCCATACATCAGCGGGGTGATGATGTTCGATCCGCGCGACAGGACCAGAGCGCTGAAGGCGGCCGCAATCCGGCCACGAACCCGCCAGTCGCCACGTGGTGCCGTGTAGCGCCACAACTCACCAAAGAGCGCGACAGTCTTGTTCAGGGCGGATTTTGCCATCAGAAATGCCCACCGGTCATGGAATCAGGGCAAAGTGCCCCGCTGCCAGGTGGCCTTAAATCAATCCTGCGCCGCGACGGTGAAGCTTTCACCGCAACCGCAGCGCGCGGCTTCATTGGGGTTGTTGAATACAAAGCGGGAGGCAAACTTGGTCTCCTCCCAGTCCATTTCCGAGCCGACAAGGAACATCACCGCGCTCGGGTCGATAAACAGGGTAATTCCCTTTTGCTCGATACGATCCTCAAACGGTTTGGCCTCGGTGGCGTATTGGACGTCATATTGCAGGCCGGAGCAGCCGGCCGTCTTGATCCCGATGCGAAGACCCAGAATGTCCGTGTCGGCAGCCTCGATCAGCTGGCGCGCCTGCGCGGCGGCGGCGTCCGACAGGGTGACAATTGGTTTTGAAGGGTCAAACATCATTTCCGTTCCGTTGGCAAGGATCCATAAGTGAAGCGCCATGTATCCTATTGGCTATCAAAAACCGAGGTCCAGCGCCAGCTTTGCGTCTTCGCTCATCCGCTCGGGAGTCCAGCCAGGCTCCCAGACAAGTTCGACAGTGACAGCGCCGACCCCCTCCACCGCGGCGACAGCCTCGGCCACCTGGCCCGGCATCTCGCCGGCAACCGGACAGCCGGGGGCGGTCAGTGACATGGTAATGTACACATCACCAGTCTGCTGGCGATCAACATCATAAATCAAACCAAGATCGAAGATATTCACCGGAATTTCCGGGTCGTGAACGCTTTTCAGGGCGTCTTCTACGGCGACCGCATCTGCCGGCCCCGACGCGTCGGCAATCGATGCTCCGGCCGTCGCCGTGAACCCTGATGAGGTATCCGGCAGAAAATCGGCAAGCCCGGGCCCTTCCGTCATATCGGGCCTGTCAGCAAGCCGGCTTCCGGGTCCGCCTGGCAGATAGGGGTTATAATCCTGATCGGTCATCATGCCCTACCCGAAAATCCGCCGAACCTTTTCAAGGGATTCGGCAAGCACGTCAAAATCCTCGGTCCGCGAATAGACACCAACCGACGCGCGCGCCGTCGATGGCAGGTCGAGATGATCCATCAGGGGCTGCGCACAATGATGACCGGCCCGAATGGCGACGCCATCGTGATCGATGATGGTCGAGATATCATGCGGGTGCGCGCAATCCATGGTGAAAGACACGACACCCGACTTGCCAGCCGCCGTGCCGACAAGGTTCAACCCCTCGACCGCCGACAGGCGCTGATGCGCATAGCTGAGGATTTTCTGTTCATGCGACCGGATGGCCTCCATACCGATGGCCTGAACATAATCCACAGCGGCGCCAAGCGCGATCGTCTCGGCGATGGCCGGCGTACCGGCCTCGAAACGCTGCGGCGGCGGGGCATAGGTCGATGTTTCAATCGTCACCCGGTCAATCATATCGCCACCACCAAGGAATGGCGGCATGTCAGCCAGAATGTCGGCGCGGCCCCACAATACGCCAACGCCGTTCGGGCCATACAGCTTATGCGCTGAAAACACGTAGAAATCCGCCCCAAGCGCCGTGACATCGACCGGCATATGAACAGCGCCCTGGCACCCATCGACAACCATCAGCGCCTCGATATCACGGGCCACCCCGGCAATTTCGGCAATCGGGAAGACGGTGCCAAGCACATTCGAGACATGCGGCACCGAAATGATGCGGGTTCTGTCGGTGATCTCGGCACGAAGGCGATCCATCGAAAAGGCACCGTCATCTTCAAGGGTGAAGGCCCGCACCTTGGCACCGGTCTTTTCGGCCACCATCTGCCAGGGAACGATGTTGGCGTGGTGCTCGGCGATGCTGATCAGGATTTCATCGCCAGGCTGCAGGCGTGGCTCGGCCCATGACCGCGCAATCAGATTGAGCGACATCGTCGCACCGGCGGTCAGAACGATCTCGTCACCGGAAGACGCGCCGATGAAATCAGCCACCTTGCCGCGCACCGATTCATACAGGTCGGTCGAGGCCTCGGACAGGAAATGCAGCCCGCGATGAACGTTGGAATAGGTATCCTGATAGGCCGACAGCAGCGCATCGAGAACCTGCTGCGGTTTTTGCGCCGAGGCCGCGCTGTCAAGATAGACAAGCGGCTTGCCATGAACCGTCCGCGACAGGATCGGGAAATCCGACCTGATGGCCTCAAGATCAAATTCGCGGCGCACCCCGTCCATCATGACTCCTTCCCACTGGCAAGCCATGCCTCGGCCACCGGCCGCAACAACCCGGCCAGGATTTCGTTCTCGATGGTCTCGATGGTGTCGATGAGGAAGGCCTCGATCAGCATGGCGCGTGCCGTTTCATAGGGAATGCCGCGGCTTGTCAGATAGAAAAGCTGCGTCGCATCAAGTTCACCCACCGTGGCACCATGGGCGCACACCACATCATCGGCATAGATTTCAAGCTCGGGCTTGGCATCGGCCTCGGCCTTGCGCGAAAGAAGCAGCGCGCGGGCCATCTGCTGACCATCGGTTTTCTGGGCGTCCGGCGCCACATGAACTCGCCCCTGATAGACTCCGCGTGAGCTGTCATCCAGCACCCCGCGGATAATCTGGTTGGAGGTACATTCGGCGACAGCATGATCCATGTAGGTGGTGATGTCCTGATGCTGCTTGCCGCGCCCCATATAGATGGCGGAAAGCTGGCAATCAGCGCCAGACCCGACAAGAGCCACATGCGTTTCAAGCCGCGCCAGCGCGCCGCCGGTGCTAAGGCTGAAACCGGCGATCGACGCCCCTTCGGCCAGCGCGACACCGGTTGCCGCAAGATGCGTCGTCGCCGCGCCCTCGGCCTGCACCTTGACCTGCTCGAGTCGCGCCTCGGCACCGATATCGGCACCGATCAGCGGGGCTGACAGGCCAACATCGGACTGGTGCCACTCGGCAAGCTGCAGATGCGCCTTCGGGGCCAGCCGGATCAGGATGGCGGGATGCGCTGAAGCGCCCGTTTCCCCGCCTTCAAACAACAGCATCAGCGGCGGCGTCACTGTTCCTTCGACATCAATCACCAGGCCGGCTGTCATCGCGGCAAGCGACAGATCACTGACCGGATGGCCCTTTGGCGCGATCTGCTGAAGGCGTGACAGCGCCTGTTCATCAGCCGCCAGACTGCTGACCGTCAGGCCAGCCGGAAGATCGGCAAGCCCGGACTGGTCAAGAACACCATTTTCAAACCTGATGACATGCGCCGAAATGCCGTTCGCCGCGGCGCCGCCAGGGCCACTGGCGGCACCGGACAGCCCTGACACAGGCGTGAAATCACGCGCTGCGAGACCATCAACACGGGTGAAGCGCCAGGCCTCGACCCGCGGGCCCGGCCAGCCATCCTGCTGCCAGCGGGCCAGCGCATCGGCGCGGACCCCCTCGCCTGTCGGAACGGTGTCCATGTCAGGCTGCATCATCGATCCCGGCATATCCGGATTCCTCCACCTCGAGAGCCAGTTCCTTGCCACCTGATTTACGGATCTTGCCACCAGCAAGGATGTGAACGTAATCAGGCACGATATGGTTCAGCAGGCGCTGGTAATGCGTGATCACCAGCATGGCGCGTGCCGGATCGCGAAGCAGGTTGACGCCTTCCGACACGATGCGAAGCGCGTCGACATCAAGCCCGGAATCGGTCTCGTCAAGCACCGCCATCGTCGGTTCGAGAAGAGCCATCTGCAAAATCTCGTAGCGCTTCTTCTCACCACCGGAAAACCCGACATTGACAGCGCGTTTCAGCATCTCGTCACTGACACCGAGAATGCGTGCCTTTTCACGAACGATCTTCACGAAACCAAGCTGATCGATTTCTTCCTCGCCAGCCTCGATGCGGCGCGCGTTCACCGCCGCGCGAAGAAAGCTCATCCCGCCGACACCCGGCAGTTCGACCGGGTATTGGAAGGCCAGGAACATGCCGGCGCGGGCCCGTTCGTCCGGCTCCATCTCCAGCATCGATTCACCATTCATCAGGATGTCACCGCCGGTGACCTCATACCCGTCACGCCCGGCAAGGACGTAGGACATGGTGCTCTTGCCAGAGCCGTTTGGCCCCATGATGGCGTGAACCTCGCCTGTATTGATGGTCAGATTGATCCCCTTCAGGATCGGCTTGTCGCCGATCGAGGCATGAAGATCACGAATTTCAAGCAAAGCTGTCATTGTCTTTCCGTTCTGTAAAAAACCGAACCAGTGGCGGGGCGGCGATCAGCCGACCGAGCCTTCCAGGCTGATGCCGATGAGTTTCTGCGCCTCGACGGCGAACTCCATCGGCAGTTCCTTCATCACTTCCTTGCAGAAGCCATTCACAATCAGCGAGACGGCATCCTCCTCGCCAATGCCGCGCTGCAGGCAATAGAAGAGCTGATCTTCGGAGATGCGCGATGTCGTGGCCTCATGCTCGATCTTCGCGCTGGGGTTGCGCGAGACGATATAGGGAACCGTATGCGCGCCGCATGTATCGCCAATCAGCAGCGAGTCGCATTGCGTGAAATTGCGGGCATCCTCGGCCGTTGGCTGCATATGGACCAGCCCACGATAGCAGTTCTGCGACTTGCCTGCCGAAATGCCCTTGGAGATGATCGTCGAGCGGCTTCCCTCGCCGATATGGATCATCTTCGTGCCGGTGTCGGCCTGCTGCATGTTGTTGGTCAGCGCAACCGAATAGAATTCGCCGACGCTGTCCTTGCCGCGCAGGACACAGGACGGATATTTCCAGGTGATGGCCGAGCCCGTTTCGACCTGCGTCCAGGAAATCTTTGACCGGTCGCCGCGGCACACGCCGCGCTTGGTGACGAAATTATAGATCCCGCCCTTGCCGTTTTCATCGCCAGGATACCAGTTCTGAACTGTCGAATATTTGATCTCGGCATCGGTCAACGCCACAAGTTCAACGACCGCCGCATGAAGCTGGTTCTCGTCACGCTGCGGGGCCGTACAGCCTTCCAGATAGCTGACATAGGCTTCGTCTTCAGCGATGATCAGCGTCCGCTCGAACTGACCTGTATTCTGCTCATTGATCCGGAAATAGGTCGACAGCTCCATCGGGCAGCGAACGCCCTTCGGGATGTAGACAAAGGATCCGTCGGTGAAAACCGCCGAATTCAGCGCCGCGAAATAATTGTCGCCGACCGGCACAACCGACCCAAGATAGCGCTGCACCAGCTCCGGATAGTCGCGGATCGCCTCCGAGATCGGGCAGAAGATAACCCCGGCCTTGGACAGCTCCTCGCGGAACGTGGTGGCAACGGACACCGAGTCGAACACCGCATCGACGGCCACATTGGCCAGCATCTTCTGCTCATTCAGCGGGATGCCAAGCTTTTCATATGTCGCCAGCAGTTCAGGATCGACCTCATCGAGCGATTTCAGCTTTTCGGCCGCCTTCGGTGCCGCGTAATAGTGGATATCCTGATAATCGATCGGCGGAATGTCGAGCTTGGCCCAGTCCGGGCTCGCCATGGTCTGCCAGCGCCGGAACGCCTTCAGACGCCAGTCCAGCATCCATTCCGGTTCATCCTTCTTCGCCGAGATGAAGCGGATGATGTCCTCGTTCAGGCCCTTCGGCGCCTTGTCCGTCTCGATATCGGTGACGAAACCATATTTGTATTTTCCGGTCGCCTGCTGGACCTGTTCAATGGTTTCCGTGGTTGCGGCCATATCCAGTTTCCTCGTGATGGTCAGGCGCCGGCACTTGGTGCGTCGGGCCGATGGGGGTTGGGGGTGTGTCCGTCGCCTTGGCAGGCGCGGTGAACAATTGTGACGGGTCGATCAGATCGGCAAGGGTAATCCCCTCGAGGGTCGAGCGGATGGCGCTGTTGACCTTGTTCCACTGATTGCTCATGAAACAGCAATTGGCGACCGAACAGGGGTCCTGGGCACCATCGACGCATCCATTGACCGCGATCGGCCCTTCGACAACCTCGATGATCGTGACAAGCGAAATATCCTCTGGCCGGCCCTGCAACGCATAGCCGCCACTGGCACCGCGCCGCGTGGTCAGAAGATTCCCGGCCTGCAGATGCTTGGCGACCTTGGCGACCGTCGGCTGCGCCAGACCGGTCAGCGCGGCAAGCTGTGCCGTCGCCAGCACCTCGCCGCGCCGATGCGCAAGCGCACCAAGAACGACGATGGCGTAATCAGTCATGCGGTTCAGCCGAAGCAAGCCTGTCTCCTGCAATCGCAATCGCCAGCGGGGCAACCCTGTTCGGGTCATACACATGCCGGGCCATGGAAGTCCGAACCGGTGCCGTGTGCGATTGCGAATGATTATCATAATCAAGACTAATTTGGTCCTGATTACACAGACTTAGGCCTTACTTAGAATGAATGCAAGGTGAGAAAGGGGGAATTTCATGTCTGGGCGGCTTTGTCGCAGCGAGAAATCGCCATCTGGCGTCGCGGCGACGGGCTCAGTTACAGGCTTCGCGACGAAGCGTGTACTGGCCCTCGTCAAGCCCATCGAACAGCTCATCGATATCGGGATGACCGACCGGGCCGTTCTCGCTGTCGGACACCAGGTTCTGCTGGCTGACATAGGCCGTGTAATAGCTGTCTGAATTTTCCGCCAGGAGGTGATAGAACGGCTGGTCCTTGTGCGGACGCACCTCGGCCGGGATCGACTCGTACCATTCCTCGGTATTGTCGAACTCCGGGTCGACATCGATGATCACGCCCCGAAACGGATAGAGACGGTGGCGAACGATCGAGCCGATGCTGAATTTGGCGTGTCTGTGATCCATGAATACCGTAAGGGCGCGAGAAAAGGTTGGTCGCGCCAGGTTCCAGCCTGCGGCTAGAGCCGGTCCTTGACCTTCATGACCTGACGGCCACGATACATGCCGGTTTTCAGATCAACATGGTGCGGACGGTGAAGTTCGCCTGTTGTCTTGTCCTCGACATAGGCATCGCCCTTCAGGGCGTCATGGGCACGGCGCATGTTGCGCTTCGAGCGCGTGATCTTTGACTTTGGAACGGCCATCGTTCTGTTCTCTCATCTAGACTGGAATTTCCGGAACCAGCAGGCTGCGGCCACCCCGACGGGCAGGCTGCAAAACCAGAGCCGGATATCTAGGCGAAAGCCTCGCCACTGTCAACCACAACGCGCCGAGACCTGCTTCAGTCTTCTTCGGGCCATGGCCTCTGCCTCCTTTTCACATTTCTGTGAAGTTTGGAGAATTAATTTAGAAATTAACTTTTTGTTTACCTTGTTTTCCTACCCTGACGACACCGCCTTCCGCCACGCGGACATGTTGTCAGGAGAATGATCATGCCTCGTTTCCCAGTACTGGCGCGCCTCAATGCGCTGGCAGCGATGACGACACCCGCGCTGGACATGCGTGGGTGGATGGCGACTTTGCTGATGATGACGGCCTTGTTGGCCATCGGCCCCCGCATGGCGGCGGCTGACATCGCGGCAGACCAGCCTGACCATATATCTGCCAGCGCGCCTGTCGAAACCGGGATCGCCGCCGCCGAGGCCGGATGCCTGCGCGACGCCATCACAATCCTGACCCCGCATGCCGACCTTGGGCACGCCACCGCCAATTATGTGCTTGGCCTGATCTATCTCCATGGCAATGGCGAAATGGCGGCGCGCCCTGCCCTGTCGCATACATATTTTGCCCGCGCCGCCGCCGCCGGTCATGTGGCGTCAATTTTCGAGACTGCCTTCCAGTTGGAACGCGGCATTGGCACCGACCAGGATATGGACAAGGCCATCCATCTTTATAAGATTGCCGCGCGTGCCAATCACCTCAATGCGCAGTTCAACCTTGCCGTATTGCTGTTGCGGCACAAGGCGGACCGGGAGGGCCTGCAGGAGGCCTATTTCTGGGCCGTTGCCGCCAGGCACAACGCCGCCAGAACGGCCAAAGGCGCGCTGACAGAACACCGCACAGCCAGCCTCGCCAGGGTCATCCGGTCGCAGATCACCCATCAGGCCGCCACACGGGCAGCGTCCGCCGCCGCCAGACTTGCCGGCCAGCCTGTCTGACAGGAGACAGCCGGCGGCTTGCCGTCCAGCCCTATGCCGTCCAGAATGAACCCCGGGGCCGGTGTGGGCCTTGGCCAGCATGCATCACCGCATGCCAGTGATAGGGTGGCGAACATGGACAGCGATACCGAACAGGCGCCATGGCAGCGGCTTGGCCACCGCTTCACGCTCGGTTTGCGGTCCCGTAGCGAGGCCGACTGGCTTCCTGCCAGCGATGCGTTCGGCGATCCGGACAGGCGATCGCGCCAGATTGCCGAGAAAGCCGGGCTGTTTGACGAACGGCATGACGAGGTTTTTGCCACAACAGCCGAGGGCCTCGCCGCCAGCGATGAGGTGCTGGCCATGGTCACCGCGCATTTGAAGACACATCACAACGCCGCACAGCCCGAGCCCGAGCCCGGCCTGCACCCGCTGGAAGCGGCGGCACGGCTTGTGCCTGAGGACCTGCTGTTGCTGGGCCCGCGGACGCGCAAGGATGATCCCGACATTCTTGACTGGTGCCTTGTCGCGGCGGCGCTCGCCTTTCCGGCGCATTGGGTGCTGGCGGAAAAGATGCGGCGCCCGCTTGCCGGAATCCATGAACCCGTGCCGCATTATGGCGAACAGCTTGAAACACCGATGGATCGTTTCTTCACCAGAATGCAGACCGGACCGATCAGCCATCGCTGGAACTGGTCTGTTGTGACAACCGACCGGCTTTTCACACCACACCGGATGCGCCGCGCACCGCTGACACCCGGCGCCGGGATTGATGATATCTTTCTTCGCATGGAAAGCCAGACACTTCGCAAGCTTGCGGATAGCGGGCACATCCTGTTCACCATCCGCACCTATGTTGAACCGCTCCGGCGCTGGGCGGACATACCCGGCGCGCTGGAATCACTTGTCGATATGCTTGATCTGATGACGCCGCAGATGCGCGATTATAAAGGGGTGGAACTGTTCGAGGATGCCCTGAAAGCGCATGTTGCGGCCACCGGCTGAGCCGTCAGTTCGCCGGCAGGCAGGCGCGTCCATCGTCAGACCGGACAAAGCCGGGGTTGCAGCGCCACCCATGGGCACGCACCGTCGCGTTCAACGGCGCGATGATGCGGCGGCAGCCCCCCTTGCCATCCGACTGAAACCCGCCATTGCAACGCCAGCTGTTGCCACGGATGGTGGCGTTCGCCGGAACCGGCAGTTTGGCGCATTGGTCATTCTTGCGAAGATAGCCGGCATTGCAGACCCAATCATTGCCATTGATCCGCGCATTGGCGGGCGCCTTGATGCGGTGACATCTGTCCCCATCCCGGGCGAAACCGGGGTTGCAGGTCCAGACGCCCTCTCTCACGGTGGCGTTCGCCGGGGCCCTGACCCGCGCGCACCCGGTCTCGGTGATCCGATATCCATCACGGCAGACCCACCTGTTGCCGCGCACAAAGCCGTTCGCCGGCGCGGCTATCGTTTTGCAAATGTCGCCAATGCGGGCATATCCCGGAAGGCACCGCCAGCCATTGCCGGCGACAATGCCATTTCGCGGTGGCACCACGGCCGCGCATGTGGTCTCGGCGGTCAGCTGGAAACCAGCGGTACATTCAATGCTGTCACCCTGGATATAGCCATAGGCGGGCGCGACAAGACGCGCGCAGCCATCACCGCGTCTGACAAAGCCTGTCATGCACCGCCAGACATTGCCGATCGCAATGGCGTTTGATGGCGGGCGCACCGCCTCGCACCGGCCAGAGACGCCAAGCGCATACCCGTCGCGGCACCGCCATCCACCATCGGTGATGATGGCGTTACTGGGGCGCGGCCCGGTATGTTCTATTTCGGTGTGGCCTGTTTCGGT
>JBMZTC010000014.1:0-39212 GCA_049623505.1 Puniceispirillaceae bacterium (SeqCode) | reverse complement strand
CCCGGGCATGAAGCCAAACCCGCCCCATCAGCCCTGCGATGCTGTACCGCCCATACATGTGACAATGCTTGTGAATGTCCCAGCTACCTCAAACATGAAAGGCGGACACCGCCACGTCATGCGCCAAGGTCGCACCGACAATATTTCGGGTCAAGATTACCGGCTGGTGCGACGACGGCTTAGCGGTCGCATGCCGCCATCGCCGCGCCGCTGGCCATTGCCCCTTGGACCCGATGGCCTTGCCTGCCTGCCACCTTTTGGCGGGCGTCCGGATGGCTTGCCAGACCGGCCCGCGCCCTCCGGCAATGTCAGCACCCCGGCACCCCTGTCCTTTGCGCCCTGGCCATCGGAACGGGGGGTGCCGCCCTTTGCTGGCGGCCGCGACTGATCACCTGACGCACCGGATGGTCTGTCATGATGTCTGGCCTTGCCAGCCGGCTTGCCGCCTGCCCTGGCCCCCGGTTTGCCACCCGGTTTGCCACCCGGTTTACCAAAGGGCTTGCCTGAGGATTTGCCGAAGGGTTTGCCAGAAGGTTTACCCGAGTTTGGTTTACCAGAAGGGGATTTACCTGTGGCTGGCTTGCCAGCAGGTTTTGTCGCCGGCCTGTCAAACGCATTTGCATCCGGCCTGTCCGAAGGTTTGCCAGCTGGTTTTCCAGACGGCTTGCCAGAAGGCTTACCCTTGAATTTCGGTTTGAATTTGCCGGCCGGCTTGCCAGATGACTTGCCCTTCGACCCGCCCGGCCCCTTGCCGCCATCACGAAACTGTCGTGGTGGGCGGCCGCGGCCACGCCCTTTTTTCGGGGCCCTTTCAGGCCTGAATTCGGTAATCACAGTGCCGTCAGAATCCAGAATTTCCAGCCGCTGGCCAACATGCGCCAGAACAGCCGACAATTTTTCCTGGTCGGCAACGCTGCAGATCGACAGCGCCGTTCCGGCCTGTCCGGCACGGCCTGTCCGGCCAATCCGGTGGACATAGGATTCAACCATCTCAGGAAGGTCGAAATTGACCACCATGCCGAGTCCCGACACATCAATGCCGCGCGCCGCGACATCCGTGGCGACGAGAACGCGCAGATCCCCCTTCTTGAACCGACGCAGCACCTTTTGCCTGATGAACTGCCGCATATCACCATGCAGCGCGTCGGCATCAATGCCCTTGTCATTCAGCCATTCCGCCAGTTCATCAGCCCGCACGCGTGTTCGCACGAAGACAAGCGCCTGCTCGTCTCCCATGTTCCCAAGCTCGGCAAACAGGATATCGCGCTTGTCGGCGTTGCGCACAAGAATGGCGCGCTGGCTGATGGCATCCACCGTTTGGCCAGCCTGCGCGGCACGGATGGTCACCGGGTCGCTGAGGAATGTTTCGGCCAGTGTCTTCATTTCCTCCGGCATCGTCGCCGAGAAGAAGACCGTCTGCGATGCGCTTGGCAAAGCTTCGAAAATACGTTTGATCGGTGGCAGGAATCCCAGATCGATCATCTGGTCGCCCTCATCGAGCACAAAATGCTCAATCTGGCCAAGATCAATCTTTCCCTTGGCCTGCAGATCCTCGAAACGGCCCGGCGTGGCGACGATGATATCGACACCCTTTTTCAGTGCGCGGATCTGGAAATCATAACGTTCACCACCGCAGATGGTGAGATAGCGCACCTTCAGGCTCGTTGAGAATGCCTTGATGCTGTCGGAAACCTGATAGGCAAGCTCGCGGGTCGGGACCAGAACAAGGATGCTTGTATGGCGCGGCATCTTCGCCTTGCGCTTTTCCAGAAGCACATGCAGCAACGGCAACAGATATGCCGCCGTCTTGCCGGTTCCGGTCTGCGCCAGGCCGATCAGGTCACGACCCTCAAGAATGGCCGGTATGGCGTCTGCCTGGATCGGCGTTGGATCGGTCAGGCCCTGCGCGGCGATATCATCGACAATGGTCGGCGCGAGCCCCAGTTCAAAAAAGGGATCCGTTCTGAACGGAATGTCCGCCGCATCGCCGTCATGGACCGGCTCTTCGGTTTCGGGCGCGGGCGCCGGAGATGTCTCGTCGATGCTCATGATACTCCTTCCCGGACAAATCCGGTGAAAACGGGCCCGGACCAATCCGGTGAAAACGGGACAGGCGCCGCGGCATCCATCAACCGCGGAACATGAGTTGATCATAGCGATGCTGACAGAAAATGGTGGGGCCGGTCAGGATCGAACCGCCGGCCTCCTGTGTGAAAGGCGACTGGAATCTGGCTCCTGACCGGGACCCGCCGTCCTTCGAAGGCCGCAACCTAGACCCATATCCCCGCCGATGCAAGATGTTCATTCCGGCCAGCATCGACCGCATCCACAGGGCCGGATTCCCCCCGCCGGATATGCCTGTCACACACCATCTCACCGAAAAACTAAAACTTGCTGACCCACGTCGTTTGTCTCCCTGCAGGAGATTTCGATGAACCAGTTCCAACACAACCACACCGCCGACCTTTCCGCCTCGCTGTCTTGCAACAGTTCGGTGGCAGCCACCGATGCGGACATCGCCGGATCCGGCGACGCCGGCGGCATTGAAATAGGCAGCGAAATCGAGGCGCTTGTCCAACGTCTGTTGCGGCGCGAGGAATTTCAGACGGTCATATCCGTCGCCTCGGACCTGATCACTGACCACCCGGACTCGCTTGTCCTGCATTTCGCGCTTGGAACGGCCTATTCCAATCTCGGCCAGGCGTTGGAAACCGTCCATCACTGTCAGCGCTTTATCGACATCCCGTCCGATGCGACGACAGAGACATTCAAATCCGCCAATCTTCGTGCCGTCGAAAACAATCTTGCCCTTGCACTGAAGGACCTCGGCTTGCTGGAAAATGCCGAGGAGGTCTTCACCTCGCTACTGGCGAAGGAGGAAGATTTCGTCCCGGCGCTGATCAATTACGGCAATTTGCTGAATGATCGCGCGCGCCTGCCGGAGGCGCAGCAGCAATTCCTGAAGGCAATCGACATTGAACCCGATAATGCCCTCGCCTACTGGAACCTGCATTCGCTGTCGAAAGATCGGGACACCGCGCGGTCAATTCTCGAGTACTGTCTGGCCAAAGACCCGACGAATGAACTTGCCAACATCACACTGGCTGGTCTCCATGCCTTTGAAGGGGATACCTCCCACCTGAAGAAACTGGCCAGCAACGGGTATCGCAACAACCCTCTCGTCAGATCGATCGAATGGATCCTGTCACTTCCCGAATTGCCGCAGATCCATTTCAACAGATGGGCGCTGTTCGACACGGCGGTGGCGCGGGCAGATCGCCGACGGCCGATGTATGAATTCGGCGTGTGGATGGGAAATTCCTTTCGGTATCTGATCGATTCCTTCCCGAACGGGTATGGCTTTGACACCTTCGAGGGTCTTCCGGAAACCTGGCACGGCCTCCCGCAGGGCACCTATACAAGCTTTGGACAGGTGCCGAACATACTTGGTGCGGAATTCATCACCGGCGACTTTCGGGACACGCTTCCCGGTTTCTTTGCCGAGGCGAGGCCCAAGGCCGGCCTGATCAATTTTGATGCGGACCTCTATTCCTCGACAATCACCGCGCTGACCCACGCCGCGCCGGTGATTGATGACAAAACCATCCTGATTTTCGATGAACTGATCGTCAATCGGAACTGGGAACAGGATGAATTCAGAGCGCTGATGGAGTTCTGTGACAACAACAACCTCTCCTGCGACGTGTTCGCGGTGTCTCTGTTCACGAAACAGGCGGCATGTCTGGTTCGCAAGACCTCGGCTGAGCCGGACAACGGCTAGTCCGACGCCATCCACGGGCGGCCAGACCCACAGGCGGCAGAGACAAACATCACCGTGCCAGATCAGGCCCTGAGCAGGGTCTGATGCCGCCCACGCGATTGTCCTGCCTGAGGAATATGGAAGAATTGGTGGAGCCAGACGGGATCGAACCGACGACCTCCTGCTTGCAAAGCAGGCGCTCTCCCAGCTGAGCTATGGCCCCTTAAATCCAACCGCATTATGAGGCGGTCCGGTGCGGTCGAACGGCAGTGCCGTGACCGGTGCGTGTTATCTGCGAATGGCCGCTGGCGGTCAACCCCTTTTTTCAGGTGGCATGCCATGTTGCCGCTTTCAACCAGATAGCGGCCGACGCGATGACGCGCCGGCCGCTGCTCGGAGGAACCTTGGAACCCCGGCTTGCTGTCAGGCTGCGGCGCCCTGCATGGCCTCGAGAACCGCGTCATAGGTCACCTCGCCGCCGCGGACATTCAGCCCGTTGGCGAGATGCGGATCGCGTTCCAGTGCCGCAAGCCCATGTTCGGCCAGCGCGAGAACATGCGGCAATGTTGCGTTGTTCAGCGCTTCCGACGAGGTCAGCGGCACTGATCCCGGCATATTGGCAACGCAGTAATGAACCACCCCGTCAATGATGTAGGTCGGGTCATCATGCGTTGTCGCGCGCGATGTCTCAAAACAACCGCCCTGGTCGATGGCGACATCGACAAGCACCGCACCAGGCTTCATCTCGGACAGAAAGGCCTTCGAAATCAGCTTTGGCGCGCTGGCCCCCGGAATGAGGACCGCCCCGATGACCATGTCGGCATCACGGCAGACCTCTTCGAGGATGGCCTTGCTGGAATACCGCGTTGTCACGGCGCTGCCGAACAGATCGTCAAGCTGGCGAAGCCGCGGCACCGAGCGGTCAAGGATCGTCACCCGCGCGCCAAGACCGACCGCCATCTTCGCGGCGTTGGTACCGACGACACCCCCACCGATCACGACAACATTCGCCGGGCTGGTTCCGGGCACGCCGGAAATCAGCAATCCACGCCCACCGGCACTGGCCTTCAGATTGGCGGCACCCTCAATCACGGCAAGACGACCGGCGACCTCGCTCATCGGTGCCAGCAATGGCAGCCCTCCGGCATCATCGGTGATTGTTTCATAGGCGATGGCAGTACAGCCGGAAGCCATGAGACCATGCGTCTGTGCCATGTCGGCGGCAAGATGAAGATAGGTGAACAGGATCTGGTTGGACGACAACTGAACCCATTCGTTCGGTTGCGGTTCCTTGACCTTGACGATCATCTCCGCAGCCTCAAAAACAACGGACGCGCTGTCCGCGATTTTGGCACCGGCGGCGCGATAGGTGTCATCCAATGCGCCAATGCCGACCCCGGCACCTGTCTCGACAAGCACCTCATGGCCACGACCTGTCAACTCGATCACCGAGTTTGGCACCAGCCCTACGCGCGACTCGCGTACCTTGATTTCCTTTGGAACACCGATAAGCATTTTGCTTCTCCTCTGCTTTCCAATCAGCGTCTGAATTCGATAACAGTTGATTCTGTAACGATGAATTTTATATCTTCCACTAGCACCCAAATGTCTGGTAACCCTGTGACGTTATATATTATGCCGATTCAAACGCTATTTCTGTTCTTTTTGTTGCCTTAAAGGGGTATATTTCTGATGATGAATTCAATAGATGATCGTTTGGTGGAATATTAAGCTAAAATCAAAGCGAACCTTGTCACTCAAAAGATAAACCAAGGACAGACGACCAGTGGACCATATAGACCGCTCCATTCTTCTCCAGCTGCAGGACAACGCACGAATCTCGAATGTTGAACTGGCGACGGCTGTCGGACTGTCGCCATCAGCCTGCCTGAGGCGGGTTGGCCTGCTGGAAAAATCCGGAGTCATCGACGGCTATCACGCGCGATTGAATGCAACGAAACTTGGCCATGAAGTTCTCGTTCTCCTGCAGATCACCCTTAACGGACAATCTGCTGAGATGCTGGCCGAATTCGAGGATGCCGTGGCGAAAACCCCGCAGGTTCTTGCCTGTTTCCTGATTGCCGGAAGCAGTGACTATATCCTGCGCGTCGCCGCGCGTGATGTTGCCGATTTCGGACGGCTTCATGCCGAGAATCTGTCATCCCTGCCGCATGTGTTGCGCATGGAAAGCAGTTTTGTGATGCGCGAGGTGTTCACCCGGTCGTTGGCGCCGCCCCGCCCGTAACATCCTGCGCACCGCGCAGCGCCGCGCCCCACTGCCTGATTTCGTCTATGGCGCTGTAAAGCGGGGCCCAGTCGTCACTGTCGGCGATCGGATCCCATAGTGCCTCAACACGTTCAATTGGCAATGCGACCGCTGTCTGCCGGTCGAACATGGCGTCATCAGCCTGTGCCAGCCTTGTCGCACCGCCGAGAATTTCAGCAAAGTCCCGCCAAGCCTCGCCTTTATAGTCCCCTCGCCGCCTTGTGCCGCCATACCAGTCATGCAGAATCTGCGCAAACGGAGTGCGGGTTGTTCTCGCGGCCGTGAAGAGTACGCTGGCGATGGCTCGGCCCTCCTCCGCCGGCACATCAACCCCAAGACGCCAGCACAGGCGCCGCTGCAGGCCGGACTCAAGCTGCGGATAGAAATCCTGAAGGGCTGCCTCCAGCGGAGCCGTGCCGCCAAAGGGCACGAGGCAGTCAGCAAGCCGGCAGACAGCCCAGAGGCTCGCCTCGGGTTGCCGCCCATAGGCATAGCGCCCTGCATGGTCAAAATAGGCTGCGGTGAATTGCGTATCGAACTGTGGCAGGAACCGCCACGGGCCATAATCAAAACTTTCGCCGGTGACGTTGAAATTATCGGTGTTCAAAACACCATGAACAAAACCTGCCGCCATCCAGGCGCCCGCCGTGTCGGCGATGCCGGCGGCCACGGCCGACAGGAATTCCGGCGCCAGTTCGGCTGCCGGCGCGTCAGGGTCAAGTTTGTCCGCAAAATGGTGGCGCACCGTGTGCCGCATCAGGCTCTCAATACCCGCGGCGTCATCCATGTAGCGAAGACGCTGAAAACTGCCAATCCTGATATGACCGTGCGAAAGCCTGACAAGAACAGCCGAGCGGGTTGGTGACGGCTCATCATGCCGTTCCAGCGCCTCGCCTGTCTCGACCACCGAGAAGGTCTTCGAGGTGTTGACGCCAAGCGCCTCCAGCATCTCGGTTGCCAGAATCTCGCGAACCGCCCCCTTCAATGTCAGCCGCCCGTCCGCCGTGCGTGAAAAAGGCGTGGTGCCGGACCCCTTCGTGCCAAGGTCGAGAATCCGCCCGTCATCCGCCCGAAGCTGTGCGAAAAGAAACCCACGCCCGTCGCCCAGATCAGCGTTGTAGTGCCCGAATTGATGACCGTGATAGCACAGCGCCAATGGTGCCTGCAGATTGTCGGCAAGGGGCTGGAAGCGCGCGAAATGGTCAGTCCACTGGCTGTCATCAAGACCTGCAAGGCCAACTGTTTCAGCCGCCCGGTCATTGCGCCAGCGGACCTTATGCTGCGGGAACCGCGCTGGTGTCACCTGCCGGAAAAAGCGATCATCAAGGTCGAGATGGATGGGTGCTGGCTTGTAACCTGTCATGCCGCCATTCTCTCCTGAAAAAATCCAGTCAAATCGATATTGCGTTGCAATATTATGAGTGCAACGATCCGCGTGAAACAACCACTCGCCAGAACACCGTGCAAGGAATAACCGCGATGACCAACCTGCGCAATGTGATGTCGCCGATTGAGACCGCAACCGGCCTGCCAAACGAATGCTATGTCGATGACGATATGTATCGTCACGAGCAAAACACCCTGTTCCGCAATGGCTGGGCTGCCATCGGCTTCGGCAAGGATATCGCCGAGGCGGGAATGGCGCGACCTGTCACCTTCCTTGGCATGCCAATGCTGATGGTACGAAATGCCGAGGGGAAGGTGAATGTGTTCCAGAATGTCTGCCGCCACCGCGGCATGATCCTGATCGAGGAACCTGTCCGGCTTCGCGGACCAATCACCTGCCCCTATCATGCCTGGGCCTATGATCTGGATGGCAATCTGCGGCGCACACCACATGTTGGCGGGCCGGATATCGACCAGCATGACAGTGTGAAGACGTGCGATCTGCCGCTGATCAGCGTACGATCCTTTGTCTGGCGCGACATCATTTTCGTCAATGTCGGCGGCAAGGCCCCGGAGTTCCAAGTGGCGGCGGCATCTCTGATCAGCCGCTGGAGGGAATTCGACCAGCCGCTGTTCCATACCGGTGCAGACTCCTCAATCAGTTTCACCCTGGACTGCAACTGGAAGCTGGCGGTGGAGAATTACTGCGAAGCCTATCATCTGCCCTTTGTGCATCCAGCGCTCAACACCTATTCACGTCTGGAGGATCACTACAACATTCTGGAAAGTGACGGTTTCGCCGGCCAGGGGACAACCGTCTACCAGCCCCAGATCAGCGCCGACGGGCGCCGCTTTCCAAATTTTGCCGGTCTGTCGACACATTGGGATGCCGGCGCGGAATATATCGCGCTGTTCCCAAATGCTCTGCTTGGCGTCCATAACGACCATGCCTTCGCCATTCTGCTTTTGCCTGATGGTCCGGGACGAACCCGCGAACAGGTCGAGATCTATTATGCCAATGAGGCCGCCCGCGGCGATGAGTTCGCCAAAATGCGCGCAACTAATGCCAAAATTTGGCGGAACGTCTTTGCCGAGGATGTCGGGGTTGTCGAAGGCATGCAGCGCGGGCGCCATGCCTCAGGCTATGATGGCGGGACATTCTCGGCCGTCATGGACGCGCCTACACATCATTTCCATGCGTGGGTTGCGGACGCACTTTCGCGCTAAAAACACGGTCAGGGCCGCAAGGATGACCCGTCAAGCCGTCTGGTAGATCCGGTCGAGTTCACCGCTAATGACGTAATCAATGATGAATTCGCCAAGCCGCTCAATCTCTTCACAGAAACGCGTTCCACTAACGGCATTGATGCCTTGGAAAACGGATGAATGGCTTCGGGCAATTGACAGATCAGAAATTGGCGGCGCCATAATAGCATTTACCTCTTCTAAGGCGGTTGCCAATTGGCTGAAATTTTTCTGTGAGGGCGATGTTCTATTTGGCACGACTACGACGTGCGGGTTAAGTACCCCATAGTCCTCTTTCCTCTCATCAAGCTCTTTTATAAAATCGATCGTAGGTCTAAGATCTGCCCATGACATTGATGTTGGCACGAGCACAGTGCTGCAAAGCATCGCCATTTGCCAGACGTTACCAAGCTTACCTGCCCCTGTGTCTACGATTGTGACAGCTTCCTCTTGGGACAACATACGTCGCAGGACTCCATCTAGCGTAGTCATACTAACGCCGTCGTACCTATCTCCAATTGGCAGGAATTTGATATCATCCGCACGACTATGTGGCTGCATCATTTCGAAAGCTGTGCCCTGTGGATCAGTGTCCAACAACATAACGGCGCGCCGCTTATATTTTTGACGCAGATAATCAGTGAGGTACACCGCAAGTGTGCTCTTGCCCACACCGCCCTTGATGTTTCCAACGAATATTGACTTGCCCACATTCATGGATCTAACGTCCTCAACGCCGTAATTGCCAATCATTACGACTTTAGAAATAAAAGCATTAACTTTTTTAATCAAAAAAACAGTACTGAAAAGATTAAAGTTTAACCTTGGACTCATTCTGTGGGGGTGGGTTGGGTTCATCGCCCCTAAAAAAGTCATTCAATGAACCTTCAGAAGTGATTCACGTCATACGGCTTTTCGCTTTTTCGTATAACGATTTGGTCTCATTGACATATACCTGTTTCGAAATGAAGCCATCTAGGTAAAGTTGACGTGTAGCAAGCATCTCTTGTTCGAGACCCAAAAGAAAAACATCGTCTTCTTGCCTAGCGTGATTGCGCTCCTCATCTGACCCATTTTTCTTTTTAAAAAATTTAAACCCTTTTGAATGTATAGGATAAGTTCCTAATTCAGATTGACGATTACCCGCCTCAAGTGGCTCCATTTTGTATTGCTCAGCACTCTCTTCACGCTGCCTTTGTTTATCGCGGGCAGCATCGCTAGACACCTGATCAAAAGTGGGGGGGAGATCTTCAGATTGATAAATTTTTTGTCGATCAAAGGATCGATGACGCTTCATTAGCAGCCAAATAAAGAAAGTAGTTGATGCCACAAATACGACCAGAGCCTCGCCGTAAGGCGCATCAAAGATTTGATTAAGCAAATAATTTTTTTCTATTAAAACATTGACTTGCTTATTTATCAGGGTGAACACAACCTCAATGTCTGCTACAAAGCTTTTCCAAGCCAAGCCTGCATGGATGGTTATCTGTTGCAACAATTCGCGGATTTGGAACACATGTAACTTAAAGGCGTCTGCCGCTGAATTCAGCCCAACGTTCAGGTTACTAAAGATTATTTCTGACAGGCCTTCCATCAGAGCTTGTCCATTCGAAGTTGCAATACTTTAGAGTCGGTAGATTAGATGTAATGACGAGTTTGAAACAACACAGAATTTCTAGAACTCATCGTATTTTTTACCCAATACCCGATTTTGATGTTATTGCGACTCACCATTGACGGCTCAATTTAGGCGTCCGTGCCATAGATCACTTGAGAAAAAAGTTAATTGATCTAGTGAAGCCAGCACCATGCCAAGCCAAATTTTGGAAAACTCCTAATTTAATATAACATAATTCCACCCTTGCATTACTTTTTTAATAATAAACCTCGGCGGATATGCGCACCTTTTTAGTTAACTCACAACCTTGAACAGCGCGGCGCCTTACATCATGAAAGTGCATATCTTCTTGGAGTCCAAATAAATGCGAACTGTAAGCTTCACTCGTATGGATGAAGGAACGAAAGCTGATTATTCTCTGCTAAACGACCTAGAGCGTGAATATGTTTCAGCACTTCCTGACAGAGTCCTGAATGCACTAAATGAGCTCAGCAACTCTCTTGCTGGGTACAAGATAGACCGACTACATCACTCACTTCAAACTGCTACAAGGGCAGAGAATGACGGCGCCGATATCGAACTTGTGGTGGCCGCGCTGGTGCACGATCTCGGCGACGACCTGGCGCCGGAAAACCACAGCCAGATGGCCGCCGCCATCATCCGCCCCTATGTCCGCGAGGAGGTCACCTGGATCATCGAGCATCACGGCGTCTTCCAGATGTATTATTACGGCGAAGCATCCGGCGTGAACAAGGATGAGCGCGAGCGCTGGCGCGGCCATGAATGGTTCGACAGCTGCGAGCGTTTCTGCCGCGACTGGGACCAGATGGCGTTCGACCCGGACTATCCGACCAGGCCACTGAGCCATTTCGAGCCAAAGCTGCGCGAGATCTTCACCCGCACGCCCTTCGACCCGGCCATCATCACCCCCACCGCAAATGTCTGACATGACAGCATAGGATTATCATGACCCAACGCATTCTGATCACCGGCGCCAATCGCGGCATCGGGCTGGAAATGACCCGCCAGGCGCTGGCACGCGGCGACAATGTGATCGCCGCCTGCCGCACCCCGTCCCATGCCGCCGCGCTGGATGACCTTGCCGCCACCCATGGCGCGGCGCTGACCATCATCCGGATTGAGGCCCGCGCCGAGGCATCGGTGGCCGCCGCCGCCGCGACCACCGGCCCGATCGACCTTCTGGTGGCGAATGCTGGCACGATGAACGCCCGCGGCGGGCTGAGCGACCCGGGCCATGACGAGGACAATATCGCGGAATCGCTGATGACCAATATCGCTGGGGTGTTCTTCACGGCGCGGCATTTCCTGGCCCCGCTGAAGGCCGGCGCCGACACGCGCGCCGCCGGCATCATCCCGCGCATCGCCGTGATCTCGTCGCAGATGGGATCATCGGAGCGCGCCGGCACCAGCGCCCCGATCTATCGCGCGACCAAGGCGGCGGCGACCAATCTGGCGCGCTCGATGGCGCTGGAGCTTGCCGGCGATGGCATCGCCGTTGGCGCCTACCACCCGGGATGGGTGCAGACCGATATGGGCGGGGCCGGGGCCGCCATAACCGCCGAGGTCAGCGCCGCCGGCCTGCTGCAACGCTTCGACGCGCTGACAATGGAGACAAGCGGCGTGTTCGAGACCTATGAGGGAGAAAAACTGCCATTCTGACCGCCCCCGCTCCCATCTCCGGCAGATATTCTGGCGGATATACTGGCATAAATCCTGGCAGATATTCTAGCAAACCCCCTTCACAGCGGCATCCGACCGTGCCATGGTATCGTTAATTGCACGACAGTGTCGTCATGCGGAGATCTTCGGGGGGAGGCGCGCATGAGCAACAATACCGGGCCTAGCGCATCAGGTGCGGGATCAAATGTCAGGCTTGATGAAGGTCCTGTTACTGGCCCTGACGAGGTCTGGTCGGAGCGCACGCCTACCGCCACCGGGGAGATCGACATCTCGGTCGCCTATGCAAATCCACCAACCGATGAATTGATGGCGCTCTACGCCGCCTGGGCGGATAGCTATGATACCGATCTGACCGACGTCTATGGCTATAGGGCTCCCGCCGACGCGGTGGCGGCGCTGATCGCGCTGGACGTGCCGAGGCATGCGCGGATCCTTGATGCTGGATGCGGCACCGGCCAGGCTGGCGCGCTGCTGGCGGCGGCGGGCTACACCCATGTTGACGGGGCAGACCTGTCGCCAGAAATGCGGGCGGTGGCGGCGCGGCTTGGCGTCTACCGACACCTCTTCGACCTCGACATGACGGCGGATTACGCCCCGCAGTTGGCCGCCGCCAATGAAGCCGCCGGTGCCAAGATTAGCGATGACGGGGCTGCGGACGGACGTCCCGATGTGCCCCATGATGCGCGCCCTACCCGCATTTACGACGCGGTGATCTGTGTCGGCGTGTTCGGCTATGGCCCGCCGCATATCAACGATTTGCCCCGGATCATGGACGCCGCCGGGCCCGGGGCGCCGGTGCTGGTCACGGTGAACGGCATGGGATGGGTGAAGATGGGGTGGGAGGCCGCGCTGGCCCCGACGCTGAAAGCCGCCGGAGTAGAACTCCGCGCCCGCGCCCGTATCCGCCATATGGTCAATGAAGGCATCCACGCCGAACTGCTCAACCTAAGGCGGGGGTGAGTGACCCCAAAGTGGGTGCATGCCGGAGAACATGACAAGGCTAATTTATTTCTCTCACGAAAGAGAATGACGAATTCCTCATGCTTTGGTTTTTAATTGCGAGCATACAAGGTTTGTTTTTCTGCCAAACTATGAGGCAATGGGATCCTTTCCAAAGAAACTAAAGGACGCGATTGGGAGGCGCAAGTTTCTCCAAATGGATCAGTATGAGATCATTTAAACGACCTGCTCTGTTCAAAAAATCTAACCCACCCAGTCCTGTGCTGTCACGCGGTGGTATGTGATTTCGGCCATGTCTTCATGAATGCCGAGATCGACCGGCTCAGGGTCGACGATCTCTACCGGGATGCCGCGCTGGATCGCCGTTTGCAGAGCGATCGCCGTGATGTTCACCGAAAAGCTGGTGCCGATGAACACCATCCGGCTTGCCACCTGCATCCACGCCTCGGCCGTGCCCATGCGATAAAGGTCGGTATAAAACTCGTCGAACAGCAACACATAGGGTTTCAGCGACACGCCCTTTACCGGTTGCGCCACGCCGCGCCCGGCGCCGGCATCGGCACCGCGCCCGGCAATGTCACCAGTTCCACGGCCAGCACCACCGGGCTCCCCACCAATCCGGCACAGCTTCAACAGCGCCGCCATCATCTCGTCATCGCTTGCCGTCGCCGGATCGTCGCCTGCCGCACCGATTTTGTGAAGCGCCGCCGGCACATCGTCCCAAGGCGCCGGAACTACCACGCCCCCTTCCCTGACCCCCCCTTCCATTAAATTGGTATCGCTGAAATCCCTTTCCATGCACCTGCCATCCATAAAGTCATCCTGCATAGCAGCCGCTGCCCGGGCCCGCCCGTGAAGCGCCATCTGGTCGTCATAGAGCGTCATCATGTCCAGCCGCCCGTGGATGCAGACACAGTCGGCATTGCCGGCGCGCCCGTCCAGCCCATCGATATTCTGCGTGATCAGCCGCGCGCGTTTCTGTCCATTCCCGTCGACGGCGTTGCATTCAGCGGCAAGCCAGCGGTGAACGTCGTTCGGCAGCACATGGCGATATGAGGCGAAGCGTCGGTAATACCACAGAAGGAACTGCCCCGGGTCGGATTCATACATCTGGCGAGTGGCCATTTCCTGGGGCGTGTAATTAACCGACCCGATGGTCCAGTAGCCATCCTCACCGCGAAAGGTGGGGATGCCGCTGTCGGCGCTGACGCCGGCGCCGGTGATATAGAGCGTTGTCATGACAGGTCGCCTCCCCTCAGGATCCTATGGTCCGGCGCGGAAAGGTCTCGCAGACAGGCGGCGCGCCGTCCCACACGCTCTCGGCATGCCGCGATGCCGCCAGCCAGCCGGGTTCGATCTCGACCCCCCATCCCGGCGTATCGGTGACGGTGACATGCCCGCCCTCGACGGCGAACGGATCGCCACGGAACAGGCCGTCTGTCCACGGATAATAGTCCGCTCCCTCGATCGCTAGCTCTAGATAGGGGCCAGCATTCGGGATCGCGGTCAGAAGATGCATCGTGCAGGTGGTGACAAGCGACAGGTTTGCTGCGTGCGGGGTACAGGGATAGCCGCGCCCGTCCGGCCGGGCTGATCCACCCGATTCAACCGATCCACCCGGCCCGGCCCTGGCTAGCATGTCGGCCAGCGCCAGTGTCGGCGTCAGCCCACCCATATACATCACATCGGGCTGCATCACATTGACGACATGGTTAGCCGCCATTTCGGCCCAGTGCCGCATGTCGCAATCCTGCTCGCCGCCGGTCACGTCGATATCCAGCGCGCGCGTGACCTGGCGGGTCAGGTCGGGCCGCCAATAGGGGCACGGCTCCTCATAATGGCTGACGCCGTTCGCCTCCAGCATGCGGCCCACCTCGATGGCGCGCGGCACGTCAAAGGCGCTGTTGGCATCGACCATCGTGACCATGCCGGGGCCAAGCGCACGCGGCACCATCTCGACGATCGCCTCGGTGCGGCCCGGCCATTCATCCATGCCGCGCCCGCATTCCGCGCCAACGCGGAACTTGAAGGCATCGAACCCATGATCGTCGCGAAGCCGGCACAGCCGCTCGGCCTCATCCTCCGGCGTGATGTCGCGCTTCATTGACGATGCGTAGGCCCGCACGCGCCCGGCCCCCCCACCGATCAGACTGGCAACCGGCTTTTCGGCCAGCCTGCCAAGAAGATCCCACAGCGCGGTATCCACGCCGGCAAGCGCCCGCCGCACATAGGACCCTGGGAATTTGTGCTCGCGCTCATGGACAAAGGCGGCAAGGTCGAGGAAATCCGCCACCGGATCATCACCGTCGACGACACGGCCAAGAACCCAGGGGGCCACCTGCCGGTGCAACACCTGCGCGGTGATGTCGGCGTGATAGGCCGACATCTGGCCCCATCCGGTCTCGCCGCCATCACCTGTCACCCGCACAAAGCCGACATCAGGGGTCGAAAATGTCTCCAGACGCGCAATCCGCATAACCGCCATCCCTGCTCACCCATCTGACAGAAGAGTGACAACCGGTACTCCACCACACAAGCCGAAAACCAAAGGAATGACACCAATGTTTTGATGAAATTAATTTTTACGAATGTCATATAAAAGCGTATATAAGACGAATCTAATATGTTAGATTCAAATTTTATACTAAAGATCAATCTTTATTGAAATTTTTTGCGACAAAAAAAGAGGTTATTATGAAAGCTCTTATCATCGTCGCCGCGACCAGCCTTGCCATCGCAACCTATGCGCATGCCCTGACATTCAAAAAGGGCGAGGCCCTTGGGGCCGACGGCAAGGTCTATGAAGGCGCTTCGCCGGATCAGATTGATCGTCTGGTCAAGCAGGCCCATGAAGCAGGCGATGTCGGCGGCGTGACAGGCCATAGTGTCTTTGTTGTTGTTGGCGAGGAAGTGACCTTCAATCCGATCAATGACCTTCGCGGCCTGCCGAGAGAGACACAGATCGGTGTCATCGGCGGCGCTGTCGTCCGGGATCTGACAGGAAATGAGGACATCACCTATGATCAGGTGACAGCTGTCCATCAGGTCTCCGAGAATACCGGCCTCAGCGTCGAGGAAATCCTGAATGACGGGGATATCGACGGCATCGACCCTGTTATCATGAAGGAAATCGAAGCCATGTCAGTTGAGACCGGCATCTCCATCGAAAATCTGGTGGCGGTCAACAGTGTCGTCGAATCGATGCCTGAGGGTCAGGTCAACGCCTTCATCGAGGATCTTGGCGACCTTGTCGATCAGGGCATGGCCGAACAGGTTGAAGCATTCCTTGATGATCTTCAGCAGATCGAAGGCGCGATGGACGCCATCACCGAATTCGACAGCTATGAAAGCTGTGTTGCCGGCGGCGGCGGTGCCACCTGTGACGCGGTTGAGGCTGCCATGGAAGAGCACGACGTCTGATCGTCATGCCAGACTGAAAGAAAGGGGGCCCTCGCGGCCCTTTTTTACATTCACCACCGGGCACTCCATCCATACGCTTCATCTTGGCCTTGCGCCTTGCGCGAAAATTTCTGATGCTAGCGCGCCAGTATTCAGTCATCGGAAAGTGCCATGAGCAGCGTTATCGAATTTCTTTCAACACGTCGGTCAGTGACCGCGAAGACGATGCAACCAGGCAAGGTTGACCCGGCGCATCTTGACCAGATCCTGAACGCAGGCATCCGCGTTCCCGACCATGGCGCGCTGAAACCATGGAAACTTGTCGTCATCACGGGCGACGCGCGGGCGCGGCTTGATCGTGATGTCATACATGCCGAGTTCATGGCCGCCACACCCGATGCCAAACCTGAAGCCGAGGCCATAGAGACCGGGCGCCTCCAGCGCGCCGATGTGGTGATCGCCGTTGTTTCCTCGCCGGTCGAACATCCCAAGATCGACCCGTGGGAGATGCAGCTTTCCGCTGGCGCTGTCTGCACGACCCTGCTCTATGCGGCGCAATCCTTCGGCTATGCCGCGCAATGGCTGACAGAATGGTACGCCTATAATGATCAGATGCTGGCGGAACTTGGCGGCACCCCGGGACATGACCGGATTGCCGGATTCATCTATATCGGGGAAAAGGTCAAACCGCCGATGGAACGCACCCGCCCCGATCCGGCCGCGGTCATCGCCCACCTCTAGGTGCAAACCCCCGGGAATAGACCTCGAAGAATAGCGCTCGAAAATAGCCCGCCCGGACAGGCATTCAACCGCGTGAGGTGAATTCGGGTGGCATGAAGGCATCCCGAGGCGGATTGTCGCCCTGATGACGCGCCACCTCGACAAGACAACTATGCGCCGCCGGCCCCTGCGACAGGCGCGAAGTCGCCAGATCGGGCGCCAGAACGTTCGGATTGCCATGCCGGCAGGCCCCGGTCTCGGGACAGGGGTCGAACCAGGCGCCGGTGTTCATCATGACCACGCCCGGCATGACTTCCGGCGTAATGACGGCACCGCCAAGGCAGGCCCCACGATCATTGCTGACCCTGACAATATCGCCATCCCTGATGCCGCGCACAGCCGCGTCTTCAGGGTTGATCTCGACAGCTTCATGACCATTCACCTTGGCGCGCGATGCATGCGCGCCGGGATCAAGCTGTGAATGAAGCTTGTTGCGGGGCTGTTTGCCAAGAAGATGAAGCGGATGCGCCGCGGTCGCGTTGCCAAGCCATTCATCAGGTTCGTTCCAGGTGGCGTGACCATGACAGTCGGCATAGCCGAATGACGCCACCACCTCTGAAAACAGCTCGATCCTGCCGCTTGGCGTTGCCAGCGGGTTCGCTTCGGGATCGGCACGGAACGCGCCAAAAAGGACCGGCTCGTCAGGCGGCGTGGCGATCCGGTGATATTCTGCCGTGACCAGATCGTCATAATCCGGCAGGTCACCCCCGCGGTCAGCCACCCGTCGGCGCGACTGCTCCCACAGATGCCGCACCCACTGCTCGCCGGAACGGCCTTCGCAGAACTGGTCCTCGCACCCCATGGCGCGGGCGATGCCGGACAGAATGTCATAATCATCGCGCGCCTCGCCAACAGGCTCCACGGCCTTTGTCATGGCGATGATATATGGATCGCGCGGCGTCATCCCGATATCGGTGCGCTCCAGCATGGTTGTGCAGGGAAGCACGATATCGGCCCGCTTGGCGGTGGCGTTCCAGCACCATTCATGCATGATGATGGTGTCGGGACGCTGCCAGCCCTGCTGCAGCCGATTCAGATCCTGATGATGATGGAACGGGTTGCCACCAGCCCAATAGACCAGCCTGACATCCGGATAGCTGTATCGTCCGCCATTATATTCAAATTCCGTCCCGGGGTTCAGCAGCATGTCGCTGACCCTGGCCACCGGTATGAAGTCGCTGACATTGTTTGTCCCCTGCGGCAGTGCCGCATATGGCATCGGGGCCACATTGTTGCCGACATAGTTGGCGATGGCATAACCAAACCCGATGCCGCCACCGGGCGTGCCGATCTGACCAAGCATGGCGGCCAGCGAAATCGCCGCCCAGAAAGGCTGTTCGCCATATTGCTGGCGGGTCAGAGACCAGCTGATCGAGACCATGGTGTGTTTTGCCGCCATTTTCTGGGCGAGGTCCACAATCCTGGCCGCTGACACACCGGTCAGACCGCTGGCCCAATTCGCATCCTTGCGAATACCGTCACTCTTGCCGTCCAGATAGGCAGAAAAACTGTCATATCCGACCGTATACCGGGCCAGAAACGCCTCATCGGCCAGGCCCTCGGCGCGCAGCGTCTGACACAGCGCCAGGATCAGCGCGGTATCGCTGTTCGGACGAATCTGCAGGGTACGAGGTGGCGCTGGCGCTTCAAGGTCAAGCTCGCGCGGCGAGATATTGATGAATTCGACACCTGCCGCCACGGCGGCTTCATAGCCCTCACGCTGGACATGACATCCGGTGCCGCCATTGCCCATCTGCCCATTGCCAAGCGCCAGCCCGCCAAACGCCACAAACAGCTCGCAATGGCTGGCAAGGCTGGTCCAGCTAGTATGCTGTGGCAGCAGTCTGGTGAAACTGCCAAGGACATGTGGCACGATCACCTCGGCGGCGGCATAGCTGTAGGTGTTCACCGACCGTGTATAGCCGCCGATACAGTTCAGGAAGCGATGGATCTGGCTTTGGGCGTGATGAAACCTGCCAGCACTTGCCCATCCATAGGAGCCGGCATAGATGGCGCTGTTGCCATGTTGTGTCCGCACCCGCTCAAGCTCGGCCGCGACAAGGCGTTCGGCCTCGTCCCATCCAATCTCGACAAACGGGTCACCGCCGCGCGCGCCGCCCGCCGGCCCCGGACCATTGTCAAGCCAGCCACGCCGCACCGCCGGGCGCCTGATCCGCGTTGGATGATCAAGCAGTTCGGCAAGAGACAAGCCAATCGGTGACGGATCGCGGTCCGCGGCAAACGGCGTCAGCCCGGTCACGCGGCCCTCGCTGGTGACAACCTCATAAGTGCCCCAATGCGTACTCGTCAGTGGCATACAAGTCTCCCGGCCCCATCAGGCCATGATCGGCCGTCCAAGGCAATAGAGCCGCGCTGGCACGCTCAATTGTCATGCGGCGGAAAACGCGTCCGCGCCGCCACCACCGTCCAGTCAATGTGGTTGCGGACATATTCCTGCGCGGCATCTCGCGGCGGCGTATAATCCCAGTCGGTACGCCGCCCGGCCTGCATGGCGTTGAAAACAACCCGCCGCACCGCCTGGCTGGCGATGACGTCGTCACGAAGCGCGGCGCTGTCCCACCGCGCCGCAACCTCGGCCGCGAAATCCGCCACAATGTCGGCACAGGCCGGATCGACCGCCAGATTGGCGCGCTCAAGCGGGTCCTCAACAAGATCATACAGCTGCGGCGGATCATCATCGCAATGGACATATTTCCAGGGACCACGCCGGATCATGAAGACCGGCGCCGCTGTCATCTCGGCACAGTACTCGCCGATGGCCTGGCCGTCATCCTCATTCCCACCACGCGCCATTGGCGCCAATGACCGCCCGTCCACAGGCTGGCCCATCGGCAGGTCGCACGCACCGGCGAAATCCAGCATCGTTGGCAGAAGATCGACAAGCGAACAGGGGCTGCCGACAGTGCCGGCGGCAATGCCGGGCCCGGCCATCACCAGCGGCACTCGCGCCGAATGCTCGAAGAAGCTCATCTTGTACCAGAGGCCGCGCTCGCCAAGCATGTCACCATGATCGGCGGTGACGATGAAGATCGTGTTGTCGAGCTGCCCGATCTCTTCGACCGCGCGGACAATCTCGCCGATCTTGCTGTCGAAATAGGACACGTTCGCGTAATAGCCGCGCCGCGCCCGCCGGATATCGGCCTTGGATGTCGTCGCCGCGCTGGCGCCGATCCCATCGAGAACACGGCCCGAGAACGGGTCCGTTTCCACCGCCCCGATATCGGTTGCCGGCAAATCAATGTCTGCTTCATCATAAAGGTTCCAGAATTCCGGCAGCGCCACATAGGGGTCATGCGGGTTCATGAAACTAGCGACAAGCGCAAACGGCCCGCCGGGGTCGCAGGCATACTGCATCAGCCTTCGCCTTGCGGCGAACCCTACCTCTTCGTCATATTCGATCTGAAAGGCCGTGATCGCGCTGCCAGCCTCGAACACGGATTCCATATTATGGTACCAGCGGTCGATCCGTTCATCCGCATTCAGCCAGTCCGGCACCCAGGCGAAATCCGCCGGATAGACATCGGTTGTGACACGTTCCTCAAAACCGTGAAGCTGGTCCGGGCCGACAAAATGCATCCGCCCGGCAAGACAGGTACGGTATCCGGCCTGCCGCAGATAATGCGCGAAGGTCGGCACCGAGGCCGCAAAGTCGCTGGCATTGTCATAGGTACGAAGGCGGCTGACCAGCTGGCCAGTCATGAAACTGGCCCGCGACGGCGCGCAAAGCGGCGAGTTGCAGTAGGCGGCGTCAAACCGCGCGCCCCGCGCCACCAGCGCGTCAAGATTGGGGGTTCTGACAACGGGATGGCCATAGGCACCGGTAAAGTGCGGCGCCAGCTGATCAGCCATGATCAGAACGATATTCGGGCGGGTTGTGGCCGGATTAGTGGCCGAATTAATGGTCGGGGATTTGGATGCCATAGGGATCTCACATGGCTGAGGACAGGGGGCGGGGGAATGATGGTAGGCCAAATTCATACCTTTCCTTAATTATACCCGTCATATGACACCCGGAATACGCCAGAACACCACCCAGCCTGACATCCAGACAGGCGGTATCACCGAGGTGACAAATTGCCACATGTGCGCCCCACCCGACAACGCGCATTCTTGAGCCAATCGAGTGGGTGCCATCCACCGAAGTTAACGAAAAGTCACGGGCGGTTTGTTCAATGCAGGCCCCCGTGATATTTGTTTGTCTACTGTTTTTCATCAGTCTATGAGCCGCTCCGGTGATCACCGAACTTGGTCATTTTGCCCTGATTCTGGCCTTCATGACGTCGCTGGGCGTTGCCACACTGCCGTTGGTCGGGCTGCGGTTTGGAATCACCGCACTGACAGCGCTGGCCGCGCCGGCAATGCTGGCCATGGCGGGCGCCGTCAGTTTCGCCTTCATGGCGCTTGTGACGGCCTTCATAAGTTCCGATTTTTCGGTTTCGCTGGTCGCTGCGCATTCGCATTCGACCAAGCCCCTGATCTACAAGATATCCGGCACCTGGGGAAACCACGAAGGCTCGCTTCTGCTGTGGATCCTGATCCTCGTCCTGTTTGGCGGGATGCTGGCGATGCGGGGCCGCGAGATGGATTTCGCACTGAAGGTCCGCACCCTTGCCGTGCAGGCGATGGTAACAGCCGGGTTCCTTGCCTTCTGCCTGTTCACCTCCAATCCGTTCGCGCGGCTCGACCCGCCACCACTTGACGGAAACGGCCTGAACCCGATCCTTCAGGATCCGGGCCTGGCCCTTCACCCGCCAACACTCTATGTCGGCTATGTCGGACTTTCGCTTGCCTTCGCCTTTGCCGTCGCCGGCCTGATCGAGGGCCGGATCGACCGCAACTGGGCACGTCATGTCCGACCCTGGATCTCGGCAGCATGGTGCGCCCTGACAGCCGGCATCGCGCTTGGCAGCTGGTGGGCCTATTACGAGCTTGGCTGGGGTGGCTGGTGGTTCTGGGATCCGGTTGAAAATGCCTCGCTGATGCCGTGGCTTGCGGCGACGGCGCTGTTGCATTCAACCATTGTTGTCGAACAGCGCGATCGTCTAAAAAGCTGGACGGTGCTGCTCGCCATCCTTGCCTTCTCGCTGTCGCTTGTCGGCACCTTCATTGTTCGATCAGGGCTTCTGACCTCGGTTCACAGTTTTGCCAGCGATCCGGCGCGCGGTGTGTTCATCCTCGGCATTCTTCTTGCCGCCATCGGTGTGCCATTGCTGCTGTTCGCCATCCGCGGGCCCCAGCTTGCGACGCGCAATGACCATGCCCTTATCAGCCGTGAAAGCGGCCTGATCCTGAACAATTTCCTGCTGACCGCGGCAACTGTTGTGGTGCTTGTCGGCACATTTTATCCGCTGGCGCTGGAAATGGTGACCGGTGCGCGGATCACCGTTGGCCCACCCTATTTTGACGCAACCTTCAATCCGATCATGGCCGGCCTGGTGCTGGCGATGGCGCTTGGGCCGCTGACAGCCTGGCGCTGCGGGACCCTGCCCTCGCTTCGTGCCAGCCTGGGGCTGGCGGCGGCTGGCGCGTTGCTTGCCATTGGTGTCGGCATGGCGCTGGCAGACGGCATCAGCGCGGCCGGGCTGGCCGGGATTGGCCTGCTGGGATGGCTGGCGCTGGCCATAACCGGCGACATTCTGCACCGGCTGAAACCGTGGCGCGGCGGCATTGGCACCCGTGCCTCAGCGCTGCCGCTTCCGGTCTGGGGCATGTGGACGGCGCATGCCGGCATGGTGGTGTTCCTTGTCGGCGCGCTTGGCAACGGCCTGTTCCAGACCGAGGTGATTGTCCGCGCCTTTCCGGGTGACAGTGTCGATGTCGCTGGCAAGACGATGACACTGCGCGCCGTTGAGCCCAGACAAGGGCCAAACTATGTGACCGAGACCGCGATTATCGAACTGCGAGACGGCACCGATATCATCGCCTTCCTGACACCTGAGAAACGCTTTTATAACGCCGAGCGCCAGACCACCACCGAGGCGGCCATCCGGCCGCGCCCCGGCGGGGATGACTATGCCGTTCTTGGTGATGGCGATGCCACCAGCGGTTACACGCTGCGGCTGTATCGCAAACCTTTTGTCAGCTGGATCTGGGCCGGTGCCGGATTCATGGCGGTTGGCGGCGCGATAGCTGCGCTTGGCCGCCGGCAGCGACGCGCGGCGGCAGTTGCCACCAGCGTCCGGACAGCGACATGAGCAAAGCTGACAGCGGCAAGACGTGGCGGCCTCGGCTGTCATTCATCATTCCGCTTGCCGGATTCCTGCTTCTTGCAGGTTTCGCGACGGTAGCGCTGCTGGCGACATTGCGCGGCGAGCGCGACATGTCGCAGCTTCCCTCGGCGATGGTCGGCAAACCCGCGCCGGCGATCATGCTTCCCAGCCTGCTTGACAAGGGCCAGACCGTTTCGGCAACCGATTTTGCCGGCCGGGCGGTACTGGTCAATGTCTTTGCCAGCTGGTGCGCGCCCTGCCGCGCCGAAGCACCGGCGCTGGCGCTTCTATCCGAAGACATCCCGATCCTTGGCATCGCCCACAAGGACCGCCCCAGGGATACGCGTGAATTCCTGACCAGCTATGGCAACCCGTTTGCCGCCATCGGTGTCGACCGCGACGGCGATGCCGGCATGCGGTGGGGCGTCTATGGGGTGCCGGAGACGTTTCTTGTCGATGCCAACGGCATAATCCTGCTGCGCCATGCCGGCCCGATTGACCGGCGTGTGCTCGACGAAGTGCTGCGGCCGGCGATTGGCAAGCTGCCATGACCAGCATCCTGTCCCGAACGCTGAAATCAGGCCTTGCCCTTGCGTTTCTGGCAATGGCGCTGGCGTCGTCGCCATCTGTTGCGCTGACACCTGAAGAGATGCTGGCCGATCCGGCGCTGGAATCACGGGCGCGGGCGCTGTCAAAGCAGCTTCGATGCCTTGTCTGCCAGAACCAGTCGATTGATGATTCCGACGCCGAGCTTGCCCGTGATCTGCGGGTCGAGGTTCGCAAGCAGCTGGCGACCGGCGCCAGTGACAGCGAAATTCTGACCTCGATCCGCGCGACCTATGGCGATTATGTGCTGTTGAACCCGCCTGTTTCGCCTGGCACCTACATTCTGTGGGGGGCGCCTGTCGCCATTCTTCTTGGCGGCGCGGCCATCATGCTGGCCGGGCGCCGGCGACGAGACGATGATGAAACCGCGGCATCGGATGATTTGTCTGTAACGACTTCACCCACCGCCAGCCTCAACGGGCGCGTCGCGCTGGCGCTTGGCAGTCTTGTGATGGCGGCGAGCCTTGGCCTGTATCTGATGCTTGGCCGCGCCGATCTGCCGTCACGCCCGCTGGCGGATCGCGGCGCCGAGATTGCCGCCGCATCGCAGCAGGCGGAGGAAAGCGCGCGGGATCGCAGTGCCGCATTGCTACAGGCACGGGAACAGGCGGCCGCAGCCCCAAGCGATGTCGGCGCATGGCTTCGCCTTGCCACCGCTGCGGCGGCAGGCGCGGACAGCGCGACCGAGATCATGGCTCTTGAACAGGCCGGCAGGCTGACAGATGGCGACCCGGCCATTCTCGCCATGCGCGCCGAGGCGATGGCCCGCGCCGCCGATGGCCAGGTCACCATTCCTGCACGTGAACTGGTTGCTGAGATTCTGGCCGTCAATCCGGCCGAGCCACGGGCATTATATCTGTCGGGGCTCGCCGCCTATCAGGATGAGGATTACGCCGCCGCCATCGGCATCTGGCGCCGGCTACAGACCCTGTCACCACCCGATGCCCCATGGATGAAACTGCTGGCCGAGAATATCGCTGATGCGGCGCGGTCCGGTGGCATCGATCCTGACAGTGTCGCCCCGGGGCCGGATGCGGAGGCGGTTGCGAATGCCGCCACCATGACCGAGGATGAGCGCGCGGCGATGATCGAGGGCATGGTCGAGGGGCTTGCCGCCCGTCTTGCCGAGGACCCCGGAGATGTCGAGGGCTGGCGGCGGCTGATCCGCGCCTACAGGGTGCTGGAACGGACAGATGATTTGCAGATGGCGCTGATCGGCCTTGCCGACGCCATTCCGGATGATATCGATGCCCAGCTGGCGGCGCTGGAACAGATGGTCGTGGCCCAGCTTGAACCTGACTTCACCGACGAGTCGCAGCGGCTTCTCGCCAGGGTGGAGGGGCTGGACCCGCAGCGCCCGGAGGGCCTCTATATCAGGGGGCATTTCGCGCGGCAGGGCGGCGATACCGACCGAGCCCGCATGCTGTGGGAAGATCTGTATGACCGCCTCCCCGCCGACGCGTCGATCGCACCGCAACTTCGCGCCGCCATCGACTCGCTCTAGGTCTCAGCCGCCGCCCCGTCGGCGCTGCCGGCGGCGCGGGTCGGGGGCCAGTCCAGGCGGCGCGGCGAACACACTGTCCCGCCCCAGAAGAAACATCCTTGTTGTCCGGCCGTGAAGCGCCGCCAGCGCCGGATCACGGCAGTCGAGTCCGCCTGTCAGCACGCCAAAGGCCGGCACCACCAGCCGCGTCTGCGCCTGCACGAAACAAGGCCGCCTGAGGCGTGCACCACGATGGCTGACCACACCGGCGGGGTGATAGTGGGCGCTGATCTCGGGTCGTGGATCGGCCTCATCCATGATGTGGCGAAAGACAATGCCGCCTTCTTCATGCGCGCTGCAGGCGTTATGTCCGGGCGGCACGAAGCTCTGGTCGTGATTGCCCTCAACCCAGATGGCGTCATGCGCGCCGGCCATGTCAGACAATGTCTGCCGGTCCTGCGGCGCCATCCGGCTCCAGGCAGCGCCATCATGGAACACATCACCAAGAAACAGCAGCCGCCTTGGCATCAGATCGGCAATGATCCTGGCAAGCCTCGCCAGCGTCTGCGCCGTGTCGTAAGGCGGCAGGAACTGCCCTGACCGGTGGTATGAGCTGCCCTTTTCAAGATGCAGGTCGCCAACAATCAGCAGCGACGAATCCCGCCAGAACAGCGCGCCGGAGGGGTGGAGGTCAAAGCCGTGTCCGGCAAAATCAGTGGATCGATTCGACATTGGCGGCGCGGATGATGTCCTCTTCCATGTCCGACAGCAATTCATCGCCATCGTCACTGTGAACGGTATTTTCGCGGGCGATCTGCATGATCACCGGCACAGCCATCGGCGATATCATATCCAGATGCTGGCAGACAATGTTTCCGGCAATTTCCTGAAGCGTGTCGGCCAGCCTGCCTGCATCAATAAGCCCCTGCATGGCGTCGCGCCGCACCGCCTTCAGCAGAATATGATCAGGCTCATGCCGTCGCAGAACGTCATAAATCAGATCCGAGCTGAACAGCACCTGGCGGCCCGTCTTGACCTGCCCGGGATGGCGCCGTTCGACAAGCCCCGAGATGATCGCGGTGTCACGGAACAGGCGTTTCAGAAGCGGCGTATCCTGAAGCCACTCCTCGAACTCCTCGGTCATGATGTCCGGGTTCAACAGGCTTTCGACCTCATCAGGCGGGTCCAGCGACCAGACAGCCAGCGCATAGTCAGTCATCGAAAAGCCAAGCGGCCGCAACCCGGCACGCTTCATCCGCCGCAACATCAGAAAGCCAAGCGTCTGATTGGCGTTGCGACCGGCAAAGCTGTAGACAACCGTGTGATAGCGCTTTCGATGCGGGAAAATCTCGACAAGCAGGGTCTTGGCGTCGGGAAGAACCGACCGGCTGCCATGAAGCGCCAGCCAATCGCGAATCTGGTCGGGAAGCCCGGCCCAGGCGCGGCGGCTGCCAATCAGGTGCCGGACGGCAAGTGACAGGTTGGTCGACAGCGGCAGGCGTCCACCGCCATAGCTTGGGATCTGCGCCTCGCCGCCACGCGCCTTCGAGACCATGACGGCGGCATTGCTGATGCCTTCAAAGGTCAGTACCTGGCCCCCGAACAGAAAGGTGTCGCCTGGCGACAGATTGACGACGAAATTCTCCTCGATACTACCAAGTGTGCGGTTGCGAAGCTTCACCTTCATCATTGGTGATTCAACGATGGTGCCGATATTCATCCGGTATTGCCGCGCCATCCGGGCCTCGCGAAGCGCGACCATACCGTTCTTCAACGTCGCCAGCCGGTTATATTGCGGATAGGCAGCAAGCGCGTATCCACCATTGCTGACAAAACCCACCACCTCGTCGAATTCCTGGCGCCCCATATCGGCATAGGGCGCGGCACGGATGACCTCGTGATACAGCGCGTCGGGATCGAAGGCGCCGCTGCAGGCAACGCCGAAGACATGCTGTGCCAGCACATCGAACCCACCGCGCCGAAAGGCCGCACCGTCCAGCCTGTTGCGGGCAATTTCCGCCTGTGCGGCGACACATTCCAGATATTCGAACCTGTTGGTCGGCACCAGAATGGCGCGGCTTGGTTCATTCAACCGGTGATTGGCCCGCCCCACACGCTGCAGCAGGCGGCTGACACCTTTTGGCGCGCCGATCTGGATGACAAGGTCGACATCGGCCCAGTCAAGCCCGAGGTCGAGCGAACTTGTCGCCACCACGCAGTCAAGACCGCCTGCCGCCATCATCGCCTCGACCTTGCGCCTGAGCTCGCGTTCCAGCGACCCGTGATGCACCGCAATCCTGAGATTGCGGTCATTCAGCTGCCACAGGCGCTGAAACACGAATTCGGCCTGCGCCCGCGTGTTCACAAAGACAACGCTCATCCGCGCGCCGGCGATCTGCGAATAGACATCATCCAGCGCGTGGCGCGCCATGTGACCCGACCAGGGGATACGATTCTCTGTCTGCAGGATGTCGATCACCGGCACCGCCGCCTGCGGTACCGTGACGATCTTGCCGCCACGCCTGCAAAGCCAGTCACGCGCCAGCTTTGGCCTGTCGATGGTGGCGGACAGGCCAATCCGCCTTGCCCGCGGCGCCAGCGTGGCCAGTCTGGCCAGATTGAGACTCAGCAGATCGCCACGCTTGTTATCGAAAAAGGCGTGAAGCTCATCAATGATGATAAAGCGGAGACCGCTGAAATAGGCCCCGGCATCCTCATATGACAATAGAAGGGTGAGCGATTCCGGTGTCGTCATCAGAAAATCCGGCGGCTTTTTCTTCTGACGCTGGCGCCGCGATTGCGGGGTGTCGCCAGTACGTGTTTCAAAACTGACCGGCAGATCCAGCGCCTCGATTGGCGCCGCGATATTGCGATGCACATCGACCGCCAGTGCCTTCAGCGGCGAGATGTAGAGCGTGTGAAGCTGTCCGTTCGAGCCACGCTCATCAACATCAAGAAAGGAGGGCAGGAATCCGGCAAGGGTCTTGCCAGCACCGGTCGGCGCGAAGACAACGACATCCCGGCGCGCCAGCGCGTGTTCCGCCGTCTCAATCTGATGATCGAACCAGCTCCAGCCACGTTCCTGAAGCCAGCCTGTCAGCGGGTGGGACTGGAGGCGCGCGGCGGCGTTCCTATATTGACTGTCATGACCTGGTTGAACCATGAGCTCTATATAGAGCCGATCGACGCCTATATCGACCCGGCACGTCCGGTAAAGCGCGCCATCATCACGCATGGGCATGCCGATCATGCCCGTCCGGGCCATGATCATGTGCTGGCGACGCCGCAGACAATCGCCATCATGAAACAGCGCTATGGCGCGAATTGCGCCGGATCCTTTCAGGAGCTCGATTTCGGCACACCCATTGTCGACGGGCCGGTGACAATCACCCTGTTTCCCGCCGGACATATCCTCGGCAGCGCGCAGGTCAGGCTTGCCTATAATGGCCGGGTCGCTGTCGTCACCGGCGACTACAAGACGCATGCCGACAGCACGGCGCAGCCTTTCGAACTTGTTCCCTGCGATCTTTTCGTGACCGAGGCGACCTTTGGACTGCCGGTGTTCCAGCATCCGGCCCCGGCACAGGAAATCACCCGCCTTCTGACATCGGTGGCGGCGCAGCCAGAGCGCTGCCACGTTATCGGCGCCTATGCGCTTGGCAAGGCCCAGCGGGTGATCAGGCTGATCCGCGAGGCAGGATATGACGCGCCGATCTTTCTTCACGGCGCGCAGGAAAAACTCTGCGCCTACTATGCCAGTCAGGGGATCGATCTCGGCAATCTTCAAAAGGCCCTCGACCGCGACAAGGCGTCCTTTCCAGGGCATATCGTCATCGCCCCGCCATCGGCGCTTCGCGATCGCTGGTCGCGGCGCCTTCCCGACCCGGTGGTCTGTCAGGCATCCGGCTGGATGACGATCAGGCAGCGCGCCAAGCAAAGCGGCGTGGAACTGCCTCTGGTGGTTTCCGACCATGCTGACTGGAACGGGCTGACAGACACCATCACGGCGACCGGTGCCGACACCATCTGGGTAACGCATGGCCGCGAGGATGCGCTTGTTCACTGGTGCCGGTCACGCGGACTGAAGGCCGAACCGCTCTACATGCAGGGCCGCGAAGAGGATGCCGGCGAATGAAACGGTTCGCCGAGTTGCTGGAGACGCTTGCCCTGACCCCGTCGCGCAACGCGAAGATCGAGGCCATGGCGCGCTATTTCAGGACAACGCCGGATCCCGACCGCGGCTTTGCTCTGGCCGCCATCACACGCGATCTGACGCTGTCCAACCTCAAACCCAGCGCGCTTCGCCAGCTGACGATGGACCGGGTCGATCCCGACCTTTTCCTGATGTCCTATGATTATGTCGGCGACCTTGCCGAGACAATCTCGCTGATCTGGCCACACTGCGAAGGCCGTCATGGTGATGCGCCGCTTCCCGGTGTAGCCGATTTCATCGCCGAGATTGAAACCCTTCCAAAGGGGGATGTCGCCAGTCATCTTGCCGCGCGTCTCGACAGCGCCACCCCGTCAGAGCGCTGGGCGATGATCAAGCTGGCAACAGGCGGCCTGCGCGTCGGTGTGTCAGCACGCCTCGCGAAAACCGCGCTGGCGGCCTATGGCGGGCATGATCTGGCCGCGATCGAGAAGATCTGGCACGGGCTGGAGATGCCCTATACCGATCTGTTCGCCTGGCTTGATGGCCACGCCGCCGCGCCGCAAATCCAGCCCGGGCGGACTTTCCATCCGATGATGCTGTCTAATCCGATCGACGAGAGCCGTGATTTCGACAGGCTCGTCGCCAGCGACTATCAGGCCGAGTGGAAATGGGACGGCATCCGCGTACAGCTTGTCTTTGATGGTGAAAGCCGGCGCATTTTCTCGCGAACAGGCGATGATGTCTCGGCAGCCTTTCCCGACCTTGCCGCGGCGCTGCATGGTCATGCCGTTCTCGACGGTGAATTGCTTGTTGGCCATGATTTCCACCCGCTTGCCTTCAACAGCCTGCAACAGCGACTCAACCGCAAGACGCCCGCAAAAACACATCTTCGCGACCTGCCGGCCTTCGTGCGGGTCTATGACATGCTGTTCGACGGGGATGACGACCTTCGCGATCTGCCGCTGTCGGCACGCCGCCACCGGCTGGAAGACTGGATGCGTCTGCAGGCTGGCGACAGGCTTGATCTGTCAGAAATCCTGCCGTTTGAAAGCTGGGAGGATCTGGCGCGGCTCCGTCTGGAGGGCGCTGAAATCCATGGCTATGAAGGGCTGATGATCAAGGACCGGCAAAGCGTCTATGTTGCTGGCCGGCCAAAGGGCCCCTGGTTCAAATGGAAACGCGACCCGCGCATGATCGACACCATCATGATGTACGCACAACGCGGCCATGGCCGTCGAAGTTCTTTCTATTCCGATTTCACCTTCGGGATCTGGCGCGGCAACGAGATCGTTCCTGTTGGGAAGGCCTATTCCGGCTTTACCGATGACGAGCTGCGCGAACTCGACAAATGGGTCCGCGCCAACACCACAAACAGGTATGGGCCGGTACGCGAAGTGGAAAAACGTCTGGTGGTCGAACTTGCCTTTGACAGCGCGCATGACAGCCCCCGTCACAAATCCGGTATCGCGCTGCGCTTTCCCCGCATCAGCCGGATCCGGTGGGACAAGCCGGCAGATGAGGCCGACACCATCGAGACAGTGCGCGCCCTTGTCGAGTGACAGCTCCGGCGTCTGAACCGCTGAAGTGGCCCCGGATATCGTCACAACCACACAAAAAACATCAAATCAAAGGACAATCTTATCAATTTGACAGGCGCTGGTTGTTTATTTTCATCAAATTTAAATAATTTAGAGGTTATTGATAAAAAGTTACGGATAACCATATCCATATTTATCAATCGCAACATCATGTGAGGCCTTCATCAATGCATGATCTCGATACCAGCATCATCGCGCTTTTGAAGCGTAATGCCCGCATGTCGGTCACACAGATGTCACACGAAATTGGCGTGTCGCGGGTGACCATCGACGCGCACATTAAGAAGATGGAGCAGTCAGGCATTATAACTGGTTACACGGTGACCCTTGGCGCCGAGGAGTTCAGACATAACGTATCAGGCTGGATCATGATCACAGTCGACGCGAACAAGGAAGAAGCCGCAATCGAGAGGCTGATCAACATACCTGAGATCAGCCGGCTCTTTACCACGAATGGGCGCTGGGACCTGGCCGCGGAAATCCAGACACAGACGCTGGAGACCTTCGATACGGCCATTTCGCGGCTTCGCCAGATCTCTGGTATCAAGGAGACCGATACCAGTCTCCTGCTGAGCTCGCGCATCGGCTAGCCGCTCAAATCAGTTACGAACGCGGCATCGCGCCGCGCCGTCACATCTTCGCACATCATGAATTGGACAGTTTTGGGCTTTTCCTGCCGCAAAAATGATGCTCATAATTATGCCTGTCGTCGGGGGAAAACATTGACGACACAGATTGCGGAGGAACCTCATGAAAAAACTTTTCGGTATTGGCTTAGCCGCCACCATGATGATGGCTGTCGGCAGCACAGCCAACGCGTTTGAATGCAAGGTCAAGGAATCTTCGATGGACAAGCCTGGCGGCTTTCCTGAGCGGGCCCTGACAATGATCGTGCCTTATGGCCCAGCCGGTGGTTCGGGTCAGGTTGCCGCGGCGATGGCCGAAGGCGTTACCGGCTTGACCGGCGTTGCCATCAACCGGGATCACAAGCCCGGTGGCTCAGGCACCGTCGGCATGACCGCCTACATGGCAGCACCAGCAGACGGCTATAACGTTCTTGAGCATATTGACGATGCCTCGTCAGCACATGCGCTCGACTCATCACGGCCAAACCCGGCCGAGGATCTGATCCCGCTGGTGGTCTCACAGGTCACGTTCTCGCAGATCTACATCCGGACCAACGAGACACGCTACAACGACTGGAAGTCCTTTGTTGCGTGGGTGAAAGCCCAGGGCGGCAAGGCAACCATCGCCAACGTCTCGAAGGAAGGCTCCATGGAGCGCGTCACGATGAAGTTCATCACCGACGCAACCGGCATGGAGATCCAGCAGATCTCGTTTGACAAGGGCGCACCGCGCTATGGCGCGCTTCTTGGTGGCCAGGTCGACGCGTTGTTTGAGCAGCCGGGCGATGTTCGCAAGTTCCTTGATGCCGACAACTTCAAGCCAATCCTGACGATCTTTGACGAGCGTCCGTCGGTCTTTTCCGACGTGCCAACCCACCGTGAAATGGGCATGGATTTCGATCCGCTGCTTCGTTTCCGTGGCTTCTATGTGCACAAGGATGCACCAGCAGACCGCGTCAAGTGGCTGCAGTGGGCATTCCAGCGCGGCTATTGCCAGGACAGCTATCAGGCGTTCAATGACTCGAAATTCATGAACGTCATCGACAGCTATCGTGACACCGCAGGTGCCCGTGACCTGATCACCCGCTCCATCGCCCAGTACCGCGAGGTATACAAGTCGATGGGCATGGACGTGAAATAGGCTGGTCCTGCCATCATTCTGTGCCTCCGGCAGCCTGTGCCGCCGGGGGCACGTCATCTCCAGTTTGACGCATTGTATCGGTAGCCTGACATTCAGGTTTTGATTTAGGGAGAGGTCGTTGGGTCAGCTCGATAAATCGCACATGATTGAAGCCGGCATCTGGTCGCTGATCGTGGCCATTTTTTTCGGCTATACCTTTGAATTCAATCAGCCAATCGAAATCTACAAATTCGGCGCCACCGGATGGCCGCGGGTCATCATCCTGCTGCTGTTGCTGGTGACACTCGGCAATCTGCTCCACCAGTTCAGGAATGGCTCCGCCATCCAGAAGGGGCGTGTCGGCATTGCCGAGACGGATGAAGCGCCGACCGACTACACCAATCCGGCGACCCTCGCCAAGATCATCGCGATCCTGTTCACGCCGTTCCTCTTTGCCTACCTTCTCAAGCCGGTCGGCATGTATTCCGGCGCGCCGATCTTTATCATGGCCGTCATCTGGCTGTTTGGTGAGAGACGCTGGACATGGATCCTGGGCATCACTCTGCTGATCTACGCCATTCTTCTTGGCCTGTTCGTCGTCACACTCAACGCTCCGCTGCCACAAGGCAACATGTCACCCTTTTATGATTTCAGCGGGTTCATCCTGAAAATGAACACTCAGCTGCAAAAGCTCTGGTAACGCACATGCTGGAAAATTTTCTCGCCGGAACCGGCGCTCTCTTTGGCGATCCCTTTACCATCGCGATCTTTGTTTTCGGTGTAGTTGGCGGCATGCTGTTCGGCGCCATACCCGGCGTTAGCATGCTGACGCTGGCGGCGATCCTGCTTCCCTTCACGGCCGATCTGGAACCTGCCCAGGGGGTGATGCTGTTCGCGGTCATCTACTGTACCGGCACCTATGGCGGCGCCATCACGGCGATTCTGTTCAACATCCCGGGCGCGCCGGAAAACGCGCCAACCGCCTTTGACGGCTATCCGATGACCCGCAAGGGGCAGTCCGGCAAGGCTGTTGGCGCGGCGGTTCTGTGTTCGGCCATTGGCGGCGTGGCATCCGCGCTGGTGATGATGGCGGCGACCGAACCTCTGGCGAACTGGGCGATCCGCAATATCGGCCCGCCGGAAATCTTCGCGCTTGTCTTCTTCGGACTGGCCGTCGCGTCATCGGTTGGCGGGCGGACCATCTGGAAGGGCTGGATGTCGGTGCTTCTTGGCCTTCTCATCGCCACCATCGGGCAGGACCCGGTCGGCGGCATCAACCGCTATAATTTCGGCTTTACCGATCTTGCCGCCGGCATCGCGTTCGTGCCGGCCATCCTTGGCTTCTTTGCCGTATCGGAAATCTTTGTTCAGGCCGAAAAGAAGGCAACCGGCCAGTTCGACGCGCCAAAGGTCGGCATGTCCTTCCCCACCGTCATCGAGCTGTGGATGCATAAATTCGCCGTTCTGCGGTCGATCCTTGTCGGCTTCTTCTGCGGCATCCTGCCCGGCATCGGCGCCACGCTGGCCGCCTTCATGGGCTATGGCGAGGCGGTGCGCTGGTCAAAGAACAAGGAAGAATTCGGCAAGGGCAAGCTGGAAGGCGTCATCTCGTCCGAGACGGCCAACAACGCCGCCACCGGCGCGGCGATGATCCCGCTGCTGGCGCTTGGCCTGCCAGGTGGCGCGCTGACGGCGATGATGGTTGCCGTGTTCCAGATGCATGATCTGGAACCGGGCCCACTGGTCTTCTACAATTCGCCAGACCTGATCTGGATTGTCTTCGCGGCGATGTTCTACGCCAACCTGTCGATTCTCTTCATCGGGCTGATTGAAACCAAGACGATCCTCTATCTTCTGAAGATCCCGTTCCAGTTCCTGGCACCGCTGATTCTGCTTCTTGCCACCATCGGCGCCTATATCAGCCGCGGCCTCGTCCTTGATGTCATGGTAATGTTCGGGGCCGGCATCATCGGCTTCCTGTTGCGCCGGACCGGGTATTCGATCCCGGGCATTGTACTCGGCCTGATCCTTGGCAAGATTGGCGAGCAGAATTTCGCCCAGGGCATGCAGATGGTGCATTATGATCTTGGCACCTATTTCTCGCGCCCGATCTGTTCAATCCTGATTGCCGCTGGCACATTGACACTGGCCGCAGGCCTGTATAGAGCGTTCTCATCCACGAAAACCGCCTAAGCAGGCCCGGCCCTGGAAAGGACGCGCCGTGTCAGACGATATTGCCCAGATAGACGAACTTGTCGCCCGTGCCCGCGATGCCCAGGCTGCCTATGAAGCCATGGGATCACAGGCGCTTTTTGATCGCGCATGCCAGGCTGTTGCCTGGTGCCTGATGGAGCCCGAGCGCAACAAGCGCCTTGCTGCATTCGCCGTCGCCGAGACCGGGCTCGGCAATGCCGATGACAAGGTCCGGAAGAATCACAACAAGACGCTTGGTCTGATGCGCGACATCAAGGGTGTCACCGCCTTTGGTCATATCGAGGACGACACCGAACTTGGGCTGTCGACCTTTCTGCGACCAAAGGGCGTTGTCGCCGCCATCGTGCCGTCGACAAACCCGCTGGCGACGCCGGTCAACAACATGATCAACGCGCTGAAGACAGGCAACGCGATCATCCTGGCGCCCTCGCCAAAGGGTGTGAAACCGTTGCTTGCCCTGCTGGAGCATATCCACCCTGCCCTTGCCGCGCTTGGACTGCCGGAAGGGCTTGTCCAGATGGTGCCGGTGCCGCCATCCAAGCCGAAGACCGAGAGATTGATGCAGCTTGCGGACATGGTGCTTGTCACCGGATCACAGGCCAATGTGCGGGCCGGTTATTCGTCGGGAACACCGGCCATCGGTGTCGGAGCCGGCAATGTGGTGACCATCGTCGACGAGACCGCCAACATCGCCGAGGCAGCGGCGAAGATCGCCGCGTCGAAGACCTTCGACAACGCCACCTCCTGTTCATCAGAGAATGCGGTGATTGCCGTTGATGCGGTCTATGACAACCTCGTCGCGGCCCTTGCCGCCGAAGGTGGATATCTTCTTGACGACACGCAGACAGACAGCCTTGAGGCCCTTCACTGGTATCATGGCAAGCTGGCCCCCCGCCTGTTGGCCAAGGATATCGACATTGTTCTTGCCGAAACCGGTCTTGCCGACACCGCGCCGAAAGACACCAGGTTCCTTGTCGCGCCGCAGCAGGACATCAGCCCTGATCACCCGATGACGGGCGAGAAGATGGCGCTGTTCCTTGCCCTGCACCGGGCAGGTGATTTCGATGAGGCCATGCAAAAGGCCATCGCCATCCAGAACATCATGGGCGCCGGCCATTCGCTTGGCCTGCATTCAGACGATGAGTCCCGCGCCCGGCGGCTGGCCATGGAGGCGCGCACCTGCCGGGTGATCGTCAATCAGGCGCATTGTTTCGCCAATGGCGGTTTTTTCAACAACGGCATGCCCTTCTCGCTGTCAATGGGATGTGGCAGCTGGGGTGGCAATTCCATCGACGAAAACCTGAACTGGCGCCATTTTGTCAATCAGGTTCGTATTGTGCGCACCATCGCCGAACGGAAACCATCGCTTGACGAGATTTTCGGCGACTACTGGAAAGATCGCGGCAAATGAACGGGAGTATCGCGGCGCAGCTTCACGCCAACGCCGACGCCGCGGGCAACGCCGTCTGGTTGACCTCGCCAGACACGGGCGACAGGGTCAACTGGGCCGAGGCGGCCCTGCGGTCGCGCGAGATCGCCTGCCAGCTTGACGCGCTTGGACTTGCCGACGGCGCGCCTGTTGCCGTTGCGGCGCAGAATTCGATCTGGTCGACGCTGTGCTTCACCGGCATCACCACCGGCGGCTATCTTGCGACACCGCTGAACCTTGTCGCCGGGGCGCGGGTGATGTCCTATGTCATCAGCCATTCAGGCGTCGAAATCATCCTGTGCACCGATGATCACCGCCAGCTGATTGACGAGGCGCTGGCGACTGTCGACCGCAGCGTGACAATCATCAGGCTGGACCCGGACAAGGGACCGGAATGGCCTGACAGCTCGGTGCCAGCCGACGCACCGCGCGCCGCCCCTTCCGCCGACACCGCCGGGCTGCTGATGTACACATCGGGCACCACCGGCAATCCCAAGGGGGTTGTCCTCAGCCACGCCAATCTGATGGCCGCCGGCATGAATGTTGTCGACGGTCATGGTGTTGGGCCAGATGACACGGCGATGTGCGTGCTGCCGATCTATCACATCAACGGGCTGTGCGTGACGGTGATGGGAACATTGATGTCTGGTGGCGGGCTGGTCATGCCCTATCGCTTTTCGGTGCGGGCCTTCTGGCAGCAGGTGCATGATAGCGATGTCAGCTGGTTCAGCGCCGTGCCAACGCTGTTCGCCTATCTTCTGAATGATGACACACCGCCGCAAATCGACCGAGACAGGCTGCGGTTCTCACGTTCGGCCTCGGCGCCGCTGTCGCCCGAGATCCACCGGCGTTTCGAGGAGCGTTTCGGCATTCCGATCATCGAAACCATGGGGCTGACCGAGACAGGCGCGCAGATTCTGTCAAATCCAATGCCGCCAGGCACCCGCAAGATCGGGTCCCCGGGCGTCGCCGTTGGCAACGAGATCATCATCGGCGATGACAATCAGCAGGAAGTGGCGCGCGGCGTCACCGGCGAGATTCTGGTGCGCGGCGCCAATGTGATGCAGGGCTATCTTGACCAGCCCGAGGAAACAGCAAAGACAATCACCGCCGACGGATGGCTTCGCACCGGCGACCTTGGCCATATGGACGAGGATGCGTTTGTCTTTGTGACCGGGCGGATCAAGGAACTCATCATCAAGGGCGGCGAAAACATCGCCCCGCGTGAGGTCGATGAAGTACTGCTTGAGCATACCACCATCCTTGAGGCGGCGGCATTCGCCGTGCCGTGTGACCAGTATGGCCAGCGGGTTGAGGCCTGCATCCGCCACAAGCCCGACCAGATGGCCGATGAGGCGGACCTGCTGGCGCATTGTGTCGCCCGCCTTGGCAAGTTCAAGGCGCCGGAGCGAATCCACGTTCTCGACGATCTGCCAAAGGGACCGTCTGGCAAGGTTCAGCGTCTGAAGCTGTATGGGCTGGTCTATGATGCCAGCTGATGCCAGAATAACAGGGTGAATTCACTGTCCCTGCAGGCCCTTCTGCCAACCCTTGATCCGCTGTTGATTGCCAGCATCTGCGCCATCTTTGTGTTCGCCGGCATCGTCAAGGGGTTCCTTGGCATCGGGCTTCCCGCCGCGGCGATGGGCCTTTTGACGCTGATAATCTCGCCAACCGAAGCGATCTCGCTATTATGGCTGCCAATCCTGTTCAGCAACATGTTCCAGTTTGGCCGCGCGAAGAACAAGCGCGAGATCATGGCAACCTATAAATGGTTCGCCGCCGCGCTGTTGGTCAGCATTTTCCTGACCTCGCTGTTCATCAATGACTATCCGACCGCCCTTCTTACCGTCGCCATTGGTGTGGCAATGGTGATCTTCTCGCTCAATCTTCTGTTCGGCCTGACACTGCCGGTCGGCCCGGGGCGTGGCTGGCAGCTTGGCGTCGGGGTGCTGTCGGGTGTTCTTGGCGGTCTGTCCTCGATCTGGTCACCACCGGTGGCGATGTATCTGATGGCACGGAACACGCCGAAAGACATGTTCATCGGCACCACCGGGTTCCTGTTTCTTGCCGGCTGTCTGCCGCTTGGCGCTGGACTTGTCATTTCCGGGTTGATCACCGGATCGGTGATCGTGAAATCACTTCTTGGCCTTGTGATGACGCTGACAGGATTTCGGATTGGTGAAATCATGCGCGAGCGTGTCTCGCAGGACAGGTTCCGTCAGATTGTGCTGATCGCCTTTCTGATTATGGGCGGGCGGCTGATCGCCACCGGTCTTCTCTAGCCCACCTATCCCTTGCCGCGCCATGGGATCAGTCGGGCAATCGCCCACCGCATCACCAGGTCGAACAGCAGGCCAAGCAGCCCCATGATCAGGATCGTCACCCAGATCAGCTCATAATCCGAGACCGTCCGCGCGACATTCTCGATAAAGCCGATCCCCGTGGTGCCGGCCAGCATTTCCGCTGCAACCAATGTCCCCCAGCACACACCGATGGCGATCCGCACGCCGGTCAGTATCTCCGGCAGCGCGTTGGGAAGGATCACATGGCGCAGGATCTGGTTGTTCGTCGCCCCCAGGGAATGCGAGGCGCGGATCTTTGACAGCTGGGTGCCGGACGCGCCGGTTCGCGCCGA
>JBMZTC010000013.1:67615-74832 GCA_049623505.1 Puniceispirillaceae bacterium (SeqCode) | reverse complement strand
CACTTCCTGACGTCAAACATCAAAATGCTTGAAAATCAGGACCTTGAACCACGAATCTTGGGGATAATGGTGCCCGGGGGCGGATTCGAACCACCGACACGCGGATTTTCAATCCGCTGCTCTACCAACTGAGCTACCCGGGCAACGGCGAATATTTTTCATTCACCACGGCGCTGCCGGTCCGGCAGCACGCAACGGTATAGCTGGCCGTCTTCAGCCTGTCCAGCGGGAAAAACAGCCAGTCACATGGCCACAGGCGATCAGGCCTTGTCCTCGGAATTTGCCTTCGCCGCGGCAAGCGATTCAACGATTGTGTCATCGGCTGACTCAACAGCCGGGATGGCATAGCGTTCCTGGAACCACCGGCCAAGATCAATGTCGGCACAGCGTCGCGAACAGAACGGGCGCGGGCTGCGGCCACCCTTTGGAGGACGTGGTGCGGCCGGGGCACCGCATGTCGGACATGCCAGGCTGTCGGATGGTGATGTCATCGCGCAGACTCCCGCAAGGTGGCGGTCAGGACTTCTGACGAAACAACAGGCGTCACCGTCCTGTCAAGCGATGCCAGCGCCGTGGCGCCCGCCCCCTTCAACCACGAGGCCATCTCGGGCGGCAGATCGATGACAGGCGCCGCCAGTGTCGGCCGGCGCGCGATGGTGCGCAGCACCGCCAATACCGCGGTGGCGAGCGCATCGGCCTCATAGCTGGCCGGACCGGCACGCCCATGCGGCAGCCTGAGTTCGATCATGCCACCCGGTGTGCGCCCAACCCATTCGGGGTGACGCGGGTCCATGTCCAGCGCGGCGGCAAGTTCGGCGTTCACCTTCTTGCGGGTGGCGGGTGTCATGCGCGGCAAATCGATTGCCACCAGCCCACCTGTCTGGCGAAGGCGAAGCTGCGAGGCGATGGCCGTCGGCGTGACGGCGAACAGCGCTTCGAGGCTGCCATCACCACTGTCGAGATCAATGGCCGTCAGCGCACGGGTCGGTTCAATCCACATCCGGCCACCGCCAGCAAGCGCCACTTCCGGATCGCGCACCGTGGCAATCATGTCATCCCATGCCGAATCGAACATGATCTCGGTTTGCGAACAGGTTTCGACGATTGGTATGCCCCTATACTGCCGCCGGATCCGCGCCGCCAGCCCGTCACCATCGAACCCGCCATCATCAAAAATACAGCCTGGCGTCTGCAGGGGCCTGGCACGATCTTGCCATTCATCGATCAAGGATTGGCAGGCGGCTGGCAAATCGCCATTCCGAACCGCCGTGCGACGGAGAATCAGGCCAAAATCAGCCGCCCGTTCCAGACAGGCCGTCAGATCGGCCATGACGCTGTCATCAGGCCCGGAATCAAGATGGCGTGATCTGGCAATCCCCGTTTCCCCCGGCAGCAGCACCAGATCGTGCCCAACCAGCCGCGCGCCAATAACAGCCTGCCATGGCTTGTCCTCGCGCGGGGCGGCCATGATGGTGATTGTCGCCAGATGGCCAGCCTGCACCGCACCCTGCCTGCCAACACGAATCGACACCGGCGTTCCATCCGCAAGCCGCGCCGTGGCCCGACCCAGCGCCGGAAATACACGGTCGACCCGCACAAGGTGGACGCTGCCTGTCAAATCAACGGCATGCGCCTGATCCTGCCAGGCCTCGATCACCGTTTCGCCCGCCATCAGCAGGGCACGTATCTGCCCTGGCGCGCTATCGATCAGAACCCGTGTCTCGCCAGCCATGATCACGCCACAACGCCATTGCCGCGAAGCATTGCCGCAATGTCATATAGGCTGAAGCCGACGATGTTGGAGTAGGACCCGTCAATGTGCCGGATGAAGGCCGCCGCCGGGCCCTGGATGGCATAGCCACCGGCCTTGCCCTGCCAGTCACCGGTATTGATATAGCTGTCGATTTCATCACCGGACAGCCGTTTCACGGTCACGCGGCTTGTCACAAGACGGCTGACAATCCGGCCATCGGCAAGCCGAAGCGCGACGCCGCCAAGCACCCGATGCCGGCGCCCTGACAGAAGGTCGAGACAACGCCGTGCCTCGGCTTCGGTCTCGGCCTTGGGGAGGATCAGGCGGCCACGCGCAACCACCGTGTCACCGGCCAGAACAACCGCCCCGGACGGCAGGTCGAAATCGCCAGCGGCAACAGCCTTCTCATGCGCCATACGACGCGCATAATCGGCCGGCAGCTCGCCGCGACGCGGTGTTTCATCGATGTCGGTGGCAAGAACCCTGTCGGGCACAATCCCGATCTGGGCAAGAAGATCGAGCCGACGCGGCGAGGCCGAGGCAAGAACCAGCTTGGGTCTGCGGCTGTTCATCCGGCCCTCCACGGCTGCCATCCACGGCTGGCGGGGATCAGCCAGAATTACTTGAAACGGAACGTGATCCGGCCTTTGGTCAGATCATAGGGGGTCATTTCGACATTCACCCGATCACCAGCAAGGATCCGGATGCGGTTCTTACGCATCTTGCCGCTGGTATGTGCCAGCACCTCGTGGTCATTGTCGAGTTTCACCCGAAACATTGCGTTCGGAAGCAGTTCGGCAACTGTCCCCGAGAATTCGATAACGCCTTCCTTGGCCATAATCACCTTTCCGCTTTGGTTTTGCGCATTACAGATGGCCAAAAATCGGCCAAAGGTCAAGTCTCGCCGGATTCATCACCAGCATCATCATCGGGAAGATAGTCCGCAAGCTTGGCGGCGATGTCGTCGCGGACCGCGCGATAGGCGCGCAAACGCTCTTCGCGCGAGCCCTGCAGACCGGCAAGATTGTCTACCGGCCAGTACATCGTCGTACAGTCAATATTGCGGGTGATTTCCTGCGCACGGGCATGCGCCTCAGGCGAAAAGGAGATGATGACGTCATAGAAATCACAGTCCAGATCGGCAAAACCCTTTGGTTGGTGTGATGTCAGATCAAGCGCGATCTCAGCCATCACGGCGATGGCGAACCCATCCTGCTGGCCAGGTTCGACACCGCAGGAATCGGTGAAAATCCGGCCCGGAAACCGCGCCTTGACCATGGCCTCGGCCATGGCCGATCGCACCGCGTTGATGTTGCAGGCGAACAGGATCGAACTGACATTGTGCGCCGGGATGATGGTCGGCATGACGGCCTCGCTGGCGGTGGCGTCGTTGCTGTTGTCTTCGTTGTGACCCATTCAGTCCTGTCCCTGTTGTCTCGGCTAGCGTGCCTGCAGCACGCAGATCAGTGTGAATAGCCGCCGCGAGGTCATCTCGTCGGTTGCCACCTTGCCGTCAAGACGGCTTCGCAGGATATCGGCGCCCTCATTGTGAAGCGCCCGCCGGCCCATATCGATAGCCTGAATCTGCGACGGCGATTTCGTGCGGATTGCCTCGTAATAGGTATCGCAAACATGAAAATAATCACGCATCACACGGCGTAGCGGGCCAAGCGCCATATAGAACTGGCTCAACTCGCTGTCGGTATCATTGCGGATGTCGAAGCGTATATGCCGCCCCTCGGCGCGAAGATAGAGATGGAAGGGCCCGTCAAGCGGCACCCCGCCGGGATCGACAAGGGCGAAGCTGTTATCCTCAAGAATGTCATAGATGGCGATGGCGCGTTCATGCTCGGCCTCGGCTGACCGTCGCGGCGCGCCGGCCTCGTCAAGCTCGATCCTGACGAGGCGATGGGCGGGCTGTATAAACCCGCGGTCACCCATGCGCTCGTCATCCGCCATTCTAGCCTCGTGCGTTCATCCTGATGGCCATCGACAGCGCGTGCGCGCCAAGTCCCTCGGCATTCGCAAGCGCAATACCCGCCGGCGCGATACGACCAAAGCTGCCAGCATCGCATTCCACGGTGGTGGTGCGCTTCATGAAATCGGCCACACCAAGCCCCGACGAGAATCGCGCCGTGCGCGCGGTTGGCAGCACATGATTGGGCCCGGCCACATAGTCTCCAATGGCCTCTGGCGTGTAACGGCCAAGAAAGACCGCGCCGGCATGCCGGATCTCGGCCAGCCAGCGGCGTGGCTCCTCAACCGCAAGTTCAAGGTGCTCGGCCGCGATACGGTTGGCAAGCGCCGGCATGTTCTGCATCGAATCAACCGTAATGATGGCACCGTTATCCTGCCAGGACTGGCCGGCAACGGCGGCGCGATCAAGCGTCTTCAGCGTTGTCGCGACAGCCGCTTCGACAGCGTCGGCAAAAGCCGCGTCATCGGTGATCAGGATGGCCTGCGCAGCCTCGTCATGCTCGGCTTGCGACAACAGGTCGGCGGCGATCCAGGCCGGATCATTCCCCTTGTCGGCGATGACCAGAATTTCCGATGGCCCGGCGATGGAATCGATCCCGACGGTGCCATAGACCTGTCTCTTGGCGGCCGCGACATAGGCATTGCCGGGCCCGACGATCTTGTCGACCGGCTGGATGCTGTCGGTGCCATAGGCAAGCGCGGCGATGGCCTGCGCCCCGCCAACACGCCAGATTTCGGTTACCCCGGCGATGGCGGCCGCGGCGAGAACCATCGGGCTGACAAACCCGCCGGGTGCCGGCACCACGATAACGCGCCGTTCCACACCCGCCACGGCGGCCGGAATGGCGTTCATCAGAACAGAAGACGGGTAGGCGGCCTTGCCACCCGGAACATAGAGGCCTGCCGCGTCAACCGGCGAATAGCGCATGCCAAGCCCGACGCCGTCCTCGTCGGTGAGGTCGAACCCCTGCGGCATCTGGCGTTCATGGAAGCTGCGGATGCGGGCGGCGGCGGTTTCAAGAGCCTGCCGCAATTCATCGCTCAGGCCTGCCAGCGCCGCATCGATCTCGGCCGGCGGGACGGCAAGCTCATCAATATTGTCAGCTGACAAATTGTCAAACCGCGCCGTCAGTTCCAACACCGCCGCATCGCCGCGTGATTTCACATCGGCAAGTATCGTCGCCACTGTGGCGGCGACATCAACTGTTGCCTCACGCTTCGATGCCAGAAGCGTGGTGAACGCGCTCTCGAAATCCTCCTGCCGATTGTCGAGTCTGACCGCCATTGATCGTCCCTTTCGCCCGCGCCCAAAACCATGGCCCGAAACCATGCTGTCGGGCCGACAACACGCTGCCTGCCCCTATTCTGTCCGGGAAATGTTCCGGTCAGGAAGGTTTAACGCTAAAAAGACGGCAAAATCAATCGTCGCACCAGTCGGCGCGCGTGACTAGACGTCACCATGCGATGGCAGATTCGGTGTCGGGTGACCCTCATCAAGGTCCTCGGCCAGGATCAGCAATCCGTCAGAATCGAGCCGAAGCGAAACCCCGCCGGAAAACACAAGCTCGACCTGCGCGCCGTCGGTCGCGGCGGTGGCGGTGATGGCAAGAAGATTGAACAGGGCGCCGCGGCGGGATGCTGGCATGCCGGATGCCCGCACCTGGCCCACGCCGTGGATCTGGATACCGCAAAGCTGGCGCTCAAAGACTGGTGCCCCGGTGTCTGTTGTGACCCCGTCAACCGCCGGCCGGTCCCAGCAGAACCGGTTGGCCACCATGATGAAACGCTGGCCACTCCGGTCGAATGTCATATCCTCGCCGGGGATGATCGCATCCTGGAGAAGCGTTGACAGAACCTCGACATCATCGGGCGAAATGGCGCGAAGCCGCAACCTGCTGTCAGGGCTGTCATGTTTCGCCGCCGGCATTGTCAGCCTCCGACCCGTTCCATACGCGCGCCACATTTGCCAAGCTTTGCCTCGAGATCTGCATAGCCTCGATCAAGATGGTAGATTCGGCTGACCTCGGTCGTGCCTTCTGTCGCCAGGGCGGCAAGCACAAGCGACACCGAAGCCCGCAGGTCGGTTGCCATCACCGGCGCCGGGGTCAGGGACGACTGGCCACGCACCATCGCGACGCCGCCATCAACCTGAATATCCGCCCCCATGCGCATCAGTTCAGGAACATGCATGAACCTGTTCTCGAACACGGTCTCGGAAATACGCGATGACCCGTCGGCAAGACACATCAGAGCCATGAACTGCGCCTGCAGATCGGTTGGAAAGCCAGGAAAGGGATCGGTGGTGATATCGGCGGCGCGGGTGGCGCCGTTTGCCACCACTCTCATGCTGTCTTCATCGGCGGTGATGCTGGCGCCGGTCTCCCGGAGGATATCAAGAAGCGAATCAAGGTGCCGCGGCCGCGAACCGGTCAATGTCAGATCGCCGCCGGTGATCAGCGCCGCGATGGCGAAGGTGCCAGCCTCGATACGATCAGGAATGACGGCATGCGTGGCATCGCCAAGCCGGTCAACGCCCTCGACCCGAATGGTGTCGGTTCCATGACCGGAAATTCGCGCGCCCATCGCAATCAGACATTCGGCAAGGTCGCTGATTTCCGGTTCACGCGCCGCATTCACAAGTTCCGAAGTGCCTTTCGCGAGACTGGCCGCGATCAGAGCGTTTTCGGTGGCGCCGACCGACACCATCGGGAAGACAACACGGGCACCCGTCAGGCCATCAGGCGCGCGCGCCTGGATATAGCCGTCGGCAAGTTCGACAATGGCGCCCAGTGCCTGCATGGCACGGATATGAAGGTCAACCGGGCGGGTGCCGATGGCACAGCCACCCGGAAGCGACACACGGGCCTGCCCATGGCGCGCCAGAAGTGGTCCAAGCACAAGGATCGACGCCCGCATCTTGCGAACAAGATCATAGGGCGCGTCGATATTTGTCACATCCCCGGACATTGTCACACGGTCACCGTCACGCGCCACCTCAAGACCGTGATTTGCCAGCAGGACTTCCATCGACCTTGTGTCGACAAGGTCTGGAACGTTGGTCAGACGCAATGTGCCATCGGTGACAAGCCCCGCCGCCATCAATGGCAGCGCCGCATTCTTGGCACCGCTGATGGCAATCTCGCCGGTCAGCGGAACCCCGCCGTCAATCTTCAGCCTGTCCATGATCCTGCTCTGTCCCCGTCACTGAGTCTGTCTTTATCTGTGAGGATTGTGTCTGTTGGCCATCCACGCGCCGCGCCTGGTCGTCCTCGCCGGATCGCCTGGCGCGCGACTGTGCCTTGCGGCGATGCAGATTGGCGCGAAGGGCCTGCGCCAGACGTTCTTCCTTGTCATTCATCGGTTTTGACACCCTTTGGCACCCCGGTCTGCACTGTATCGCCCAAAGCCGATGGTCCGGCAATGACAAATGCGCGCAATGCAATCTGCCGAATGCCGATCACATACACTGGCCGGATACATACACTGT
>JBMZTC010000013.1:0-67517 GCA_049623505.1 Puniceispirillaceae bacterium (SeqCode) | reverse complement strand
CACATACACTGGCCGGATACATACACTGACCTGCGGCATACACTGGATTGTCATTAAGGACATATTGTGGCAACCGGACGGCAGCGATAGACTGCGCCCCATAAGCAGAGGGGAGACAGACGCGATGGCATCCACATTGCGCGGCGGCGTGAAACGGTTTTGGTTGCCAGCATTGCTTGTTGGTGGCCTTGGGCTGTTCCTGGCGCTTGGTGGGCGTCACATCGTCAGCTGGCAGACCATCGCATTGCATTACGCCGATCTGAAAGCGACAGCCGAGGCCCATCTGCTGCTTGCCGCCACCGCCTTTCTCGGCATCTATGTTATCGCGGTCGCCTTTTCACTGCCGATTGCCTTGCCGCTGACGCTGACTGGCGGCGCGTTGTTTGGCTGGCTTGCCGCCGGACTTGTCATGGTCGGCGCGACGGCTGGCGCGGCCGTGGTGTTCATCGCCGCACGCACAGCCTTTGCCGATCTGGCACGCGAACGGGCCGGACCCTTCCTGTCTCGGCTTGAGGATGGCTTCTCACGCAATGCGTTTTCCTATCTTCTGGCGCTTCGCCTGATCCCGGCGGCACCTTTCTGGGTGGTCAATATCGTGCCGGCACTGACCCGCATGCGCCTTGGCAGCTTTGTCCTGGCGACCTTTATCGGCATCGCGCCCGGAACAACGGTCTTTGTGTCTGTCGGCCGCGGGTTTGATCATATCCTTGGCAGCGGCAGCGTGCCGGACCTGCAGGCACTCGGCTCACCGGCCATCCTTGGACCGCTTGCCGCGCTTGGCCTGTTGGCCTTGCTGCCAGTGGTCTGGCGACGGATACGCAAAGCTTGGGGAAAAGAGACATCATCATGAAGCAGATCAACGCAGATATCTGCATCATCGGGGCTGGATCGGGTGGGTTGAGTGTTGCCGCCGGGGCGGCACAGATGGGCGCGCGGGTGGTGCTGTTCGAAGCCGAGAAGATGGGGGGTGACTGCCTGAACAGTGGCTGCGTTCCGTCCAAGGCCCTGCTTGCCGCGGCGAAGGCAGCCCATCAGGCCGCCGGCAACCCGGCGATGGGCGTGACCGGCGCGCCGCCAACCATCGATTTCGCAGCCGTGAAGGCACATGTCGCCGACATCATCGCCAGTATCGCCCCGCATGATTCGGTCGAGCGCTTTGCCGGGCTCGGCGTCACGGTGATCGAGGAGAGGGCGCGTTTTGTCGCCAAACGACGTGTTCGTTCGGACAATGTCGAGGTGACGGCGAAATTCTTTGTCATCGCCACCGGGTCCAGCGCCATGGTGCCGCCGATCCCCGGGCTGGACAGCCTGCCATTCCACACCAATGAAACAATCTTCAGCGATCCGGAGAAGCCGGCGCATCTGGCCATCATCGGTGGTGGGCCAATCGGCATCGAGATGGCGCAGGCGCATCGACGCCTTGGCTGCCGGGTGACGCTGATCGAGGCGGCGACTATCCTTGCCAAGGATGATCCCGAAATACGGTCAATTCTGGTGGCACGGCTTCGCAACGAAGGGATTGAGATCATCGAGGGAGTCGGGGTAACGGCCGCCACCGGCAGCGCCGGCGCGATGGCTTTGACGCTGGAGGATGGGCGCCTTGTTGAGGCAAGCCATATCCTCATTGCCGCCGGGCGCCGCCCCAGCATTGGCGATCTCGGGCTTGAGGCGGCCGGCATCGCCGTCGGTCGCGCCGGCATTGTCACCGACAACCGGCTGCGGACAAATGACAGGCGGGTGTTTGCCATCGGTGACGTAACCGGGCGGCCGCAATTCACCCATGTCGCCGGCTATCATGCCGGTATCGTGATCCGCAACATGCTGTTCCGCCTGCCGGCAAAGATCGACGAGGCGTTCACCCCCTGGGTGACATATACCGACCCCGAGCTGGCGCATGTCGGGCTTGGCGAGGATGCCGCGGCGGCGGCCTGGGGCGCGGCCAATATCCGAACCCAGAGCGTGTCGCTGGCGGGCAATGACCGTGCCGTGGCCGAGCGCCGGACCGAAGGCATGGTCAAGATCGTGACACATCGCAACGGCCGGATTCTTGGCGCGACCATCCTGGCACCACAGGCAGGCGAGATGATCCTTGCCTGGTCGCTGGCCATCGGCACCCGCCGCAAGGTCGCCAGCATGGCCAGCGTGATCGCGCCCTATCCAACCTTCGGTGATGCTGGCAAGCGCGCGGCCGGGCAGTTCTTTACCGCGGCCCTGTTCAGCCGTCGCACCCGCGCCATCGTGCGCTGGCTGCTACGGCTCTGAGATCAGGCGGCACACAACCGACAGGCAAAATGGCTGGCACATGCTTTGCAGGGTGACAGGCGGTCGGGCAACTGACCAAAAACGCACTTGCCATCGCGTCATGATCTCGTGTAAGTCAGGCGCGTCGATGGCTATGCTGCCATAGCTCCAGCGGTAGAGCGCACCCTTGGTAAGGGTGAGGTCGCGTGTTCGAATCACGCTGGCAGCACCATCGGACACCCTGTACCGCACATGACCGACAGCGCATTGGTCACTTATTGGTCACTTATCGATTACATGGCAACGACGCTGCCGTGACCATACCTCATGAATGACGGGTTGGGCCCCTGGCGCGGCTGGTCGCGGGTGAAGCTCACGCTGTCCGGGTGAAAATAGATCTCGTCATGACCGACAGGCAGTTTCGCGCCAGAGGCAACGCCAGACGCCAGACGCCAGAATACAGATTCGAACAGATTCAACAATCGGCCGGTCATCAAGGCGACTGATCATCAGAGGCGCGGCCATCATGGCGGCCATGTCAGAATGTCACTCGCCTTTGTCGGGAAGGACGGCCATCGCCACGATCTGAAGGCAGCAGCCATCGGGAAGAACCGCCTGATGCGCCTGGCGTGCCGGACGGTGCGCCGGATCGGGCCACAGACGCAGCCACTGTCTGTTGGCGTGCGACCGGTCTGATTTGTCGGCGAAATAGAGATCCAGCTTCACCACATCATCACATGTGGCGCCGGCCTCTTCCAGAATGGCTTCAAGATAGGCGAAGACAAGCGCGGTCTGTTCTGCCCTGTCGGCGGGGTATTCATCACCATCCAGCGTCTTGCCGAGGATGCCGGAGGTGACCAGAATGCCGTTCACCACCGCGGCGTTTGGCACCGGATTGCGATGCGCCGCCGCCTTTGGGCTGTTGATCGCGCGGACCATCAGGCACCACCCTTCTGATGCCTGATCGGGTTGGCAAGCTGGCCAAGCGGCGCGATCTCTATCGCCACCGTGCCACGTGTCTCTCCAAGAAGAAGGCTCTTATGGCCGCGCGGAAAGCGGCCAACCCCCTTGCCGGTGGTACCAAAGGAAATCATGTCGCCAGGCTCCAGCGTGAAATAGCGGCTCGCCTCGGCGATGCAGGTCTCGACCGAGAACCGATAATTACCGGTATGGTCCTTTGTGAATGGTTCGCCGTCGATCATGCCGGTGACATGCAGGTCGTTGGGATCGCCAACCGCATCGCGGGTGGTAATCCACGGCCCACACGGCCCAAAGGTGTCTGTTCCCTTGGAGCGCGTGTGATAGACGTAATAGGCGTCAGTATCATCTTCGCCATGAAGGTTGCGCCAGCCATAGAACTCTGGACGCGCCATGTCCCGGTCATAGGTCACGGCAATCGAATCCTTGCCGAATTTCAGCCCATGCGAGGTGACATCATTATGGATCATGAAGCCGAACACATGGTCCAGCGCGTCCGCCTCGTCGATATGTTTGGCGCGCCGGCCAATCACCGCGCAGATTTCCGGTTCGGGAATCACGGCACCCCAGTCCGGATCGACGATGACAGGCTTTCCATGACCGGTCAGGCATGAAGGTGGCTTCAGGAAGAAATTCGGCACCCCCGGGTCATGATGGGCCTTCTTCATCAATTCCCTGTTGTTAAAGGCAACGCCGAGAATTTTCGACGGATTGCCGATCGGCGGAAGCCAGTCAATGTCATCATCATGCTCACGAAAGTCGGCCTCACCAGCCCGGCCTTCGGCAACCGCGGACAGCGCGGCCAGCAGGGACGGGTCATCGCTGGTACGGCGCACAAGCTCCATCATTGTGTCCACCTCGCCCATCCCGGCGGCGGCCGTCAGATCGGCAATGGGACACAACCCGCCGCCAGCCATCTGCATGACAAGGGTGGGATGACCGTCAAGGCGAATTGTCCCGAACTTCATGATGACCAGCCTTCCAGAAAGTCCTCGAGTGTTACCGGCGGCGCGTCGAGCAATGGCTTGTGAACCGGCGTGGCCTCAAAGCATGTTGCCTCCTGGAACCATTTGCGTGGTGCCGGGAACCCCCATAGCTGTGACCGTCGGAGGTCCGAGAGATCCCAGCGTGTTGGTTCATGGTCACTGTCGATAACGTTGTAGTGGCTGGTAAAGGTCTCGACCCGATGCCCGTCCGGATCGCGGTAATAAATGAAAAAGGCATTGCCGATGCCATGACGACCCGGGGCGCGATCCATCGTTCCGGCGAGTCCAAGTGATGCCATCACATCGGCACCATGGACCACATTGGCGATTTCGGGCGTGTGGTAGGCGATGTGGTGCAAACGCGGCCCCAGCCCGTTCGCATAGACAACATCCTGGGTGTTGTTCTTCCGCTTCAGCCAGACCCCCCAGACCTGATCGGTTCCATCGGTTGCGGTGTATTCGGCCAGTCTGAAGCCAAGATCGTTATAGAACGCATAGGCTGCCTGGACATCGTGTGTGGCGATCTGGATATGATCAAGGAACACCAGCTTGCCTCCAGCATGGGTGTGAAACCGGCGCATCCGGTTTGTCTTCTGATCCATGGTGGCACAGAATTCCACCGGCACACCGACCGGGTCGGTGATACGCAGGGTTGGCCCCTGGAATGGTCTGTCGACAAAGGCCGCCGCCACGCCCCGTGTGTGGAACCAGTCATGGGCACGCTTCAGATCATCATCGGTGAACATGCGATAGCCAACGGATCTGCACTCTCCAGGTCCGTCTGACGGCACCTTTTCGAACATCAGGGAAAACATCCCGGGCTCTTCAATGGCGCGCAGTGCCAGACGCTCGGAGTCGTGGAACGTCACCTCAAGCCCAAGACCTGACTCATAGAAAAAGCGTGTCGCGTCAAGGTCACGACTTGTCAGTACGACATGGCTCATCCGGGTGATGTTGAATGGCATATCCAAGCTTGGTGTCAGCAATGCCATGACGCCCTCCTGTTAACCCCAGCCATCGAATCTGGCCGATTCCCATCTGAAAAGCGTAGACGATAAGCGCCGGCGTAACACGCCAATAATGGGCATTGGACGGGATATGAATGGTTCATGATGCGGCACCGAAATCGAGATTGGTGCCCAGGTCCCCTACATCCCTTCGGCCATGCTGTTGGCAAAATCATGGGAATGGTCAGGCAAGACCGAGTCAAAGGGCAACACCTACAGCGTCGAACTGCGCGAGATGATTGGCCCTGGAATCACCGTCAATGCGGGGGTGAAGGATTATGATGGTTCAAAGAAGGACGAAAATTTCGCATCGATCAGCTATGCCTTCCGAATCGGCAACGCTCCCTCCGAAGGACGCTCACGGCCGTTAATTGCGGATGAGGCCTTTTCGTCAGAATCGATGCGACCGCATTTGCTCGATGAAGTGAAAAGGACAAATGAAATCATTGTTGAAGCCTCGTTTTCAACAGCCACTGGTGGAGAATAAGCAATGCGTTGTTTAAGTGTTTTATCTGTGGCTTTAGCCTTTTTAGCTGCCACGCCGGCCATGGCCGTCTTGAATAATGGCAGTCAGTCGAGTGCTCTCAGCGCATGCGATCCAAACATTTCAGCTGGAACGTCGTGTCGCGCCACGCCAACCACCTATCAAGTGACAATCTATGAGATGGGACTTTGCAGTGAACACCCATTTGGGACAAACACGGCAGGCGCAAATGGTTCAACAACAACGACTATGGATAAATCAAGTTGCAGCACTGCATTTACCAATACATCCGGATTTTCCTATGACATTGCCAATGCAATGAATGGCTCTGCGGCCTTAGTAGGAACCAGCACTCGTCCAGCAAACGGCACTTATGGATACCCCTACATCATCCTTGGAAATACATTTACGGTGAATACCGCTGTAACATCTACAGACGGTAACACCTACTATTCGGATGGGAATGGTGGAGCCACAACCACTTCACCCGGCACTGATTACGCTGACTCACTTACAAATTTCTATGGTGGTTCGTGCTATTCCGGATACGTTGGGGCAACAATACCGATTGGTACAATTGATGCGTTCCTTACGAACACATCTCTGATACGCCGCGACAGTTCGGATTATGATGGCTCTGCTGAATGTACAGGGATTACTCGACTTGTTGGTGTAATAAATTTAGATGCGCCATTCACGATCTCTTCTGAAACCACCAAGCTTCAATTCAACTTCATAGTCACAGACTACGGTGTTGAACTCGACGTAAATGGCTCTGGTGTTGTCACCGATTTGGGAAGTGGTCCGTTTTCAGGATCATTTGTGATTGAATAGCCGGAAATGACGCCAGCGTTTCAGCCACTGGGCCAGACAAACGGCCTGCATATGCAGGCCGTGTCGCCCTCGTAACTGGCAGGACAATACAATGAATACCGGCGCGGAATACCGGCGCGCCGGCCGCGCCGGGTTCACACGCCAAGCTGTGACGTCAGACCACCATCGATCAGCATATCAGCGCCGGTGACAAACCCCGCCGCCTCAGAACAGAGATAGGCGATCATTGCGCTTGTCTCGGCTGGCATGCCAACCCGCCCAATCGGATGCGAGGCACCAAATTCGGCGATCATGTCATCAATGGACTTGCCATCGGTGGCAAGTTCGCGGGCAGAAAATTCCAGCAATGGTGTTCGGATCGATCCCGGGCTGATCGAATTCACGCGAATCCCGTCGGCGGCGCAATCCACCGCCATGGCGCGGGTCAGGGCATGAATGCCGCCCTTCGTCGTGGCATAGGCAAGCACCCGGTTCTGGTTGGCATGTCCCTGCACCGAGGCAACATGGACAATCGACGCCGCCCCTGCCGCCTTCATCAACGGATAAAGGACATGCGAGGTCAGATAACAGGATCGCAGATTCACCGCGATGGTGCGGTCCCAGGTTTCCGGGCTTGTATCCTCAACCGAGCCATAGCTCTGGATTGCCGCCGCGTTGACAAGCGCATGAAGATGATCTGTCTCGCCAGTGATCTGCTGTGCCCAGTCCCTGACCGATTCCTCGTCGGCAACATCAACATTGTGAACACTGACAGCCAGCCCTTCGCCTGCCGCCAAATCAGCCGCCTGCCGGTTCAGATCGGTGTCGATTCCGGCCAGAAATACCCGCGCCCCGAGACGCGCCAGATGCAACGCCGCATCAAGGCCGATACCGCTGGTTCCGGTGACAGCCGCCACCTTGCTTGTGAAATCTATATGCATCGCCTGCCCTCCTCTACATCGCCGCCAGTGACGACACGGCGCGCGCCACACCGCGCAATTCGGCAAGCCCCTTCAGACGCCCGATGGCCGAATAGCCCGGGTTGGTTCTTTTGCCGATATCATCCAGCAACAGATGGCCATGGTCAGGGCGCATCGGGATCATTGAATCGGCGCGGCCCTCGGCGCGGCGGCGCGCCTCCTCCCGAAGAAGGGCTGTGATCAGAACCACCATATCAACGCCGCCTTCAAGATGATCATCCTCGAAAAACGCGCCGGACGGCTCAATCGTGACATTCCGCAGATGCGTGAAATGGATTCGCGGCGCGAAGGTCCTGGCGATCTCCACCACATCATTGTCGGGACGCGATCCCATCGACCCGGCGCACAGCGTGATTCCGTTGGCAAGCGACGGGACAGCGTCAAAGACAGCTTCATAATCGGCCCCTGTCGATACGACACGCGGCAGACCGAAAATCGAAAAGGGCGGGTCATCCGGATGAAGGCAGACCCTGGCCCCGCATGCCTCGGCCGCCGGCGCGACCTGTTCGAGGAACGCAATCAGATTGGCGCGCAGCTCGGCCGGGCCAACGCCCTCATATTCGGCAATGGCGGCGCGGATATCCTCGCGCCCATGCGACAGTTCCGAGCCGGGAAGGCCAGCGATGATCGTGCTTTCAAGACGGTTCTGGGCGGCCTCATCCATGGTGGCGAAACGCGCCTCGGCCTCGGCGATGATGGCGGCGCTGTAATCCGCCTCGGCACCGGCGCGGCGCAGGATCAACAGATCATAGACGGCGAATTCGACCGGATCGAAGCGAAGCGCCAGACCACCCCGACGGGTCGGATGGCGAAGGTCGGTGCGGGTCCAGTCAACAACCGGCATGAAATTATAGCAGATGACAGAAACTCCCGCGGCGGCGAGGTTCTGCATGGTCTCGATCCAGGCGTCGATATAGCGTGGCGCGCGGTCATCGCCAAGCTTGATCGCGGGATGCACAGGGATGCTCTCGACCACCGACCATTCAAGGCCGGACGCCTCGATCAATTCCTTTCGCGCCGCGATATCGGCAGGCTGCCAGACCTCACCGGGCGCCATGCCATGAAGCGCTGTCACCACGCCATCGGCGCCTGCCTGCCTGATGTGGGAGCATGTCACCGGATCATCCGGCCCGAACCACCGCCATGTCTCAAGCATGTTACCACCCCTCCCAAAGGGATGAGCTTGCGACATGACCCGGCGCAGATCAATCAGCTTGTTGACCGGCGATCTGGTGATGGCAGATGCCACATCAATTAATGGTGGAAAAGCGGTCCCGCAGCACCCATGCTGAAGCGGCACCAGTGAACCGGACACCAGTGAAAGGGGAAGAGATGGACCCGATCTGTATTGCTCCGACAGGGGACATCTGCGGCGAGGCCGTGACCTGGGACGCCGCTCTGGGCCGTCTCTACTGGTGTGATATCAACCGATTCCTGCTGCATGTTCATGACCCGGCAAGCGGCGCAACGCGAACGCACCAGTTCGACCAGCCAGTTGTCGCCCTGTCATTGACCGACCGGCCAGGCTGGCTGCTGGTCGCGCTTGGTGGGCAAATCATCATGTTCAATCCGGACAGTGGCGCGCGCGAGGCGATGATACCGGCCATGCCGGACTGGCCCGATCTGCGGTTCAATGACGGGCGGAGCGATCCGAGGGGCGCTTTCTGGATCGGCACCATGGGCAACAATGTCGGCCCGCGTGGCGAGGCGCTGCCGGTGCGTGACGGCATGGGAACACTCTACCGCTATCGCGGCGGCACGGCGCTGGAGGTGATCGAGAAGGAGATCGGCATTCCGAACACGGTCTGCTGGTCACCGGACCACAGGCATTTCTATTTCGGCGATACGCTGAAGAATGAGATCAGGGTCTATCCCTATGATGCCGAGAGCGGTGACATCGGCGACGGGCAGCCCTTCTTCACCGGTTTCGGGCGTGGCCTTCCCGACGGGTCGGCGATGGATTCGGAAGGCTGTCTGTGGAATTGCCGTTATGGTGGCGGCTGTGTTGTGCGGGTGGCGCCGGACGGCGGAATCGACCGTGTGATCGACATGCCGGCGAAGAATGTCACCACCTGCACCTTTGGCGGGGCGGATCTGACAACGCTCTACATCACGACGGCGGCGGCCGACAGGGCGGATACCGACCGGCTTGCCGGCAGTCTGTTCGCCATCGAGACCGGGGTGCCGGGCCTGCCGGAAAACAGCTTCACCGCCACAACGCCTGCGGGGTAAGGAGGCAGGTTATCGCCTACGCCCGGCCGGCCGCGTCGGCGGCATTGTCGGTCAGCGCGCCCTTGGCCTGTCGCCCATCATCCGGCGAGGCAAAGCCGAAGATCAGCCCGTCACCATCCGGATCGACCCGCACCTCGATAAAATCGCCATCGCCAAAGCGCCCTTCCAGAAGCGCCTCGGCAAGCGGGTTCTGCACCGCATTCTGGATCACCCGCTGCAGCGGGCGGGCGCCGAATTGCGGGTCATAGCCACGCGCCGCCAGCCAGGCCGCCGCGTCATCATCAAGCCGCAGCGTCACGCCGCGGTCGGCAAGCCGGGCCTGAAGCCGTGCAAACTGAATCGCGACAATCGCTCCCATATGGTGTGGCGACAGCCGGTGGAACAGCAGCACCTCGTCAAGCCGGTTCAGGAATTCCGGCCGGAAGGTCGATTGCACATCGGCCATGACCTCGTCGCGCGCGGACACGCTGTCCTCGTCATCGCCAAGCGCCAGCAGATGATCGGCCCCGATATTCGAGGTCAGAAGGATGATGGTGTTGGCGAAATCGACGCGTCGCCCCTGGCCATCGGTCAGGTGGCCCTCATCAAGGACCTGCAAAAGCACGTTGAAGATGTCGGGATGCGCCTTTTCGATCTCGTCAAACAGCACCACCTGATAGGGCCGGCGGCGGACAGCCTCGGTCAGGCTGCCGCCCTCCTCATAGCCGACATAGCCGGGCGGCGCGCCGATCAGTCGTGCGACAGAATGTTTTTCCATATATTCCGACATGTCGATCCGCAGAACGGCGTCATCCCTGTCGAACAGGAAGGCGGCAAGCGCCTTTGCCATCTCGGTCTTGCCGACGCCGGTGGGGCCCAGCATCAGAAAGCTGCCCATTGGCTGATGCGGGTCGGACAGGCCGGCACGTGACCGGCGGGTGGCGTTGGCCACCGCGCTGACGGCCTCGTCCTGACCAATGATGCGGCGGCCAATCTCGGCCTCCATGGCAAGAAGCTTCTCGCGCTCGCCCTCCAGCATCTTGTCGACCGGGATACCGGTCCAGCTGCTGATCACGGCGGCGATCTGCGCGGCGGTGACCTCTTCATCAACAATCTCGGATTCCGACACGGCGGCCTTTGCCGCGGCGAGTTCCTGTTCGATCGCCGGAATGCGCGAATAGGCAAGCTCGGCCGCTTCTTCAAGCCGGCCGGCACGCTGCGCCACCGCAAGCTGATGCCGTGCCTCTTCCTGGTCCTGCTGCAAACGTCCGACCTCGGCCATCTGCGTCTTCACATCATCCCATTCAGCGGTCAGGGCGGCGGATTTCGCCTCAAGCTCGGTCAGCTCGCCAGCGATGGCGTCGAGCCGTTTGCCGGCGGCGCTCCGGCTTTCCTTCTGCAGCGCCGCCTGTTCGATCTTCAGCTGGATGATGGCGCGATCGGTGGCGTCAAGCTCGGCAGGCTTGCTGTCGGACTGGATCCGAAGATGACTTGCCGCCTCGTCCATGACGTCGATCGCCTTGTCGGGAAGAAAGCGCTCGGAGATATAGCGATGCGACAGCTTCGCCGCCGCGATCAGCGCGTCATCGGTGATCCGCACGCCATGATGGAGTTCATATTTCTCCTTCAGGCCGCGAAGCACGAAAATCGTGTCCTCGACCGTCGGCTCATCGACAAACACAGGCTGGAAGCGCCGCGTCAGCGCGGCGTCCTTTTCGACATATTGCCGGTATTCATCCAGCGTCGTGGCCCCGATGCAGCGCAACTCGCCGCGCGCCAGCGCCGGCTTCAGCAGGTTCGAGGCATCCATCGCGCCGTCGCTCTTGCCGGCACCGACAAGCTGGTGCATCTCGTCGATGAACAGAATCACCTCGCCATCACGGCCCTGGACCTCTTTCAGGACAGACTTCAGCCGTTCTTCGAACTCGCCGCGATATTTCGCTCCGGCAACAAGCGCCCCCATATCGAGCGACAACAGCGCCTTGTCGGCAAGCGCCTGCGGCACATCACCATTGACGATCCGCTGCGCCAGCCCCTCGGCGATGGCGGTCTTGCCAACGCCCGGCTGGCCGATCAGAACCGGGTTGTTCTTCGTGCGGCGGGCCAGGATCTGAATCGTCCGGCGCACCTCGGCCTCGCGGCCAATCACCGGATCAAGCTTACCGCGCCGTGCCGCGTCAGTGACATCGGTGGTGAATTTCGCCAGCGCCTCGTAACTGTCCTCGGCGGCATCGCTGTCGGCGGTACGGCCCTTTCGCATATCGGCAATGGCGGTGGCGACACGACCCGCTTCGATTCCGGCATCGGCCAGAATGCGCCCGATCTCGCCCTTGCTTCGCGCCATCGCCAGCAACAGCGCGTCAACCGCCAGAAAGCTGTCGCCAAGAGATTTGGATTCGGTTTCGGCCTGCTGCAGAACCCGCGCCAGATCGATATCAAGCTGCAGCTGGTCGGCCCCGCTTCCCGTCACCGCCGGAATGGCGGCAATGGCCTTGTCGAGCGCCGCCCGCAACCCGCCAAGATCGCCGCCAGCGCGACCGATCAGGCTGCGAACGGTCACATTGTCATCGGTCAGCAGCGCCCGCAGAAGATGCATCGCGGTGATCTTCTGATGGTTCGCCGCCAGCGCGTCATTCTGCGCTGCCACCACCGCATTGCGCACAAGGGCGGTGAATTTATCGGTCTGCATGGCACTCTCCTTCCCGGCCATCCCCTGCCGTGCCCCGGCCGTGCCCCCAGCAATTCCCGGTGGGCGATCCCCGGGGCGATCCCCGGGGCAATCCCCGGTGGGCAATCCGTGTGGGCAATCCGTGTGGCACCACAGTCTAGGCATAAATGGCCGTTTCGCCCTCCCAACAGCACCGTCTTTCGACATTTTTTATGGAAGGGGAACGTTGTATGCGATTTAGTTATGAATGGGCAGCCGCCAGTTCAAGGGGTCCAGGTGAGTCGCGGCATTGACAAGGAATATATGAAAAGCCGGGTGACGAACGAAAAGCCGGGTCCAGCGCATTCGCCGCTTGCCGTGCGCCCCGGCGCCATGGTGAAATCGCCGCCATGACCAATCCCCATGCTGATCCCCGTGTCACCATTCCAGATCTACCAACCTCGACGCTGGATTTCATGCGTGTCGAGTGGCGGTTTCTTCTGTTCGGCATGGCGATGGCGTTCTGCTCGTCGCTTGGTCAGACCTTCTTCATCTCGCTGTTCTCGGCCGAGATTCGCGGCGAGCTTGGGCTCAGCCATGGCGCTTTTGGCACCTATTACGCCATTGGCACGACCGCCAGCGCGATCAGCCTGTTGTGGCTTGGCAAGCTTGCCGACACGATGCGGGTCGAAAAGCTGGCACGGCTTGTGATCTGCTGCCTGTGCGCCAGCGCCCTTCTGTTCAGCCAGGTCACATCCGTGCTGACCCTTGTCATCGGACTGTATCTGTTGCGGCTGTTCGGCCAGGGCATGACTTCACATGTCTATACCACGGCCATGGCGCGTCGCTATGTGGCGGCGCGCGGGCGCGCCCTGTCACTGGCCCAGCTTGGGATGAACTTCGCCGAATCCATCGGTCCGGCGTCAATCGTCGCGCTTCTTGCTTTCTATGACTGGCGCACCTTGTGGATGTGCCTGCCGCTGCTGCCGCTGGTGGCGCTTGTTCCCTTCATCCGCCGCCTGACACAGCGCACCCGCTATCAGGATGGCGGGGGTCTTGAGGGGGTCCGGGCCGCCGCCGCCGCCGCCGGAATCGACGACCGGCAGGATGCCGATATTGTGACCATCGACGGTGTGATGCATTGGCGGCGACGCGCCGTCATCCGCGATCGCCGGTTCTGGCTTGGCCTTGTCGGACTGACAATGGTGCCGGGATTCAGCGTCACCGGCCTGCTGTTCCACCAGATCTATCTTGCCGAGCTTGCCGGTGTGTCGCTTGGCAGCTGGGCCGCCAATTACGTGATCTATGCTGCCTGTGTTGTTGCCGGAACGCTGATCTCGGGGCAGCTCGTCGACAGGTTCACCGGCCGCCGCGTGGCGGCGCATCTCATGTTGCCGATCGGGCTTGCCTGCCTGTCGCTATGGCTTGTCGAGGGGAGTTTCGGCGTGTTGCTGTTCTTCATCTTCTTCGGCCTTGCCTCGGGCCTGCCGAACACCGCCGTGGCCGCCACCATGGCCGAGATGTACGGCACCCGCTATCTTGGCGAGGTAAAGGCCATATTTCTGCCGCTTGGCGTGTTTAGTTCTGCTCTGTCGCCAATGGCGATGGGCATGCTGATCGACAATGGATACGGCATGGCCACGCTGATGGCACTGAATATCGGGCTGGCGCTTCTGGCCCAGCTTGGCGCCACAGTGATGCTGACAAAACCGCCGGCGAGACAGATATGATGATTCGTAATCTGACAGGCATTCTGATTGTGCTTCTGATGCCGGGTCTCGGCACCGCGACAGCCGGGGCCGATGATCCCTGGGGCGGCACCTGGTTTACCTGCGAATTCGCGAAGAGCCGGACACCACCGCATGATTCCTGTGCCATGTTCGATGATGAAGGGTTCCGTTTTTCAGATGGCAGGTTCACCTATGTCCGCCTCACCGAATCCGACGAGACCGCCTGCCGGGGCGAAAAGGTGGGGCAATGTTTCCGCCGTGACAGGCCGGCCATCACGATCAAAACGACTGACCGCGGCAGGCTCGATCTCGGGCCAGACCGGATCAAGGTTCGGTATTTGTTGTGCACACAGACCTTTTATTTCCAGGACACAGAACATTACCGCGAGATCTGGCCAGACGAGAAACGTTGTTTCTGGGCGCGAAAACGCCATTTCTATATAGCCCGCTATGACGGTGAGGTCACGCAAGCGCCATGACAGACAAAACCACATCGCCAACCGCCATCGCCATTGATGAGTCCCGCCGCCTGATCCGTGTGGCCGGTCCCGAGGCGGCGGATTTCCTGCAATCGCTGGTGACGGCGAATGTCGAGACATTGCCGGTTGATTCGTGCCAGCCGGGCGCGTTGTTGACGCCGCAGGGGCGCATCCTTGCCGACATGATGATCCACCGGCTTGGCGACGGGTTTCTTCTGGAATGTGATGCCACGCGCGCCGATGACCTGTTTACAAGGCTGCGCCGCTATCGGCTGCGCCGTCCGATTGATCTGGCGCGAGAGGATGAATCATGCGTCTGGGTTGGATGGGGCACAGGCGCGCCGCCGGCCGGCGGTCATGCCGACCCGCGCCATCCCGATCTTGGCTGGCGCTGGATCGGTCCGGCGGGCGACATGCCACCTGGCACAGGCAAGGATGACATGGCACCACTCGACCACTGGCATGCCCGCCGGATCGCCGCCGGAGTGCCGCAGGGCCCGGTTGATCTGGTTCCCGAAAGGGCGCTGATGCTGGAGGCCGGCCTCGACAAGCTTGGCGCGGTTGATTTTGCAAAGGGATGCTATGTTGGCCAGGAAGTGACCGCCCGCACACATTATCGCGGCCTGGTAAAGCGCCGTCTGGTACCTGTGCGCCTTGACATGGCCGATGCAAACACTGTTCGGTCCGGGACGAGCATCACCGAAGGCGAGGCAACATTGGGAACGGTTCTCAGCCACGCAACCACCGGCGACGACACAGTATGCCTCGCGGCGATGAAATTGTCCGACCTGCATCGCCTGATCGAGAATGACAGCGCGCTGCGGGTCGGCGAGGCGCCAGCGCGGCTCGCCATCCCGGACTGGATGCTGCCCCTTCCCGAACCAGCACGAACCGATGCCGGATAACCAGCCTCAGCCCTTGTCGCCGAAAAGCGCCGCCGCCGCCGCGGTTACCGAACTCTTGCTGGCAAGAATCGCCTCAACCCGCGCGATCTCGGCCTTCATGCTGTCAATATAGGCCTGAAGGTCCTCGACATTCCAGCGCTCCATCTCGGGGCTGGCACCTGCCGGCTTGAGGGCGTCGAGTTCATCATTCATGGCATCCTCCCTGATGCTTGCCACAATATCGCTATGGGGATCACAGTATCGACTTTTCATGGCGGTCCGCAAAGCCCCCCCGCAAAGTCTCCTGCAAAGTCTCCTGCAAAGCCTCCCTGCAAAGCCCTTTGCAAAACAGATGCTTCAAGCGTATAAGGGGGCTCTCCCGCTAGTTTAACGCGAACATGCGCCGGCCGGTTTTTCGGACGTGCCGCAGAAAGCAGGTAGTTATGACACAATTGCTCATGCCAAAGGCAACCGCCGTATGGCTGATCGACAATACCGGTCTTTCCTTCGACCAGATCGCCGATCTATGTAGTCTTCATCCCCTTGAGGTGCAGTCGATTGCAGATGGCGAGACAGGCATCGGCATCCAGGGCTATGATCCCGTCCAGAATGGCCAGTTGACCAGCGCCGAGATCGAGCGCTGTGAGGCGGACCCGACAGCGCGCCTCGTTCTTGCCGAGTCCAACCTGCCAACGCCGAGCCGGCGAACCAAAGGCCCCCGCTATGTGCCCGTCGCCCGCCGTGGCGACAAGCCGGATGGCATTGCCTGGCTGGTCAAGCACCATCCTGAGCTGAAGGATTCGCAGATTGTGAAGCTGATCGGCACCACCAAGGAAACAATCACCAAGATCCGTGAGCGGACGCACTGGAACATCAGCAACATCTCGGCAAAACATCCGGCGATGCTTGGCCTGTGCAAACAGACCGATCTTGACGCGGCGATTGAAAAGGCTGGCGGCACACCGCAGGTCGAGGAACAGGTTTCAGATATCAGTGAACTTCCCTGACCCACACCCCGCCATGGCAGGGGCGGCTTGATCGCCCTCCATCGGGTCAGGCATGATAGGAACCAGCACACAGGAAGACGGATCGCGATGAGCGTGATTCGGCATAATGGGAAGCAATTTCGGTGAGCAACGCTGAAATCGAGGAACAACAGCAGCTTCATGCCCGCCTTCACACGCTGGAGAGCGAACATCGCGATCTGGACGATGTCATCGAACGGCTCGCCGACGACAAGCCGTTCGACCAGTTGAAGCTCCAGAGGCTGAAAAAACGCAAGCTGGTGCTGAAAGACGAGATCACGTTGGTCCGAAGTCAGATCCTTCCCGATATCATTGCATAGTCCAAGACGAGGCTTTCCGATGTCCGATACCGCCAGAACCCAGCCCAAGGCCAGAACCCAGCCCAAGGCCAGTGTCCAGCCGAAGGTCGTCGTGTGCATGGGCAGCCAATCCGACTGGCAAACAATGCAGGAAGCGGCAAAGAGCCTTGAAGCGCTTGCTGTGCCACATGAGGTGCGCATCATCTCGGCGCACCGCACACCTGACAGGCTGGCCGATTTCGCGCGCAGCGCGGCGGCGGCAGGGGTTGCCGTTATCATCGCCGGCGCCGGCGGCGCGGCGCATCTGCCGGGCATGCTGGCGGCGCATACGACCCTTCCGGTCCTTGGTGTGCCTGTGGAATCAAAATCACTGAAAGGCATGGATTCACTGCTGTCGATCGTGCAGATGCCGGGCGGCGTGCCGGTCGGCACGCTGGCCATCGGGGCGCCCGGGGCCCGCAATGCCGGTCTCATGGCAGCACAGATTCTGGCACTTTCGGACGCCGAGCTTGCAACACGTCTTGTCGCCTGGCGTCAGGCGCAGACAGAGTCAGTCGCCGATACACCGTCATGACCGAAGCAAGACCCAATCCCGGCGCAACCCGCATCGGCATTCTTGGCAGTGGTCAGCTTGGCCGCATGCTGGCCATTGCCGCAGCACAACTCGGCCTTCAGACGCATGTCTTTGCGCCTGATGCCGACACAAGTCCAGCCGGCCAGGTAGCCACACACACCACGACGGCAGCCTATGATGATGTGGCGGCGTTGCGGCGCTTTGCCGCCAGCGTCGATGCCGTGACCAGCGAGTTCGAGAACGTGCCTGCGGCGACGATGGAGGTTATCGGGGCCACATGCCTGGCCAGCCCGGGTGCCGCCGCGCTTCGCGCCGCCCAGCACCGGATTGCCGAAAAAACGCTGGCCGCGGGGCTCGGCATCCCGACGCCGCGCTACTGGCAGGTTCGCAATCGCGAGGATCTGACGGTGGCGATGGACGCGCTTGCCGGGCCGGCCATTCTGAAAACCTGCCAGCTTGGCTATGACGGCAAGGGCCAGCGGCGCCTGATGCCAGGTGATGACGCTGCCACGGCGCTGGCCGAGCTGGACAGCGATGATGCCATCCTTGAGGAGATGATCGCCTTCGATGGCGAGATCAGCGCCCTTCTGGCGCGCGATTCCGGTGGGGCGATATGTCATTTTCCGGTCACGCAGAATCGCCACCAGAACGGCATCCTCGCCACCTCGGTTGCCCCGGCACCGATCGTTCCGGCGCTTGCCACAGCGGCGCAGACAGCGGCAGCCGCGCTTGCCGACGCGATCGATCTGGTCGGGCTTCTGGCTGTCGAATTCTTTGTTGGCACCGATGGCCGGCTGTTATTCAACGAGATGGCGCCGCGTCCGCACAATTCATTTCACTGGACAATCGAGGGATGTGCCACCAGCCAGTTCACGCAGCTGGCGCGGGTTCTTGCCGGCATGGGGTTTGGCGCCACGACAAGCTATGGCCGGTGGCAGATGGAAAATCTTCTTGGCCAGGATATGGAGCGTGTGCCCTCGCTGTTGGCAAGTGACGGCGCGCATCTGCACCTATATGGCAAGCCCGAGGCACGGACAGACCGCAAAATGGGTCACGTCACAAGCCGCCTTGGTGACTGATTTTCGTCATCTGCCTGGGCCATCGAGGACAGCTCGAACGGCGTTGACTGATACAGGTCATTGATCCAGTTATTCATCAGCAAAAAGGCGTAGGGCCGCCAGAAATTGACCGGCTCCGCCTCTGGGTCATCGCCTGGAAAATACCCATGGGGAAGCGCTGTCGCCAACCCCTGGTCACGATCCCGCCAATATTCAGCGCCAAGCGTATCAGCATCATATTCAAGGTGGTTCAGAACGAACAGATCACCATTTGACGGATCGCGCGCCAGACCGATCCCGCAGGCATCGCTTTCACCAAGCACCTCGATACCGGCGGCGTCCAGATCGGCGCGCCTGTTCTCGGTGTAACGTGATACCGGCATTGGGAAATTGTCAGTGAACCCGCGCATCAAACGTCCCGGCACACGCTTTAACTGATGCGGAAACACACCAAACAGCTTGTCCCCGCAATCATATTTCGGCACGTCATGGAAATGATAGAGAAGCGTCTGCGCGCCCCAGCAAATGCCAAGGCGGCGGAAACAATGCCTTCGTGACCATTCGAAGATTTCGGTCAGCTCCGGCCAGTAGGCCACCTCTTCAAAGGGAAGACGTTCAATTGGCGCCCCGGTCACAATCAAGGCGTCGAAGAACTCCTCACGGACATCCTCAAGCCGCCGGTAGAAGCGGCGAAGATAGCCCGGCTCGGTATGGCGCGGCGTATAGCTTGCCGTTGTCATCAGGATCAGTTCGATCTGCAAGGGTGAATTGCCAAGCAACCGCGCGAACTGGATCTCGGTCTCCTGCTTTTTCGGCATCAGGTTCAGCAGCAACAGCCTCAGCGGCCGGATATCCTGCTGCTGCGCCTGCTTTTGCGCCATCACATCGACCTGCTCGGCAAGCAAATCCTCAAGCGCTGGCAAATTGTCAGGTACCTTGATCGGCATGTGGGAATCCCGTTCCTCGCGGATTCATTCGTCAGGCCCGCGTTTATAGCTCAGCATCAGAACAAAAGGCCAGCCCCGAACTCACACCATGCCAGCGACGCGGCGCATCGTGACGGCTTTCCGGGTGGCGCTGGGGCTAGCGCCTGACGCGTCCAACAATCTGGAACATGCCTTCGGCAATGCGCTGACCGGTATTGAGGGCACTGCGAAGCGGTGCGCTTGCCTTGGGAAGGCGCGCCACATCCTGCAACCGCCGATCGAGAAAGCCTTCGATGACAGCGCGATCACCGGTCGTGTCGGCAATCCAGGCAAGGAGTGTGGCGCTGTAGACGGCGGCCAGTGTGGCGCGCTTGGTGTAGAAGGAAATATCGGTGTCAAGTTGTCCGGCCGCGCGCCACATGGCATCCACCGTCGCATAGAGCGCCTTCGCCGAGGCCAGCGCATTCGCCGGCACGGCAAGCAACGACAACCCCCGGCGCACAGCTTCCTTGTGCGTCGCCGCCTGGTCGAGCCTGATCAGAATCATCTCACGGATCATCAGATGGATCCGGTCCGGCTGGTCGGACATCGACCCGAAGGCTGCCACCATGGCGCCATCGGCAAGCGCCGAATGCATCACGACGGCGTCGACAGCGCCACCGGGGAAAAGCCGCGCCACATCCTCGGCGGAAAACCCGGAATCGGCCGCGCCTGCCACAAGCGCGTCGGTTGTCCAACCGTCAAACGGAACATGGACAAGGGCGGCCGCGATTATCGTGGCGGCATCAGAATCTACCGCATGGCCATAGGCACCATGAAGGTTGTCTGCTTTGGTCATGTTTGTCCCCCGAAAATGGACCAGAGCGCGTATTCAGACCCTCAATGCCCTCAGGATAAGCCCTTTGACGGAATTTTCCAGTTACAAACTGCCACAGGCCGATTGCCGCACCCTGCGCAAAACACCGGTTTCTTCACCGTTCGGCCTTTACATGCCACTCTACTCTATGTTAGGACGACCGCCTTATCGCGAAGGCATCAGATGCCCTCGTTGAGACCAACCTACCGAAGGGTGTGATTGACCGTGTACGTAACCGTACGAGACAATAATGTTGACCAGGCACTCCGCGTGCTGAAGAAAAAGCTTCAGCGTGAAGGCGTGTTCCGTGAGATGAAGAACCGCCGGGCCTACGAAAAGCCGTCCGAGCGCCGCGCCCGTGAAGCCGCCGAATCGACCCGCCGTGTCCGCAAGCTGATGCGCAAGCGGATGGAGCGCGAAGGCTACTAGAGCCTGGCAAACACAATCGAAACAAGCCGCCCTGGATGGCCCATGGCGGCTTTTTTGTTTTGTGGATGTGTCCACCGGATGCGCACGCCCCGGCATCATATTCCCGCAACCACGTATCATATTCCCAAAAACCCGCAGTTATCGCCGCGCCGGCAACTGCATTATAGCGTTTAGCGCAAAAATCCATTACCACCTTAGGTCTTGTTTACAGGTCACATCTTCGGCCACATTGCACACGAAGCAGACGGGTGCCGGCCCCACGGCACGTCAACAGATGGAAAGACGAGATGAAGGTAGGATGCCCCAGGGAAATTCTTGATGGCGAAAAGCGCGTCGCGATGACGCCCGACAGCGTTCGCCAGATTCAGAAACTCGGTTACGACTGCGTGATCGAATCAGGCGCCGGCACCGCCGCCGGCTTTGGCGATGCCGCCTATGTGGAGGCTGGCGCCGAGGTGGTCAAAACCGCGGCAACGCTCTGGAAGCAGTCAGATATTGTGGTCAAGGTACGCGGCGTCGCGGCGAAGGAGGAAAAACTCCTTCGCGCCGACCAGACGGTGATCAGCCTGTTGTGGCCGGGTCAGAATGGCGATCTTCTGAAGACCTTCAGCAAGGCAGGCACCAACGCCATCGCCATGGATATGGTGCCGCGGATCAGCCGGGCCCAGAAGATGGACGTGCTGTCCTCGATGGCCAATATCGCCGGCTATCGCGCCGTCATTGAGGCTGGCAACCAGTTTGGCCGTTTCTTCACCGGCCAGATCACCGCCGCCGGCAAGGTGCCGCCAGCCAAGGTGCTTGTCATCGGCGCCGGTGTCGCCGGACTTGCCGCCATCGGTACCGCCACATCGCTTGGCGCCATCGTGCGGGCCTTTGATGTTCGTCCGGAAGTTGCCGAGCAGATCGAATCGATGGGCGCCGAATTCCTGATGCTGGAATTCGAGGAGGACGGGTCGGGTGAAGGCGGATATGCCAAGCCCGCCTCGCCGGAATTCATCGAAAAGGAAATGGAGCTTTTCCGCGCCCAGGCACCCGAAATCGACATCGTGATCACAACCGCGCTGATCCCCGGCCGGCCGGCCCCGAAATTATGGCCTGCCGAAATGGTCGGACTGATGAAGCCCGGGTCGGTTGTCGTTGATCTTGCGGCCGAACAGGGTGGCAATTGCGACCTGACCGTGGCCGATGAGGTCGTCACCTCGGAAAATGGCGTCACCATCGTCGGCTACACCGATTTCCCAAGCCGCATGGCCGCGCAGAGCTCGACATTATATGCCACCAACATCCGGCATATGCTTGACGATCTGACTCCCGAGAAGGATGGCCAGATCACCCTCAATATGGAGGATGATGTCATCCGCGGCGCCACCGCCGTGAAGGGCGGCGAGATCACCTATCCGCCACCGGCCCCGAAGGTTCAGGCCATCGGCAAGGCCACGACGGCCGAAAAGCCTGTGGAACTGACACCCGAGGAAAAGGCCGCGCTGGAAATGGCCGAGCACCGCCGCAAGGGACGCCAGCAGATCGGCATGCTGGCCATTGGCGGCGCCTTCATGATGCTTGTCGGCGCCTATGCCCCGGCAAGCTTCATGCAGCATTTCATCGTCTTCGCGCTGGCCTGTTTTGTTGGCTTCCAGGTGATCTGGAATGTCAGCCACGCGCTGCATACGCCGCTGATGGCGGTGACCAACGCCATTTCGGGAATCATCATTCTCGGCGCGTTGCTGCAGATCGGGTCAGGCAACCAGATTGTAATGATCCTTGCCAGCATTTCGGTGCTGATCGCGACCATCAACATCGTTGGCGGTTTCATGGTGACACGCCGCATGCTGGCGATGTTCCAGAAAAGCTGACCGGCAAAAGGGTGACTTCAGATGAGTTCTAACATCGTAACGGCTGTCTATATCGCGGCCAGCGTTCTTTTCATCCTCTCGCTTGGCGGCCTGTCCAACCAGGAAAGCGCCAAACGTGCCGTATGGTACGGCATTGTCGGGATGGCACTTGCCGTCGGCGCCACCATTTTTGGCCCGCAGGTAACCCTGTCCAGCATGCTGATACTGATGATCGCCATCGGTTCGGTCGTCGGTCTTGTTGTCGCGCGGCGGGTCGAGATGACCGGCATGCCACAGCTTGTCGCCGCGCTTCATACCTTTGTCGGGCTGGCGGCTGTCTTCATCGGCATCAATTCCGACCTCGCCCCGCCGGAGGGCCTTGTCGGAGCTGAGAAGATCATCCATGAGGTTGAAATCTTCCTTGGTGTCTTCATCGGCGCGGTGACCACCACCGGGTCGGTCGTCGCCTTTGGCAAGCTGTCCGGAATGATTGATGGCAAGCCGCTGACGCTGCCTGGCCGGAACATCCTGAACCTTGTCGCGGTGCTTGTCTGTGTCTGGCTTGGCGCCATGTATCTGAACCATGCCGGTCCGTGGACACTGTATCTGATGACCGCCATCGCGCTGGTCTTCGGCGCGCATCTGGTCCTTGCCATCGGCGGTGCCGACATGCCTGTCGTCGTGTCGATGCTGAATTCCTATTCCGGCTGGGCGGCCGCGGCGACCGGGTTCCTTCTTGGCAACGATCTGCTGATCGTCACCGGCGCGCTTGTCGGCGCATCAGGTGCCATCCTGTCCTACATCATGTGCCGCGCGATGAACCGCAACTTCCTGTCGGTCATCCTTGGTGGCTGGGGAACGACTGTCAGCAGCAGCCAGGAAGTCGAGGGCGAGATGATCGCCACCGATGTCGCCAGTGTGGCGGCCGATCTTCAGGACGCGCAGGACATCATCATCGTCCCGGGCTATGGCATGGCAGTGGCACAGGCGCAGGGCGCGGTGTCAGAAATCACACGCCGTCTGCGCGCGCAGGGCAAATCGGTACGTTTCGCCATCCACCCGGTGGCGGGCCGCCTTCCCGGCCATATGAACGTTCTTCTTGCCGAGGCCAAGGTCCCCTATGACATCGTTCTGGAAATGGACGAGATCAATCCGGACTTCCCGGAGACCGACATGGTGATCATCCTTGGGGCCAATGACATTGTGAATCCGGCCGCACAGGACGATCCGAACAGCCCGATCGCCGGCATGCCTGTTCTCGAGGTGTGGAAGGCGCGGCAGGTCATTATTTCCAAGCGCGGCCAGGGGCGTGGCTATTCAGGGATCGAAAATCCGCTGTTCTTCAAGGACAATTCACGGATGCTGTATGGCGATGCCAAGGCGTCTCTTGATCAGATCCTGACAAGTCTCGGCAGCTGACCCGCCGGCCGGCATCGGCCCAGCACCCATGCCCATCAGGGCTGTCGGGTCAGGCGCCCTGATCCAGCAGCTCGTCCGGAATGCCGGCGACAGCGGCGGCCTCGCGCTGCCGCTCGGCCAACCTGTCGCGGTCGAAATCATCAATAAGGTCGTGGAACAGGCTGTGCCAGTTCACCTCGGCACCAAGATGCATGAACACCGAGCCAAGCCCCACCGCCGCCCGGTCCATCAGCACGAATTCGCGCGGCGGGCGGATGCCACCAATGCGCTTCAGCTCGCCATGAACCTTGCCGGCAAGCTCGCGCCCGGCCGATCCGTTGCGAAGCGCCTGGATAGGCCGCACCTTGTCTTCAAGCAGGGGCGCGTAGATGAATTCAGCCCACATGTTGAGAACCTCGATGGCCTCCTTGTCGAGACCATGGAAACCCCAGCTTTCATAGGCATGGACGGCCAGATCGGGATCATTGTCACGAAGCGCCCGATACAGGTCGATCACACCGCCGACAAAGGCCGGGCGGAACAGCCTGATCGATCCGAAATCCATCAGATTGATTTTGTTATCGGCATCGAGAGAATAATTGCCAAGATGCGGATCACCATGGATGACGCCGTAGAAATAGAACGGCACATACCAGACGCGGAACATGTTACGGGCAATGTCGTTGCGAACTTCCTGCGACGGCCCGGTCTCGAGAAACGGCATGATCCGTGTGCCATCAAGCCAGCTCATCGTCATCAGGCGGTCGGTTGACAGTTCCGGCCGATACACCGGAAGCCGTACCGAATCCTCGTTGGCCAGCATATGATGATAGAGGGCCAGATTCGTCGCCTCGCGTCGGTAGTCCAGCTCCTCGCGAAGTCGCTCCGACAACTCATCATAGATATCAGCCGTCGAAATCGCCGAGTCGTAGCGCTCATAAAGCTGGAAGACCAGGCGAAGCTGTCGCAGATCGGCGTCGATGGCTGATGCCATATCAGGATATTGCAGCTTTATCGCCAGCTGGTTGCCCTCAAGATCGACCGCCCGATGCACCTGGCCAAGCGATGCCGCCGACACTGCCTCACGCGAGAAGGATTGCAGTTTCTGCTGCCAGTCTGGGCCAAGCTCGGCCGCCATGCGGCGGCGCGTGAACAGCCAGCCCATGGCCGGCGCGTCGGCCTGAAGGCTTGCCAGCTCTTCGGCATATTCCGGCGGCAGGGCGTCGGGAATGGTCGACAGGATCTGCGCCACCTTCATGATCGGCCCCTTCAGGCCGCCAAGCGCCTCGCGAAGGTCCGCGGCATGTTTGGACCGGTCAATCTGCATGCCAAGATAACGCTCGCCAGCCATCCGCGCGGCAAGCCCGGTCATTGTCGAGGTCACACGGGCATAGCGACGCAGCCGCCCACCAACGCGGCCATTATTTGCCTGGGCGTCGGTCTTGGCCATCAGGACAACTCCTCAAGCTCGTCGATCATGCCTGAAATCATGTCGAGCCCCATCGACCAGAAGGCCGGATCGCGGGCATCCAGCCCGAACCGACCCAGCGCGACGTCATAGCGCTCGGTCCCGCCAGCACATAGCAGGTCACGATACCGGCCCACAAAATCGGTGGCGCTGCCAGCCTCGCGTTCGGTCGTATAGGTCTGCCACAGCGCGTTCACCAGACAATCGCCAAAGGCATAGGCATAGACATAGAACGGGGTGTGAACGAAATGCGGGATATAGCCCCAGATCGGACGGTAATCATCACCGGTACGCACCGCCGGCCCAAGGGCGGCGCGTTGCGTTTCCATCCAGATGTCGGAAATTTCGTCGGCTGTCAGCTCGGCGGTCCGCCGTGCCTCATGAAGCCGTGTCTCGAAATTGTGGAAGGCCACCTGCCTGACAACGGTGTTCAGCATATCCTCTACCTTGCCAGCCAGAAGACGGCGGCGGGTGGCGGTATCATCAGCGTTGTCGACAAGCCGCCGGAAGGTCAGCATCTCGGCAAACACCGAGGCTGTTTCCGCCAGCGTCAGCGGTGTATCCGACATCAGATAGCCGCGGTCGGCGGCGAGGCGCTGATGGATGCCATGCCCCATTTCATGGGCCAGCGTCATCACATCGCGCGATTTGCCGGAAAAATTCATCAGGATATAGGGATGTGCCGATGGCGTTACCGGATGCGAGAAAGCGCCCGAACTCTTGCCAGCACGCGGCGCGGCATCAATCCAGTTGCGCTCGAAGAACGGCGCGGCGAGATCAGCCATCTGCGGATCGAATCCAGCGAACGACTCCATCACCAGCTGCTGTGCCTCATCCCAGGTAAAGAGGCTGTCGTCATCATCGGGAAGCGGCGCGTTGCGATCCCACCAGTCAATGGACTCACCACCCATCCATCCGGCCTTCAGCCGGTAATAGCGGTGCGCCAGATCGGCGTTGCGCGAATCAACGGCGCTGACCAGCGCATCGACCACCTCGTCATCGACGTCATTATCCAGATTGCGCGACGCCACCGGCCGTTTGAAGCCCCGCCACCGGTCCTCGATTTCCTTGTCCTTGGCGATGGTGTTGAGGACAAGCGACAAGAGACGCCGGTTTGCCGTCAATGTCGTCGACAGCGATGCACCGGCCTCGCGTCGTTCGTCCGCCTCGGTGCTTGCCAGCGAATTCAGGATTTCGGCTTCGGTAACTTCGGCGCCCCTGAACGGGAACCGCAACGACGCCGCGGTTTCATCAAACAGCCGCACCCAGGCCCCACGGCCCGTCGGCGCGCGCTCGGCAAGCATGCGTTCCATGTCGGGGTCGAGTTGATAGGGCGCCATGGCGCGAACGCGGCGAAGCCACGGCATCCAGGCCGCCACCGCCTCGGTCTCGCACAACTCGTCAATACGCGCCTGCGGCAGCGTCGCCAGTTCAAGCTCGACAAACAGAAGTTCGGCGCCGATTTCCGCACCGGCCTCACGAATCGACTGGTGATGGCGCGCGATGTCAGCATCAGTGGTGTTGGCAGCGAATTGCAACTGCGCGTGGCTTGCCGCCTTGCCAAGAGTCTCGAGAACCCGCTCATAGTCGGTGATCAGCGTGGCCAGCTGCTGGCCATCCACCTCGCCAAGCCGGCCCCGCCACGCGGCCGCAAGCGACTTTGCCGATGCGCGGGATGCCTCCAGATCGGCGGCAATGGCTGAATCTTCGATGTTGCTGTAGAGATCTGTAAGATCCCAGATAGGGCTGCTGTCGGGCATGTTAAATCTCGCTGATCCTGGCCAAGTGACGCCATGCTCGTCACGCCACACGGATATGGGGGTGGCGACTGCCAGTCGCAAGACGCAAAGCGCGGCGGTTTGACCCTTGCTTAAATTCCGCTTACCGCATAGCATTCTCCTGCTCGATACAGTAGAGGGGAGAGTGTCACATCGGCTCACGTCCGTTGTGGCCACCGAAGGAGCAAAGGCCCAGGAAACTCTCAGGTGCCCGTACTCTCTATTCTGTGAGCACTCTGGAAAGCGGCACGGCAGTGCCCACCGACGGGGAAAGCCGCCGTCACATCATCCAGGGCCGCAGGCCCGCATAATGGATGATCAGGCGGGAAATCTCTCAGGTTCGACGACAGAGAGGGCGCGTTCGACTTGGTCGAATTGCGTTTTTTTTTGCGTCGCAACAGGAGTAACCCGTGGAGACCCGCAGGACCCCACTTTATGATTTCCACCTCGCCAATGGCGCGCGAATGGTGCCGTTCGCGGGTTGGGACATGCCTGTGCAATACGCCGATGGCATCAAGGCGGAGCATCTGGCAACCCGCGACTCGGCAGCTCTGTTCGACGTGTCACATATGGCGCAGGTCTGGCTTGCCGGAACAGATGCCGACACGGCGCTGGAGCAGCTGACCCCAACCGATGTCGGTGCCATCGCCGACGGGCGGGTCCGCTATTCAATGTTTCTTGATGACAATGGCGGCGTTCTCGATGACCTGATGATCGCAAGGCTCGGTGGTGATTTGCAGCTTGTCGTCAATGCCGGCCGCGCTGACCACGACATCGCGCATCTTCGCGCCAACCTGGCTGGCGACGTGACGATGAGCATCCGTGACGACCGCGCGCTGCTGGCCCTTCAGGGTCCACAGGCACCACAGGCGCTGCGGCGGCTTGGCGTCGATCTTGACGGGTTCTTCTTCATGCAGATCGGCCATTTCACCATTGATGGCATTGACTGCATCATCACCAGATCAGGCTATACCGGCGAGGACGGGGTCGAGATCTCCATGCCAGCCGACAAGGCGGTTCAGCTTGCCGAACGGCTGTGCGCGGACGAGGCGGTCAGCCTTGCCGGGCTTGGCGCCCGCGACACGCTGCGGCTTGAGGCAGGTCTGCCGCTATGGGGACATGAACTTGACGAGACGATCAACCCGGTGACCGCCGGGCTGCGCTTCGCGCTGTCGAAACGCCGCCGTGAGGCTGCCGATTTCCCGGGCGCCGATGCCATCATGAAAGACTGGAATGATGGCCCGGCAAGACAGCTGGTCGGGTTGCTGCCGCAGGGCGGCCGGCCGGTACGAGACGGGGCCGAACTTGAAATCGACGGAACCATTGTTGGTCATGTGACGTCGGGCGGCTTTGCCCCGAGCCTTGATGCGCCTGCCGCGCTTGGCTTTGTCGATGCGGCGCTGACCAGCCCCGGCACAGAGATCAACGCCCTTGTTCGCGGACGCGAGGTGCCGGTTTTCGTTGCGGCGCTGCCGCTGGTGCCACATCGCTATATCCGCGGTTGACCGAACAGCACAGAGAAGGAGACCACCATGTTGCGTTACACAGAAGACCATGAATGGATCAATCTTGATGGTGATACAGGGGCGGTTGGCATTTCGCCGCACGCCATCGAACAGCTTGGCGACATCGTCTTTGTCGAGCTTCCCGAGGCCGGCACAACAGTCAGTAAAGGCGACTCGGTCGCGGTGTTTGAATCGGTAAAAGCCGCCTCTGACATCTACAGCCCGGCAAGCGGCGAGATCACCGAGGTCAATGACGCGCTGCTTGACGACCTGACAAGCATCACCCCTGACCGGGCGCATGAGTGCTGGCTCTTCAAGATCAAGGTGGCCGACGCCGGCGAGCTTGACGAGATGATGGATGAGGCCGCCTACAGCGCCATGATCACCTGACAATGGATGGCGCCAACGGGCCCCCACCCGTCAGGCGCCAGCCGGGACATATGATGGGGCCGGGTGCCACCGGCTGAAAAGAAAAGCAAAGGAGACCACCATGTCACCACTTGAGTCATCACTGAACGACGTCAATGGCGCCCCGCAGGGTTCGCCGCAGGCAGCATTCGAAACCCGTCACATCGGGCTGAACCAGCATGATATCATGACCATGCTTGCCAGCCTCGATGTCGCGTCGCTGGAGACGCTTCTCGACGAGGTCATTCCGGCCGGTATCCGTCGCCATGACGAGATGAACCTGCCAGAGGCGTTGTCAGAGGCCGATATCCTGGCCGAGATGCGCATGCTGGCCGGCCAGAACAAGGTGGTCACCTCGCTGATTGGCATGGGCTATTATGGCTGCCATACGCCGCCGGTGGTGCTTCGCAACGTTCTGGAGAACCCGGCCTGGTACACAGCCTACACACCCTATCAGCCTGAAATCTCACAAGGCCGGCTTGAAGCCATCCTGAATTTCCAGACGATGATCACCGAGTTGACCGGCATGGACATCGCCAACGGCTCGCTTCTTGATGAGGCGACCGCCGCCGCCGAGGGCATGGCAATGGCGTTCCGTGCGCATCGTGGCAAGGGCACCATTTTCCGGGTCGACCCGGACACGCACCCGCAGACAATCGCGGTTCTGCGCACACGGGCCAAACCAATCGGCATCGAGATTGAGCTGGAGTCACCCGAGGCACCCTATGGGGATGGCTGCTTCGGCGTTCTGATCAGCTATCCGGGAAGCAGCGGCGCGGTGCGTGACATCAGGCCAGCCATCGAGTCCATCCATGATGCTGGCGGCCTTGCCATCATCGCCTCGGACCTGCTGGCACTGACGCTTCTTGAGGCGCCTGGCAATCTTGGCGCCGACATCGTTCTGGGGTCGGCGCAGCGGTTTGGCGTTCCCTTCGGATATGGCGGGCCGCATGCCGCCTTCTTTGCCTGCCGCACGTCGCATCAGCGCGCCATTCCGGGCCGGCTTGTCGGGGTCAGCCAGGACAGTGGCGGGCGCATGGCCTACCGGTTGGCGCTGCAGACCCGCGAACAGCATATCCGCCGCGAAAAGGCGACCTCGAACATCTGCACCGCGCAGGTTCTTCTGGCGGTGATGGCCGGGTTCTATGGGTTATGGCACGGGCCGGAAGGCCTGACCCGAATTGCCGGTCACGCCCATGCCATGGCCGGCCGCTTTGCCGCTGCCATGCGCGCCGCCGGCAGAACGGTCAGGCATGATGATTTCTTCGATACCGTTGTTATCGAAGCGCCTGATGACCGTGACGACTTGATCGCCGCGGCGCGCAAGGCGGAAATCAATCTGCGAAGCCTGGACGGCGCCATTGCCGCCAGTTTCGACGAGACAAGCTCGACCGACATTCTGGATCGGCTTCTTGCCGCGCTTGGCGCTGGCAATGCTGGTGCCGCGACTCCGGCTCTGGCCATTCCGGATGCACTGCGGCGGGCCGATGGTTTCATGCGCCAGCCTGTATTCCATCGCTATCGTACCGAGACCGAGATGATGCGCTATATGCGCAGCCTTGCCGATCGCGACCTGGCGCTTGACCGCTGCATGATCCCGCTCGGGTCCTGCACGATGAAACTCAATGCCACCGCCGAGATGATACCCGTGACCTGGCCGGAATTCGCCAACATCCACCCCTACGCGCCAGCCGACCAGGCCGAGGGTTATGCCGTGATGATCGCGCGGCTGGAAGCGATGCTGGCCGAATCCACAGGCTATGCGGGTGTGTCATTGCAACCGAATGCAGGCTCGCAGGGCGAGTTTGCAGGTCTGCTTGCCATCTCGCGTTACCATGAATCACGCGGCGAGGGGCATCGCAATATCTGCCTGATCCCACAATCGGCGCATGGCACCAATCCGGCGTCGGCGGCAATGGCCGGCATGAAGGTCGTGGTTGTCAAATGTGATACCGACGGCAATGTCGATATCGAGGACCTGAAGGCAAAGGCCGAGACGCATCGTGAGTCACTGGCCGCCATCATGGTCACCTACCCGTCGACGCATGGCGTTTTCGAGGAATCAATCGTCGAGCTGTGCGCCATCGTCCATGAGGCCGGCGGTCAGGTCTATGTCGACGGGGCCAATCTGAACGCCCTTGTCGGGCATTGCTCGCTGCCAGAGTTCGGCGCCGATGTCAGCCACCTGAACCTTCACAAGACCTTCTGCATCCCGCATGGCGGGGGCGGCCCCGGCGTTGGACCCATCGGTGTCGCGGCGCATCTGGTGCCGTTCCTTCCCGGCTCACCACTGGCCGATGAAGGGGCCGTCAGCGCCGCGCCGTTCGGATCCGCCGGCATCCTGCCGATCACCTATGCCTATATCCAGATGATGGGAAGCAAGGGTCTGAAAGCGGCGACAGGGACGGCGATCCTGGCCGCCAATTACATGGCGTCGCGGCTGGCACCGCATTATCCGGTTCTCTATGCTGGCGCGAATGGCCGGGTGGCGCATGAATGCATCATCGACATCCGCGACATCCAGGATCGCAGTGGCATCAGCAATGAGGATATCGCCAAGCGGCTTGTCGATTTCGGGTTCCACGCGCCGACCATGTCCTTCCCGGTCGCCGGCACATTGATGATTGAGCCGACGGAGTCGGAATCCATTACCGAGATCGACCGCTTCTGCGATGCGATGCTGTCGATCGCCACCGAAATAGGCAAGGTCGAATCCGGCGCATGGCCACGCGATGACAACCCGCTTGTCAACGCGCCGCACACGGCGGCCGACCTGATGGCCTCGGACTGGAGCCACCCCTATAGCCGCGAGGAAGCCGCCAGCCCGGACATGAACCGGCAGGCCAACAAATACTGGCCACCGGTCAGCCGGATCGACAATGCCTTTGGCGACCGTAATCTGATCTGTTCCTGCCCAAGCATCGATGAATGGGAATCGGCCGCAGAATAGACAGGCAAGGTAGCTCACAAACGCAGACAGGGAGGGTCGCCGTCAGGCGGCCCTTTCGGTTTGCCGGACAATGTGATTTCATCACCCGCCCCGACCACACAATGAGACAGCAATATGCGTCACCTTGAATATCCCGGAAGATCGCCCGTCGCCGCGCCGAACGGCATGGCAAGCACGTCACATCCGCTTTCCACCCAGGCGGCCATCACCATCCTTCAGGATGGCGGCAACGCCCTTGACGCGGCGATTGCTGCCTGCGCCGTGCAATGTGTGGTCGAACCGGAATCAACTGGTATTGGCGGCGACTGTTTCTGCCTGTACACGCCATCTGGACAAGACAGGGTCATCGCCTTTAACGGGTCGGGCCGGGCACCGGCGGCGCTGAGTTCGGACTGGTTGCTTGAAAAAGGGATCTCGCGCCTTGAACGCCAGTCACCACATGCGGTGACGATTCCCGGCGCGGTGGATGCCTGGACACAGTTGAACCGGGATCATGGCAGACTGGATCTGGGCAGAGTGCTGGCACCGGCCATTGCCTATGCCCGTGACGGCTATCCCATCACCCAGCGGGTGGCACAGGACTTCGCCGGCGCCTTCAAATGGCTTGATTCGGATGCCCGCGCCGTCTTCGAACGGGATGGTGGTCCCATCCAGCTTGGTGCCAGACATGCACAGCCAGCGCTGGCGGCAACGCTGGAAAGGATCGGCCGCGACGGGCGCGCCGGTTTCTATGAGGGGCCGGTGGCGGATGACATCATCGCCAAACTGCGGGCGCTCGGCGGCTGTCACACGGCAGAGGACTTTGCCGCCGCCATTGGCGATTATGTTGACCCGATCAGCACCCCCTTCCGCAATCACGTTGTCTGGCAGTGCCCGCCAAACGGCCAGGGGGTGATTGCGCTGATGCTTCTCAACATCATGGCGGGCATGGAACGTGATACCGCCGGCCCGATCACGCCGGACCGGATGCATCTCGAGATTGAGGCTGGCCGCCTCGCCTATCGTGACCGCGGCGTCGTGCTGGCCGATCCGGCGCAGGTCAGCGTCCCGGTACAGGACATGCTCGATCCTGCCTATGCCGACAGGCTGCGGGGTCAGATCGCGGCAGACCGTCGGCTCGACCCGTTGCCGCCAAGCCAGCTGCCGCGCCACAGCAGCACGGTCTATATCACCGTTGTCGACCGCGACCGGAATGTCTGCAGCTTCATCAACTCTCTCTATGACAATTTCGGCTCGGGGATCATGGCGCCGATGAGCGGCGTCATGCTTCATAATCGTGGGCAGGGATTTGTTGTCGATGCCGCCCATCCAAACGGTGTCGCGCCGGGCAAGCGACCACTTCATACGCTGATCCCGGGCATGGTGACAAAAGATGGCCGGGTCACCATGAGCTATGGCGTCATGGGCGGCGAATATCAGGCCTTCGGCCATATGCAGTTCCTGACCCGTCATTTCGACTACGAGATGGATGTGCAGATGGCGCAGGACATGCCACGCTTTTTCCCGGATCCCTTCGATGACTTTGTCGAGGTCGAGGCACCGGTCCCCGATGATGTCCGCACAGCGCTGCGCCACCTTGGCCATGACATTCGACCCGCCAGCAAACCCATTGGCGGATCGCAGGCCATCAGCATCGACTGGGAAACCGGCCTTTTGACAGCCGGTTCCGACCCGCGCAAGGATGGATGCGCGATGGGGTACTGACCTCGTTCTCATCAGGAAAGATCTGAGGATGCTTGACCAGATTATCGATTCACAGGCCTGTCCACTTGGCGATCGCGCCTTTATCGCCAGCTGTCGGCAGCGCCTTGATACAACCGGCGTCGTGACAATTCCGGGCTTTCTGCACAGGCAGGCCATCGCGACCCTTGTCGCCGAGGCCGAGACAGCGGCGCCTGAGGCTTTCTTCACAAGCTCGACCCATAATGTCTATCTGACCCCGCCCGACCCGTCACTTGGACCTGATCATGTCTTCAACCGGCAGATCACCTCGTCAAAGGGATGCATCACCACCGACCAGGTGCCGGCGGGCTCGGCGCTCCACGCAATCTACGGGTCAGCCGCCTTTCGTGATTTCATCGCCAGCATCGTTGGCGAAGCGGCGCTCTATGAATATGCCGACCCGCTATCCTCAATCAATGTCCATTACGCGGCGGCGGGACAGGAACTTGGCTGGCATTTTGACAATTCCTCCTTCGCCGTGACATTGCTTTTGCAGGCGCCGGAAGCTGGCGGTGAATTCCATTATGTGCGTGATCTTCGCGATGCCGATTCAGGAGATCTGAATTTCGCCGGCGTCGAGGCGGTTCTTGATGATGACCGCAAGGCCGCGTTGCTGGAGGTCAATGCCGGCACCCTGGTGCTGTTCCGGGGACGCAATTCGATGCACCGGGTCACACCGACCATTGGTGGACGCACCCGCATTCTGGTCGTACTTGCCTACAATACCAAACCGGGAATCGCCTTGTCAGAGGCGGCGCGAATGACATTCTATGGACGGCTTGGCTAGCTCTGACCGGCAGACCGTTCGCCGGGCAGGGTGAGGGTGCGTTGCGATCTAAAAGGTAAGCCGTAGCCTCACCCCGGCCTCAAACACCGGCGCATGCGGCGCTTGCGGCGCATTGTGACGCCATTCGACAAAACTCTCGGCCGATAGCTGGCGGTGCCAGGCATCGCGCCGAAAGAACAGGCCAATATCGGTTTCCCGTCGTGCCGGGCTGAAATCGATCTCACGGTTGGCATAGGAAATGCCACCGTCAAGACTGCGCGCCACCGGCATGCGGTAGGTCATCGCCGCGCGGGTCATCTGCACAGGCTGGCTGAGGACCATGCCAACCCTGCCACCAGCCAGGGGAAGGCTGCCGCCAAGGCTTGCCGTGCTGGACAGGATTGGCGCTGCATCCACAAGAAGGCTTGGCTTATCCGCAAGTTCAATTTTCGTGACCGCACCGCCAAGCTGGGCGAAGACACGGCCCCCGCGCCGCCCGGCTGGCCGATCAAGATTGACCATTCCGTAGGCGGTCATGCTGGAAGACACCGTGCCAAGAAGGCCATCAAGCCGGTTGCCAAGGAAGGCGCTTTCTTCATATCCGGCTCCGTTGACCATGTAGATGCCGTCCGCCAGCGGAAGGCGGAAGGCCAGATGGCTGTCATCGGCGAAATAGCCGGCATAGCTGTCGATCAGACCACCAGCGCCGGCGGCGCTGTCACGCCTGGTGTCCGTTGCCACCATCCCGCTGCCAAGATCGACATAGAAATCACGATCATACCCATCAAGAAGCATCACACCTGACAGCGCGGCGCGTGCCGCCACACCGGGATCTGCAAGGGCGCCGCCAGCTTCAAGCGGCAGCCTCTGCGCCACAACAGTTGCGCCGGTTGGCACACCAATGTCACCGACCGGGCGTGTTGCCCGCTCCATATCGAGAAGCCCCTGGCCATGGACATGTTCGGCATACCCGGGAATATCCCTGTTCGCGGTCTCAAGAAGCAGCGCCGCAAGCTGTCTGCCGTCAAGATGCGGCCAGGTCTGGTGAAGTACCGCAGCGGCGGCGGCAACAAGCGGCGCGGCCATGCTGGTGCCGGTCATGGCGGCGTATCCGCCACCAGGGTAGGTCGAGACGATATTGACTCCGGGGGCGATCAGGAAGCTGTCGCTGATCCGGGCCGCATCCAGACACACACCCTCCTGCCAGGTGGTGCAGACATTGCCGGCCCGATTGCCGGTGATCCGTTCGGCGACGGCATCCCAGTTCCCGACAATCAGCATCTGGCCATTCAGAATCAGGCCGCCGTTCTCATCCGTGGCGGTGGCCCACTGGTTCGCACCAGCGCTGTAATCGGTGTCGTTATTGCCGGCCGCCTTGACAAGAATCTGGTTCGGCCCAAGCGCGGCACGCCAGCCTTCGGCCTGCAGTCGCATGCCATAAAAGCCGTTCACACCATGATAGGGATCATCAAGGAAATAACTGCCGTCACCGATCTTCACCAGCTTCTGTTCCAGCCAGGAATCGCGAAGATAGGCAGCGCTGACATTCACCGCGACCGATCCCAGATCGCGCCCCCACGCCGCCGCCGCACGGGCCAGACCAAAATCATAACTCCATCCGGCCGCCACCTTGGCAATGGCAAGCTTCGAATCAAAGGCCCCACCATGCATGCCAACGCCATCTCGCCGCGCGGCGACAATGCCGGCCACATGCGTTCCATGCCCATTGGTGTCGGCAAGGCCGGTGTTGGTGAAGTCGCGGCCATGCACCAGCCCGGGCGCCAGGTCCGGGTGATCGGCATCGACGCCGGTATCGGCAACCGTCACCAGAGAGCCAAGCCCGGTCCAGCCGCGGGCATATGAATCGCTGAAACGCGTCACCTCAAGCGGCGATCGCCACTGGCTGGCATAATATTCCGCCGTCTCATAGAAGGTTGGATCTGGCACGGTACCCGGCGTCGGCGTGCCGCGCTGGGACGGCTCCCGCGGATCGGCAATGTGGGTGGCTGCCGCTTCATCGTCTTCATCGGTGAACCTGTCCGTGCCATCAACAAGCACGACCGGCCCGGCAGCCGACAACCCGCCACCGCCACCGCCGCCGGCGCAGGCACACAGGAGGATCAGGACCAGAGAGGATGAAACAGCACGCCACAGACGCACCGGAGGCAATTGTGAGGAGGACATTGAAGGCAGTCATCAGTGATTGAAAGATGCCTGCCGGATATCAATGACCGTCGCAAAAGTAAAAAAAGCATAAATATCTGATATTTATGCAACCTCCGCGTTTGCACCTTTCGGCCTGTCACTCCTGGTCGGTCACAGCGCGTTAACATCTCATTAATCTGTAAATATTGAGTTAATTTCAAATCCCAACAGCGAAGGTGCGCCCTGGTCGCCAACCACGTGGCAGACCTGCACACCCATAAAGCGAACAGATGCATTAACTATTTGGTAATTTCTGATTCCGGACCGTCTGACGCGGTATATCCTGTGTCAGGCGTCGCGGCCGGCATTGCCAAGCCGGTCAAGATACAGCGCCAGATGCGTTGCCTCGCGGCCAGTGCCATCGCCAATCTGACAGCGGCAGGATGTGCCGTCCGCCAGAATCGCCTGATCGGGATCAGCACCCCGTACTGCCGGCAACAGCGCCGCCTCGGCCATTTTCATCGACACTTCATAGGTATCGCGGCCATAGCCGAACGCACCTGCCATGCCGCAACAGGATGTCTCGATCGTTTCGACCTCGACACCGGCCAGATCACGAAGCACCGTCTCGATTGGCTTTACCGCGTCAAAGGCTTTCTGGTGGCAATGGCCATGAAGCTTTGCCCGGCGGGGGCCGTCACCAGCGGCGAGTCCCAGATCCGGTCGATCCGCGGCCAGAAGTTCAGCCAGTGTCAGCACCGATTCGGCGACAGTTTCGGCCTGCGCCGATCCAAGCAATGCCGGAATCTCGTCACGAAGGGCCAGCGTGCAGGACGGCTCCAGACCGACAATTCGCACCCCGCTGCGGGCCAGCGGATAGAGAGCCTCGACAAGACGTTCGGCCTCCTGGCGCGCCGCCGCCACCATGCCCGACGACAGATAGGTCCGGCCACAGCATAGCGGCTTTCCCGATGCCGGTGCCGGCGCAAAGACATCATAGCCGGCCCGCTGCAGAACGCGGATCGCGGCGCGCAGATTTTCCGGCTCGAAATAGCGGTTGAACGTATCGGCAAACAGCACGATTGGTGTGCCGTTGCCGGTCGGTGTGCCGGCGAGCTCGCCAGTGCTGAATGCATTGGCATGCCAACGCGGCAGGGCGCGTGCGGCGGTGAATCCGGTGATCCGCGACACCAGTCCGGACAGAACCGGCAGATGGCGCCACACCCCCTGAATCAGATTGCTGAAACTGGCAAGGCGCGAGGCCATCGGCGCGTAGGCAGGCAGGCAGGCAACCAACCTGTCATGCAGCGAAATGCCATGCGCCGAGGCGCGCGCCGCTGTCACTTCCACCTTCATCCGCGCCATATCGACCCCGACCGGACATTCCCGTTTACAGGCCTTGCAGGACACGCAGAGCTTCATCGTCTCTGCCATCGCCTCGCTGGTCATCGCGTCTGGACCAAGCTGGCCTGACATTGCAAGTCGAAGTGAATTCGCCCGCCCCCGCACCGCATCTCGCTCGTTGCGGGTGGCGCGGTATGACGGGCACATCACACCGCCTTCAAGCTTGCGACAGGCCCCGTTATTGTTGCACATCTCGACCGCGCCCTGGAACCCGCCGGAGCGTCCCGGCCATTCGGCCCAGTCAAGAATGGTGTCACGATCTTCGACGCTGTAACCGGGGGCAAAGCGGAACAGCGACCGGTCATCCATCTTTGGCGCGTCAGTGATCTTTCCCGGGTTGAACATGCAGGCCGGATCGAACATCGACTTTACCTGCCGGAACAGATCGGGGAGCACCGGACCGAACATGGTGTCGTTGAACTCCGACCGGACAATGCCGTCACCATGTTCGCCGGAATGCGAGCCGCCAAATGACCGGACAAGCTCGAACGCCTCCTCGGCGATGGCCCGCATGGTGGCGGCACCATCCTGCTGTTTCATATCCAGCACCGGCCGAACGTGAAGACAGCCGACCGAGGCATGCGCGTACCAGGTTCCCTTGGCGCCATGCCGGTCGAAAATGCGCGTCAGCCTGTCTGTATATTCGGCCAGATCCTTCAGTTCGACAGCGCAATCCTCAAGAAAGGAAACCGGCTTTGCCTCGCTCTTCATGCTCATCATGATGTTGAGCCCGGATTTGCGCATCTCGGCGACGCGCCCCTGCATCGCCGGCTCGATGGCATCAACAACACCGCCGCGCCATTCCGGGCCCTTGTCCCATCCAAAGCCAAGATCAGCCATCATCGCATGAAGCTGCTTCAGACGATGCCGGTTCTCGGCCATGTCATCCTCGGCGAATTCAACAATCAGAAGCGCCGCCGGGTCGCCATGCACCGCCTCTTCGATGGTCTTCTGAAAGATCGGGATCGAACGGCCAAGCGCGATCATCGTATCGTCGACAAGCTCGACAGCCACAGGATCCAGCGTGACAAGATGCTGCGCTGCATCCATGGCCTTGTAGAAGGTCGGAAAATGGCAGATACCCATCAGCTTTTTCGCCGGCAGGGGCCAGAGTTTCAATTCTATGGCGGTGCTGTAGGCAAGCGTGCCTTCAGAGCCGACAAGAAGATGTGAAAGGTTGATTCCATCGCCAGCCCGGCCATCAGGACGAAGCGCCATCGCATCCGGCATCAACGCATCGACGTTATACCCGCCAACCCGCCGCAACACAGTCGGGAAGCCATCAAGAATGTCCTGGCTGTGCTTCGCGCCCATTGCCAGCAGCCGCGGCTGAAGATCGGCCAGCATGCCGGTTGGCGTCACCCGGTCGATATCGCCAAACCTGGCGCTGGAGCCGTCGGACATGATGGCGTCGATGGCGGTGACATTGTCGCGCATCATGCCATAGCGGATTGAACGGCCACCGCAGCTGTTGTTGCCTGCCATCCCGCCGATGGTCGCCCGGCTTGATGTCGAGACATCAACCGGAAACCACAGCCCGTGCGGTTTCAACTGGCGATTCAGCTCATCAAGAACGATTCCCGGCTCGACAAGACAGCGACGCTGGTCAACGTCAAGGTCAAGGATGCGGTTGAGGTGCCGGCTGGTATCCATGACAATGGCGTTGTTCACCGTCTGCCCGCATTGCGAGGTGCCACCGCCGCGCGGAAGCACCGCCAGCCCCTCCTTCCGCGCGAAATCCAGCGTCGCCTCGACATCGGCAAGACTTTCCGGCACCACCACCGCATGTGGCATCATCTGATAGATCGAGGCATCGGTGGCGTAGCGTCCGCGTGCGAACACATCGTCGAACAGCGCTCCACCAAGCGCGGCTTTCAACGGGGCAAAGGACGGGACGCGAATATCGTTCGGCATGGATTCACTCGGCAATCGGAACGGAAATGGTCTATCTTTAGGGCAGGTGGGCAAAGCGTCGCGGCGATATCCACATAGTTGTATGTAAACTCCGAAAAATCTAGGCTATTGCCGAGTCCATTCCAACGCGAAAGATTACCGCACATGAGTTCCAATAGTTATCAGGCCGGGCGCCATTTCCTGCAGATTCCCGGGCCAACCAACGTACCTGACCGTATTCTGCGGGCCATGGATCATCCGACGATCGACCATCGTGGTCCGGCCTTCGCCGAGCTTGGCAAGACATGTCTTGATGGCATGAAGACCATCTTCAAGACCGAGTCGGCGGTTGTTATCTATCCGGCGTCCGGCACCGGCGCCTGGGAAGCGGCGCTGGTGAATCTGATCAATGAAGGCGAGCGGGTGCTGATGGTTGAGACCGGCCATTTTGCGACCCTGTGGAAGAAGATGGCTGACAGGTTGGGGATTGAGACAGAATTCCTGGAGACCGACTGGCGCCGCGGCGTCGACCCGCAGGCCATTGAAGACCGGCTCCGTGGCGATGGCGAAGGCCGTATTCGCGCCGTCTGCGTTGTTCATAACGAAACCTCGACAGGGTCGACCTCGCGCATTGGCGAGGTCCGCGCCGCAATGGATGCCGCGGGTCATGGCGCCCTGTTGCTGGTGGACACCATCTCATCGCTTGCCTCAATCGATTACAGGCATGATGAGTGGGGAGTCGATGTGACGGTTTCCGGCTCGCAGAAAGGGCTGATGCTGCCACCGGGACTGTCCTTCAACGCCCTTTCCGAGCGTGCCATCACCGAATCCGCGACCAACGGCCAGCCACGCTCCTACTGGGACTGGCAGGAACAGCTTGCCGCCAACAAGGGCGGCGCCTTTCCCTACACGCCGGCGACAAACCTTCTCTATGGTCTTGCCGAGGCCATCGACATGCTTCACGAGGAAGGGCTCGACAACGTCTTTTCGCGCCATGACAGGCATGCCGAGGCGACCCGCCGCGCCGTTCAGGCCTGGGGGCTGGAGGTGCTGTGCCAGGAACCGCGCGATTATTCCAGCTCGCTGACCGCGGTCATGTTGCCGGAAGGCCATGATGCTGATGCCTTTCGGGCGACGGTTCTGACGAAGTTCGACATGTCGCTTGGCAACGGGCTGTCGCGGCTTGCCGGCCGGGTGTTCCGGATCGGCCATCTCGGCGATTTCAACGATCTGATGCTGGCCGGAACGCTGAGCGGGGTTGAGATGGGCCTTCGGGTTGCCGACATTCCCCACCAGTCTGGCGGCGTCCAGGCGGCCATGCAGTTCCTGGCCGAAAGCGCCGCCGCTGCCTGAGCGGCCGCGGCCCGGAGGAAGCCATGAAGGAAGACGTCATGCAGGAAGACGAGGAACTCCAATACAGCGTGACCGATGGGATCGGTCACATTGTCCTGAACAGGCCGCACCGACGCAACGCGCTGACATTCGGCATGTATGACCGGATCAGGGAGATCTGCACGACAGTCGGCACCGAATCCGATCCGGATGACGTGCGGGTGCTGATCTTCTCCGGCGGTGGTGATGCCGCTTTTGCCGCCGGAACCGATATCTCGCAATTCCGGACCTTCACGGCGCAGGACGCCATCAATTACGAACAGATGATCGACGGCACCCTGACCACGATTGAGGAATGCCGCGTGCCGACCATCGGGGCGCTGAACGGGTTCTGTACCGGTGGCGGCGCGGCCATCGCGGCAACGCTCGACATCCGGATGGGCAGCCGCGATCTGCAGGTCGGCGCGCCGATCGCGCGAACCCTCGGCAATTGTCTTGCCATCGGCAATCTGAACAGGTTTGTCAGGCTTGTTGGTGAGGCACGGGTGAAATACATGCTGCTGACGGCGCAGCTCATCGGCGCCGAGGAAGCCGCCTCGGCAGGATTCATTTCGGAATGTCTCGACGACCGCGACGCGGTGCTGGACCGCGCCAGGGAAATGGCCCGGGGCATCACCGAACTGGCACCACTGACACTTGATGCAACGATGCGCGGCATGCGCCGGCTGCAGACAATGATGCCGCTTCCCGACGATCACGATCTTGTCGAGCAATGTTTCGGAAGCGCCGATTTCAAGGAAGGTGTCACCGCCTTTTTCGATAAGCGCAAGCCCGACTGGAAAGGCGTCTGACACAGCCTGTCGGGGCATCCGCCACTTTGCCTTTTTCAGAATTTGGTATACCATGTGCCTCAGGTGATATTCGGCCCTGTTCAGCGCCGGTCACGTCAAGGGGACACAGGAGAGATTCGTGGATTTCGCACATTTCATCGGCGGCCAGTGGGTTGCTGATTCGGACGTCACAACCAACCGCAATCCGGCCAATCAGGATGATATCATCGGCACATATGCCCGCGGCGGTGCAGCCCGCGTTGACGAGGCTGTGGCGGCGGCAATGGCGGCGCTTGACGATTGGGCGCATGCAAGTCCACAGCTGCGGCATGATGTTCTGGAAAAGGCTGGCGCGCTGATCATCGAGCGCAAGGACGAGCTTGGCAGGCTGCTTGCCCGCGAGGAAGGCAAGACCATTGCCGAGGCTGTTGGCGAGACCGTCCGTGCCGCACAGGTTTTCAAATTCTTCGCTGGTGAAGCGTTGCGCAACACCGGGGATGCGGTGGCGTCGGTACGCCCTGGGGTCGAGGTGACGATCGAGCGCGAGCCGGTTGGCGTTATCGGCCTGATCACACCATGGAATTTCCCGATCGCCATTCCGGCCTGGAAAATGGCGCCGGCGCTTGCCTTTGGCAACACGGTGGTGATGAAGCCTGCCGAGCTGACCCCGGGCTGCGCCTGGGAACTGGCGAACATCCTTGAGCAGGCAGGATGTCCTGCCGGTGTGTTCAATCTGGTCATGGGGCCCGGATCGCAGGTTGGCGCGCGCATTGTTGAACATCCCGATATCGCCGCTGTCAGCTTCACCGGTTCGGTGGCCACCGGCCGCCAGGTGGCCATCGACTGCGCGGCGAACGGGAAGAAGGTCCAGCTTGAGATGGGTGGCAAGAACCCGATGGTGGTCGTTGATGACGCCGATCTGGACGTCGCCGTCGGCGCCTCCTTGAATGGCGCGTTCTTTTCGACCGGTCAGCGCTGCACCGCCTCATCGAGGCTGATTGTCACGAAAGGCGTTCACGATGCCTTTCTCGACAAGCTGACAGCCGCCGCCGCCGATCTGGTGGTTGGCGACCCGCTCGATCCGAAGACGCAGATCGGCCCGGTTGTCGACCAGTCGCAGATGGACCAGAACATGCGCTATCTGGCGCTGGCCTCGGAAGAAGGCTGTGACGTTCGCGGTGGCGGGCTTGGCAATGGCAACGGGTTCTTTCTGCATCCGGCGATCTTTGCCGGCGCGACCAACGCCATGCGGGTCTCGCGCGAGGAAATTTTCGGCCCGATGGCGTCCATCATCAAGGTTGATGATTATGACGAGGCGCTTGCCGTCGCCAATGATACCGAATTCGGGCTGTCCTCTGGAATCTGCACAACCTCGCTGAAGCTGGCATCGCATTTCCGGCGCCACGCCAAGGCAGGCATGGTGATGGTCAATCTGCCAACAGCCGGTGTCGATTATCACGTACCGTTCGGTGGCCGGAAGGGGTCAAGCTATGGCCCACGTGAGCAGGGAAGCTATGCCCGCGAATTCTATACCGTCGTCAAGACCAGCTATATAGCCCCCTGAGGAGCCCACCATCATGACCACCCGTCCCTATAGTGGCATCTGGCCAGTCGCGCCGACACCCTTCACCGAAACTGGCGCCGTCGATGATGATGGTATGCGCCGGGTTCTCGACTGCATGATTGACCAGGGATGCGACGGCATCTGCATCCTCGCCAATTTTTCCGAGCAGTTCCTGATTTCTGATGCCGAACGTGATCACCTGACGAAACTCTGCCTTGCCCATGTCGCTGGCCGCGTGCCGGTTATTGTCACGGTCAGCCATTTTGCCACCGATATTGTGGTGGCAAGGGCGCGGCAGGCAAAGGAGCTTGGCGCGGCCATCGTAATGATGATGGCGCCCTATCATGGGGCGTTGCTGAAGGGCAACGCGCAGCAGACCTTTGACCAGTTCAGGATGGTTGGGGATGTCGGCATTCCGATCATGATTCAGGATGCGCCCCTGTCCGGCGTCGACCTGCCGGTGCCCCTGCTTGCCAGGATGGCGCGCGAAATCGAGATGGTGAAGCTGTTCAAGATTGAATCGGCAGGTGTGGCGACAAAGATGCGGGCGCTTCTCGAAGCCGCTGGCGACGCCGTGGAAGGACCATTTGACGGTGAGGAGGCGATCACCCTTCTTGCCGATCTTGATGCTGGCGCCAGCGGGTCCATGACATCGGGCCTGATCCCTGACCTGATCCGGCCGATCATCACCTCGCACGCCGCTGGTGACCGCGATGCGGCTGTGGCCGGATATACAAGCGTGCTGCCGGTGATCAACCACGAAAACCGTCAATGCGGATTTCGCGCCGCGAAGGCAGCGATGGTCGAGGGCGGGGTTATCTCATCGGATTTCTGCCGCCACCCAATCGACCCGTTGCCAGCCCCCACAAGGGCCGAGCTTCTTGGGCTGATGCGGCCGCTTGATCCTGTTGTTCTTCGCTGGGGCCGCTGACCAGATGGCCAAGGAGAACGCGCTGACATCCCTGCTCAACGAGGGCGAGATCAAACCAAGCCAGCGCCGGTCGCTCAGTGAGGATACCGCCGACAAGCTTCGTGAGCTGATCCTTCTGGAAAAGCTGCCACCGGGTATGCACATCCCCGAGCGTGACCTTGCCGAGGTGCTCGGCATCAGCCGCACACCGATGCGCGAGGCGCTGCGCATCCTCGAGAGCGAGGGGCTCGTCGACCATACGCCGACCCGCCGGTCACGCGTTGCCAACCCGTCGGTTGATGAGCTGGCGCAGAGCATGAAGGTTCTGGCCACGCTTGAGGGGCTGGCCGGGGAACTTGCCTGCATGCACGCCACCGACGCGCAGATCACGGCGATCGCCGCGCTGAACCAGCGCATGGTCGCGAAAAGCGAGGCCATGAGTTCGATCGATTTTTTCAAGACGGATATGGATTTCCACACCAGCATTGTCGCCGCCAGCGCCAATGCGGCGCTTGTCGATACACACGCCAAATATAACGCCAGGCTGTGGCGCGCCAGATTCTTGTCATCGCGTCGCAAGCTTGGCCGGGCGACGACACTGCAGCAGCATCAGGACATCACAACCGCGCTGCAGGAACGTGACGTGGCTGGCGCGTCCCGCGCGATGCGTGACCATATCGAAACGGCCATCGAGAATCTTTTCATTTCCCGGGACGAACAGGAGAGCTTTGAATGAAACCCCGTATCGGCATTATTCCGGGTGATCCCGGCGGCATTGGACCGGAACTTATCGCCAAGCTGCTGGCCGAAGACGGTGTTCAGGACAAGGCGGATATTCTGCTGATTGGCGACCGGCATCTGTTTGAAATGGGGCAGGCGCAGGCCGATCTTGATATCGAGATGACCAACTGTGACGCACGGTCTGGCGACTGGACAGCCATTGACGGGCTGGCGATTCATCACCGTGAGACCATCGCCCCGGACGATGTCCGCCTGGCCGAGGTCACGCTTGCGAATGGACGCTCGGCGCTTGGTAATCTGAACTGCGCGCTTGAAATGGCCCGTGACGGCATCATCGATGCCATCACCTTTGGCCCGTTCAACAAGGCCGCCCTGATCGAGGCCGGGCTGGGACATGAGGACGAGCTTCATTACATGGCGGAATTCCTCGGTGTCGAAAGCTATATCTCCGAGCTGAATACGTTGAACGGCATCTGGACAAGCCGCGTGTCGAGCCATATCGCTCTCAAGGATGTTCCCGACTATATCAGTGGCCATCGGATCACCGAGGCCGTGCATCTGATCGACCGCACGCTCAAACGCTCGGGCCTGACGCGGCCGCGCCTGTCGGTGGCGGCGCTCAATCCCCATGCCGGCGACAATGGCAATTTCGGAATGGAAGAAATTGAGGTCATCACCCCGACGGTCGAGACACTGCGCCAGCAGCAGCTCAATATCGACGGTCCCTGGCCCTCGGACACGGTGTTCCTGAAGGCCAAGGCAGGCGAGGTTGACGGCATCATCACCATGTATCATGACCAGGGACAGATCGCGCTGAAGCTGATGGGGTTCGACCGCGGTGTCACCGTTCAGGGCGGCATTCCCTTTCCGGTGACGACGCCTGCACATGGCACCGCCTTTGACATTGCCGGCACCGGCACGGCGGATGTCGGCGCAACCCGCGCCGCCTTTGATATCGCCTGCGACATGGTCAGCCACTGGGAAGGTGCGGCCTGATGAAAATCACCGCCATCAGGGCGCACGCGCTGAATCTCGAAGTCACTCTGGACATCACCTCGCCCGCCAAGACGGCGCGCCATCAGGCCTGTGTTGTCGAGATTGAGACCGACAGCGGCATCAGCGGCCACGGCATCACCTCAATCGGGCCGGCGAAGCCGATCCAGACCGCCATCGACAGTATCGCCGCCCCGTCAATCATGGGCATGGACCCGCTGAACAATGACCGGATCTGGGACCGGCTCTATTGGGCCCTGGTGCCGCGGGGACAAAGCGGGATCGGCATGCATGCCATCGCCGCCATTGATGTGGCGCTATGGGACATCAAGGGCAAGGCGCTTGGCCAGCCGATCTGGCGGCTTCTTGGCGGGGCGCGGGACCGCTGCCCTGTCTACGCAACCTTCGGCTTTGGCTTTTATGAGACTGATGAATTGCCACGCGCCGCCGAAGCCTGGATGAAGCACGGCTTTTCACGACTGAAGATGACAGTTGGCAACAGCGCCTTGCAGCGCCGCGACGAGCCGCGCCTGCTGAGCGACGTCATCATCGAGGACAGACAACGCGTTGCCGCCGTTCGTGACGCCGTTGGCGCCGAGGCTGAGCTGTTCATCGATGCCAATTGCAGTCTTGATTATTTTCACGCTGTGGAACTGGCGGGTGCCCTGACGCCCTATCATATCAGCTTCTTCGAGGAGCCGATTACACAGAATGACGTTCGCCAGATGGCCGAACTTCGCCGCCAGACCGGCATGCGGGTTGCCTGCGGCCAGAACGAGGCCCAGTCCTATCGCTTCCGTGACATGCTTGTGGCTGGCGCTGTCGACATCATCCAGCCGAATGTCGTCATCACCGGCGGTTTCACGCAATGTCAGAAAATTGCCGCGCTGGCTGCCAGCTTCAATGTCGGGATCGACAATGGTGGCGCCTGGCCCTTCTTCAATGCGCATCTTCAGGCTGGCATCGCCAATGGCGGGCTTGTCGAGCATCATTATTCATCGGTCGAGGCCTGCCGCCTGATCTATGACGGGCTTCCTGAGCCTGTCGATGGCTGGCTGACAATGAACGATGCGCCGGGGCTGGGGTTTGAGTTGAACCCCGCACGGATGCAGACATACCTCATCTGACCAACGCCGCAGACACTGACACCACTGCGACTGGCAGAGGATCAGGACGAACCGCGTCCGCGCGTGATCATACCCACGATCTGCGAGCCGAACAGCCCGAGGAAGGCCAGCACCAGGAACAGCAGCGCCAGCGGCTGCGTCAGGATCATCCACCAGGCACCATCGAACATCTTCAGCGAGTTCTGCAGATTGACCTCGACCATATGGCCAAGGATCAGACCAACGGCAATCGGCGCCACCGAGAAACCGTGACGACGGGCAAAGAACCCGACAACGCCGAAGATCAGCGCAATCCAGACATCAAGAAGTGAAGCGCTCAGCGCATAGGCACCAATCACCGACAACGCAAAGACAATCGGCCAGAGAATGGCTGTCGGAACAAGCGAGATACGGGCGAACAGCTTTGCCGCATACAGCCCCATGGCAAGAAAGATGATGTTGGCGACAAGCATCGACCCAAAGATCTGATACACCGACTCGACCTGTTCAGTGAACAGATAAGGCCCCGGGCGAAGCCCATGCACCATCAGACCGACAAGGATGATGGCGGTTGTGCCGCTTCCCGGGATCCCTAGCACCATCGTCGGCACCATCGCCCCGCCGGTGGCGGCGTTGTTTGCCGCCTCTGCACCAGCAATGCCCTCGACCGAACCCTTGCCGAACTCCTCGCGGTTCTTCGACCAGCGGCGCGCCTCGGAATAGCCGATCATCGACGCCACCGTCGCGCCTTCGGCCGGCAGGATGCCAATGAAGGTGCCAATGCCGGATGACCGCGCGATGGTCTTCCAGATCCGCTTGTAATCCTCCCGGCTTGGCAGTTTCACCGCCTTCAACGTCACCATATCGGCGACGCGATGGGCGTTTTTCGACTGCACCAGCAATTCGGAAATCGCGAACAGGCCAATCATCACCGGAACGAAGGACAGCCCTTCATACAATTCATAATTACCGAACATGAACCGTTCGATTGATGTCACCCGCTCGGCGCCGATGGTGGCAAGCCAGACACCGAAGATGCCACCAATCAGGTTCTTTACGGCACCACCAGCGCCAACACTGGCCAGCATCGACAGACCAAAGACCGTCAGCGCGAAATATTCGGGCGGCCGGAATTCATACGCCACCTTGGCCAGCATCGGCGCGGCAAGACACAGCACCAGGATCGAGAAAATGCCACCGATGGTGCTCGACACCACGGCGATGCCAAGCGCACGTCCGGCCTCACCCCGCTGCGCCAGCGGAAACCCGTCAAAGGTTGTCGCCGCGGCGGCAGAGGTTCCGGGCGTGTTGATAAGGATCGCGGTGATCGACCCGGCAAATGTCGCCGACACATAGAGTGTCGCCAGAACGGCGATGGCATGGACCGGATCCATCGTCAGGGTGAATGGCAACAGCAGCGCCGCGCCGGTTGTGGCACCAAGTCCCGGAAGAACACCGATGATGATACCAAGGATCGTGGTGACAGTAATGAGCCCCAGCAGATACGGGTCCCCCATCACCGAGGCCATTGCGGAAACCGCTTCCAACATCCTGCTGTCTCCCCTTAGCCGTAATACCAGTTGGTGATCAATCCGCGTGGGAACCTGATCTTCAGAACTTCATCGAACAGCAGGAACAGCGTCAGCGGCACGGTCACCGAAATCAGTGCGGCGACGTGAATCCGCCTCTCGCCCCAGCTTGTCGAAAGCGCGAACATCACCACCGCGATGGCGATGAAGAAATCCGCATAGGTTGTCAAAACATAAAAGGCGGCGAACAATGAGATGCTGATCCAGGTCGTGATCCCTTCCAGTTTTATTGGCGGTGGCGGCGTGCGCATGCACTCCCAGGCCAGAATGCCAATCAGGATCAGATTGATCACCATCAGGAAGATCGGAAATGAGCGTGGCTGCATGCTGTGCCCAACGATCATTGGCGGCGACAGCTTGAGTTGCAGCGCCAGATAGATGATCACCACCGAAAAGGCGGCAAGGATACCCGGTATAATCAAAGGTCGCATCAGAACGGTCCCCCAGCAAACACCGATGGGCGACACGACATGCGCCGCCCACCGGTCCGTTCAGGAAAGACTTCCTAGTCGATTAGGCCCATTTCCTTGAGCGCGGGACCGAATTCATTGACCATCATCTTGATCTGCTTGCCCCAGGCCTCAGAACCCATCGGCGACGTGTTGTCGAGGCCGGAATTCATCAGATAGGCCTGATACAGCGAGTGGCCCATGGCCTTCATCATGCCAGCCTCAAGCTCGGCACGACGCTCTTCGGACACACCGGCGTGGGTCACAAAACCACGGGTCGTGGACAGAACGAGGTCAATGCCCATTTCCTTGGCGGTCTTGGCGGCCGGAATCGGGTCCATGCGGTTCTCACCGAGAATCACCAGCGGGCAGAGATCGCCAGCCTCGATCGGGGCCGAGGCCTCGGACAGGTTCAGCGTGCCAACATCAACAGCACCGGCGACAACCTGGGTGGCAAGCTCGCCACCACCGCCGAACGGGATGTAGGTCGGCATGGAAACGCCAAGGCGCTTTGCCCACAGATAGACAGTCAGGTGATCAATGGTGCCCGACGAGGTGCCACCGAATTTCAGCGAGTCACCATTCTTCATGCCGGCGACGAAATCCTCAGGCGTCTTGTAGGGGCTGGTCTTGCAGTTGACCATCAGGATCTGCGGATCGTTGGTACCACGGGCGATTGGCGCCATGTCCTCAACACGCAGTTCGGTCTTGCCCTTTGCCATGGTGATGGCGTGGCCAACCGTGAAGGTCAGAACCGTGTTGCCATCGGCCGGGCGGCTTTTGAAATACTGCATCGCGGCAGCACCACCGCCGCCACGCTTGTTGACAACGACCATGTCCTGCTTCAGCGCGCGGCGCGTGCGGATCATCATCATGCGCGAGTTGACATCGGTACCCCCACCGGCACCGGCATGGGTAACAACCTCGATTGTGCCTTCAGCGGCGACAACAGGTGCCGACGACATGGCCATAACGCCGGCCATCGACGCGATGCCGACGCCAACCGACAGGATTTTCTTAGTGCTGAGCATTGGTTCCTCCCAGAAATTTGCTCCAAAATTTTGTCTTCACACTGGACCAGTTCGTGATCTGGTCACTTTTTCCAGCCAGAGCGGCGCTCCCCCTCTTCGTGATCGCGTCCGCCCCTGAACGGAGTGACTCCGCCAGCCTTGAAATACGGTATACCAAATTCCGAAGCGAGACAATGTTCAAAACGCCACATCCTCGCTGGTCGGAATCATCGCCTCGCAGCAGATCGCTCAAACAGCCAGACCGGCCTCGCGGGCGCGGTCGATCATGTAATCGCGACCAGCCAGCATGTCATCGATCGACCCGAAGCCGTTCGTATAATGGCCGGTATATCCCATGCCTTCGATCTTCTTGAACATGGCGCCGAAATCCATCGTGCCGTCGCCTGGTTGCTGGTGGATTTCGTATGACCCGTTATTGTCAGCAAGCCGAACCTCGTGGCACAGGCTGAAATCCATGGCGTCGATGAAGTTGGCAATTCCCACCCCGGGAAGGAAATGCGCGTGGTTCGCGGTAAAGGACCAGCGCACCGACGGGCTGTCGATCTCGGTGAAGAAATGCATGCATTCCGCCGGCGTCACAGGCATGTAATTGACCTCGGCCAACACCGGTTCCCAGTTCAGATTTTCAAGAAGCAGCAGCACATTCCGTTCAGCGGCGTAATCGGCGATGCGGCGCAGCCTGTCAATGGCAGCCTGCATCCTGATTTTGCGGCAGGCGGTGAAATGATAACCGCCATGAACGACAATCCATTTCGCGCCAAGCTGTGGCGCCAGATCGATATAGGCTTTCAGATAGCTGTCCACCGCGTCACGGCAGAATGGCGAAATCTCGGCAACATTCACCCCGGACAGAGTGTGCAGCCCGAAATTGATCCCGGTCTCGCCAAGAAGGTCGCGAACCGTCCCACAGCGGGCATCATCGAACGTTTCAAGCGCGTTCGGAGCGATATCGGTCTGAGCGTCGATAAAGCGGACATCGTTCTCGGCCGCCCAGCGGATGCCATCCTCGAGCGGCAGCCTGCGGCCAAGATCAACGCCTATCCTGTCCTTGAGTGTCATGCCGGTCATAGGTCCCTCCCCAAGTCTCCTGCCAGCTGTGTGATGGCCGCCGGTATCAGCGTCCGGTGAATTTCGGCTTTCGCTTCTCCATGAAGGCGCGGCGCCCTTCGATATAGTCATCGCTGGCAAAGCATCCCTTCACAAGCGCCTCCAGCGCGTCAAGGTCACGGTCCGCCTCGTCCAGTTGCAGCGACTGTGTGATGGCCTTCACGGATTCGATTGTCAGCGGCGCGTTCTCGCTGATCCGGCTGGCATAATCATCGGCATAGGCGGCAAGCATCTGCGGCGCCAGCACCCGGTTGACCAGCCCCATATCATAGGCCTCGGCAGCGCTGAACTGCCGCGCCGTGAAGAAAATTTCCTTCACCATCGACGGGCCGACAAGATTCGCCAATCGTCTGATGCCTTCATAGCCATAGCCAACGCCAAGCTTTGCCGCCGGCACGGCAAACCGGCTCTTATCCTCGCAGAGCCGCAGGTCACATGCCACTGCCAGCCCCATACCGCCACCGATACAATAGCCCTGGATCACAGCGACAGTCGGTTTTGGGAAGGTGAAGACAGCATCATAGAACGCCTTGCTGGCCTGGGCGTAAATCTCGACATCCTCGGCGCTGGAACGTTCATTCTCGAATTTCGAAATATCCGCGCCAGAGGCAAAAGCCTTGCCGCCGGCACCGCGGATGACAAGAAGCCGTGCCTCGGGATCGGCCGCCATGCGCGCCACCTCTTCGGCACCGGCCCGGTACATCGCCAGCGAGATGGCGTTATGCCGTTCTGGATTGTTGATCACAACATGACCAACCCGATCGACAATGCCGGCCAGAAGCTTGCCATCGGCATGCGCCGTCAACTGGTCGAATTTCATGTGATCCCCCGCGACGCAAAGTTTTTGATCTCATCATCCGAATAGCCGAATTCGGCAAGGATCTCGGCGGTGTGCTGCCCCTTTGTCGGTGGCGGGCGGCGAACCGCAGCATGGGACCGGCTCATATTGATTGGCTGGCCGACAATCTGCGACGGGCCACGTTCCTGACTATCAACATCTCGCGCCATGCCAAGATGCTGAACCTGTGGATTTTCGAAGACCTGCTGAATGTTGTTGATCTCGCCGCAGGGCACGCCAATCTCGGCAAGCCGCGCCACCCAGTAATCGGTACTCCGCTGCGACGTGTTTTCATTGATGATGGCATTCAGCGCGACGCGGTTTTTGCTTCGTGATGGCTGATCGGCGTAATCATCGTGTTCCATCCGCGAATCTGCCAGTTCGTCCTTCAGACGAAGCCAGATATGCTGGCCGGCGCAGGCGATGTTGATATAGCCGTCGGACGTCGTGAACACGCCAGTCGGAATCGAGGTCGGGTGATCATTGCCTGCCTGCCCGGGAACATCGCCATCCATAAGCCAGCGCGCCGCCTGGAAATCCAGCATCGCGATCTGCGCCTGCAGCAGCGAGGTCTGCACCCATTGCCCTTCGCCTGTCTTCTCACGGCCAAGCAAGGCCAACAGGACACCCTGCGCGGCAAACCCGCCAGCCGTCAGATCGGCGATCGGGATGCCGACCCGCATGGGGCCTTCACCCGGCGCGCCGGTAATCGACATCAGACCGCCCATGCCCTGTGCGATCTGATCAAACCCCGGTCGGCCTGCCAGTGGTCCGTCCTGGCCAAATCCGGAAATGGAGGCGTAGACAAGGCGCGGGTTGATGGCGCGAAGCGTTTCATAATCGATGCCAAGGCGAAACTTCACATCAGGGCGATAATTCTCGACCACCACATCCGCCGTGGCGGCCATCTTCTTGAAAATCGCCACGCCGTCCGGATCCTTCAGATTGATGATCATCGAGCGCTTGTTGCGATGCAGATTCTGGAAATCCGATCCCTGACGCGACCCGCCCATGTCCGAACCGGCGGTATCCGGATTCTCGATCTTGATGACATTGGCGCCCCAATCGGCAAGCTGGCGAACGCAGGTCGGGCCTGAACGCACCCGTGTCAGATCAAGGACGGTATAGTCGGACAGGATATCGCTGGCTGGCTCAAAGGGCATCTCAAACTCGTCACAGTCATATGGTGGTGAGGTATAACGCCCCACCAACACTGAAAAAATATTGTATACCAAATTAGAAGACGATAGCCTTTTTGAAGTCAATTCAAAATTTGCCGGCGGCTTTCTGGTGCGATGATCAGCGACAGCCGGCGACTTCGCCGAGGGTGTTTAACACGGTCATGAAGACCCTGTTCCTGTTGTTCGACAGCCTGAACCGATCCGCGCTTGGCGCCTATGGTGGAGGCATCCCGACGCCCAATTTTGACAGGCTGGCGGCGCGTTCAACCGTTTTCGATTCGCATTTTGCCGGCTCGCTTCCCTGCATGCCGGCGCGGCGCGACATGCAGACAGGGCGGCTCAATTTCCTGCATCGCAGCTGGGGGCCGCTGGAACCCTTTGATGACAGCTTCGCCGCGCAATTGAAGGGTGGCGGCACCTACTGCCATCTGGTGTCTGACCATTATCATTATTTCGAGGATGGCGGCGCCACCTATCATACGCGCTATGCCAGCTGGGATTTTATCCGCGGTCAGGAATCCGACCCCTGGGTCGCGATGGTGACCCCACCGCTGGACAGGTTCCGCGCGCAGTACCATCCAATGCAGTTTGAGGATCACCGCAACGGACACCGCCTGCAGGGCATGATCAACAGGACGCGGATCAGGGATGTCGGGGATTTCCCGGTTGTGCGATGCGTTGATTCCGCCATCGCCTTTCTTGAGGAAAATGACGCCTCGGACAATTGGCTGCTGCAGATGGAAACCTTCGACCCGCACGAGCCGTTCCACGCGCCAGCCGCGTATCGCGATCCGGATAACGGCTATGAGGGACCGGTCCTTGACTGGCCGCGCTACAAGCAGGTTGATGAAACACCAGCCGAGATTGCCGAGCTTCGCGCCAATTATGCGGCGCTGGTCCGGCTGTGCGATGACCAGCTTGGCCGGCTTCTCGACCATCTGGACGAAACGGACGGGTGGCAGGACACCGCCATCATTCTGACAACAGACCACGGGTTCTTGCTGTCGGAACATGACTGGTGGGCCAAGAACAGAATGCCCTTCTATAATGAAGTGGCCAGAATCCCGTTGATGATTCATCACCCGCATCATTCCGGCGGGCGACGTATCAGCGCCCTGACGCAGACCATTGATCTGATGCCAACGCTTCTTGACCTTCATGGCAGGACGCCGGGGCCGCATGTCCAGGGGCGCTCGCTGCTGCCACTTGTTGAGGGACGTGAAGCACGAATCCGCGATGTCGCGCTCTATGGCATTTTCGGGGGCGCGATCAACGCCACCGACGGGCAACATACCTATTTCCGCTATCCCCAGACCATGGAAAGCCATGATCTGTTCGAATACACATTGATGCCGGCGCATAACCGCAGCCTGTTCACCACCGAAGAACTGGCACCGGCAACGCTGCATCGCGGGTTTGATTTCACCAGTGGCGCGCCGGTGTTGCGTCTTCCGGCCCGCGCCGACGCCAAGCGATCGCCACGCCAGGGCGGTTTCGCCGACACCACGACCGTGCTCTACGACCTTGCCACCGACCCGGGCCAGACAGCGCCCTTTCGCGACGCCGGACTGGAGGCACGCATGTGCGACCTGATCCGCGCCGAAATGACGGCACATGAGGCGCCGGCCGAACTCTATGCCCGTTTCGACTTGACCTGACCCCCGGTTCCGGCGTACCGCCGAGCCATTCAACCCAGGACCGTAGCCATGACCAATCATCTCTATGACGGCGTATTCGGACAGCATGCCGCCAGCAGCAAGACCTTTCTCTATACCGAATCCGGTGAGGTGAGTTTTGCTGATTTCACCGCGCTGACCGACAGGCTTGCCAATCTTCTTGTTGCCGAGGGGCTGGCGCCGGGCGACCGGGTCGCCGTGCAGGCCGACAAATCGGTCACTTTGCTGGCGCTCTACGCCGCCACGGTCAAGGCAGGCGGCGTCTATCTGCCGCTGAACACCGGTTACACAGCCACCGAGCTTGATTATTTTCTTAGCGACGCCAAGCCGCGGATCGTCGTCGCAGGGTCGGCCGCCGCCGATGCCATTGCGCCGCTTGCCGCGCGGGGCGGGGCGACGCTGTTTACCCTGAATGCCGATGAGACCGGCAGCCTTGCCGAGGCAGCGACGCCGCATCAGCCGGAATTCACCGCCGTGCCACGCGGGTCAGAGGATCTGGCTGCCATCCTCTACACCTCGGGAACAACCGGCCGGTCGAAAGGGGCAAAACTGTGCCACCGCAATCTGCTCTCGAACGCGAGGGTGCTTTGCGACTATTGGCGCTTTACCGCCGATGATGTGCTTCTCCATATGCTGCCGATCTATCACACGCATGGGCTGTTTGTTGCCAGCAATCTTCTGGCGATGGTCGGCGGGGCAATGATCTTCCTGCCGAAATTCTCGGCTGATGCCGCGCTGAAATGGATGCCGACAGCCACCACGATGATGGGCGTGCCAACCTTCTACACGCGGCTTCTCGACAGCGACGGGTTCACCGGCGCGGCGACCGCGCATATGCGGCTCTTCATCTCCGGATCGGCGCCGCTTCTTGCCGAGACGCACAGGCAGTTCGAGGAGCGCACAGGCAAGGCCATCCTCGAACGCTATGGGATGACCGAAACCAACATGTGCACCTCGAACCCCCATGATGGTGACAGGCGCGCCGGCACGGTCGGCTTTCCGTTGCCTGGAGTCGAACTGCGGATCGCCGATGCGACGACCGGGGCGGCGCTTGCCGATGGCGAGATCGGGATTATCGAGCTTCGCGGCGACAATGTCTTTCTCGGCTATTGGGAAATGCAGGCGAAGACAGCCGAATCCTTTCGCGATGACGGGTTCTTCATCACCGGCGATATGGCCGTGCGCGACGGTGACGGCTATGTGACCATCGTCGGACGCGACAAGGACCTGATCATTTCTGGAGGGCTGAATGTCTATCCAAAGGAGGTCGAGGGGCTGATCGACGCCATCGACGGGGTGCTGGAAAGTGCTGTCATCGGGGTGCCGCATCGCGATTTCGGCGAAGCCGTTGTCGCCATTGTTGTCCGCGAGGATCCGGCCCTGGCCGCCGACGCCATCGAAACAACCCTGTCAGCCCAACTGGCAAAGTTCAAACAGCCGAAATCGGTTATCTTTGTCGACTCGCTGCCACGCAACAGCATGGGCAAGGTGCAGAAGGCCGCGCTTCGCAAGACCCATGACGGGCTGTTTTCCTGACATGCTGCGCTAACGCGCGGCTCCGGACCCGCGAAGCTGACGCTCGCGGCGCAAAATGAAAATCGACGAGGCGATGATGATGGCACTGCCGACAATGATCTCCGCCGTCAGAATCTCGCCGAACAGCAGGATACCCGCACCAATCCCGATCGGAATCGACAGATAGCGAAGCGGTGCCAGCAGGCTTGCCGGGGCAAGCTTGTGGCTGAAGGCGATGAAGAATTGCTGAAAGCTGGACAACACCCCAATCAGCACAAGAATGACAATGTCGCGCGGTGTTGTCGGCCATGACGCCTGCCAGGCTGTCACCAGCGCCAGGAACAACAGGGCGCCGGTACCATTGTACCAGACAGCCGTTGTCGCCGGATTGTCATGCTGGCCAAGGCGCCGCAGCATGATCATCATGATGGCACCAAAAAAGGGCGACCCAAGACCGAGCAGCACCCCCGTCAGACTCCAGCCTGCGGCGCCGGGCGCAAGAAGGACAAGCGTTCCACCAAAGCCCAGGACAACAGCTGTCCAGCGACGCCATCCAACGCGCTCGCCCAGCATGAAGGGTGCCAGGAAGGTGACGAACAGGGTGATGGTCTGGAACAGGACCGTCACCTTGGCAAGCGACATCAGATCCAGCGCCGCATAGAAACATGTAAGGCTGGTCAGCCCGGCCGCGATCCGCACCGCCAGAATCCGGGGCGCGGCAATCCTGAAGGCATCGCGCCCGCGCTGCCATAACGCCGTGACAACCAGCAGGGGCAGGCACAGGCCATAGCGGAACAGCAAAACCGTGACAGTGTCGATCTCCGGCGCAACAAGCTTGACCAGTGCCGATATGCCAACCATCAGCACAATCTCGGCAAGCGCGATGGTGACGCCGAGGCTCAGACGACCGTTCGGATCGGCCGGGTCATCTGTCACGACTGGTTTGCGCACCGGACCGATGGGTGTCTATTCCTCGATCTCGAAATGTTCGAGATGCCTGTCGGAAATGGTGATTCCAAGGCCCGGCAGGTCATCGTCAAGCTGCAGATAACCATCGACGGCATCCGGGTCGCCCTCGAAGATATAGTAGAACAGCTCATTGCCGACCTCGACATCGAAGACCGGGAAATATTCCGCGATCGGACAGTTCATATTGGCCATCGTCAGATGGTAATTATGCATCTGTCCGGCATGCGGAATGACCGGGATCTGATGCGCCTCGGCCACAGCGTTGATCTTCTGCGCCGCCGTGATGCCGCCAACCCGGTTGGTGTCATATTGCAGCACCGACACCGCCTTTTCCTGCAACAGCTGCGCGCATCCCAGAAGCGAGTATTCATGCTCGCCACCCGAAATCGGGATCGGTCCGCGATTGAGCTCGGCATAGCCTCTGAGATCATCGGCGATCACCGGCTCTTCAAGCCAGCGCGGCTCGAACGTCTCAAGTTTCGGGATCATCCTGCGGGTATAGTCGAGATTCCATCCCATATAGGCCTCGAGCATCAGATCGCGGTCCCATCCGATGACCTCGCGAACCGCCTCGACACGCTTGATATTCTCGCGCATGCCGGCCATGCCGTCGCGCGGCCCATAGCCAAAGCGTGTCTTGAAACCTGTATAGCCACTCTTCATCGCCTCTTCGGCCTCGGCCTGCATCGCCTCGACCGGCCCGGCATAGAGCTTTGAGTAATAGCAGGGGATGCTGTCCTTGGTACGCCCACCAAGGAGCTTGAAGACAGGCTTGCCAACAAGCTTGCCCATCAGGTCCCAGATGCCGATATCGATTGCCGAGATCGCCACCATGCCGACGCCCTTGCGCCCCCAGGCATGTGTGCGGCGATACATCTTCTCCCACAGATAGGCATAGTCGAACGGGTCCTGACCGATCACCATCGGCGCGTAGAATTCATCAATGGCGCGTTTTGTCAGCGTTGGCGCCAGCGCCGCGTTGCCGATCCCGACGGTGCCGTCGCTGGCCTCGACCTCGCAGGTCAGCCACTGGTGAAAGCGGAAGGACTGCATGGCATCACCGCGGTCACCGAGGATGTCCGAGGCGTTGGTGCAGAAATTCCCCTGCGGCGGCACTGTTGGCCCCTTCCAGTTCCACACCCGCGCGCGAATTGATTTGATGGTAACCATGTGACGTCCCCCCCGTGAATGCCTGCCCCGTCTCTTTCAGTATTTGGTATACCAGTTTCCGAGGGACAGAAACAAGACTCCACGGCCAGGCCCGTCACGCATGAATGGAATGGCAGGCAATGACAATACATATACCAGCCCATCAAGGTTGCATGATGAAAAATTCACTAATTTCATACAATTATAAAGAGTTTTATATTTATTCATTTTAATAAAAAATCATATAAAACAGATATTTAATTGATAAAAAATCAATTTTAAATTGTATTTCTTATGTGATGTTTCATTAGCATTTTATTAACTTCGTATACCTCATCATCGGCTCATCACCTTTTTACCACTGGAGTTGAACCGTGATCAGAGTAACCAAGTCTTCCGTCTTTATCGCCGGTGTCACCGGCCTGATACTCGCCTCAGGTGTTCTTGCCGATGGACCCGCCCAACCGCGAATCGCGCCGCTGGGTGAACTGGCCGCACTTGATGAAAGTCAGGGCACCAGTGTCGGCAGTTCGACTTATGACGACGCCCCGTTGCGTTATGCCCACAAGATGAACAGCACCGCTCCCGTCGCCAGCGACACCCACAATCCACTGACCACCGGATAGGGTCCACCGGTCAAGTGACTCACCGCCGCCCGGCCCTCCTCCCTCTGCCGGGCGGCACCTTTCCCACCACCTGAAATCTAGGAGCCAATCATGACTCGGATTGTCACCACGTCCCTTCTCATCGCCGCCGGCATCGCCGTTTCAGCCTGCAACGTCACCCCCTCAAGCACCTCGCACAGCAAAACCAACTCCGGCGAGGAAGCCACCAGCGCAGCCTCGGCCTCGATCACATCAACAACTGCGGCGGCCTATGGATCATCGGCCAATAATGAGGACAGCGGCGGCCAGACCCTCGCAGCCTCGTCCGGCGGCACCAGCCAGTCTGGCGGTCCCAACACTGGCGACACCGCGTCCCAAAACTCGCAGGTGGTCGATTCGTTCTCGACAAACGAAGGCTCTGTCACAACAGAACACGGCCCCATTTCAGGCGGCGGCGAAGGCTAAATCCGAACGCGGATGGCGCCCCTCCATCGCCGTCCGCCGCGCGCCGCCCGGTCTTCCTCCCTGCCGGGCGGCACCTTTGCATCACCATCTTTGCATCACCATCTTCGCATCGTTTTTGACGGGCGGTGCCGGCAGAGCATTGTCCGTTTCATGTGCGGCCGGAAGGATGTGGCCGGAAGGATGTGGCCGGACAGGCGAGAGCCTGCTGTCGGGGATATGGCGTTCGCAAGGGGAAAGATGGTGATCCCGGCAGGACTCGAACCTGCTACCTACAGATTAGGAATCTGTCGCTCTATCCTGATGAGCTACGGGACCACGCCCCTTCTATATGCCGGAAATCACCGCCGATTTCCAGACATCGTATGCGGCACGCAGACAGCGCGCGCAGGGGCGGTAGCCACACCCCTCGGCCTCGGACCGCGTGGCGAAAAACACCCGGTTCTCGCGCCCCAGCCGTCGCCCGGTCCGGCAGTCAAGTCGCCCGAAGATCTTCAGCCGACGGTTGCCGGCAAAGGTCAGCCGCCCGTCACGGATCATCCGGTGGAGGGACGCCTCGTCAATGGTGTCATGCCGGATCATGCCGGATCATGCCGGGGCCTCGGAAGCGCCGGATCCCGCCGATGTAACGTCATGCTGCGCCGATTCCCAGCCGATGATCGCCTGTTTGCGCGCCGGCCCCCACATATAGCCGCCTGTCTCGCCACTCTGCCGGATCACCCGGTGGCAGGGGATCAGCCAGGCCACCGGATTGGCGCCGATGGCGGTGCCAACAGCGCGGCCGGCGCCGGGCCGGCCAATCGCGGTGGCGACATCGCCATAGCTTGCCAGCCGTCCCATGGGGATTCGCAACAACGCCTCCCAGACCTTCAACTGGAACGGAGTGGCGCGAAGATGAAGCCGGATTTCAGCCGGCGATGACCAGTCGCGGTTCAGCGCCGCCAGAGCCGCTCGTGCCGCCGGGGCCATCTCTGCCGGGGCCATCTCTGCCGGAAATATTCCGGCCGCCGGGAAGGCGGCGCGAAGACGATCAAGGGCGGCAGCGCGATCATCACCATTTCGATCGTCGCAGAAGGCGAGATGACAGACGCCGCGTGGGGTTGCCGCGATGATCACCTCGCCGAACAGGCTGTCAGCAAAGCCATAGCGGATCTCCAGCCCAGCCCCGCCGCGGCCATATTCGCCAGGTGTCATCGCCTCGATCCGTACAAACATGTCATGCAGACGGCCGGGCCCTGACAGGCCGGCCTCAAAAGCGGCGTCAAGACAGCTGGCGCCATCATGGCGGAGCAGCGCGCGGGCATGATCAAGACTGAGATAGCGGGCGAACCCCTTTGGGCTGACGCCGGCCCAGCGGGTGAACAATCGCTGGAAATGGAACTGGCTGAGATTGGCCGCGGCGGCCACCTCGTCAAGCGTCGGCGCGTCGCGATAATGCGCCGCGATATAGGTGATGGCCGCCTCGATCCGCCGATAGTCGATCTGGGACTGGTCGGGCCGGGTCTGGTCGGGCCGGGTCTGGTTATGCATGGGGGCCTCCTGCCAAGATGCCGCCATCACCTCATGGCAAGATGATGGCACATGGCAAGACTAGCCACCGGTAACCCGCCATATCGACCCGTTTCTTGCGGAGTTTCTCTAATGCGCCCGGCGCCCCTCACGCCCCGTCGGTGACCTTCTTGCGGAGGACGAATTTCTGGATCTTGCCTGTCGAGGTCTTTGGCAGCTCGCCGAACACCACCTGTTTCGGCCGCTTGAAGCCGGCCATCTGTCCGCGGCACCATTCAAGAAACTCCGCCTCGTCAAGGCTCTCGCCGGGCTTCAGCTCGACAAAGGCACAAGGCACCTCGCCCCATGTCTCGTCAGGCTTTGCCACCACCGCCGCCGCCGCGACCGCCGGATGCCGGTAGAGATAGCCCTCGACCTCGACCGACGAGATATTCTCGCCGCCGGAGATGATCACATCCTTCAGCCGGTCCTTGATCTGGATATAGCCGTTCTCGTGCCACACCGCGGCGTCGCCGGAAAAGAACCAGCCATCACGGAGCGCCTCGGCTGTCGCCGCCTCGTTCCGGTAATAGCCCTTCATCACCGCGTTGCCACGCAATACAATCTCACCCTGCGTCTCGCCATCACGGGGCACCATCTCGCCGCTGTCGGTGTTCATCACCGCCGCGCCCTCATGCATCGGAAAGGCCACGCCCTGCCAGCTCTGCAGGTCGGCCTGCTCGTCAAAGGACAGCGCGTCCCACTCCTCGCGCCAGACGCATTGCGTGACATGGCCATAGGTTTCGGTCAGCCCGTAAACCTGCATCACCTCGAAATCCATCTCGGCCATCTTCTGCAGGATCGCGGCCGGCGGCGGGGCACCGGCGGTAAAGGCCTTGACCCGGTAATCCAGCTTCGGACGCATCGCCTCGGGCGCGTTCACCAGCAGGCTGAGGACAATCGGCGCGCCGCCGAAATGCGTCACCTGATGCGTGCCGATGGCGCCGAAGATGGCCTCGGCGCTGATCTCACGGATCAGCACGATGGTGCCTGCCATCATTGTCATCGTCCAGGCATGGCACCAGCCATTGCAATGGAACATCGGCACGATATAGAGATAGGTTGGATGCTGCGGCAGCTGCCAACCGGTGGCGGTGCCCATGCTCATCAGATAGGCGCCGCGGTGATGATAGACGACCCCCTTTGGCCGGCCGGAGGTGCCCGAGGTGTAGTTCAGCGCCAGCGCCTGCCATTCATCGGTCGGCATCTGCCAGTCGAAATCCGGGTCGCCGGTGGCAAGAAAACTCTCATAATCCTCATCGGCAAGCGGCGGCAGATCGCCCATCGCCGGGTCGCGGATGTCAATCACACGGATACGGGCCCGCACCTCGGGCGCAAGCGAGTCCAGCGCCGGCCCCACCGTCGGGGCAAAGGCGGTATCGGTGATCAGCACCCGGCAATCGCCATGTTCGAGGATATAGGCGATGGTCTCGGCTTCAACACGGGTGTTGATCGAATTCAGAACACAGCCCGCCATCGGCACACCGGAATGCGCCTCGAACATCTCCGGCGTGTTTGCCGCGATCACCGATACCGTGTCGCCAAGCCCATAGCCCGCCTTTGTGAGCGCCGATGCAAGGCGGCGCATGCGGGCATAGCTTTCAGCCCAACTGTAGCGGCGCTCGCCATAGATAACGGCGGTACGGTTCGGAAACAGATCGGCTGTCCGGGAGATGAAGCTGAGTGGTGACAACGGCACGAAATTGGCATCGTTCGGTGCCATGGATTCATAGTGCTGCCTCATGGAAATCTCCCTTGGATCAGGCATGCGAGACAGGCGGTGGCATGTCGTGATGCCCGGCCATGCCCGTATGATGACGGTTGCAAGAAGGCTGTCAAGCCGCCCCGGCTCTGTGCGTCAGCTGGCAAGCTGCGCCGCCACCGCGCCCGCCAGCCCGGCGTTGTCGATAATCAGCCTTTTGTTGGCAGCAAGGCTGCGCCCATCAGATCGCCGGGCAATTTCCGCCAGCAACCAGGGCGTTGCCGCAGCACCGGCCGGCGCCGCGTCGATACAGGCCGCGATCCAGCCTTCAATTTCGTCGATTTCCAGCGCCAGAGCCGGATCGACCGGGTTGCAGATCAGCACCGCACCGCCGATACCAAGCCTGGAACGTGCCCGAATGATGGCCGCCAGTTCGGCCGGACTGTCAGCGCGGCAATCGACGGCCAGCCCACTATGACGTGCCCAGAAGGCCGGCATGTCATCGGTTTGATAGCCGACAAGCGTCACCCCCATGGTTTCCAGCACCTCGCGCGTGCGGGGCAGATCGAGGATCACCTTCGGGCCGGAACAGACAACCGCCACCTGTGTGTGTGCCAGCTCGAACAGGTCCGCAGACACATCCATGCTTGCCTCGCCGCCGCGATGCACCCCGCCGATACCGCCTGTGGCGAAGATGTCGATGCCGGCGCGTTCGGCCAGGATCATTGTTGCCGACACCGTTGTCGCGCCAAGCGCCGGCGCGCCCGACACACCGGACAGGGCGATGGCAAGGTCGCGGCGCGACAGTTTTGCCACGCCGGTTGCCGTCGCCAGCCGCGTCATCGCGGCATCGTCAAGCCCGGCATGTGGCCGCCCGTCAAGCACCGCCATTGTCGCCGGCACCGCGCCAGCGTCGCGCACAGCCGCCTCCGAGGCTCTGGCAACCTCGATATTCTCAGGATGGGGAAGGCCATGGCTGATCAGCGTTGATTCAAGCGCCACCAGCGGTCGACCATCACGCCGCGCTGTATCGACCTCGTCAGACATCTGAAACTCGAGTTCGGGTCTTTGTGCCATTGTCATACCTTCGCCTTTGCGCCTGCCGCATAATCCGCTCCGGCCGCCAGCGCCGCGTCAAGCCTGGCGGCCGGCACCATGTCTGGCCGCCTGTCGAGATCGCAGAATAGCCGCGCCGCCATCACGTCACCAGCACCGTTCGCATTCACAAGGCTGATCTGTGGTGGCTGCATTGCCGACACCTCGCCACGCCAGGCAAGCGCCGCCAGCGCCGCGCCATCGCTGACCAGAACAACGCCGCCGTCGCGCATATCGGCCGCCAGCGCCAGCGCCATCCTGTCTACCGACATCTCGTCCCCAAGAAGGGCCGCCGCCTCGCCACGGTTCAGCACCAGCGCGTCAAGCCGCGGCAGCGCGGCGGTGAGTCTGGCAACCTTGGCAATCGACGTCCCGGCAGCGAATATTTTTTGCGGCGTGGCACATGCAGCAACGATGCTGGAGATGGTGTCGGCGGGAAAATTCGCATCAAGGATGAGCGGCCCCGGCCTGTTGGCAAGACCGGGACGGATCAGCGGTGGCGTTACCGTTTCATAGAGCGCCATCGCCGCCGCCCCCATCAACAGCTCGCCATCTGGCGCCAGCAGCGCGGTATAGCCTGGCGGCTCGCCGTCAAGCGGCGCCAGCCTGGGCTCGATCCCGGCATCGGCGAGGCGGGCTTCCATCACCGCCAGGCTGTCCGGTGGCTGCACACCGACAAACCGCACTGACGCGCCCCATTCGGCAAGCTGACAGGCGATATTGGTGGCAACACCGCCAAGCCGTTCACGCGCCCGGGCCGGATTGGTCCGGCCGGGCTGGGGCGGCGCGGTCAGGCGCAGTTGTCGGTCAATATGGCAGCCACCACAGACAATGAAACCCTGGTCTGTCATCGCCATTGCCTCATACCCCATGTCCACGGCGTCGCCAGGCCTGCCACTGGATCAGGGCGACGATGGCCGACCCCACCCCCATCACCAGGATCGCCCAGAACCATGCGTCGAGCGATGTTTCACCACCACCAAGGTCGAGCATCATGCCAACCGCCGGCCCGCCCAATGCCCCACCGGTAAAGCCGACCATCGAATGCACGGCAAGAAGCGCCCCACGTTCATGCGCTGGCGCCGCCGCAACCGTGCCAGCCGTCAGCGCGCCACTGTCAAGCATGATGCAGACATTGTAGATCCACAGGCAGGTCAGGGCGAGCCAGACCGGACCGTCAAGCGCCAGCGCCGACAGCACCGCAAAACCGACAGACAGCGCGCCAATGATGGTGATGACCCGGTGACGTCCATAGGCAAGGCAATAGCGCGCACCAATGATCGAGGCCGCCATGCCGGTCAGGGTGAGAAGGCTGACAAGGATGGTGACAGTGGACAGCGACAGCGCCGGCTGTGCGGTCGCGCCGATATAGGCGAACATGGCGAAACTCCAGCCACGATAGGCGAAGAGCTCATAGGTATGCGCGCCATAGGCAAAGATATAGCCAAGCGCCAGCCTGTTACGGAAGGCCGGCCGCAAATCAAGCGGATGACGACCAGCCTCGGCCTGTGGCTGTTCCGCCGGTGTCGATCGCCGGATACACCAGAACACCGCCAGCGCCGCCAGAATCGCGGCGGCGCAGCCAAGCCAGGCAGCCACGATGTGATCGAAATGAATCAGAAGGTAACCGTTCAGATAGAATGACCCGCCAGTGCCAATGCCAAAACAGGAGGTGTAGAAAGGCACCGCTTTCAGCCGCTGGTCATCAGACAGCCTTGCATTCAGGATCTGCAGCCCCGGCATATAGGTGCCAGCCAGACCGGCACCAACAAAGCACCAGGTCAGCACGGCGCCCCAGAACCCTTCGGTGACCATCGCAAACCCGACACAGCCAAGGGCCGCTGTCAGGCAGCCTCCAATGAAGATCCGCCTGGCGTCAATGACATCCGTCAATCCGACAAGGATCGGGGTGGCCGCAACATACCCGATGAAATAAGCGCCGCTGATCCAGCCAATTTCGGTGTTCGTCAGGCCCCATTCCGGCCCCAGCGAGACAAGGAAAACCGGCCAGATCGCAAAGCTGACCATCGCCAGCACGGCGGCAACGCAGGTGATGGCGATCAACGCAGCAGGCCGGGTACCGTCAATGCCGCCTAGGGCTGGTCCCGGACGTGCCAAATCGCCTAACCGTCCCGGTCAACCGCCAAGGAACAGGCGGCCGACGTCCGGATTGTCGAGAAGTTCGTTACCGTCCCCGGCGATGGCGGTTTCACCAGAAACAAGGACATAGCCAAGATCGGCAAATGCCAGTCCTTTTTTCGCGTTCTGTTCGACCATGATGATGGTCTTGCCATCCTTGCGCTGAAGATCATCAAGAATCTCGAAGACCATATCGATAAAGCGCGGCTCAAGACCGATCGAAGGCTCGTCGACAAGCAGCACCTGCGGCTGCATGACAAGCGCCCGCGAGATTTCCAGCAAGCGTCTTTCACCACCGGACAGCACGCCGGCAGGCTTGTCACGCCGGTCGGCGAGGCGGCTATATTTCGAGAACACCTCCTCGGCGGCGATCTTGGCCTCGGCTGGCCTGTTTTTCAGGAAGCCACCCATCAGCAGATTTTCCTCGACTGTCATCTGCGGGAACACCGATTTGTCCTGAAGGATGTAGGCAATGCCAGCCTCGGCAAGTTTCTGTGACGGTGTCAGGGCCGTCACATCCTTGCCATCGACCATGATGCTTCCCGAAAAGATATTGGTGAAGCCAAAGATCGAATGCAGCACCGTCGATTTGCCAGCACCGTTCGGCCCGATCAGGCAGAGGGACTGACCCCGCCCGATACGCAGGCTGAACTCATGCAGGATCTCCATCTTGCCATAGCCGGCACGCAGATTGTTGATCGACAGAAAGGCATCGCCATCGACCATGGCGTCAAGCTCGGCCATTGTCGGCGCGTTGGCGGCGATTGAGGCGGCTTCCTTGGCCACCTGATCGACCGACATCACAACATCGACAGACCCGCTGCCATAACCGCTGACCGCGCCCTTTTTGGCCGCCTTCTTCGCAGCCGGCTTTTTCGCGGCCTTCTTCGCGGCTGGCTTCTTCGCGGCCTTTTTCGCGGCTGGCTTCTTCGCTGCTTTCTTCGCGGCCTTTTTCGCGGCTGGTTTCTTTGCAGCCTTATCCTTCTCGTCCTCGGCCATCAATGTCCTCCAAGATAGGCGTCGATGACGCGCTGGTCATTCTGCAGTTCTTCAGGGGCGCCGTCAGCCAGCATGCGGCCATTGGCGAGACAATAGATATGTGAAGCCAGA
>JBMZTC010000012.1:0-77617 GCA_049623505.1 Puniceispirillaceae bacterium (SeqCode) | reverse complement strand
GAAACCCATAATGTCCAGCATCCAAGCATTAACACCCCAATGCGTGCCATCGGATAAAATGGTGATAACCAATGTTGTCAGGTGAAAAAATATCCAAAGAGAACCGAGCAAAGCCGCAGCACCTATCCATCGGTGTCCTACAGTAAGAAGAGGAGCTTGAAGCAAATTGATATGCCTGAAAGCTTTTTTCGTAATCATATTTACAATCAATTCCTATTAACTCTTGTTTGAATGTTTTTGTAATTTATTTAATAAAAACGGTTTATAAACAATAATTTACGTTTCATACTTCACTCCCACTCAATCGTGCCGGGGGGTTTGGATGTCACGTCATAGACAACACGGTTGACGCCCTTCACCTCATTGACGATGCGGGTGGCGGTGCTGGCCAGAAACTCGTGGCTGAAGGGGTAGCTGTCGGCGGTCATGCCGTCGCTTGAGGTAACCGCCCGCAGCGCGCAGACATATTCATACGATCTGGCATCGCCCATCACGCCGACGGTGCGCACCGGCAACAGCACGGCGAAGGCCTGCCAGATCTCGTCATACAGCCCGGCCTTGCGGATCGCGTCGAGATAGACAAGGTCGGCGGCGCGAAGAATGTCCAGCTTTTCGCCGGTGATCTCGCCAGGCACGCGGATGGCGAGGCCCGGGCCCGGGAACGGGTGCCGGCCGACAAGCGTTTCGGGAAGGCCAAGCTCACGCCCGAGGTCGCGCACCTCGTCCTTGAACAATTCGCGAAGCGGCTCGACAAGTTCAAGCTTCATATGGTCGGGCAGACCGCCAACATTATGGTGCGACTTGATGGTCACCGCATCTCCGCCGGCGGCGGAAATGCTCTCGATGACATCGGGATACAGCGTTCCCTGGGCCAGGAACCCGGCGCCCTCGATGCGGTTTGCCTCTTCCTCGAACACCTCGATGAAGCTGGCACCGATGATCTTGCGCTTGGCCTCGGGATCGGACACGCCATCAAGCCTGCCAAGGAACATCCCCGACGCATCACGATGGATCAGCGGAATGTTGTAATGGCCGCCAAACAGCGCCACCACCTCTTCCGCCTCGCCGGCGCGGAGCAGCCCGTGATCGACAAACACACAGGTCAACTGGTCGCCGATGGCCTCATGGATCAGCACCGCCGCAACCGAGGAATCAACCCCGCCCGACAGGCCGCAGATGACCTTGCCATCGCCAACCTGGGCGCGGATCGCCGCAATGGCACGGGACCGATAGGCGGTCATCGACCAGGTTCCCGAACAGCCGCAGACACCAAGCGCAAATCGTGACAGCAGCGCCGCGCCCTCTTCGGTATGAACCACCTCGGGATGGAACTGAACGCCATAGAGGCGACGATCATCATCCGCCACGGCGGCATAGGGCGCGCCATTGGATGTCGCGACAACACGGAACCCGGCCGGCAGCGCGGCAACATGATCGCCATGGCTCATCCAGACAGTGCGGGCCTCGCCAACCGGCCACAACCCGTCAAACAACCGGCATTCATCGGTGATATCGAGGGTGGCGCGGCCGAATTCACGACTTGTTCCCGGCTCGACCCGGCCCCCAAGCTGCTGGCACATTGTCTGCTGGCCATAACAGATCCCGAGAACCGGCACGCCAAGGTCGAACACCGCCTGCGGGGCGCGTGGTGTATCCGCCATCGCCACCGAATTCGGGCCGCCTGACAGGATGATTCCGCGCGGCGCCGCGGCGGTGATCCGCGCCGGATCGACCGTGCAGGGCAGGATTTCGGTATAGACCCCGACCTCGCGAAGGCGGCGCGCGATCAGCTGGGTCACCTGCGAGCCAAAATCGATAATCAGCACATTGTCATTCACCGGATCACTCATTGGCCCATCCCGCCATTCACACTGTCATTCATCTGCTCTGAATCCACCGCCACGACTCACCGTCGCTTTGCCTGCAGCACCGCCAGAAAGAAACCGTCAGTCCCGTCACGACCCGGCAGCAGCCGCAGCATCCCGCCCGGTGCCGGCGGACAATTATCCGTGCCAATCACGTCCTGCCAGATGGCCGGTATTTCGGCGATCTCCAGTTCCGGCGCCTCGGCAAGAAGACGTTCGACCTGCGCCTCGCCCTCGCTTCGCAAAAGCGAGCAGGTAATGTAGATGATGCGCCCGCCCGGGGCCACCATCGCCCGCCCCCGATCCAGCAGCGCGGCCTGCGCCGCGTTAAGGCCGGCAAGACCGGCGGCATCACAGCGCCACCTGGCATCGACAGCGCGCCGCCAGGTGCCGGACCCGCTGCAGGGTGCGTCGATGACAACACGGTCGAATTTCGCGCGATAGCGCTTCGTGCCCCAGTCGGCAGGCACCGTCACCCGTTCAATATTATGGATGCCGGCGCGCCTGATCCGCGCCGCGCCGCGTTCAAGACGCACCGGGTCGCTGTCCAGCGCCACGATCCGGCCCCGGTTCTGCATCGCCGCTGCCATCACCAGCGACTTGCCAGCCGCGCCGGCACAGATATCAGCCACCTGCATGCCTGGCTGCGCATCGCACAACAGCGCGGCAATCTGCGAGGCCTCACCCTGAATCTCGAACAGGCCACTGCGGAATTCCGGACTGTCCTCAACCCGCACCCGTTTTTCCATCCTGATGCCAAGCGGCGAAATACGCGTCGGATGGCATTTCAGCCCGCGACCGGCAAGCCGGTCCCGCAGGCGCCGCCGGTCATCAAGCTTCAGCGGATTGATCCGGATATCCGTTCCCGCCTCGCCGCGCATGGCGGCAAGTTCGCTCCCGGCAGCCTCGCCAAGCGCCGCTTCAGCATCCGCCATCAATTCCTCTGGCCATTCCAGCCGTGTGGCAGGCGGCATGGCGGGATCATCAAGCAGATTCCCGTCAAGCGCCGCAAGAAGGGCCTGTTCGGCCTCGGTCAGGGCTGGCGACGCATGCCTGTCATCGCCCCCGAACCGCGTTTCCAGCGTCGCGGCGTCAAGATCATCGGCAAGCCGCAGGGCGGCGATCACAAGCGCCCGAGGCGTTACCTCATGCCCCTGCTTCCCAAGATGCCAGGACAGGCGCGCCAGCGCCCGATGGACAGTCCAGAACAATGTGCTGATGGCCTGCCTGTCACCCGATCCGGCGTAACGCCGCTGCTGCAATCCACGGCGCAGCACCGACCCGGCCGGCACACCTTCCGGCGCGTCGGACAGGATCTCGATAACGGCAGCGATGCGGGCTGCAGGGGTCATCCGCGGCGGCGCTCCCGGGGCTCAGACACGTGGCCGGTAATTCGGCTCTTCACGGGTGATCGTCACATCATGAACATGTGACTCGGTCAACCCGGCGCCGGTAATCCGCAGGAATTTGGCATTCGCCTGGAAATCGGCAATCGTTGCATTGCCAGTATAGCCCATGGCGGCGCGGACCCCGCCAAGAAGCTGATGCAGTACATTCTCGGCCGGTCCCTTATAAGGCACCTGACCTTCAATTCCCTCCGGCACCAGTTTCAGCGGCTGCGAGACCTCGGCCTGGAAATAGCGGTCGGCCGAGCCACGCGCCATCGCCCCGGTCGATCCCATGCCGCGATAGGCCTTGTAGGAACGTCCCTGATGAAGATAGACCTCGCCAGGCGTTTCATCGGTGCCGGCGAGAAGCGAGCCCACCATGGCGCAATCCCCGCCAGCGGCAAGCGCCTTGGCAAGGTCGCCCGAATATTTGATCCCGCCATCGGCAATGACCGGCACGTTGGCGGCATGGCAGACCTCGGCGGCATCCATGATTGCCGTCAGCTGTGGCACACCGACACCGGCAATCATGCGGGTCGTGCAGATCGACCCCGGGCCAATCCCGACCTTGACCGCATCGGCCCCGGAATCAATCAGCGCCCGCGCGCCATCGGCGGTGGCGACATTGCCGCCAATCACCTGAACGTCGTTCGCCATCTTGCGGATCGCGCTGACAGCTGCCAGGACACCCTCGGAATGGCCATGCGCGGTATCGACGACGACGACATCGACACCGGCCTCGATCAGCGCCTCTGCCCGCGCCGCGCCCTCTGGACCGGCGCCGGTGGCAGCCGCGACAAGAAGACGCCCGGCGGCATCCTTCGCCGCCATCGGATGATTGCGCGCCTTTTCAATATCCTTGACGGTGATCAGGCCGATACAGCGGGACTTGCTGTCCACAACGACGATCTTTTCGATCCGGTGCTCATGCAAAAGCCGCTTCGCCTCTTCCTGGCTTGCCCCCTCGCCAATGGTGATTACATCGCGGGTCATCAGGTCCCACACCTTCTGGCTCAGATCGCTGGCAAAGCGGACATCGCGATTGGTCAGGATGCCGACAAGACGATGCGGTGGCTTGCCTTCGCCATCGACCACTGGAATGCCGCTGATCTGGTGCGTTTTCATCAGTTCCAGCGCCTCGCCAAGCGTGCGCTCCGGCGTGATGGTCAACGGGTTCACCACCATGCCGCTCTCGAATTTCTTCACGCGGCTGATTTCGCCTGCCTGCGCCTCGATCGACATGTTCTTGTGAATGACACCGATGCCGCCAGCCTGCGCCATGGCAATGGCAAGCCGGTGTTCGGTCACCGTGTCCATCGCCGCCGACAGCAGGGGGATGCGAAGGTTGATCTCGCGCGTCAGCCGAGTCGTCACATCGGTATCGGCAGGTAGAACAGCCGAGCGTGACGGCTCGAGGAGAACGTCATCAAAAGTCAGAGCTTCGCGAATTTTCATGGGGTGCCTTCCGCCTGTCCGGTGGCGCGCCACTATATCTGAGGGTCGGTGAGAAAGGTACCCCCAAAATAAGCCTCAAATGAGACATTTCGCCGTCGAAATGGCTAGATTGGCGAGTAACCGCCCACGCCGTCTGGCGGGGATGCATCCGGATTGTCATCCTGACCTTCATCATGGCCACCGTCCGGGGCATCGCCGGCGCGCCCGCCAGCGCCGTGAAAGCCGGTGGCAAGGACATAGCTTTCCACGGATTCCTGTCGGCTTGCCGCCGGTTTGACATGCCGTACGGTCTGAAAATTGCGCTGCATCAGTTCCAGCACGCTTTGCTCGGCGCCCCCCCGGAAACATTTGGCGACAAAGAACCCGTCCTCGACCAGCACCTCGATGGCGAAATCCAGCGCCGCCTCGAGAAGCGCCGTCGTGCGAAGATGGTCCGTCGGACGATGTCCTGTGGTCGCCGCCGCCATATCGCTCATCACCCCGTTGGCGCGCCCCCCAACAGCCGACCGCACCTTGTCGAGCATGTCCGGCTCGGTCATGTCGCCGACAAAGATCTCGACATCATCCAGCACATCGGTTTCCAGCAGATCAATCCCGACCAGCCTGGCATTGCCGCTGCCAAGACGGATCCGGTCGGCCGTCACCTGAAGCCAGCCGCCGGGCGCGCACCCAAGATCGACAATGGCCATGCCGGGTTTCAGAATGCCATAGCGATCATCAATCTGTTCAAGCTTCAACGCCGCGCGCGACCGGAACCCGCGGGATTTGGCCTCGGCGACGAACGGGTCGTTCAGCTGGCGCGTCAGCCACCGCTGCGAGGACGGTTTGCGGCCACGCATCTTTTTCGGCTTGCGGGTCAGACCCGTATCATTGCGATAGCTGCGCCCCGAGGGACCGCGTGTCGAAGATCGTCCGGCTGGCTTCCTTGGCATATCCCGCTTCCATGACGGGACACCCCGTCAAAATCCTTGCACCCCAATAGTCTACGCGATACCACAGTTGAGCGCATTTTGACACGTTGGCATTCCGTCCGGCCTTATGGACGATCTCCAGAGGATTTTATGGACCACCCCGACCCGATCAGGTCAGCCAGGGGCAGATCAGCCACGGGCGGTTCAGCCCAAGACGGGCAGACCATGAGCTGGCGCGAGCATTTGCGCTGGAACACGCGGCTTGCCGCGCCGCTGGTCATCGGGCAGCTTGCGACCATCGGCATCTGGACGAGCGACACCATTGCCATGGGGCGGATCGACAGCCTCAGCCTTGCCGCCGGCGCGCTGGCGTCTCGCTATTACCAGCCTCTTTATTTTCTTGCGCTCGGCATTTCACTGGCCGTCGGCCCGCTTGTGGCGCAGGGCATCGGGGCCGGTGATGAACGTCAGGTCCGACGGGCCTTCCGTCAGGGGATGGCGGTCGCCTTTACGCTTGGCATGATCGCGGTGCCGCTTCTGTTTGTCGGCGAGGAAGTGCTGGTCGCGCTGGGGCAGGATCCGGAACTGGCGCGCCGTGGCGAGCCGTTCCTGATCTGGTCGAGTTTCGGCATGCCGTTCATGTTCCTGTCCTTTGTTTTGCGACAATATATCATCTCGCACCAGCGACCGCTGGCGCAGGTCATCGCGGTGCTTCTCGCGCTTGCCACCAATGTCGCCCTGAACGAGGCTTTCGTGTCCGGTCTTGGTCCGTTGCCGGAAATGGGTCTGGCCGGCGTGGCGCTGGCCACCTCAATTGTCTATATCGTGCTGTGCGCGGGATTGATCACCTATATCGCCCTTGTGCCGCCATTCCGGAATGGCAGCCCCTTCCGGCGATTATGGGTCATGGATTGGGGGGTGACCGTCAGGCTTCTTCGCATCGGTGTGCCAATCGGCCTGACCATTGTCGCCGAGGCCGGCATGTTCATCGCCGTAACCTTTCTGATCGGACTTTTCAGCACTGCCGGCCTTGCCGCGGCGGCGATCGCCAACCAGCTTGCAGCGGTGTTTTTCATGGTGCCAATCGCCATCGCCCAGGCCAGCACCATCCGCATCGGCAATTTCGCTGGCGCTGCGGACCGGCTGAACCTGTCGCGAAGCGCCAGTGCCAGTTTCTGGCTTGGCATCGGGGCGACCCTCGCCACGACACTGATCCTGCTGATCTGGCCCGAAACCCTGGTGGGGCTGTTCCTCAACAGCGGCGACGCCATGTTTGCCGAGGTGATGGCGCTGGCATTGCCGATGATGCTGCTGACGGCGCTGTTTCAGGTTCCGGACGGGCTGCAGGCCATCGCCATGTCGATTCTTCGCGGTCTCAACGACACCCGCGTTCCGGGGACCATCGCCATTGCCAGTTTCTGGATCACCGGCGTTGGTGCCGGGGCTGTCTTCGGATTCACCTTCGGCATGGGCCCGACCGGAGTGTGGGGCGGGCTGGCGCTGGGGCTGACAGTGGCAGCGCTGCTTCTCAGCATACGCATGTGGCGGGCGATGCGGCGGGTTCGCGATGGCGGGTCGATCCTGTCCGCCTGACCCGGAGCAGCCAAGACCCGGAGCAGCCAAGACCCGTCAGCCAGATGATCCCCGCTATTTTGTCAATCACCTTGCTTTGGTTATGCTGACCAGGATGACAGAGAAAGTACCATCACCATCAGCTGTCGCCGGCATCGCGCTGCCGCTTGAAAGTCATGCCGCCATCCTTCCTGAGCTGGCAGGATGGGTGCGCCAGCATGCCCCCGACGCCTCTCTTCAGCCGGAAGATCTTGCCGCCATTCTGGCGCATTCACAGCATTTGCAGACACTGGCGCGCGCGCATCCTGACCTGCTGGCCATCGCCTCGACCGGCGCCGGCGGGGCCGAGGTCCAGCTTGCCATTGACGCCTGTGAACATGATGCCGCCACGCTTGCCACCGAACAGCAGATGATGACCGCGCTGCGGCGTCTTCGCCAGCGAAGCGCGTTGTGCGTGGCGCTTGCCGACATGGCCGGATGTAATGATGTCGAGACGCAGATGGGCTGGCTGAGCGATGCCGCCGATGCCGCAGTGCGGTGCGCCGTGACCTATCTGTTCCGTGAGGCGGCGCGGCGTGGCCAGCTTGCCGGCACCGACACAACGGCGCAGGACGGCGGGACCGGGTGCGGATGGACGGTTCTGGCGCTTGGCAAACTTGGCGCGGGCGAGTTGAACTATTCCTCTGACATCGACCTGGTGCTGCTTCACGACCCGATCGACAACCCCCTGTCAAACCGCGATACAAGCCAGCGTTTCTACGTCGAAATGGCGCGCGCGCTGGTCAGGCTGCTATCGGCGGCGACACGCGACGGCATTGGCTGGCGGGTCGATCTGCGGCTTCGCCCCGATCCCGGCGCGACCGCTGTCAGCATCCAGCGCGAGGCGGCCATCGGCTATTACGAATCGATCGCGCGAACCTGGGAACGTGCCGCCTTTATCCGCGCGCGGCCGATTGCTGGCGACCTTGAGATGGGGCGGCATTTTCTGGCCGACATTCAGCCCTTTATCTGGCGGCGAACGCTTGATTACACCGTCATGGACGACATGAAGATGATGTTGCGCCGCCCGATGGCAGGGCCCGGATGGGAAGGCTTTAACCTGAAGTCAGGCCCGAACGGCATCCGCAGCATCGAGTTTCTGACTCATGTTCTACAGCTTGTTGCCGGCGGCAGGTCACAGGCACTTCGGATTGGCAGCACGCTGCCGGCATTGCGGGCGCTGGCGGCGGAAAACTGGATTACACCCGAGCAGTGTGAACGGCTCTCGGCGCTGTATCTGTCGCTGCGCCGCGCCGAGCACCGTCTGCAGATGATGGCCGACGCACAGACACACGCGCTGCCACGAACGAAGGCGGGAATTGAAGAGGCCGCCCGTTTCATGGGGCATGAGGATGCTGACAGCTTTCTGGCGGTGCTGTCGGCCATTCTTGATGGCGTCGCGGCCAACACATCGCACCGGCTGTTCGAGGAGATCGGGGCCGGTTCCGGCGGCAACCCCGCGCCCGGAGACGATCATGAACTGGACGACGCACCGCTTTTCGATGATGAGGAGCGACTTGCCGGCTGGCTTGAAACCCGCGGCTTTCAACGACCACACGACATTGCCGCCGTGCTGTCGGGCTGGATAGCCGGCCGGATCGCCGCCACGCGCGGTGAACGGGCCCGCATGCTGCTGTTGCGGATTATGCCGCCAATGCTGTCCCATCTTTCCAGCGCACATGACCCCGACGCGGCCTTTGCCGCCTTTGCCGGCTTTGTCGAGGATCTGCCTGCCAGCGTGCAGATCTTCTCGCTTCTCGACCATAACCGCGACCTGACAAGGCTTCTTGGCGATATTCTTGTTCTCTCGCCGCGTCTTGGCGACAGATTGCGACGTCATCCGATGCTGTTCGACCTGGTGCTTTTTGGCGCCTTCTTTGAACCGCTTGCCTCTACCGGCGATCTTGAGACCGAGCTTCGCCAGGCAATCGACAGCCAGCCAACCGAACTGGCGCTTGATACCGTCACCCGCATCACCCGCGAAAGACAGTTTCGCGCCGAGGTCCAGCATGTCAGCGGTGTTGCCGACCGGCGCGCGCTTGGCACCGCGCTTGCTGACATCGCCGAGGCCGCCATTCGCGTCACACGCGACCTGGCCATTGCCGACATGAGGCGGCGTCATGGGGCCATCGATGGCGATCTGGCGGTTCTTGCCATGGGGCGGCTGGGGCTTGGTGAACTGACGGCGACGTCTGACCTCGATCTTGTCTTTGTCTGGGATGCCCCATCAAACACAAACTCACACGGCCTTGAAAAGGGCGCTCGCAGTCTTGGTGCCAGCACCTATTTCACCAGGCTGGCGCAGACGCTGGCGAACTGGCTTGGCGGCGCGACAGGCGAAGGCAAGCTGTTCACCATTGATCTGCGACTTCGTCCCGACGGCGAGCAGGCAAGCCTCGCCCCGTCTCTGGCCCGGCTGACAACCTATTATCGCAACGAAGCCTGGCTCTGGGAAAAGCTGGCACTTGGCAAGGCCCGGCTGGTGACGCCGGCAGCGGATTGCGGTGCCGCTGTCATCGACAGTCTCGCCGAAGCGCGCACCACGGCGCTGCCGCGTGATACCATCACGCCGCCGCTTCACGACATGCGACGCCGGCTTCGCGCCAGCTATGGCGATGCTGGTGAATGGCAATTGCGAAAGCGCCCCGGCGGCATCAGCGAACTGGACCTTCTTGTTCAGGGATTGCGACTTCTGAACGCCGACCTGTTTGGCAATGTGGCGATGGCCGCGCCACCCATCCTTCAACGCCTTGTCGAGGCCGGCCGGATGTCGTCTGATGACGCCGAGATCCTTGGCGCGGCGGACAGCCTCTATGCCGATCTGCATCACGCGCTGCGGCTTGTACTCGGCACCAGCGCAACCGATCTGCAGACATCGTCACCCGCGGCAAGACAGTTCATCTGCACCGCCTGTGACAGCCCGGATATCGAGACATTGCGCGGGCGCATTGCAGCGTATCAGGCACAGGTCGAGACGCTGTTCGACAGGCTTTTTCCATCGCCGCCAGCCTGAGAGTCCCACATAATCTGAAAATTCGTTGCTCTATCTCCAAAACGACTCAATTTCGGAATTTTCTGGACAGACGCGGCGATATTTTGGTCGCAAAGAGAGCGCATATGGCCATGGCCGTTGGATGATATTCCATCACATTTTTACACTGGTGCCGGGCACGATTGAAGCATCCGCTCCGGCGCCTTAACGGGGACCTGTTGATCCGCCATGCTGAGATCCGCCTTGGCATCCTGGACGCTGTTTTTCGGCCTGTTGCTGATCATGTCTGGCAACGGGCTGCAAGTCGTTCTGCTTGGCACCGAGGCGACCGAGGCCGGGTTTTCCAAGATCACCACGGGCTTTGTGATGGCCGGCTATTTCCTCGGAATTTTCTGCGGCTCCCTGCTCGTGCCAAAGCTTCTTGACAATGTCGGGCATGTTCGTGTCTTCGGTGCCATGGCGGCGCTTGCCTCAGCAGCCGTTCTGGTGGTGGCGGCGCTTGTCAATCCGGTGGTCTGGGCGTCGATGCGGATCCTCACCGGATTCTGCTTCGCCGGCATGTATATCGTCTGTGAAAGCTGGCTGAACGACCAGGCGACCAACGAGACACGCGGCCAGATGCTGTCGCTCTACATGATCGTCTCGATGGGCGGACTGGCCATTGGCCAGCTGATGATCGGCGTCGGTGGCGAAAACAGCATCGGCCTGTTCCTTCTGGCCTCGGTGCTGGTATCGGTCGCCGTCGTGCCGGTTCTGCTGTCGGTTGGCAAGGCACCGGCCTTTGAAGAACCCGAAAGGATGAGCCTGCGTCGCCTGCTCCAGGTCTCGCCACTTGCCGTTGTCGGGCTTGGCATCAACGGCATGGCCGTCTCGATGCTGTTCGGCATGGGCGCTGTCTACGGCCTGTCGATCGGTCTGAACAATGCCGAGGTTGGCTATTTCATGACGGCGCCGGTGATTGGCGCGCTGATATTGCAATATCCGGTGGGCCGGCTGTCGGACAGGTTCGACCGCCGCATGGTGATCTTTGGCGTTGCGGTGATGGGGGCCGGCGCGGCCGCCATGGCGACGATGTTCGGCCGCGCCGACTTCGCGTTGCTGCTTGCCTGCATGCTTGTCTATGGCGGATCGCTGTTCCCGCTCTATTCGCTGTGCATCGCGCATGGCAATGACTTCCTGACGCCGCGCCAGATGGTGGCCGCCGCCTCGGGCCTTGTCATGATCAATGGCGCCGGCGCCGTTCTGGGATCACCGCTTGCCGCGCTGTCACTGGAATATTTCGGCGTGACCAGTTTCTTTATCCTGGTGACGGTCATCCAGCTGATGATTGCCGGGTTCGCCCTCTTCCGGATGACCCGCCGCGCCGCCGTGCCGAATCTGGCACAGGGCCCGTTTGTTGCCATCCCTGAATCCTCAAGCGCCATCGCCGCGACACTGAACCCGGAAGCGGAATGGATTGCCGGCAGTGATGAGGCCAGCGAGGAAGACGACCCGTTCCACGATAATCCCTATATCGACTGACGGCCCTATATCGACTGACGGCCCCACATTACCTGATCCTCATGCATTATCCCTTGGCAGGACGCGCGATGACGCCGGATCTGCTTTTATGTCTGGATGGGGTGCCATCATTACATTAGTTTTTTCTTATGAAAAAACTGTGCCTGATCATCGCCGCCGTCTTCATCCTGCAGGCGGCCATCCAGCCCGGCGCCGCGACCGACCGGCCATTCTCGCTGGCTGGCGAGGTCAGCGTCACCAAAGTCAGCGACGGTGATTCCCTGCGAAGCGGGCGCCTGAAAATCCGCCTTCATGGCATCGACGCGCCGGAACTGAAGCAGAACTGCACCACATCGGCCGGGACAAGCTGGCCCTGCGGTCGTGCCGCCCGCGACGCAATGGCCAGCATTGCCATGACAGCGCCGCTGCGATGCGACCTGATGGATGTCGATCGATATGGCCGTCTGATCATGCGCTGCTTCGCTGGCAAGACCGACATCGCGAGGCATCTTGTCACCAGCGGACTGGCGCTTGCCTATACACGTTACAGCGCCGATTATGCTGCTGACGAGGCCGCCGCGCGCGCCGATGGCCGCGGGATCTGGGACGGCGATTTTGAGGCACCATGGGACTGGCGCCGCCAAAACTGACAATTCTGGTGACCGCATCTGTGACAAAGAGACTGACAAACCGGATTGGCTCTGCCATATTCGGCGCGTGGAAACAGACCACTCCACCGAGAGGACGACCATGACCGAAGACGACCGCGTCACCATCATCGCCGAAAGCTTTGAAGCTGCGGCCCTTGAGTTTCACCGTCGCAACCTGGCGGCTGAAGGCTACCGCATGGTCGGTCCCATCAGCATGCAGCGGTTTGAGCGGATGAACGGCCCGAAACGCGAAGTGCTGTTTGACGGCAACCCGATGTTCGCGGTGACCTTCGCCAAAGAAGCCAAATAGAGCGCCCGGGACTAAAGCAGCCCCAGCTCACGAAGCTCGGCCACCAGTTCTGGCGGCATCGTCTCATCGCCTTCATCGGTCACCGGCAGGTCAGCCGGCGCGTCTTTCATCTCAAGATAGCGCCATCCCTGGAAAATCCGCACCCGCATCGGCTCCACCGCGACAAGTTCGGGTGCCAGCACGATGCCGCATGCCGGCTTTCCATCGGCGCGTTGCATGCTTCGCAATTCCCGAATTGGCTGGCGCGCGCACATCACCCCCTTGATGACCCAGAACATGCTGCCGCCATCAAGCACCTCTTCGGCGCGGCGTGGCGTGTTGCGGGTGACATGCATCAGTTCCTGACCAGCCTCGCGCCGCATCTGCTGCCACTGGCGCAGGCTGGCAAGCGATTCCGATCCAACAGACAATTTCTTCAGATGCACGGTCATACCGGATCATCCCTGCAAAACAGCAAACCGCCAGGCGGTGAGTAAGGAGTTAGGCGATCACGGACATGACGTGATCAAAGGCGTCATGGAATCAAATATAGGGCGGCGAGCCCGAGAAACACGAAAAAACCGACAACATCGGTGATTGTCGTGATGAATACACTGGATGCCACGGCCGGATCGATACCAATCCTGACAAGGCCAAGCGGCACCAGCGTGCCGCTGAGACCGGCGACCACCAGATTGGCGAACATCGCCACCGCCATCACCGCCGCGATATCCTGATCACGGAACCACAGGAAGGATATACTGGCCGCCAGCGCAGCAAAGACAATGCCGTTGAGCACCGCAACAGCAAGTTCGCGCCGGACAAAGCTTGCCGCCGCGTCACGGTCGATCTGGCGCAACGCCAGCGCGCGAACGGCAACCGTCACAGTCTGCGTGCCGGCATTGCCACCCATCGAGGCGACGATGGGCATCAGCACCGCCAACGCGACAAGCCGTTCGATGGTGGCATCAAACAGGCCAATCACCGCCGAGGCCACAATCGCGGTCAGCAGGTTGATCAGCAGCCAGGAACTGCGGCCCTGAAGGGTTTCCCACAGGCTGGACCTGACATTGGTGTCGCCAACCCCGGCCAGCGCCATGAGATCCTCCTCGGCCTCTTCATCGATGACGCCAATCACATCATCAATGGTGATCACCCCGATCAGACGTGCGTGTTCATCAACCACCGGCGCGCTGACCATGCCATAGCGCCGAAACAGGATCGCCACTTCTTCCTGGTCCATATCGGCAGGTATCTTGCGGAAGTCACCCTGCATGATCTCGCCAACACGCCGTGGCCGCGGTGTGCAGAGAAGCTTGCCAAGGCTGACCTCGCCAATCGGGCTTCGCGCCGGGTCGACAACAAAGATGAGGTAGAAATCGGTGTCACCGAATTGCGAGCTTCGCAGAAAATCGATGGTCTGGCCGACCGTCCAGAATGACGGCACGGTGACGATCTCGCGCTGCATCATCCGGCCGGCCGAATCCTCGGGATAGGCAAGTCCTTCTTCGACAAGAACACGATCCTCGGCCGGCAGCGCCGCCAGAACATCCTCGATCTCGTCCTCTTCAAGCTCTTCGATGATGTTGACAGCGTCATCGGTGTCGAGGTCGGGCAACTGGCGCGCCAGCGCCGCCACCCCCATCACATCGACAATCTCGTCACGCGTATTCTCATTCAGAAAGGCCAGCGTTTCCGCGTCCAGCCCGTCACCAAGCGTCCGCACGAGGGCCGCCGCCTGCGGCGCTGGCAGCCGTTCCAGAAGATCGGCCTGGTCGGCCGGGTGAAGCGGTGCCACAAGCGCGCGCGCGCGATCCTCGGCACCGCCGGCGATGGCATCGATGATCGCTGATTCAACCTTTGGGGTCAGCCCATAGAGCGCGGCAAGCCGGTCGCCATCGTCACGGCGATCATGCGTGTCCGCGGTCTCGGCAGGCTCACCATGACGCGTTGTCTGTTGTTTGGTTCCGGACGCCATTCACCCTGTCCTTATCCTGCGCAGGACGGCCCGCTCCGGCAGGCCTGGCGCGGCGCGAAGACTAACAGATTGCCGGCAAATGGCAAAGCCAAGGTAATGCGCGAAATTTTATTGCGCAGCGGCTGGCCAGTGCGAAATTGAAATAAAATTACAATGTCGATGCGGCGCCTTTTCCGAGGCGGCAGATCTGTTGGTCATTCTGTTGGCGATGCTAGCTGTCGAGATCATACAATCCGATGCGCCGTGAATGGCCGTCGAACTTCACCTCATGACCCACTGGCGGATGGGCGCGCTGCGCGCAATCCATCCGTTCACACACCGCACAACCGATGCCGATTGGTTCATGCGTGCGACGACGCGCGGCATCATGTTCATCGGCATAGGCAAGATCGCGCGCATGATGAATTTCACACCCAAGCGCGACGGCGAATTCCGGCGGTGCCTCGCCGGGTGGTGCCCAGGGGCGTGGCACGGTCCGCGCGATGGTGAAGAATTTCTGCCCGTTCGGCAGCTCGGCCGCCTGGAACAGCATCCTGTCAGGCGTCCTGAAGGCCTTGTGAACATCCCAGCGTGGGCAGGTTCCGCCATTCTTTGCGAACTGCATGCCGCCGGCGGCAAGCCGCTTGGATATGTTGCCAGCGTCATCGACCCGAATGAAAAAGAAGGGAATGCCGCGGGCGTTCGGCGCGTTCAGGCTGGTCAGGCGGTGGCACACCTGCTCGAAACTCGCGCCGAAGCGACGCCCCAGAAGATCGAGGTCGTGCCGAAGCTCACGCGCCGATTCAAGAAACCCGTCATAGGGCATCATCACCGCGGCGGCAAAATAGCCTGCCAGCGTGGTCCGGAACAGCGAGCGTGCCGAGGCGTCGGCAACGCCATATTCCTCGCATAATGATGCAATCAGGTCTGTCTGCTCGATCAGCGCTGTCTGGACAAGAAGATGGAATACTCTTTGCGGCCGGCGCAATGCCTCGCTGACAAGGATTTCCCGGCGATGCTGATCATAGCGACGAAGCTGTGTTCCCATCACCGCCGCCGGGATCACCCGCACCCGCAGGCCGAGCCGGTCCCGCGCATGCAGGACCAGCCTTTCGAGAAGCATGCCCGCATCACCTTCCTTGCCAAGAATGATGGCGCGGCTTGTCTCTGCCGCGGCCTCAAGCTCGGCAAAGTAGTTGTTCGCCTGCTGGAGAACCGCCCGGACCTGTTCAACCGGGCTGTTGCCAACACCATCCTGGCGACCATCCCCGGACGACAACTCCAGCTGGTCCCTGACCTTGCGATAGGCCTGGAACAGGCTGAGCATGCCGCGCGCGGCGGCTGGCGCCGCTGTCACCAGATCCTGCAGCTCGCGCCGCGAGACACGTTCGCCGGTCAGCAACGGATCGGCGAACACCTCGGCAAGATCGGTCAGCAGCGCCGGGCTGTCATCCTCGGCAAAGCTCTTCAGATCGATGTCAAAACTGTTGCCAAGCTTCAACAGCAGGCTGACGGTCAGCGGACGCTGATTATGCTCAAGAAGATTGAGATAGGACGGGCTGATATCCAACGCCTCGGCCATCGCCGTCTGTGACAATCCGGCGGTCTGGCGAAACCGGCGCAATTTATGCCCGACAAGGATCTTTTCCTGCATGGCACGTCCCGCAGCTGTTCAGTAACACTGCCGCACAGTAAATTTGTAAAAAGAAAATGTAAAGTTTTTACTATTTTCACATTTGCACTTTTTTCCTCGGCGTCATCCCTTCCCTGCGCTAGACAAACGCAGGTTGTTTGACGCGCGCCGCACCGCGCCGTGCTGTCAAATTCATCAAGTTACCAAGGAGACGACCCATGGACCGCACAACGCAAGACGAATTCGAAACCCGTACCGGCGCCGCGTCGAACCGCTTCGACGGCATCAAGCGCGATTACAGCATGGCGGATGTGGAGCGTCTGTCCGGATCCGTGCCAATCGAACATACGCTGGCGCGTCACGGCGCCAACAAGCTGTGGAACCTCCTCCACACCGAGGATTATGTCCATTCTCTCGGCGCCATGACCGGCAACCAGGCCATGCAGATGGTACGCGCCGGGCTGAAGGCAATTTATCTGTCAGGCTGGCAGGTGGCCGCGGACGCCAACACCGCTGGCGGCATGTACCCTGACCAGTCGCTCTATCCGGCCAATTCCGGGCCCGAGCTGGCGCGCAAGATCAACCGCACATTGCAGCGTGCCGACCAGATCCAGAAGCTGGAAGGTGAAGGTGACATCGACTGGTTCGCCCCGATCGTGGCCGATGCCGAGGCTGGATTTGGCGGTGCGCTGAACGCCTTTGAGCTGACCCGCAACTATATCGAGGCCGGCGCTGCCGGCGTGCATTTCGAGGACCAGCTGGCCTCGGAAAAGAAGTGCGGCCACATGGGCGGCAAGGTTCTTATTCCGGTGCAGCAGCATGTCGCCAATCTGAACGCGGCGCGGCTTGCCGCCGATACGGCTGGCGTGCCGACCCTGATTGTCGCCAGAACCGATGCCGAGAGCGCGAAGCTGATCACATCCGACGTTGACGAGCGCGACCGTCCGTTCCTGACCGGCGAGCGCACCGAGGAAGGATTTTTCCGCCTCGACCCCAAGGATTCATTCGAGCGTTGTGTTGTCCGTGGACTTGCCTTCGCCGAATATGCAGATCTGCTGTGGATGGAAACCTCGACCCCCAACCTTGAGCAGGCGAAGCGATTTGCCGATGCCATCCACAGCAGATTCCCGAACAAGATGCTGGCCTATAACTGTTCGCCAAGCTTCAACTGGTCGGCCAACCTGTCGGCGACCGACATTGAGAGGTTCCAGCGCGAAATCGGCGCCATGGGCTATAAGTACCAGTTCATCACCCTGGCCGGGTTCCATTCCATGAACTTCTCGATGTTCCAGCTTGCCAGCGGCTATCGCGATCGTGGCATGGAAGCCTATTGCGAGCTGCAGAATGCCGAGTTTGACGCCGAGGAGTCCGGCTACACCGCCACCCGCCACCAGCGCGAGGTCGGGGCCGGCTGGTTCGACGCCATTTCAGTAGCCGTCAAAGGCGGGCAGTCGGCGACAACCGCAATGGCCGACTCGACCGAAGCGGCACAATTCACCGCCACCGACGACAATATGGCGGCCGAGTGACAATTGCCTTCAACTGGCTGGTGCGACTGGCACTGGCAGCGGGCTTGGGGGAGCAGCGCACCATCTAGCACCAGCCAGTTTTCCGGGGGCCGGACGGGTTTCTTGCTTTGCCGTCCGGTCCCTTTTTCTTTTTCCATGGCCTTGCGGCAAGACACCGGCCGGGTGTCTGGAACGGTCACGCGGCACCGGAAACGGATTCCAGAATCGGTGCGGCAAGTGCCACGATCCGGTCATGGGCGATATCAATATCCGCCGCGGTGGTCGACGTGGCACCAATGCTGATCCGGATCACATAGACCCCGCGATGGATGGTCTGGGTAAGGTAGAGCGTACCATCGCCATTCACCACATCGACAAGCCGCGCATTCAGGGCGTCCAGCGCCGCTCCGTCTTCCATGCCATCCGGCCGCAATCTGAAGCTGAAAAGCCCAAGCTGTGGCGGGCTGGTAATCTCGAACCCGGGCGTGGCCCCGATCCGCGCCGCCAGATCATCGGTCCAGGCAACATGATTGCGGATGATCTGCTGCAGGCCGGCAACGCCGTAGCACCGGATCACAAACCACAGCTTCAGCGCCCGAAACCGCCGCCCAAGCTCCAGCGTCAATTGCGAGTAATCGGTGATCCCCTCGGCGTCCTGCGTCACCAGATAGGCCGGCGTGATCGACATCGTCTTCTGAAAATCCTCGACAGATTTGATGAAATGCGCCGAACAGTCGAAATTCGTCATCAGCCATTTATGCGGGTTCATCACCACCGAATCCGCCAGCTCCACGCCACGCGCGATATCGCGGAACTCTGGACAGATCAGCGCCGAGCCGGCCCAGGCGGCATCGACATGCGAGAACAGCCCCTCGTCACCGGCAATGGGCAGAACCTCGTCCAGCCTGTCACTGGCGCCAACACCGGTTCCCCCGATCACACAGCACAGCGCGCAGGGAACAAACCCCGCGGCGCGGTCGGCGGCGATGGCGCCCCGCAGCGCATCAGGATCCATGGCGCCATCGTCATCGGTCGCCACCTTGACCAGATTTTCGCGCCCGATACCGGACAGGAACACAGCCTTTTCCACTGAGGAATGCGCCTGGTCAGTTGTGTAGACCCGCAATATGGGCTGGCCGGACAGACCCGTCTCCTTGCCGGCCCAGTCAAGCGCCTTCTCCCGCGCCGTCAGGATGGCCGACAGTGTGGCCATGCCGGCACCGGTCTGGATGATGCCGTACCACCCCTCGCCAATGCCGGTCATCTGGCGCAACCAGTCGAGGACATGGATTTCCATCTCGGTGCCTGCCGGCGAGGTCTGCCACAGCAGGCAATTTGCCGCCATCGTCGCGGTCAGCCACTCGGCAAGGATCGAGGGTGGGCTGCTATTCGCCGGAAAATAGGCAAAGAAGCGCGGATGCTGCCAGTTCGTGACATTCGGCACGACAAGAGATTCAAAATCGGCGAAGACATCTTCAATGGACTCAGCATGCTGTGGCGGCGCGGCGGGAAGGCTGGCCATCACCTCGCCCGGCTTTGTCTGCGGTCGCACCGGTTTGCTGCCAAGCGAATCAAGATAGTCGGCCGACCATTCGGCGGCCCGCCGACCCCAATATTCAAGATCACGATTTTTCATTCAGGCCTCCCCGCCAACAATGAAAATGGCAATATCGCCAAGATTGGTGCCCGTCGGCGCAACCCGCAACAATGCCGCGCAGGAATCCAGAAACGGATGGCTGTCATGCGCCGCAAGTGCCGCCGCCGCCGCCGCCGCATCAAAGGCATGATCGGAGCTGATGATCGCGCCAGCCGCGTCGGTTGGCCCGTCCCGACCATCCGTACCGGCAATCAGCGCCGCCCAGGGGCGGTCCGGCGCACGTTCATGCATGGCACTGGCAAAGGCCACGCCCATTTCCTGGGCTCTGCCGCCCGTACCACCACCGGCAGCATTGCCAAGCTGCACCGTTGTTTCACCGCCGGTCACACCCCAGACAGCGGTCGCGCCGCTGGCGGCAACAAGCTGGTGCGCCAGCAGCCTGGCGCAGTCCGACGCCTCGCCGGTCAACGGCGGCAATGCAAGCTCGCGCAGGTCGGCCATGTCACCGGCAAGCGCCTCGCGCGCGGCGGCCCGGCACAGATCATTGCTGGCAAGAAGATGCGAGGCAACATGCGCCATCGCCGGATCCTCCGGCCTGACCGGAAGATCAGCCACACCACTCTCAATCCGCACCAGATGCGCCTTTACGAAATCGAGTCTGTCCAGCCCGCTGCTGCGGATCAGGGCCAGCGTGTCGTCAAGCGGCACCGGATCACCGACGGCCGGCCCGCTGGCGATGGATTCAAACCTGTCTCCGGGCACATCCGACAGCAGGAACTGGGTGATTCGCGCTGGTGTGGCGCGACGCGCCAACCGCCCGCCCTTCAGCGACGAGAACAGACGCCGCACCGCGTTCATGTCATGGATGTCCAGCCCGCTGGCAAGAAGCGCCTCGTTCAGAGCCTGTTTGTCGGCGAGGCTGATGCCGTCCGCCGGCGCTGGCAACAGCGCCGATCCGCCGCCACTGATCAGCAGCAGAAGATGATCGTCCGCGCCAAGCGTATCGGCCAGGGCGGTAACGGCGGCACTGGCGGCAAGGCCACGCTCGTCCGGCACCGGATGCGCGCTGGCGAACGACGTCATACCGTCGATGTCAGCATAGCTTTCATCGGTGGTGACAATGATCCCCGGCGCATCACAGCCAGCCTCGCGAACCGCGCCAGCCATGCTGGCAGCCGCCTTGCCAATGGCGATGACAGCCGTTGGCGGGGTTTCAAGACGGCGCATCGCGGCAAGGGTCACAGCCGCCGGGTGGCCAGCCACCAATGCCGCGTCAAAAGCCCCGCGCGCCTGACCGATCCACGCCGCCGCCGTCACCAGCTTCACCCCACCGGATCGGGAAGCGGGTCACCGGCGGCAAAGGCGCTGGCATTCGCCACAACCTTCATCCCCATGGCGACACGGGTCTCGCGGGTTGCCGAGCCAAGATGCGGCAGCAACACTGTGTTCGGTGCGGCGAGGATGGCAGGATTGATCGTCGGTTCGCCCTGATAAACGTCCAGACCGGCACCGGCGATGCCACCGCTTTCCAGCGCCGCGACAAGTGCCGCCTCGTCGATGACATCGCCGCGCGCGGTGTTGATGACATAGGTGTCGGCTGACATCGCGCCAAATGCCGTGGCATCCAGAATCTGGAAGGTATCGGGTGTCGCCGCACAATGCAGACTGACGAAATCGCTGGCAGCGCAGAGTTCGGCCACGGTTGCATATTGGGTGCCGCCAACGCCGGCACCATCGGAAACTGGCGACCGGTTATAGAACCCGACTTCCATGCCAAAGCCGAAATGTGCCCGGTGGGCGACAGCCTTGCCAATCCGCCCCATGCCAATGATGCCAAGCCGCTTGCCGGTCATGGCCTGGCCGACAAGATGCGTCGGGCGCCAGCCACGCCAGGCACCGGCCCGGACTTCACGCTCGCCCTCGCCGGCGCGCCGACACAGCATCAGCATCAATGTCAGCGTCAGATCGGCGGTGGCGTCGGTCAGCACGCCGGGCGTGTTCGATACCAGAATGCCATGCGCCGCGGCCACGGCAAGATCGATATGATTCACCCCGACGCCGTAATTGGCGATCATGCGGCATCGTCCGGCGGCGCCGGCATTGATGATATCGGCATCAATCCGGTCCGATACGGTCGGCGCGGCGATATCGTGCGCCGCGAACCCCTCGGCCAGCGCCTGCTGCGAGAGCGGCGCGTCATCCTTGTTGAAGGTAACGTCAAAATGCGCGCCGAGCGCCTCTTCGGCGGCCTGCGGCCAGCGGCGTGTCACAAAGATACTTGGTCGTGTCATATGTCGTTACCTGTCGGGCTTGCGGGACGGCGTGTTGGCCAGGCACCCGCCAATGATCGTCACCGGAATAGTCATGTCTGAATAGCAGAAGGGCACCGCCAAGGCGATGCCCTCCCCGTATTTTGTCTTGTACCAGCAGGGTTAGCCCGGCATTTCGCCCTGGATGCCCTCTGCGTAAAAGAAGATGTCACTCCACAGCGTGCCATCATTCAGCGCCTCACCGGCCTTCACGACCACATTGCCCTTATTGTCCTTGATCGGACCAGTGAAGATATTGTAGCCGCCTTCGACCTTGGCAGCGGCCTTCTCAGCTGCGGCCTTAACGTCAGCCGGCATGTTTTCAAACGGTGACAGGACGAGATAGTCATCAACCATACCCTTCCAGGTATTGCCTGCCCAATGGTCCGGACCTTCGCCAGTCGACCATGTGCCGTCCATCACCTGCTGGATCTTCTCGATGTAGTAATGTGACCAATCATTCACGGACGAAAACAATTGAGCGTTCGGCGCGAATTTCTTCATGTCACTTGCCTGACCAAACCCATGCAAACCCGCCTTTTCGGCGATCTGAAGCATGGCTGGGGTGTCGGTGTGCTGTGCCATCACATCAGCGCCCTGGGCAACGAGAACTTTTGCCGCGTCGGCTTCCTTGACCGGGTCTTCCCAAGTATTGGCCCAGATCACCATGATCTCAGCCTCTGGGTTGACCTCACGCATGCCAATGGCAAAGGCGTTCAGTCCCTGATAGGCCTCTGGGATCGGGAATGGCGCGATGTAACCGATTTTGTTCGTCTTCGTCATCATGCCGGCAACGATACCCTGCACGTAACGACCTTCATAAAAACGGATATTGCCAGTCGCCATGTTTGAGGACCGCTTATAGCCGGTGATATGCTCGAATTTCACATCGGGGAAGTCCTTGGAAACCTTCAGCATCGGATCCATAAAACCGAACGAGGTGCCAAAAATAATCTTGTGACCGGTATTGGCAAGCTCCCGGGTGACACGCGCAGCATCAGGGCCTTCAGGCACATTTTCAACAAAGGTTGTTTCAACCTTGTCACCGAAATGGGCTTCAACCTTTTGACGTGCAAGTTCGTGCGCATAGGTCCATCCATGGTCTCCCGGCGTTCCGAGATACAGAAACCCGACCTTCAGCGGCTCCGCCATTGCGGCACCTGTCGATACGGCAAGCGCGGTCAGGCCAACCGCAATGCCTTTCATTAAGTTCTTCATGTTTCACTCCTTTGTTGACCAGCCATTGGCTCGGGGGATAGAGACGGCGTTTCCCAGTATATGTCTGACATCATTTGCCAGCATGGAACGCACGCCCCAGACATGCCGGCGAGTTCGCCAGCGCAAATTCTCTGTTCCGTGATATCAGGACAAGGACAATGATGGTAGCGAGATAGGGCAGCATTGACAGGAATTGCGACGGGATTGTCCACCCACGCGCCTGACCGGCAAGCTGCATGATGGTGATTCCCCCGAATATCAGCGCCCCGACAAGAACCCGCCATGGCATCCATGAAGCAAACACCACCAGCGCCAGCGCGATCCAGCCACGCCCTGCCGTCATGCCCTCGGCCCAGTGCGGGGTCAGCATCAACGGCAGATAGGCACCACCAAGCCCGGCCATCAAGCCACCGAACAAAACCGCCATGAAGCGCACACCAAGCACCGAATATCCGAGCGCGTGCGCACTGTCGTGGTTGTCACCAATGGCGCGCAGCACCAGGCCAGCGCGTGTCCGTTTCAGGAAGTAGGCGACGGCGGCAACCAGAATGACAGCGCCATAGGCCATCAGATCGTGCGAAAACACAAGCTTGCCAAGCGTCGGCAGGTCGGCAAGAAACGGGATGCGAAGCACCGGCAGCCCCTCAATGGCATGCCCGATCAGGGGCGCGCCAACAAGACCGGACAGGCCGGCACCAAAAATCGTCAGGGCAAGGCCGGTCGCCACCTGATTGGTGGCGAACCCAAGCACCAGAACGCCGAACAAAGCTGCTGTCAGCATGCCGGCAAGCCCACCCGCGATAACCCCAAGAACAAGGCTGCCGCTGACCATGGCGATGCCAAATGCCGAGACAGCACCCATCAGCATCATCCCCTCAACGCCGAGATTCAGAACACCGCTGCGCTCAACGATCAGCTCGCCAGTGGCCGCATAGACAAGCGGCACCGAGGTCATCAGAACAGTCAGGATCAGATCTTCAAGCACCGCTCTCTCCCTGGAGGTTGGCACGATGCGGCAGGCTGAGCGTCACATGGTAGCGGTTGAAGGTCTCGCCAGCCAGAAGCATGAACAGCAAAATACCCTTGAAGACACCGGTGACCACCTTTGGCATGGCAAGCGCGATCTGCGCCGAATCCCCGCCAAGCTCGGCCAGCGCGACAATCAGCCCGGCGGCAATCACCGCCAACGGATTCAGCCGCGCCAGAAACGCCACGATGATGGCGGTAAAGCCATAACCAAACGAGATGTCGGGCTGTAGCTGGCCTATATTCGCCGACACCTCAACCATGCCGGCAAGGCCGGCGGCAGCACCCGATATGGCCATGACCATGATTGTCACCAGGGCCGGGCTGAAGCCGGCAAACCGGCCGGCACGCGGCGCGTCGCCCATCACCTTGACCTGGAATCCGGTCAGCGTGCGCGACAGAACGAACCACGCCATAACGGCGATCACCAGCGCCCCGATCACCCCCCAGTGCAGCTGGCCAAGCCGGCCAATGCCGGGAAGCTCGACCCGCGAGATCAGCGCCGCATCGGCATACATCGGCGTCAGCGGAAAGCCGAATGACATCGGGTCGCGCCAGGGACCGCGCACCGTCCAGTCAATCAACAGCACGGCGACATAGGTCAGCATCAGCGAGACCAGAATCTCGTTGGTGTTGAATCGCGTCTTCAGCAACGCCGGGATCATCCCCCAGGCAAGCCCGCCAAGCATGCCGGCAAGGATCATCGCCGGCATCATCACCAGCCCCGGAAGGTTTGGAAAGCTCAGCGCCACAAAGCCGGATGCCATGGCGCCAAGGATCATCTGCCCCTCGGCGCCGATATTCCAGATATTCGCCCGATAGGCGAAGACAAGGCCGCTGGCGATGATGATCAGCGGGCAGGCCTTGACGAACAGATCGGCAATCTGGTCGGGACGCGACACCGGCGCGATGAAGAACTGATACAACGCCGCCAGCGGGTCATAGCCGAGGATCGCGAAGATCGCCGCCCCGATGACCAGGGTCAGCGCGATCGCCACCACCGGCGTCATCAGCGTCAGCGACAAGGGGATCTGCTTGCGGGGGGTCAGTGAAATCATCCGTGCGCCTCCGCCATCATTCCGGGCGCCATGTCGCTGCCCCCCATCAGAAGGCCAAGCCTTTCCGGCGTCACATCCGCCGTGACCATCGCTTCGGACAGGGCGCCGTCATACAGAACCGCGACCCGGTGTGAAATGGCGAATATCTCCTCCAGATCCTGGGAAATCATCACCACCGCCGAACCCGACGCGGCAAGGTCGAGGATCGCCGTGCGGATTGACAGCGCCGCGCCAACATCGACACCCCAGGTCGGTTGCGACACGATAAACACGCGGGGGCGCTTGGAAATCTCACGCCCAACGACAAATTTCTGCAGATTGCCGCCAGACAAGGCCGAGGCCATCGGATTGTCCTGTGGCAGCCTGACATCGAAGTCACCAGCCACCTCGGCCGCCATCGCGCGCGTTGCCGATGAATCGACGAGCCCGCGCGTGACCACATCGCCAAGCGAATGTGATGTCAGCAGCGCGTTGTCGGCGAGCGTCATGCTGGGAACCGCGGCATGACCGTTTCGTTCCTCCGGAACAAAGCCAAGCCCGTGCTGGCGGCGGCGTGACGGGCCCTCGCGCGTGATATCGACACCTTCAACGCGGATCACATCGGCGTCGCGGCCCCGCCACTCACCGATCAGCGCCTCCATGAACTCATCCTGGCCATTGCCGGCAATACCGGCGATGCCAAGAACCTCGCCGGCGCGGGCGGCAAAACAGATGTCGCGAAGCGGCGTGGCAAAAGCTGTCTCGGCTGGGCGATTCAAGGCTGTCACCTGAAGAAGGGCGGGGGCCTCGATGTCCGGCCTGGCCTGGCCGTCAATGTCACCAACACGATCGCCGACCATCAATTCAGCAAGCTGCTTGCTGGTCTGACCGGCGGTGTCCACCGTTCCAACATTGCGCCCGCGCCGTAGCACCGTCGCCCGCTCGGTCAGGGCGCGGATTTCTTCCAGCTTGTGTGAAATGAACAGGATGGCCACGCCAGCTTCGGAAAAGCGGCGCAGAACGTCGAACAGCTGGCTGGTTTCCTGCGGCGTCAGCACCGAGGTTGGCTCGTCCATGATCAGAAGCGCGGGGTCCTGAAGCAGGCAACGCACGATCTCGACACGCTGCTGCTGGCCGACAGACAGATTGTGCACCCGCGCATCGGGATCGACACCGATGCCATATTCAGCCGACATCTGGCGAACGCGGTCCGCCAGATCGGAGAGCGACTCGCCCGGCGGCAACGCGAGGGCGATGTTTTCCGCCACCGTCAACGCCTGAAACAGCGAGAAATGCTGGAAGACCATGCCGATTCCCAGGTCACGGGCATGTTGCGGGCTGCGGATGTTCGTTGGCGCGCCGCGCCACTCGATCTGACCCGAATCGGGCTGAAGAAGCCCATAGACCATTTTCACAAAGGTTGATTTGCCGGCGCCATTCTCGCCAAGAAGGGCGTGGATCTCGCCTTCACCGATGCTGAAGGACACATCGTCATTTGCCGTGAAGTCCCCAAAATGCTTGCAGATTCCGGTCGCATTCAGCAGCACTGACCTTGACGGATTGCGGGATGGCCTCGGCGATGCGGTCATAAATGGCTCGGCAGATTGAATAGTTCGGCAGACAGCCCCGCCGGGTCGACGAATGATACGACCAATGCAGTGAAACTGTAAAGAAAGCTTGGATGGTAAAGACCCCGGCCAGGATGACTGGCCGGGGCGTAGTCGGTTCAGTGAAGATATCCAGCTTCACCTGCCAGGGTTACACCTGACGGGCGAATTCAGGATAGGCCTCCATGCCAAGCTCGGCATTGTCGAGACCGGCAAGCTCTTCTTCTTCCGAGACGCGGATGCCCATCGTGACCTTCAGGATCGTCCAGACAATCCAGGAGACGACGAAGGTGAACACGCCAACCGTCACAATACCGATCAGCTGTGTGCCGAACGAGGCGTCCGGGTTGGTCAGAGCGACGGCGAGCGTGCCCCAGATACCCGCGATCAGGTGTACCGGAATGGCGCCGACAACATCGTCGATCTTCAACTTGTCGAGCATTGGCACCGCGAAGACCACGATCACACCACCGATTCCACCGATCAGCGTGGCAGCGCCAAGGGTCGGGGTCAGCGGCTCGGCCGTGATCGACACAAGACCGGCAAGCGCGCCGTTCAGGACCATGGTCAGATCAACCTTCTTGTAGAAAATCTGCGTCAGGATCAGCGCGGCAATCGCACCGCCAGCCGCGGCGGCATTGGTGTTGGCGAAGATACGCGATACATCGGCAACATCGCTGACCGTGCCCATGGCAAGCTGCGAGCCGCCATTGAAGCCAAACCAGCCAAGCCACAGGATGAAGGTACCAAGCGTTGCCAGTGGCAGGTTCGCACCAGGCATTGGAACGACGCGGCCATCCCTGTATTTCCCAGTCCGTGCACCGAGAACCAGGGCACCGGCCAGCGCCGCCCAACCTCCGACGGAGTGAACGACAGTCGACCCCGCGAAATCGAGAAAGCCCATCTCATCGAGGAAGCCGCCACCCCACTTCCAGCTTGCCTGGAACGGGTAGATCAGCGCTGTCAGAATGAGCGTGAACAGCAGGAACGGCCACAGCTTGATGCGCTCGGCAAGCGTGCCCGAAACAATCGAGGCGGTCGCCGCACAGAACATCAGCTGGAAGAAGTAATCCGATGCCGTGGACGCATAGGCAAGGTCGTCTGCCGCGTCAGGCGCGACACCGACAGCTTCCATCGCCGCAACGCCAATGACGCCGGACAGGATGCCGTCCACCGACCAGCTGCCAAGCGGATACATCAGGTTATAGCCGATTACATAATAACCAAGCGCGGCGATCGAGAAGAGCGCCACGTTCTTGGTCAGCTGCATGGTGGTGTTCTTGGCGCGGACAAGCCCGACTTCCAGCATACAGAAGCCGCAGGCCATGAACATGACCAGCACGCCGCCAACAAGAAACAGCAATGAGTTCAGGATAAAGATGCCATGCTCCGGCACTTCCTGTGCCAGGGCCGGCGTTGCTAGCAAGGCGCCGGCAGCGGCGATTGCCAGAACTGAGGAAACGGATTTCAACATGTGGGAAACTCCTTGGTCTTACAGCGCCGCAACGCCAGCTTCGCCCGTGCGAATGCGCAGGGCTGATTCGAGGTCCAGAACGAAAACCTTGCCGTCGCCGATCTTGCCCGACTCGGCAGCGCCCTTGATGGCGTCGCAGGCCTTTTCGACCATGCCCGCCTCAACAGCGATCTCGACTTTCACTTTCGGGAGAAAATTCACGGTGTATTCGGTGCCGCGATAGACCTCGGTCTTACCTTTCTGACGCCCATATCCCTGAACTTCCGATGTGGTCAGCCCCTCAATGCCAATCGCCACCAGTGCTTCATGCACGGCGGCAAGGCGGCTGGGCTGAATGATTGCCACGATGTACTTCATAGTCAGTCCTTCCTTTGCACTGTCGCCACCACGGTGCTGAGCGACAGGTCTTTGACGGCGTGACATGCAGGAGGGCGCAGGCCCCGCCATCTGTGGTGATGACGTGGTATCAGGAGAGGACGCACAGCAATTCTGCTAAATTTGCAGGTAAGCGGTGCATTTTTTGCATCGCCTTGCTATATGAACCGCTGACCGGAAGTTTTGGAGACCTTGTCTATGCGGTTCATGACCAGCCTGAAGTTCATTGATGTCGTTGCCCGCGAGGGGTCAATTCGCAAGGCGGCAGACAAGCTTGCCATCACCTCAACAGCGCTGAACCGGCGAATCCTGCAGATTGAGGACGAGATCGGGCAGCCTCTGTTCGAACGGCTGCCCGGCGGGGTGCGTCTGAATACGGCCGGTGAAATCTTTGTCCAGCATATCCGCTCGCAATTCGCCGATCTGGCGCGCGTGCAATCGCAGATCGCCGACCTCAGCGGCATCCGCCGCGGCCATGTTCAGATCGCCAGCGGCGCCGACGCGCTGCGCCGGCTGCTGCCCGAGACCATTGCCACCTATCGCGCGGCCCATCCGGCCGTCAGCTTTGACCTGGCGCGATGCTATGGCGAGGAAGCCGAGGCCAGGCTGTTTTCGCTGGATGCTGATATCGCGCTGATCTTTGCGCCGATTCGCGCCGCGCATGTTCATGTCGCCGCCACCCTGCGCCAGCAGATCCATTGCGTGATGCCGGCCGACCATCGGCTTGCCGGCCGTGATCAGATCAAGCTTCGGGATCTCGCCGGCGAAAAACTTGTCCTGCCAACCGCGCAGAGCGGCGTTCGCCAGCTTCTGGACACCGGGTTGCTGCGGCGCGCCGTCGACATGGAGGTTGTGCTCGAATCGGACAGCTTCGAATTCATGCAGAATTTCCTGCATTTCGAATCATCGCTGTTTTTCCAGATTCCGATCGCCATCGGGGCCGGCGGCGGGGCTGGCCAGGCGGATGATTTCGACCCGCTGCTTGTCGCGCGACCACTGGACCCGGCCGATGTGCCGCCGGGAACGCTGCATATCTGCCATTTGAAGGGCCGCGTCCTGCCGGTGGCGGCGGCGAAGTTCCTTGACGACATCATCACCACGCTGCGTGATACCTATCCCGACGACGTAGACCAGTAGATTTTCGCGCCGGTCCACTGTAGAAGATGGCAACCGGAAGAGAGGAGAGTCATGACTATCGGTTTGCCACTGCCGCCCTATTTCGTACAGCGCTATGAAGGATGGAAGGCGACGAAATTCGTCGAGAACAAGGTGTGGTACAAGCATCTTGCCGAGGACGGACAGCATCCGCGCGCCATGGTCATTTCCTGTTGTGACAGCCGTGTGCATGTCACCTCGATCTTCGGGTCGGACACAGGCGAGTTTTTCATCCACCGCAACATCGCCAATCTGGTGCCGCCCTACAAGCCTGACGGCGACCATCATGGCACCTCGGCGGCGCTGGAATACGCCGTCTGCGCGCTGAAGGTCTCGCATGTGATCGTCCTTGGCCATTCGAGCTGTGGCGGGATCAATGGCTGTTACCGCATGTGCCATGGCGACGCCCCCGAACTGGAAGAACAATCCAGCTTTGTCGGCCGGTGGATGGACATCCTCCGTCCGGCCTATGACCGCATTGTCGGCAAGGGAAGCGAGACCGACCAGATCGCCGCGCTGGAACGCGAGGGCATCGTGGAATCGATGCACAATCTGATGGGCTTTCCGTTCGTCCGCGAGGCTGTCGAGGCGGAAACGCTGTCGATCCACGGCCTGTGGAACGATATCGGCGAAGGCAGCCTGTTCTATTACAACGGCGCCGATTTCGAGCCTGTCAGCAAGACTGTCTGAATTTTCCAGCCGGATCACACCGGCACGGACATTGTCGTGCCGATGCTTTCATGTCATGCTCCGACCGTGACATTCCGCCACAGGCGTGATGGCCTTGGGCGTGATGGCCTTGGGCATGATGGCCTTGGGGATACAGGTGTGGCATGGGCCGCCGGATGAAACAGGGGAGTGATGGTATGGATACGGTACTTGTTGGCGGCGGCGGCTTTCTCCTGGCGGCGGGCGCCATTTTTCTCGCCATCGACAAGATCGGCAAATCCGAAATGGCGGATCGCAGGAAACGGCTGCTGACCTACGCCCTGATCGCCGCGCTGATCGCGCTGACCATCAGCATCTTCCACTGGCACCGCGCGGTCTATCTGGCCGCCAACGGCTAAGGGTCAGACCTGACCGCGGACACTCGGTGTCTTGCCTGTATTTGGTCAGCCGGCAGAGACAACAGGCACCCCGAAGATCCAGCCTTCGAGGGCGGCGGCGGACGGCGCTGTCCAGGTCCCGCCCCGCCCCGCGAACCAGCGCATCGCGGCGGCTGAAATAATGGCGTCGGCCTCGTCGGCATCGGCCCCGCGCGGGATGAAGTCAGGCCCGACACCGCCGCTGTCATAGGCCGCCAGCGCGCCATTCATGAAGGCCGGGTCGGCGGCGGCGTTCTTCGCCGGGTTGAACCCGGCGCGGTGGAAATAATAGCTCGGGAAGATTTCGACCAGCACCATCGACAGCCCGTCCGGGCGCGTCGCCTCATCGAACGGCCAGACAGCAAGACGCGGCCCCAGCGCCGCACGAAGCGCCTGGATCAGACGCATGCCGGCCATTGATCCGGTGGCGACATTGTCGGCGCCGATGGCCTTGAAGGTGGGGGATGGCGCGCGGGCGGAGTCACGCGCCGCAAGTTCGGTCAGGCGACGACGGCTGCGGTAATGCGGTGCCCCGTGATTGTGTGGCGACAGGTAATAATCGGCAAGTCGCGGTGCCGCGAACATGGCCCCGCCATAGAAATGCGGATCGCCAGCGCATTCGGCCTCGACCCGCGCCCACAGCGCCGCCGGGCCAGATGGCGAATCATCAAGTCCGGGGTAATAGGCACCTTCATCGCTGAAGGGATGCGCGAAGGCAAAATCGATCCCGACAAGAATCGGCGACCCCGTGTCACCGGCAGCCTCGGCCAGCAGCCAGTCATGGACACTCTCGCGCCCCCAATGCCGCCCGGCGGCGGGAAGGACTGTTTCGGGGGGACTGCGCCCGGGGGTGGCTCTCGCAACCTGGATGCCGGGCTGGCGCGGTCCGCGCGCGCCGGACCAGTCGATGCCGATAAAGGCGCTGAACATTGTCTAGCTGTCGTCGGATGTCGAAATCCGCGCCAGCAGATCGGCCGCCGTCGCGCTGAGGCCATCGGCCGCCGCCTCGCCGGCAAGCACCGCCTCGGCCTGTCTGGCCATGACCTTGCCAAGCTCGACTCCCCACTGGTCGAAACTGTTGACCCCCCAGACAAAACCGCTGACCACCGTCACATGCTCATAAAGCGCCAGCAGCCGGCCAAGCGCGAAGGGCGTTGTGGCGTCCCAGCTGAGGATCGTCGACGGCCTGTCACCGGCAAAATGGCGGTGCGGTTCGGCGGCATTGGGGCTGCCGATGGCCAGCGCCTCGGCCTGCGCCACCGCATTCGCGACCAGCACCCGGTGGCTTGCCACCCAGTCACCGTCAAGACGCAGCCCGGTCGGTTGCATCGGCACCAGAATGTCCAGCGGCACCACATCGCGCCCCTGGTGCAGCGCCTGGAAAAAACTGTGCTGACAGCCAGTGCCGGCCGTGCCCCAGATCACCGGCGTCGTGGCGTGTTCCAATGCCGCCCCGTCGACCGAGACAGACTTGCCGTTCGATTCCATCTCCAGCTGCTGCGCCCAGGCCGGCACCAGATGAAGCCGCTGGTCATAGGGCATGATGCCATGCGTCGCCAGCCCCATGAAATTGCGGTTCCAGACACGAAGCAGCCCCATCAGGACTGGCAAGTTGGCGGCATGCGGCGCGGTGCGAAAATGGTCATCCATCGCCGCCGCGCCGGCCAGCATCTCGGCAAAGGCATCTGGCCCGACATCAATCATCACCGGCAGGCCAACCGCCGACCACAGCGAATAGCGCCCGCCGACGCCCTGATCGAAATCAAAGATGTGGTCCGGCGCGAGTCCCCAGTCGCCGGCCACCCGCGGCGCCGCGGTCACCGCCGCCATTCCGTCTGTCGAGCCGCCCTTCCAGTCCCGGGCCAGCGCGGCGTTGCGCATTGTTTCGGCGGTGGTAAAGGTTTTCGAGGTGATGATGATCAGCGTGCGCGCCGGATCGCAGGCCGCCAGCACGTCATGAAGGTGGCTTGGATCGACGTTGGAGACATAATGCAGGCGTGGTCCGCTGGCATGGCTTGCCAGCGCGGCGCTGACCATCGCCGGCCCCAGATCGGACCCGCCAATGCCGATATTCACTACATCGGCGACATCGCCGCGCCGGATGGATTCGGCGAATGCGGACAGGCGGGCATATTCAGCGCCATTGCGTCGTTCCGCGCCACGCTGCGCCATATGAACAACCGCACGATCCTCGGATTTGTTGACCTTCTCCCCGGCGAACAGGGCGGCGATGCGGGCGGCAAGCCCGGTCTCATCCGCCAGATCGAGAAGCAGCTGCATGGTGTGCGCTGTCACCTTCTGGCGCGACAGGTCGACTCGCAGATCATCCATCTCATAGACAAGGCCACGCGCACGCCCGGCATCGCCAACGAGGTCACGAAGATGTCCCTCCTGCAAGGTGGCAGCTTCCCTGTGAAGCGCGATGGCGGCTTTTGTTGACAGCATGTCCCCTGATCCCGGCTGGTGATTTGGCGACACCATACCCATATCCGGGGCAAGGCGCCAGCGGGGCACAGCGCACCGCAGCAATTCACGGAACAGGTTCATGTCTTCACTTCAGGCTTTCGACATCGTCATCATCGGCAGCGGCATGGCCGGCCTTGCCGCGGCAGGCGTCGCCAGATCGGCTGGCCGCTCGGTCTGCATCCTTGACAAGGGGCGTCGCATCGGTGGCCGGGTATCAACCCGCCGCGCCGATGGGTTTACCTTCAATCATGGCGCCCAGTTCCTGACCGCGCGACAATCTGATTTCCTCACCGCCTGCGAGTCCGCCCGGACAGGCGGCGCGCTTGTGCCGTGGCATGTTGCCGGTCGCGATGCCTTCTGCGGCACGCCGACAATGCGCGACCTTCCGGGGTTTCTTGGCGAGGGACACACCATCAGGCAGCAGGTCGAGGTCACAGACATAACGCATGATGACGGGTTCATGACGCTGCATGATGCGCAGGGGCCGGTGGCGCAGGGACGACAGGTCCTGATAACAGCCCCTGCCCCGCAGACAGCACGATTGCTGGCGCCCGTCGCGGCTGATCTCGCCGCCACCGCGCGCAGCGCCAGCTACGCGCCATGCTGGACCGGCATGTATGGGTTTGAGAATGACAATCCGCCAGCAATGGCAGAGCCTGTCAGCGCCGACAGCGGGCCGGTTGGATGGGCCTGCTGGGAACCACACCGCCCCGGCAACGCCCCCGCCGAGGCGGGCACCGCACTGGTTGTACAGGCCGCGCCAGACTGGAGCGAGGCCGAACTGGAACGCGATGCCGCCTCGGTCGCCGAGGCGCTGCTGGCGGCCTACCAGAGCATGATCGGGGCCATGACCGGAACGCCCCTGCCAACTCCCCGCTATATCGCGGCCCACAGATGGCGCTATGCCAGGGTCATTCAGGCCGCCGCCGCCGATGCGCCGCGGTTCAGCGCTGACGGCATGATCGGCATTGCCGGTGACTGGACTGCCGGCGCGCGTGTTGAAGACGCCTTCATGTCAGGCCATCGCGCGATGACATCATTGCTGGAAATGATGCCCCATTCCTGAACAGGGACGGCCCGCCCCGGCGCGCAAACGCATCACAAAACTGAAACCCGGCGGTAACATTCGCGTCACATTGCCCCCCTAGACTGCCGGAACTCAGGATGGGGCGGGATGATAATTTTGCTGGATGAAAAGACAGGTATTCAGAACTACCGCACCATCTGGATTTCCGACACGCATCTCGGTACGCCCGGGGCGCAGGCGAAAGCGCTGTTGCATTTCCTGAAATATACGCACAGCGAGACGCTGTATCTGGTTGGTGACATTGTCGATGGCTGGCAGCTGAAAAAGCGTTTCTATTGGCCACAGGAACACAATGACGTTGTCCAGAAACTGCTTCGCAAGGCGCGCAACGGCACCCGTGTGATCTATATCCCGGGCAACCATGATGAAGCCGCCAGACATTACCTTGGGGTCAATTTCGGTGATATCGCCATCAAGCAGGATGACATTCACGAGACCGCCGATGGCAAACGATTATGGGTTGTTCATGGCGATCTTTTCGACAATGTGATCCAGCATGCCCGCTGGCTGGCCTATCTTGGTGACCGTGCCTACACGCTGCTGCTGCGCTTGAACAGGCTGCTGAATGGCATTCGCAATCTTCTGAATATGCCCTACTGGTCACTGTCGCAATACCTCAAGCACCGCGTCAAATCAGCCATATCCTTCATATCCGCCTTCGAAACGGCAATGTTGACAGAGACTCGACGACGCAGGTGCGACGGGGTCGTCTGCGGACATATCCACAAGCCCGAGATGCGCGAGGTCGACGGAGTCCTGTACGCCAATGATGGCGACTGGGTGGAATCACTGTCGGCACTTGTCGAGCATCATGACGGACGCCTCGAGCTTCTTGACTGGCAGCATGCCGAGACAACCACCACCTGGCAGATCAACGACCAGTTCGTGACGCCGGATGAAACGAACATCCAGATCGGTGCTAGCGCGTGAAAGTCGCGATCGTCACCGATGCCTGGTATCCGCAGATCAACGGCGTTGTCAGGACGCTGACCAAGACACGCGAGGGGTTGCAGGAGCTTGGCCATGAGGTCCTAATGGTCACACCGGAGCATTTCCGCACGGTGCCGTGCCCCACCTATCCAGAAATCAGACTGTCAGTGATGCCGGGACGGCAGGTCTCGGCGCAGCTTCGCAGTTTTGGCCCCGATCATCTTCACATCGCCACCGAGGGTCCGCTTGGTCTCGCGGCGCGTGCCTTTGCAAGGCGCAACCAGCTTGCCTTCACGACCGCCTACCACACCCGCTTCCCCGAATATGTGCGGTCACGAATCCGCATTCCGATCAGCTGGATCTATGCCTTCATGCGCTGGTTCCACAAGCCCGGCCACGTGGTAATGGCGCCGACAGATGCGGTTAGGAAGGATCTTGAAAAATGGCGCGTTGGCACGCCGGTGATCTGGCCACGCGGGGTTGATCTTGACCTGTTCACACCTGATCCCAGCGCCCGCCCCACGCCGGATCCAAAGAACCCGATCTTCATCAATGTCGGGCGGGTTGCTGTGGAAAAGAATCTGACTGCCTTTCTTGACCTCGACCTTCCCGGCGAGAAATGGGTTGTTGGTGGCGGGCCGGCACTGGACAGTCTGAAGGAACGTTATCCCGAGGTACGCTTCTTTGGTCCGAAGGAGATGACGGCGCTGCCGGCACTCTACAATCAGGCCGATGTCTTCGTCTTTCCCAGCCGCACCGATACGTTCGGACTTGTGCTTCTCGAGGCCATGGCCTGCGGGCTGCCGGTGGCGGCATATCCGGTTACCGGACCGATTGACGTTGTCAGCGGATCAGCGGCAGGGGTACTTGACGAAGATCTCGGCACGGCCTGCCGCGCGGCGTTGAAACTCTTCCGCGCGGACGCCCGGGCGCATGCCGAAGGGTTTTCATGGTCGGCCGCCACCGACATTTTTGTCGGCCATCTGGTACGCTCACGCAACCGGCAGGGCGATTATCACATCGTGGACAATCCCCACAAGGACAATCATGGCGTCACCCGTGCCATTTTCGCGGCCCGCAACAGCTGGGCCGGACTGGTCTTTGCCATCCGCGAGGAAAGTGCCTTTCGCCAGGAACTGATCCTTGCCGCAATCCTCGGCCCGTTGGCGCTGTGGATGCCAGCAACGGCCGTCGAAACGGGCATGATGCTGGGAACACTGGTCCTTGTGCTGATTGTCGAGCTGCTGAACTCCAGCGTCGAGGCGGCCGTGGACCGGATTTCCTACTCGGAACACGGCCTGTCGAAACGCGCCAAGGATTATGGCAGCGCGGCGGTGATGCTGGCGTTGATCCTGTGCGGGGTGACCTACGCGCTTGTCGCCGCCAGATATTACCTGTAATCCAGACGGGACGACGCCGTCGCCATATGAGGCGTTGTAGCAATCGTCCTGTAATCCGCGCTGTCCAGCATGTCCGTCGTTCTCAACCTGACCATTCCGTTTTTTGCCCTGATCTTTCTGGGGATGTTCTGCCGGGCGGTGGATTTCGTCGACCAGCGTGATGCCAGAATGATGGCGAAATACGCCTTTTTCATCGCCATGCCGACGATGGTCTTCGTCAAGATTGGCGCCGGCAGCGCGCTGGATTTCCTGAACTGGGGCTTCATCTGGCGCTATGAGCTGGCGACCGCGCTGGTGTTTGTTCTCTCAGCGCTTGTCGCGCGGCCGCTATTCTCGCTCTCGCGGCTGGAAAGCGGCATTTTCGGGCTCAACGCCGCCTATCCGAATTATGGCTATATCGGCGTGCCGCTGGCGATCCTGGCGCTTGGCGATGCGGCGGCGCTGCCGCTGGCGCTGATCCTCGCCATGGACACGGTCGTTCTTCTTGTCCTGACAGGCTGGTTCGCAACCTCGAATGGCGGGGCGGGCGGCGGGGCGCTTGGCAAAACCCTGTGGAAGGCGATTGTCACCGTCAGCAAGAATCCGCTTCTGATCTCGGCGGTGCTGGGGCTGGCCTATGCGGCAAGCGGGGTTGCGACGCCGGTGATGCTGGCCTCGCTTCTCGACATGATTTCGGATTCAGCCGCGCCGGTGGCGCTGTTCGCGCTTGGCGCGACGGTCTATGGCCAGCCGCTGCGGAACGCGATTGGCGAGCTGGCGACGATCAGCATCGCGCGGCTGATCATCCATCCGGTATTGGTGGCGGCGCTGTTTCTGCTGCTGCCGGGGGTTGACCCTCTCTGGATCAAGGCGGCGCTGCTGTCGGCCTGTCTGCCTGTGGCGGCGAATGTGTTCGTGCTGTCAGATCATTATGGCGGCTATAGCGGGCGCAGCGCCTCGGCCATTCTGATCACCACCATTCTGGCCAGCATCACCGTGCCCATCGCGCTCTACATCATCATGCAGGTGTCGTGAGACCTACACAACCTGATCACCTGCCCCATCAAAGCCCTAATCGCGGGGCATGGTCGCTTCATAACCAGGCACCGCACCCGCAAAGCCGGCAAGCCAGTCCTGAAGTTGCGGGGCGTGGTCGCGCCAATTCACCTGTTGCCGGAAATCGAGATAGTCCAGCGCGCAGGCAAGGGTGATCTCGCCGGCATCCGGCATCGCGCCATTCTGATAGACCGGGCTGCCAGCCGTTTCCAGCACGCGGATGATCTTGCCACGCTGATAGTCGACAAAGCTCTCGACCCGCATGTCGGCCGGCCGGAAGCGGGCCTCATAGACCACCAGGATGGCGGCATCGAGTGCCCCGACCATCCGCGCCATGCGGGTCAGCACCTCGAACCGCGCCATCCCGCTTGCCGGGATGACATGCCCGCCGCCCGCCAGCGAATCCAGATATTCGACAATCACCCGGCTGTCATACAGTGTCGATGCGTCGCCACCGCCCTGCCCGGCCACGACGAGCGCCGGAATCTTGCCAAGCGGATTGACCTCGCGGATCCCGTCATCCGGGTCGCCGGTATTGGTGGCGCGCACCTCAAGATCATCGACCTGGCCAAGACACCAGGCGGTCAATTTGACCATGCGGCCAAATGGCGAGGCTGGGGCTGAATAGAGAATCATGGCGTGGTCCTTGCGTCATACGGTAAGGCCCCGACGATAGCGGTGATGACCGTCTCGCTCAACCACCAAGCACCCTGCCGGTCCTCTGACGCATCTCCAAACCCGGGCCGTCAGCGCCAGCGACAATGAGAGTGACAGTGAGGGTGGCATGAGGGTGACGGTCGGGGTGACGGCGGCCATGCGCGCATTGACGCCCCGCCAAAGGCGGTTTCTAATGTCGGCCCGGCCTGCAGGACCAGGCCACCGGATACAGACCATCCGCACAGCAGGAGATGAAGATGAGCAAGGGATACTGGCTGGCCGTCTACCGGGCCATTCACGATGAAGATCAACTCGCTGCCTATGCCAAGAAGGCGTCCGTGGCGATCGCCGCCGGGGGCGGCACGTTCCTGTCGCGCGGCATGCCGGTGGCGATGCTGGAAGGCGACGCGGCCACGCGGACGGTGCTGATCGAATTCCCCAGCGCGCAGGCCGCCATCGATGCCTATAACAGCGACGCCTATACAGATGCGCTGGCCACGCTTGGCGACGCCGCCGATCGTGAGATCAGGGTCCTCGACGCGCTCTAGGTGCCTGCCAGTTCGGCCTTATGGGCCTCGACCATCGCCGCCATGCTGGTGAACTGGAAATCACAGACCGGCATGTCGCCGGGATTCATGGTGGCCCCAAAACCCTCGTCAGCGTGACGCCGATAAATCCAGCAATTGGCCAGCCCGTGGCGGTTGGCCGGCGCATGGTCATGAAACATGCTTTCAGCGGTGTGGAGGATGTCCGCCTTGCCGACGCCAAGCGTGTCAAGCTGAGCCATCATGTAGGTGAAATTACCATCATCGGGCTTGTAACTGCCAACATCCTCGGCCGTGTAGATGGCATCAAAATCGACGCCAAGCCTGGCGTTGCTGTGCGCAAAGCTGGCATTGTCCACATTTGACAGAATGACCAGCTTGAAATGCTGTTTCAGATAGGCCAGCGCGGCTGGGGAATCGGCGAAGGCTGGCCAATGTTCAACCGACCGGCCATATGTCATCGCTTCGTCCCAATCGACCGAAATGCCCCATTCCTCGGCAAGTCGCCTGTAAACGCAGGCAAGAAGATCGCTGTAGCGCTTTGACGGTGTCTGGCGCTGATGTGTTGATTCCTGCCTGGCATGCGCCTCGAGGATGATGTTGCGGTCCGGCTGTCTGCCATCCCGCGCCGCCATGCGGTCGGTCAATGGCTTCAATCCGGCAATCATGCCGGACTCCCAGTCGATCAGAGTGCCATAGCAGTCAAAGGTCAGCACCGAGAAATCTGACAGCTTCATTGTTCTTTGCTCCCCACGGGTTAGACGGAAATGGTTAGACGGAAGGGGTCAGACGGAAACAACCGGCTGCGGATCATCCGTCATCGGCAATCGCGAAAAGGCGGGCAGGTTGTTCGCCCGGCCATGAAGATCATCGACAAGCGCCGGCACGGTGGCGAATTGCACGATCAGTTCCCGCGCCCGCGCCTCGGCATCGGCCGGGGTCGTCTTGCCGTCGATACGACCACGGGCCGGTGTCTCGATCACCATCACAAGACTTCCGTTCGCGGCCTGCATGGCCAGACGCGGCTGGGCGCCGCCACTCTGACCCAGCGGGCTGGCAAGACGTTCCTGTATCTGCAACAGCATTTCGGCAAAGCCGCTGGTAAGGATTCGCTCCGCCCCGCCAATGTCGGTCGTACCAATACCAAAGATACCGTCAAACGGTTCGTGATCAACATGCCAGGGCACCAGATCCGGCCGGCCATCCATTACCGATGTCAGACGGTCAACGCGGCTGTCGACACGGGTTTCACCGTCAAACTCAGGCGGCAGTGTGATCCGGAACACAAGAAGATCGACCCGGTCATGCCGATGGCCCGACGCCATGTCGGCGGCGGCCTCGATCATCCGAATGCGGCAATCGCCATAGGTGCCGGCGTAATTCGCCGTCAGCGCATAGTCGCGGTCATGAAGCATGCCATCAGTCACAAGATCCTGAAGAACAACCTCGCCAAAGGCGATGTTGGTATCAGCCGTGAACAGGCTGGCAAAATGCATCTCGACAGCGGCGCGAACAGCCCCGCCAAACGCGCCATGACCACGCAGCAACGTCACCCAGGCACCAATCGCCGCCAGCGCCGCCAATGCCAGCACAAGAGCCTGGTTCAATGGCCGCGCGAGGATGCCGGAGGCAGCAATTTGCGGCTGCAACATTACCACCACGACGCCAAGACCAACCGCCACACCGGTGATCAGGCTGGCAACCATGATGCGGCGGCGGCGGCGCGCTTCATATCGGCCCACAAGCGGCGCGACTTCACGCGTCCAGCAGGCGCCGAAACCCTGCTCGGCAAGCGTCTTTTCACTGAAGGTGGACATGCCCAATTGGTAGCGCACGTTAATTGGAGAAAACAAGGCCGCAGATGCATCAGGCTGCGCCTGTCTGTGCTTCGGAATTGCCTGATCGGCATTGTATTAGATGTTGCTTGTAAAAGTAAATGCACAGAAAACTGCAGCATCAAGCGATCAGGCATGAGCGCTGAATTTACCGTTGCCATGTCTTTGCAATGCCGTCGCAATATTTGTCGTGACCAGAAAGGAAGGGGTTGGATTTTCGGTCAGTGAGACCCGGGAGGCCTCTGGCGCCCGGCTGATGACCGGAACTGATCTGCTCTGCCAATGAAGTATTTTGTCAGGATTGCCTTTCTGCTGCCCGCCGCGCTGCTGTGTGGCCTGACAGCGCTGCCATCCACGAACGCGATGGCGACAACGCAGGAAATCTATCTGCAATGCGATGGCGAGACACGCTCGCGCCTTCTTGCGTTCACCGCCAGCGATCTCAAGACCGAGGTTCGGCTGGTGGCGGAACGCCGGCTCCGCATCGAAATTCGCGGTGCCAGACGCGCCTCGGTGCTGGATATGCCGTCCGGTGAAACCCTGTTCGGCCCGTCGCAATGCCGCATGTCGGAAATGAAACTGGCCTGCGAGACCAGCGAGGACGGCCATCATCGCCAGATGTTCATCTCGCGCACCAGCGGTGATGCTGTGTTTGAGGGGTATACCGAAACCTCGGACGAAAAATCCGCGCTGGTCGTCGAACGCTACAGCTGCGTCAAGGAAGACCGCGAGCCCATTTTCTGACCGTCCGTCTGATCATTACCACACACAGCGCCCGACTCTGTTTGGCACAGCCATCTGTGTCCAGAACAGCTTTACGTCACACCAATCCTGATATAAGTTACCAACGGTATTTTAATTTAATTACCAATAGTAATTTATGGAGTGTGTCGACATGACCGCACAGCGCGCGCGATCAGACCTGGCGAAGGCGGCACGGCGCGCCGAGATCATCGAGGCGACGAAGGCAAGACTTGCCGAACAAGGCCTTCACGCCGTTTCGATGCAGGATATCGCCAACACCTGCCACCTGACAAAGCCGGCGCTGTACAATTACTTTTCCACCCGCGAGGCGCTGTTCCTTGCTGTTTATCGCCATCTGCTGGAGGATTGGCTGCGCGGCTTCAACCGGTCACTGCTTGAGGCCGGACACCCCCTGCCCCGCGCCAGTTTCAACAAACTGTTTGTCGCCGGATTCGCCGCACGACCACTGCTGTGCCACCTCACCAACCATCTCACGGCCACACTGGAACCGAAACTGACAGAGGCGGCATTGGCAAGTCTGCGCGCCGAGACAGCCGATCAGATTGCCGGCCTGAAGGCGCTTCTTCTGCATTATGGCTATGTCGATGCCGATGGTGCCGCGGACCTGGCCTGGGCCTATTACACCATCATGGTCGGCGCGGCACAGGTCGCGGCGCGTCCCGAGGGCATGGGCCAGGCAGAGGACAGGGTCATACCGATCCTGGAGCGTACCGCCTTTGAAGTGAACTGCCTTGTCACACTTGGCTGTCTTCGCTGACAGGCCGCACCGGCGACGGCGTCAGGAGACGCTGATGACACCACCCATGCCGGCGGCATGATGCTCCATCATATGGCAATGGAACAGCCACAGGCCCGGATTATCGGCAATGAAGATGAGATCGGCGGTCTCACCGGGGGCCATCAGATAGGTGTCGCGAAGGACATCCCGCGATACATCACCAAACTCACGCGAATTGACCCAGAAGTGATGCCCGTGGAGATGCATCCCATGTTCCCAGCGCGTGTCGTTGCGGACCCGCAGGACCGCCACCTCGCCGAGAGCCAGATCGGCGAGCATATGGTCATAGCCGCCAACAACCCCATTGAAGGCCCACAATTTGGAATGTTCCTGCGCCAGCTGGCGAAGCGGCACTGTCTCACCCTCAAAAAGCGCGGCGTCAAGATTGCCCATCGCGCCACCCTGCATGTGGATGTCGATGACGCGCGCGCCGGCGGTGTCGGGACGTTTGTACCAGGCCCGGTCGGTGATTGCGGGAACGGGTGTCACCGCATCCGGCGTGTCCACAAACTGGGCCGCGCCAATGGCGTCACCGGTGCTGACTTCCTCCAGCGCTGTCAGCCCCTCATCAAATGTGGTCAGGATATCGACACGCTGCGCCGGCGCCAGACGAACCGACTGGACCTCGAACGCCGCGCAGGGCGCGCCATCCAACGCCACAATCCGCATCGGCGCGCCATTCCCAAACCGGAAGGCGAGTGTGCGGGCGTTGGCGGCATTGATCAGCCGCAATCGCACTGGCCCGCTCGCCACCGGAATTTTGGGATCCGTGGTGCCGTTGACGGTCAGCCAATTGCCAAGTCGCCCCTGGTGCGACCAGTCCATGAGCGAACCGAAACTGTCCTCATGAAGCTGGTAATCCTCGTCAAGGCGCCAATCATCAGCGACAAGCGTGATGTCACGAGGGCCAAGGGGCTCGTCAGTATCGCGGACGATCAGCGGTCCATACAACCCCCGTGCAAGCTGTTCCCATCCCTTGTTGTGAGCGTGATACCAGAAGCTTCCCGCGTCGCGCAGGGGGAACCGGTAGGTAAAGCGCTCGCCGGGCTCGATCGCGGCCTGCGTTAGGTCGGGAACGCCATCCATCTCGTTCAGATTGCGGATGCCATGCCAATGCATGGTCGTTGGCACGTCGAGATTGTTCAGGAACTCGATCTCGAGGTCTTCGCCGCGGCGCGCCTCGATCATTGGCCCCGGCGAGGTGCCGCCATAGAGCCACAGATCGGTGGCCGGGCGGTCCGTCGGCCCAAGATGCTGGGCGGCTGGCGCGGCGGTGATGGCATAGCGCCGCACGCCAGCCGCCAGCGACGGAAGCGGCAGCGCCGAAAACATGGCTGTCATTACGCCGGCCTGCATGCCGGCCTTGATAAAGCTACGCCGTTTCATCCCATGGCCTTCATCGGTAGGGTCAGTGAACTTGTCAAAAGGCTGCTCATCACAAGGATGGCCAGCGCGAAGATGATTTCCCGGTCGATCGACTGGCGAAGCCGCAGGGCGGCCGACAGGTCACCGGCCTGAAGCGCCGGCACGATCCGGAACCTGTTTCTGGCGGCAAGTCCCAGAAGCCCGGCGCCAAACCCGATCTTTGCCAGCAGCGCCAGCCCATAGCCGCTTGTCAGCAGGGCCAGAATCGATCCTGTCAGGATCGCCGCATAGGCGACCCCGGCAACGATGAGAACGGCGACCACGCGCTGGGCGATCCAGCCAAACCTGCCGGCAACCTCGGCAAGAACAGCCGCGGAATCAGCACTCACGGCATCGCCGCACATCTGGCGCAGTGGCAGCAACGACCCAAGCCAGAAGGCAACGCCGGCAACATGCAACGCCAACAGCACGCCGGTGATGGCACCAAGCGTCGTGGCATGGCCAACAACCGTCAGCGACAGCAGGACCGTCGCCGCGGCCACAACCCGCGCCGCCCGTTCACCACGGGCCTTGACCCGGCCGATAACGGTGATCATCGCAAAGCCGATCCCGGCAACCACACTCGACAGCCCAAGCGGCGATTTCAGAACCAGCCCAAGCAGCACCGGGTCCGTCGCGCTGGCAAGATCACCGCCAAGACTTCCCGCCGCCACCGCCAGCCGCGCGCCGACAAGGACAAGCCCGGTCCAGGCGGCGGTGCCGATCAGACGGCTGACATGGCGTCGCGTCGCGTCCGCCACAAGGTGTCGAAACAGCAGTTCAAAGATCAGCCCGCCGGCGGCCGTGAACATCGCCAGATACAGACAGAATTTGGCCAGAGGGCGCAGGATGTCCCAGATTTCAAACATCACTCACATCACTCCGGCGCTATGGTGAAGGAAAAGCGGCCCTTGATCACATGCCCGTCCTCTCCCAGCGCGCGCCATTTGGCGGTATAGCGACCATCGGCAAGCACAGGCAGGGCGATGGCATGATCAACGGCCTCGGCCATCAGATGCGAGTCGCCAAGCGGAATGTCCGCCGCACCCCCATTACCATTTTCAACGGCAAGGTCAAACCTGATCAACCGCAACGGGTCACGAAACCGTATTTCGATGACCGCCGGCGGCGTCGTCAGCCGCGCCCCGTCCGCCGGTGTGAGGGCGGTCAGCGGCGCATGCGCCTTTGCGGCCATCGACAGAAAAAAGCCGATGACAGGGATGGCGTATCGGGCGCTACGGAACGGCATGGTCTGTTGGCCCCCTTAGTGGCACGCCTTGCCAAGCGCCTTCAGGCGCCAGTAATTGTAGGGAAGCGGCGCCAGAAACCCGGCCAGCAGCATGATCGGCACCACCCACCAGGTCAGCACCGCGCCGCCGGTCAGCAGCACATCGGTGACGTTCATCGCCACCTCCATGCCGATCATCGAGATCAACGACATGCCAAACGCCGTCTTCAGCGCCAGACGAAGCGGCATCTGCCGCGACAGGATCACCGTTTCCAGCGCAATCGAGGTCAGCAGGCCATTCATCACGGCAAGCGCCATGATCGCCCAGACCGGCCAGGGAATGCCGGTCACCTGAAAGAACAGGATGGTGCCGAGATCGCCCATCGCGCACCCCAGCAGACACCATGACGTGTTCCAGGACGCCCGCCGCCAGGTGTGGCGACAGCGCCAGCTGATCCCCAATGTCGATGTGATTGCCGCCATCTTGACCTCCATCTGCACCCTATGTAAGCCTTCCCCCTGGGGGAAGGTAAAGGGCCATCGCCCAAGAATCAGCAGACAGACAGGAGACCGGACATGCAGATTGGCGAAGCGGCGCGGCGCGCCGGCCTGACGGTGAAGACGGTGCGCTATTACGCGAATATCGGCATGGTGACACCGCGCCAGGACGCGACGACAGGCTATCGTGACTATGGCGCCGATGATGTGGCGAAGCTGCAATTTGTCGGCAAGGCCCGCAAGTTCGATTTCTCGGTCGAGGAATGTCGCGAATTGCTGGGGCTGTATGAGGACCGCAACCGCCCAAGCCGCGAGGTCAAGGCGCTGACGCTGAAGAAGATCGACGAAATTGACCGGCGGCTTGCCGAGCTGCAGTCACTGAAAGATGAATTGTCGGGCCTAGCCTCGGCCTGCGATGGCGACCACCGCCCCGACTGCCCGATCCTGAACGCCCTCAGCGGGGGTGACTCCCCCTCGCCGTCCGCGCGCCCCTAATCCTTCTTGCGGACGGCCTCGTCCCAGAAATCATACGCCGCCATGAACATCACGGTAAAGGCGATGACCCAGAAGGGAAGCCCACCCCAGAAGCCGGCAAAGCCGGTGGAAATGCTATGCGCAAGGCCAAAGACAAAGACCATCACAAGCGCCGTGCCGATAGCGGCTGTCAGCAGCCGTGCCGTATTTGAAAGCATGTGTCTGTCCTCCTGATATGGCCGGTCCATCTTGTTCCGGCCGTCACTTACCTGTCCATCATTCCGCCAGCGCGGTCAGCATCCACCGCGCCGTGCGAAGAAGCCTGTCATCCTCTTCGGCACCGCCAGCCAACTGTACCCCGATTGGCAGGTTATTGTCACCGACAAGAAGCGGCAGCGTCACCGTCGGCAGTCCGGCAAGGGTGAAGATGGTCTGGCAGATCGGATCGCCGGTGCCATCCTCGAACAATGGCGCCTCGCCAAGCGCGGATGGCGAGATCACAGCGTCAAACTCGGTAAACAGCGTGGCGAAGAATGCCATGGCCTGGCGGCGCATGCCCTGCGCCTCGTCATAGGCGGCCTGACCATAGGACCGGCCAAGGGCGATGGCGTCCTGCGAGCCCTTGCTGATCCCCTCCGGGTTTTCATCAAGGATCCAGCCAAGAAGATCGGCATATTCATGGCCATGGATGATTTTCTGCGCGGCGATGAAGCCGGCGAAGGACTCGGCGGCGTCAATCCGCTCAACCTGCTTGCCAAGCGCGCCGAGAAGTTCTTCCATGCCGTCACGCGCGGCCGGCGTCAACCGGTCGAAATAGGGCATGTCGAACCACACAAAATTCGGTGGCAGCGGCGCATCATCCGTCGCGCCCTGCTGCATCTGCGGGCGTGGCCGCGGATAGGATGCGGCGTCAGCCGGGTCATACCCGCCGATGACGTCGCAGAGCAGGCCGATATCCTCAAGCGACCGGCCGAAGACACCCATCTGGTCAAGCGTTCCCGACGTCGCCAGAACACCGGTCCGCGGGATGATGCCGGCGGTTGGCTTGATGGCGAAAGTGCCGCAGAAGGATGCCGGACGATTGACCGACCCGTTGGTCTGCGAACCGACAGCCAATGGCACGTGACCCGCCGCGACGGCAGCGGCAGATCCGGATGAGGACCCGCCGGGGGTGTGTGCCGGATTGACCGGATTGCGGGTGGCGGCAGGCTGCATGAAGGCAAGTTCGGTTGTCACCGTCTTGCCCATGATGATGGCGCCCTCGGCACGAAGCGCGGCAACAATCCAGCTGTCACGTTCGGGCATCCGCCCTGTCATCGCGGCAGCGCCGCATTCACACAGCAGGCCGGCTGAATCGATGATGTCCTTCAACCCCACCGGAACGCCATGAAGCCTGCCAAGCGGCTTGCCATGCTGGCGCAGCCGGTCACATTCATCGGCCTGGGCAAGCGCCGCCTCGGCGTCGAGATGCGCCCAGGCATGAAGACCGGCGTCAGCCTCGATCCTGGCGAGGCAGTCCTCGACGACGCGGCGCGCCGTCACACTGCCATTGCGAACGCCTTCGACGATCTCGGTCGCGAGCATCACGAAACCCTATCTAGGATGCGTAGGGGCCGAACAGATATTCCGGCAGCCACAGCGCGATACCGGGGAACTGATACAGCAGGACCATCGAGAAGATCACGATCGCCAGATAGGGAAGAATCCCCTTGAAGATCTCGATCAGTTCGATCTGGTCCTTCAGCACCCCTTTCAGATAGTAGGCCGACATCGCCATCGGCGGTGTCAGGAACGAAGTCTGAAGGTTCAGCGCCACCAGCATCGCGAAGAAATACGGGTTGATGCCGAAATTATCCAGCATTGGCAGGAAAATCGGCACGAAGATGATCAGAATCTCCGACCATTCCAGCGGCCAGCCCAGCAGGAAGATGATCAGCTGCACCATGACAAGGAACTGCCATGGCTCCAGATTCATCGACAGCACGAAATGTTCGATCACATCATGACCGCCGAGATATGAGAAGACCGAGGCGAAGGTCCATGATCCGATGAAAAGCCAGCAGACCATGGCGGTCGATTTGGCTGTCAGGAAGACCGATTCCTTGACCTTGGTCCAGGTCAGTGACCGGTAGAGGACGGCCAGGATCAGACCGCCAAGCGCGCCCATGGCGGCCGCCTCGGCAGGCGTCGCAAGGCCGCCCAGAATGGATCCGAGAACAGCAGCGATCAGAACCGTGAGCGGCACGAAGGAGATGACAAGGTCAAGATAGATCTTCGATGCCGGCGGCACATCCTCATCGCGCGGCTTTGGCGCCAGCGACGGCTGCATGAAGACGCGGATCACCACATAAACGATGTAGAGGCCGGCCAGAAGCAGGCCCGGGAACATCGCCGCCGCATACAGGCGCAGCGGCGACAGCTCGGCAATCGCCGAATAGACAATCAGCATGATCGAGGGCGGGATCAGGATGCCAAGCGTTCCGCCGGCACAGATCACACCAGAGGCGAACTGCTTGTTGTAATTGGCGGCGGCCATCGCCGGAAAGGCAAGCAGGCCCATCAGCGTTACCACCGCACCGACAATGCCCGAGGCGGTCGAGAACACCGCGCAGGTCAGCAACGCCGCGATGGCCATCGATCCCGGCAGGTTGCGGGCCGCCATCTGCAGCGTGAAGAACAGCCGGCTGACGATATTGGCCCGTTCGACGACATAGCCCATGAACAGGAATAACGGCACCGCGACAAGGGTGTCATTCTCCATCACCGAATAGGCGTTCTGGTTCAGCAGGTAGAAGATGTTGTTGCTGAAAAGGTCGGCAAAGGTCTCGATGCCCCCCTGGTAATAGGCGTAGTAACCGAAGCCGACCCCCATCGCGAGAAGGGTAAAGGCAATCGGAAAGCCCAGCAGCACCAGGAAGATGAACAGGCAGAGCATCAGAATGGCGACTTGTGGATCAGTCATCGGGCACTCGTATCAAAGGGAAGCAAGGTAAGGATGGCGATCACGCCTGTTCCATGAGGGTGTCTTCGGTTTCCCGGACATCGTCGACACGTTTCATCCAGACGCCGGTCTTCATGGCGTTCCAGCAACGGACGAGTTCGGCAAACCCCTGAAGAATCAACAGGAAACCGGCAACCGGGATCAGTGTCTTGAAGAAATAAATCTGAATCCGGGCAGGTGAATTCCAGCTGACCTCCTTATAGCGCCAGCTGTCAGCGGCGATTTCAGCGCCAAACCAGAACAGCGCCAGAATGCCGGGGAAGAAGAAAAACAAATACAGGACGAAATCGATCCGCGCCTGCCATTTGACGGGAAACAGACGATAGAGAACGTCGCCGCGCACATGGGCATCCTGTGCCAGCGCATAGGGCCCGGCCATCAGGAACAGCGCGCCATACATCTGGATCATCATGTCGAACGCCCAGACAGTGGGAGCGTTCAGCACATAGCGCATGAATACTTCATAGGACACCGACAGTGTCAGGACGAGGATACACCATCCAAAGGCGCGCCCGACCCATACACTGAGGCTTTCGATGGCATAGACCAGTTTCGTCAGCATGCGAGCCTCTGCTTCAAGAAAAGCGCTGGAGGCGCGAACGCGCCTCCAGCTCAAAGATCAGTCGGAAGGATTTACCCGAAATAGTGCTTGTAGGCCAGCTTGTAATCAGGCTGGTTCAGGTTCAGGTAGTTCATCACGTCCTTGGCATAGGCCTTCTGCGAAGCCACAACCTTGGCAAAGAACGGGTCCTCGGCCGAAATCCGGTCGATAACAATGTCCCATGCCTTCAGCTGCTCCTGCATCACCGAATCAGGCGTACGGTGGACGCGAACGCCACTTTCGTCCTGCAGCTTCACAAGATCCTCGGCATAGCGTGCCGTGTTGTGCCAGTAGAAGTTGGAGCTCTCGGCTTCCGAAGCGTGGCGCAGAATGGCCTGGTGCTCGGCTGGCAGTGAGTTGAACTTCTTCTTGTTGAAGGTCACCTCGAAGAATTCCTGCGACTGGTGGAACGAGCCAAGGTGGTAGTCCTTGGAAACGTCCTGCATACCAAAGTCACGGTCGGAAGTCGGGTTGTTGTACTCGGCGGCATCGATCAGGCCGGACTTCATGGCCGGCTGGATTTCACCACCCGGAAGCTGCACAACCGACATGCCCATCTCAAGAAGGACGTCGGCGGCCAGACCAACGGTCCGGTACTTCAGGCCTTCCATCTGCGAGGCGTTCTTGATTTCTTCCTTGAACCAGCCCATCGGCTGCGCCGGCATCGGGCTGTTGAAGAATGAAACAAGGTTCAGACCAAGGCTGCCCATAAGTTCGTTGAACAGCTCCATGCCGCCGCCATAATGGCACCAGCCGAGAACTTCCTGTGACGACCAGCCAAAGCAGGGGCCGGTGCCGAACAGCGAGGCTGTCTTCGACTTTGAATACCAGTAGGCAGGCACATAGTGCGCGGCATCCAGAACGCCGCGATGGACCGCGTCCTGCATCTGGCTTGTTTTCACAACCGAGTTGACGGCCAGAAGATCAATCTTCAGGTCCTTGCCAGCCATGGCGTGAACGCGGTCGACATAGGCCTTTGCGTTCTCAAGAAAGATACCGCCACCCCAGGCAGCCTGCATTTTCAGCGTGACCGGCGCGGCCTTTGCGATAGATGGGGCTGCCAGCGTACCGACAGCAGCGGCACCTGCAATGGCGCCGCCTTTAAGAAATTTACGACGATTTGTCATGTCGTTCATTAGATCCTCCTAAGTCCTGGATGTGAACGCACATCCTCACAGCGTCACTGTGGAGTGCGTCGCCAGCAAATCAACAGCAAAAATACAAAAATACCCTTACCGAATAGAGAATAATTGCTGCCGCTGCGAATTGCGCATTCATGTTATTTCATGAAACGCCTTTACCAAAGCCATTAATGGCCAGACCGCGCATGCAGACGACGTGACCACATGATGAAGTAAAAAATTACTGGCGGATGGCTAAATCGACGATGGCGATGGCAAAAACGCTAGGCGTCCGCCGGCATGTTCTGGCCGCGAATCTGTTCCAGTGCCGATTCGAGATTCGCCACGGTCCGCTGCGGGTCACCGAGCTTGTCGAGGCCAAACAGCCCGATCCTGAACGAGGCGTAGTCGTCACGCTCGCCGCATTCCAGCGGCACCCCGGCGGCAATCTGCAGCCCCTGCTCGGCAAAGGCCTTGCCAGTCTTGATCTCGGCGGTGGGGGCAAAACAGACAACAACGCTCGGCGCCTCGAACCCCTCGGCCGCGACAGATTTGTAACGATAGCGTCCAAGCAACTCGCGGACCTGCTGGCCAAGCCTGATCTGCGCCGCCTTCAGCGCCTCGAGGCCAAACGCCTCGGCCTCGATCAGCGCGTCGCGGAAATGCCGCAGCGCGTCGGTCGGCATCGTGGCATGGTAGGCATGCGCCCCGCCTTCATAGGTTTCCATGATCTGCGTCCATTTCTTCAGATCATTGGCAAAGCTGGAACTTGTCGTTTCATCAAGCCGCGCCCGCGCCCGCGCCGACATCATCACAAGAGCGGCGCAGGGTGAAGCGCTCCAGCCCTTCTGCGGGGCCGTCAGCAGCACATCGACACCTGTCTGTTCAAGATTGACGAAAACGGTGCCGCTGGCGACGCAATCAAGAACAAACATGCCGCCATGTTCATGAACACAGGCGGCAACAGCGGCGATGAAATCATCTGGCATCATCATGCCAGCCGACGTTTCAACATGTGGGCAGAAGACGATATCCGGCTTTTCATCGCGGATTTGCGCCAGAATGTCATCAAGCGGCAGCGGCGCGAAAGGCGCGTCGGTTTCATCGGCAAGCTGGCGCGCGGCAAGGACGGTGGTCTGGCTGGCAAGCCCCCCGGCATCGATAATCTGGCTCCAGCGATAGCTGAACCAGCCATTGCGGATCACCATCACCTTTGCATCGCGCACAAACTGGCGGGCGATGGCCTCCATACCATAGGTGCCGCCGCCGGGCACAACCGCCACCGAGGCGGCGCCATAGGCGTTGCGCATGATTCGCGAGATATCGCGCATCACCTCGCCAAAGGCGGCCGACATGGAATTCAGCGACCGGTCGGAAAACACAACCGAAAATTCAAGGAGCCCATCGGGATCGATATCGTCACGCAACGCTGGCATTGGAAACCTCTGTCATAACGCCGCGTAACTGCTGGTGGACTGCGGCCTGGTTGATAAGCATGGATATGCCACCGGGAAAAATCAATCTTCCAAATCGTCGCCCGTCTGCCGGGAATGGCCGGCGCCTACCCTTCATCGACCTGATGCACCTCGATGACATTGCCGTCCGGGTCATAGAAAAATATCTGCCGCCATCCATTGACGGCGCGCTCACCCCAGTCGGAATAGGGAATGTCCCTGGCGTCGAGATGCGCCTTGAAGGCCTCAAGGTCATCACAGCGATAGGCGATATGCCCCCTTTCCACCGGGTTGACGATCAGACCGGTGCGGAACCCGGCCTCGATGTCTCTGGTCGCCAGATGCATCTGGATCGCGCCATCCGACACAAAGGCCACATCACCGGCATAGCCCTTTGTCTTTTCCAGCACCGGCAGCCCCTCTGTTTCGCGCTGCAGGCCAAGGACATCCTGATAGAAACTGTCCATCGCCTCGACATTGGTCGTTGAAAGGTTGATGTGATGAAGCGTGAGTTTCATGATGGTCTCCTTGTCCATGGTCTCGCTGTCCACGGTCTCGCTTGTCCGCACCGGTCGATTATTCCGTCGGCGGGCCAGCATGGCAACGAGATAAAGGTTCATATGTATCGGGACGCGCATGTTCCAGGACATGCATGTTTCAGAAAGGGTGACAATCATGACCATGACCGCGCTGGTAACAGGTGCCGCCCGCGGGATCGGGCTGGCAACGACAGGGCAGTTTCTTGCCAAAGGATGGAAGGTTGCCATGATCGACCGTGATGCCGACGCGCTCGCCGCGGCCGCCGACGCGCTTGCCGGCGCCAGTCCGGACACCGCCCGCCCCTTTGTCTGCGATGTGTCCGACCCTGACGCGGTGGAGTCGATGATGGTCGCCATGATTGGCTGGGCCGGCCAGCTCGACGCATTGATCAACAATGCCGGGGTGGCGGATTTCGGGCCGATCGAAGAAACAAGCTTTGCCAGATGGCGAACCGTCATGGCAACCAATCTCGATGGCGTGTTCCTGTGTTCACAGGCGGCGATCCCGTATCTGAAGGCCAGCCGCGGCACGATCGTCAACATCGCCTCGATCTCGGGGCTTCGCGCCTCGACCCTGCGAACAGCCTACGGCACGTCAAAAGCCGCGGTGATCCACCTGACGCAGCAGCAGGCGGCCGAGCTGGGCGAATTCGGCATCCGCGCCAATTGTGTGGCGCCCGGGCCGGTGCGCACGAAACTGGCGATGGCGGTGCACACACAGGACATCATCGACGCCTATCACGACGCCATCCCGCTGAACCGCTATGGCAGCGAGGACGAAATCGCGACGGCGATCCTGTTCCTCGCCTCGCCACAGGCAAGCTATGTCACCGGGCAGTGCCTTGCCGCCGATGGCGGGTTTGAAAGCACCGGTGTCGGCCTGCCGGCGCTTCGTGGCTAGGTGGCTGGTCAGCCCATCAGCAGGGCGAATCCGCCGCCAAGCGCCAGCCCGAATACCGCATGCATCACCAGCGCCACCGCGCAGGCCAGCGGCGGATTCGGCGTCAGCCGCGCCATCACACCGTTGCCAAGCGCCGGCATGAAGAACAGCCAGGGCACCACGACACTGATGATGCCAAAGATCAGCCCGTCGACAAGCCCGGCACGCAGCCAGCCTGCCTGCATCAGCGCCGCATAGAGTACCGCATAACCAACCGCCACAACATAGTGCAGCGCCCAGCCGGCGGCAGCCTCCCGCGGCCGCGCCGGCTGCGCGGCAAGATCGCGCGCGATCAGGCCATTGCCAGCCAGAAGATTGAGAAGCCAGCGCCCGACCATGGCCCAGTTGCTTGGCGGAATGCCGGTGAACAGGGCAAAGACCCGCTGCCACAGATCAAAGATGATACAGGCCGCAACACCCGCGGCGATGATTTGAAACATAATCGTCGACATGACACCCCTCACCCCACTGACCCCGAGCCTAGCGCGGCATCGGCCATGGTCAAGATCACAGGGTGAAACCACCGGAAAACCGGAGATGAAGGCCGGAGGTCAGCGCCGCCTCGCCACCAGCACCATGATCAGCGTGACGATGCCCATGATGGCAAAGCCGCGGATCAGCGGAATGATTGTCCCGTCGAAATAGCCGCTGACCATCCAGGACAGCGGCAGCGCGACAAAGGTGCTGCCAGCCCCGAATATCGCCGCGCCAAGGCCGGCAACATGGCCAAGAGGCTCCATCGCCAGCGCCTGCATATTGCCGAACATCATGCCGACGCAGAAAACGCAGGCAATCTGCCAGCCCATGAAGATCATGAAGTCCGGCACGCCGCCAAGCGCCATCCACCCCCACAGCGCCGCGGATACCGCTGTCTGGGCGGTGATGGCGATAGCGGTCAGGCGGCGCATGCCATGGCGCATCACCAGCCGCGCATTCACAAGCGCTGCCGCGCCGGCGGAAATCGACCCGGCGGCGAAATAGACCACAAACATGTCACCGACGCCGTAGACATCCTGAAAAATCTGCCGAGCCGAGCCGAGATAGCCTATGAAGGGGCCGGAGATAATCCCCATGGCAAGCATATAGACCACCGTCACCCGGCTGCGGCAAATCTGGATGACACCGTCACCGATGGCGCGGAATGTGAAGGGCCGCCGCCGCGCCGGTGGCAGCGTTTCGGCGATCGACAGGTGAAACCACCAGGCCGTCGGCAGCGCCACAATGATCAGCCCGGCAAAGGTGGCGCGCCAGCCACCGATATAGATCAGCCCCTGTCCAAGAAGCGGCGCCATGATCGGTGTCAGAATGAACACCGCCATGATGATCGACATGATCCGCGCCATCACCCGGCCCTTGTACTCATCGCGGACAATGGCCACGGCAATCACGCGCGGCGCCGCCGCGGCAAGACCCTGGCAGACACGCGCCACCACCATCAATGTCCAGCTCTCGGCAACCATCGACAGCAGACAGCCAAGGATGAACAGCGCATAGCCCCACATCACCACCGGCTTGCGGCCATAGGTGTCGGCAAGCGGGCCCACCACCAGCTGGCCGATGGCCATGCCAAGAAAGAAGGCGGTGACGATCAGGGTCGTGTTGTTGATGTTGCCAACGTCGAGATCGCGGCCGATAACGCCAAGCGCCGGCAGCATGATATCGGTCGTCAGCGCGCCGATCGAGGTCAGCAGGGCCATGATGGCGAGGTACGATGCCCCCGGCCGGGACAGGGTGGATGATGTCATGGAAGGGACCCCGAATTGCCAGCCTGTCATACAGGCGAATGCCGATGACGGCAATGCGGGGTGTCAGGCGACACCCCTGCCCGCCATCCGGCACGCTATTTTCGGGAGAAATATTTCCGGAACCGGCCCCGCGAGGCGATGTGAAGGATCAGCGCGCAGCTGCCGAAAAAGACCGGCACGGCATATTCATATGGCGGCACATCCGCCTTGATGAACAACGCCAGGCCAACAGCGGTGAGCACGGTCAGATAGACCTTCAGGAAATGGATCGGATAGACCTCGCGGCTGCCATTCACCAGATGGATGACAGCGTAATAGGCAAAGGTCACGAATACCGACAGACGCGCCGATTGCCAGCGATGTTCGGGGATGCTGTCAGCGCCGGCCACGCGGAACGGAAAATACACCGTCACCCCCAGAAACTCGGTGATGGTGATATAGATCGCCCACAGGGCGAGACCGACAATAACGGCGTTGGAGGCAACACGGATCCAATTCATACGGCATGCTAGGGCAACTGACAGGCGTTGGCAAATCATGTGGTGCGGAGGGTTGTGACCAGCACAAAATCCCGCCAGCAAATGCAGATTGCCGGCCATCCGGCGGTGATGCCCCCGTGTCTGCAGCGTTTAGATGTCGTGACCCGCGGATGACCGGATAGGACGCGGTGGCGAACAGCTTATGACGCTGCATAATTTGCACCACAATTGTGATTTTTTAGCAGTATTTTTCATCACGATAAGTCAGTATCACTTACCTATTGAAAGCCTGACCTATTGAAAACCTGAACGGGCACAGCAAGCATCGAAGCCCCCGACCTGCTCCTCCCTTGTTGGGGGCTTCTTGATACCAGAACATTTTGGACATGATCACGAATGATACTCACAGCGGTCGGCAATCTGTTTCCTGCCATCCCACTGGCTATCGTTGCCCTGAATTTCCGATACACCAGCCTTGCGGGCCTGATGCGGGAAATAACGTCTCAGCTGGAACATCGGACCAATGATGATTCAAGACATTCGGTGTTGATAGAAGAGCTGCGAGTCATGAAGAAGCGGATGGTACTGGTGAAGTACGCGCTGTTTCTCAGCGGCATGGCCTTCATTTTCAACCTTGCCTCCCTCTTCGCTGGTTATTTTGCGGTGGTACAGCTGGCACCGTTCGGGATGGCACTCGCGATCCTCTCCATGGCCGGTGGGATCGGCTGCTTCTGTATCGAGACGGCGCTGTCAACCAAAGCACTGAATCTTCATATATCTGGTGTGTTGCAACACAATGACAGCCGGTGACCCCGGCGTTTTTCGGGCTGGACAATTGCATCACCAAATGCAGCCCCGCCATTCACACAGCGGATGAAACACATGGTATTCCGGGGGTTTCGGAAGGGAAATGGTGCGGCCGAGAAGACTCGAACTTCCACGGGTTATTAACCCACAGCGACCTCAACGCTGCGCGTCTACCAATTCCGCCACGGCCGCACGCTGAGAAGCGGTGTTTATGTCATTGCGGGCGGCGTTAATCAAGAGCTTTCATCACCATATGGCCGCGTCATTCAGGGTGCCGGCATTGCGGACCTCTTCGTCACGACATGGTGGACCGCCGCCGCCGGATCTCCGGCCAGCGACGGCGGCCCAGATTGGTGGTGGTCCAACCTGTTGATGGTCACAGATCAGTCGCCGACCCGGCGATGGACGATCATGCTGATGATCAGCCCCGCCACCGCGCCGTCGACAATCAACCACAGCGGCGATGAAAAATGCCGCCACATGCCCTCGGACAGGCCGAGAAGCTTTTCATAGGCGTCGCCGATGAACAGCATCAGCGTGAAGGCCACCCACCCACCGGTGAGCAGACCAACAAACCACCATTTCATTTCCCACGGGAACAGAGGATGCTTGAGATCGACACTCAATATGCCGACAAGCAGACCCAGATTTGTGAAATAGAACAACGTCCCGAGCCAGATCGGCCATCCTGTTCCCGGCAGCGAAAACGCCAGGATCAACAGTCCAATCAGGCCGAACAGGAACCCGATGGCCTTGCCCCAACCGGCGCGCGCCACCAGTGATGTGTGTTTTTCATGCATCGGATCATCTCCTTCCTAGTCATGGAGACAGGCTTATGCCCTTGGTAAAAAATACGCGTTTGACCCGACATGGCCTTGACCGGGATCAAGGCGCCACCTGACATGGCGCGCTGACATGCGGCATCGTCATGCTATAGTGCCTGTCTCATGTCCCGTGCCGGCCCTGCCAACAACAGGCCGGCACCGACCGGAAACGTGACTGCAATATCGAGATCATCCATGACCAGCCACAGCTATCCCGCCGCCCCGGGCGGCCTGCCATCACAAGATACCTCGCCCGAGGGCCGGGCCCGGTTTACCGAGGCCTGGGCCCTGATCCCGGCCGATGTCATGCGCGATATCGTCACCAGCAACCTGCCGCATTGGGAGGCAACCAGAGCCTGGGTGCTGGCCCGGCCGATGACCGGGTTTTCCGAGAGCTTTGCGCATTATCTGATGGAAGTCGCCGGCGGTGGCGGCAGCACATCGCCAGAACCCGATGCCAACGCCGAGGCCGTGCTGTTCGTCACCGGCGGGGCCATCCGGCTGACCATTCAGGGAACAGCGCAGGAACTGACCGCTGGCGGCTATGCCTTTATCCCGCCGGGGACCGACTGGCAGGTAAAGAACAATGGCGCTGACCCGGCCGTCTTCCACTGGATTCGCAAACATTACGTCGCGGTCGAGGGCATCGCCACCCCGCCTGCCTTCGTGACCAGCGATCAGCAGGTGTCCCCGACCCCGATACCGGATTGTGACGGTGTCTGGGCCACCTCGCGCTTCGTTGATCCGGACGATCTGCGTCATGACATGCATGTCAATATCGTGACCTTCCAGCCTGGCGGGCGGATCCCCTTTGCCGAGACACATGTCATGGAACATGCGCTGTTCGTTCTTCAGGGGCGGGGCAGCTATCTTCTGAATACCGACTGGGTCGAGGTTGGCGCTGGTGACATGATGTGGCTTCGCGCCTTCTGCCCGCAGGCCTGTATCGCGAAGGGCGACGAACCCTTCCGCTATCTTCTCTACAAGGATGTCAACCGGCATATGCCGCTCAGCCCGGGCGGCCTGATGCGGGCCCGATGACATCATCCGGCACCATCATGGGCCGGGGCATGACTCCCGCCTTCCGCAGGCTTGACGGCCATGCACCCTATGCCGAAACGGTGGCCGCGATGCAGGCGCATGCCGAGGCCATCCGGGCTGGCGATGCGGATGAAGAGGTGTGGCTTCTTGAACACGCGCCAGTGCTGACAGGCGGCACATCGGCGCTGCCGGGCGACCTTGTCAATCCGGGGGGCATTCCGATCCATGAGACTGGCCGCGGGGGCCAGTGGACCTATCATGGCCCGGGCCAGCGTGTCGCCTATGTGATACTGGACCTGCAGCGGCGCAATCCTGATGTGCGGGCCTATGTGCGGGCGCTGGAAGGCTGGATTATCGCCGCGCTGGCGACATTCGGCGTGGCGGCGACGCGCCGCGAAGGTCTGCCCGGGATCTGGGTTGAATCACCCACGGTGCCGGGACGGCTGGACAAGATCGCCGCCATTGGCGTGCGGATCAGCCGCTGGGTCACCTGGCACGGGGTGGCGATCAACCTTGACCCCGATCTTGCGGCCTTCGAGGCCATCATTCCCTGCGGGGTGCGTGACGGCGGCGTGACCTCGCTTCGCCAGCTGGGGGTCGAGACCGATATGGAGACGCTCGACAACGCGCTTCTTGAGGCTTTTGACGCCACCTTTCCGGCAGCCGGCAATCAGCCTGTCAGATCGCCCAGATAACCAAGAAGCGCCTCTACCGCGCGGTTGGCATCCTGCCACTGCCAGACATCGGCGTCCGGCTCGGCCATCAGCCCGTCGGTCGGACCTTCATGATGCAGGATCGCGTTACGTCGTCCACGAAGCCATCCAAGCGCCGCCTTGTTGCCGGCATATGCGAAATCAACCCCGTCAATGACGCCGGCAGGACCGGCCTCCTCATTCGCCACCACATCGACAAGCGTTGCCGCCAGAACGGTAACCGCCAGCGGCATGTTCGCCGCCGCGGCACGCTGCAATTCATCAAGCAGCGCCCCGGCATGCGGGCCAAGGCCTGTCCTGTCGAAACGGGCCAGCCCGGAATCATGCGCCGCCGCCAGCATCATCTGCCTCCAGCCCGAAGAAGCCCCAGAAAGCGGTGCGTCTGGTCAAGTTCAACGCGAATGCCGGCACGGCGGTCCTCGGCCTCCCAGTCACTGCCCCATCTTTCGGCCTGCCACAATTCATCAAGAAAGGCTGTTTCAAACAGCGCGGCCGAATCCATTTCATCCCGCAGCATGGCAAGCCCCAGCACCAGCGAACCGCCAAGCGTTGTCGCGCGATACAGCATGCCAAGTTCCCAATCATCATGCGTGGTCACCGCCTGGCCAAGCGCGACAAGGCTGGCCGCTGGCTGGGCAACAGGCATCACACCGGCCGCGACCACAAGTTCGGCCCCAAGCGAGGCGCGCGCCCAGTCAATCCATGGCGTCCACCCCCGTGCCTGTCTGGTGCCAAGCTCTGGATCGTCGGCATCCTGATAACACAGCAGGTCATTGCCACCATAGGCGACAAGCTCGTCAATGATGGCCACGCGCTGTGGCGTCACCCGGTCAAGAACGGTCACGGCAAGGCTGAACAGGGGCATGCTGGCGGCATCAATCTCCTCGCCCTGCGAGTCCCACTCGGTGGCCACGGCATCGGCAAGTTCCCGTGACGGCAGGATCGCATTCGCGCCAGCCGGTGATTTCACAACCCTGTCATCAAGCCTGACGACAAGACCACCGTCATCGTCGGTCACGGTCACAGTCTTGTAAAAACGCTTTCTTGCGGTCATGGGCGCGGTCTCCGGGGCAGGTCAGGGAACAGGCTGGACAGATTCAGGCAAACTGCCAGTCGGCCGGTGGCACGGCAAGCCCAAGCGAGTCCAGCGCCGCCAGAAAATGCACTGGCAGCGGCGCCTCGATCTGCCGGCCTTGCGGCAGACCCAGACGCCAGGCATGGAGGTGAAGCTTGCGGGCGAAGGCGGCGCCAGAATGCGCGCCCGTGCCATCATGCCGCTTACCCCCATATTTCGGATCGCCGAGGATGGGATGGCCAGCGTGCGCCATATGAACCCGAAGCTGATGCGTCCGGCCCGTATGCGGGCGCAGCGCGACCAGCGAAAAACTGTGTCCGGCCGCCGCGATCAGGCGCATCTCGCTATGCGCCGACTGCCCGGCAGGGTCGACAGCCATGGTTTCGAACCCGGCGCGGCCCTTTTTCAGCAGCGGGTCGGTGATCTGCAGACTGTCGGGCGGCAGGCCGGCGACCAGCGCAAGATAGGTCTTTTCCATATCACGATCGGCAAAGGCGGCGGTCAGGCCGCGCGCCGCCGCCCGGCCGCGCGCCACCAGCAGCACCCCGGACGTGTCACGGTCAATCCTGTGGACCAGACGCATCCTGTCCGCCGTGTCGCCGGCAAGCGCCTGCAGCATGCCATCGACATGACGCGATGTTCCCGACCCCCCCTGAACGGCAAGTCCCGATGGCTTGTTGATGGCGATCCAATCGTCACCCTCGGCGACAATCATTTTGGCAAAGCTGGCGCGAAGCTGCGGCGTTGCGGCAGGGGATTTGCGGACGGGCCGCGGTGGTGCGCTGTCGCGAAGATGTGGCGGCAGACGCAGCATCTGGCCGGCGGCAAGCCGCGCCGACGGCTTGGCCCTGGCCCCGTCCAGCCGGATCAGACCAGATCGCAGCATCTTTTCGACCGGCCCCTGGGTGAGACCAGGCACAAGATGGCGCAGGAACCTGTCCAGCCGACTTCCCGCCTCTGCATCCGGCACCTCGACAAGCCACCAGTCCGGCGCCGAGTCTGTCTCAGCGCTCATCCCGCCCCCCGTGCCAGAAGGCTGGCCACAGCGGCCTGCACCGCGAAGAAGGCGACCAGCGACAGGCCAACCGACAGCCCTATATAAAGGGCACTGGTCATATAGCCCTGGCGCGCCAGCAGCGTGCCTGTATCAAGTGCGAAACTGGAGAAGGTCGTCAACGCACCAAGAAAACCGATGGCGACAAAGCCCCGCCACATTTCGGGCACCACAATCCCGGCCGCCACGACGCCGGCAAACCCTCCCATGATGGCGCTGCCAACCACATTCACGCCAAGCGTCACCAGCGGGCCGGCAACGCCGAAAATCCCGCCGCCAACAGCCAGCGAGACAGCATAGCGGGTCATCGCGCCAAGCGCCCCGCCGGCAGCCACCGCGGCGAACATCCCCGAACTCATGTCTCCTCCCCTGACTTATCGGCCCGAAGCCGGTCCCAATAGGCAAGTCGCCGCGCGATCTCACGTTCATATCCGCGCTCAACCGGCGCGTAGAACTGTTCCCGGCCCATGCCGTCGGGAAAGCCGTTCTGGCCGGCAAACCCATCGGGATCATCATGGTCATAGGCATAGCCGCTGCCATAGCCAAGATCCTTCATCAGCGTTGTCGGGGCGTTCAGGATATGCGCCGGCGGGGCCAGCGAGCCTGTTTTCGATGCGGCCTTCGATGCCTTCTTCAGCGCCACATAGGCGGCATTCGATTTTGGCGCCGTCGCAAGATAGATCACCAGACTGGCAATGGCGAGATCGCCTTCCGGACTGCCAAGCCGTTCATAGGCCTGCCAGGCGGCAAGCGCGCGCGGCAACGCCTCCGGCTCGGCAAGGCCGATATCCTCGGACGCAAAACGCGTCAGGCGACGGCAGATGTAGTGCGGGTCCTCACCGCCAGCGAACATCCGCGCCAGCCAGTAAAGGGCGGCATCGGAATCGGACCCGCGCAATGTCTTGTGAAGCGCCGACATCAGATTGTAATGCTGGTCACCGGCACGATCGAAAGCCGGCGCGCGCGCAGCCACCATCTCGGCAAGTTCGCTCGGGGTCAGTCGCCGTTCCGCCGCCACCGTGGCCAGTGATGCCGCCATGTTCAACAGATAGCGGCCATCGCCATCCGCCATCGCCAGCAGCGCCGCCCGCGCCTCATCATCAACCGGCAGCGGCGCTCCGCGATGCGACTCGACACGCCGCAACAACTGTTCCAGCGCATCGGCGGACAGCCGTTCCAGCACCATCACCTGTGCCCGTGACAACAGCGCGCCATTCAACGCAAATGACGGATTTTCAGTGGTCGCCCCGACAAGCGTTACCGTGCCATCCTCGACCCGCGGCAACAGCCCGTCCTGCTGTGCCTTGTTGAACCGGTGCACCTCATCGACAAACAGCAATGTCCTTTCACCCGCCGCCCGGCGTTCGGCAGCGCGGGCGAACACCTTGCGAAGATCGGCAACGCCGTCAAAGACCGCTGACACCGGCTCAAAGGCCATTCCCGCCTCGGCGGCCAACAGGCGCGCGATGGTGGTCTTGCCGGTCCCGGGCGGCCCCCAGAAAATGATTGAGGCCAGCTCGCCACCATCCAGCATGCGCCGCAACCGCCCCTCCGGGCCAAGAAGTGCCACCTGCCCCACCACCTCGTCAAGGTTGCCGGGGCGCAGAAGTTCGGCAAGCGGTGTGGTCGTATCGCTGGCCGTCGCGGTATCGGTCGCGGCTGGACTGTCGAATTCAAGCTGGCTCATGGCGCTATCCTGACGCAAATCAACGCCGCTTCGCAAAGGAAAACCGGCGCGCCGACCCCCCGTGCGCCACCCCCCCGTGCGCCAACCCCCCGTGCGCCAACCCCCCGTGCGCCGGGCCGTGCGCGGCCGAACGGGCCGTGGCTGGAAACCACCCCCACAATTCGGGCAGACATTGGCAAGACCCGTTTCGACACATGTCCGCAAAAGGTGCATTCATAGGTGCAGATCATCGCCGCGGGCGAATCAGGCGGCAGATCGCAGTCACAACATTCGCAGTTCGGCCGTAAAGTCAGCATCTGAAGCCCCCTGTGGTCGGCGCTGGCCTGATACCGGCACCAAATCCGATGTCAAATACCGAATCTGATGTCAAAGCCCGCCTGACATGATGGCGCAGACAGGGGATTTCCAAAAAACAAAAGGGCCGCCAGCGGCAGCCCTCTCTTGAAACAATATGCGGCGCGATGATCAGGCCGCGGTATCTTCGACCATATCCTCATCGGCGTTCTGTACCGGGCCTGAATCCTGGCCGCGCGCGTCCTCGTCACGATCGACAAGTTCGATCACCGCCATCGGCGCCGAGTCACCATAACGGAAACCGGCCTTCAGAACGCGGGTATAGCCACCGTTACGCTCCTGATAACGTGGGCCAAGCACCTCGAACAGCTTGCGTGTCATCGCATCGTCACGAAGACGGGCATGGGCCAGTCTGCGGGCGTGAAGATCGCCGCGCTTGCCAAGCGTGATCAGACGCTCCACCACCGGACGAAGTTCCTTCGCCTTTGGCAGTGTCGTTACAATCTGCTCATGCTTGATCAGCGCCTGAGCCATGTTCCGGAACAGCATCTGACGATGTTGCGATGTCCGGTTAAGCTTACGTCCAGAATAACGGTGACGCATATCTCAGTCTCCCTTGTGCCGGCAGGCATCCGCCAGGCCAGCTTGCAAAAATTCCCGTGCGGGTCCTAGAAAGGCTCGTCCAGACGACGGGCCAGTTCCTCGACATTCTCCGGCGGCCATGTCGGAATATCCATGCCGAGTTCCAGGTTCATGCCCTTCAGCACTTCCTTGATCTCATTCAGCGACTTACGACCGAAATTCGGCGTGCGAAGCATTTCGTACTCGGTCTTCAGCACAAGATCGCCAATATAAACGATGTTGTCGTTCTTCAGGCAGTTTGCCGAGCGGACGGACAGCTCAAGCTCGTCAACCTTGCGAAGCAGGTTGCGGCTGAATGGCAGATCCTCGCCATCCTCTTCACTCGGCTGTTCCTTCGGCTCTTCAAAATTGATGAAGGTCTGAAGCTGTTCCTGAAGAATGCGGGCGGCGTAGGCCACAGCGTCTTCGGGGGTGATGGACCCGTCGGTCTCAACTGTCAGCAGCAGCTTGTCATAGTCTGTGATCTGCCCGACACGCGCATTGTCCACCTTGTAGGCAACCTGGCGAACAGGGCTGTAGATGGCGTCGATCGGAATAAGACCAATCGGCGAATCCTCGGCACGCATGCTGCCAGCTGGGACATAGCCCTTGCCGCTGGTCACGGTCAGTTCCATGGTCACGCTGGCGCCCTTGTCGAGCTGGCACAGAACATGATCGGGATTCATGATCTCGACACCGGCAGTCTCGGAGATCATACCGGCGGTTACGGTTGCCGGGCCTTCAGCCGACAGACGAAGACGCTTTGATCCTTCCTCGTCAACCCGAACGGCAACCCCTTTCAGGTTCAGGACAAGATCGGTCACATCTTCACGAACGCCGGGAATCGACGAGAATTCATGAACAACGCCCTGGATCTGCACCGCCGAAATGGCCGAACCCTGAAGCGACGACAGCAATACCCGCCGCAGCGCGTTACCGATGGTGACGCCGAAGCCACGTTCAAACGGACCAACCTCGATCACGGCCTGGCTCGGGTTGTATTCGGACTGCTTGATCTCCAGCTCATCCGGCTTCTTGAGATCCAGCCAGTTCTTTTCAATCATCTCGGTGTTCCTCTATGCGAAACAGTATTCATATGGGCTTCACGCTGCCAACAGGCACGCGCAAAGAACGCAGGGCGGCGGCAGGCGCGATCAGACGCGCCGACGCTTGCGCGGGCGGCACCCGTTATGCGGAATCGGGGTCACATCGCGGATCGAGGTCACGTTGAACCCGACAGACTGAAGTGCCCGCAATGCAGATTCACGACCCGATCCCGGCCCACGTACCTGCACATCCAGCGATTTCATCCCATGCTCCGCGGCCTTTTTGCCGGCATCTTCCGCCGCCATCTGGGCAGCGAACGGAGTTGATTTACGCGAACCCTTGAAACCCATGCCACCGGCGGACGCCCAGGCAATGGTGTTGCCCTGTACATCGGTGATTGTGATCATGGTGTTGTTGAAGGTCGAATTCACATGCGCCACGCCGCTGGTAATATTCTTCCGCTCGCGACGACGGACCCGGCCCTGACTTGGTTGTTTTGCCATCTGCTATCTCCTCGAGGATCCGGGTTATTTCTTCTTGCCGGCAATCGGCTTCGCCGGGCCCTTGCGGGTGCGGGCGTTGGTATGGGTGCGCTGGCCACGAACCGGCAGGTTGCGACGATGCCGCAGACCACGAAGACAGCCAAGGTCGAGATACCGCTTGATATCCATCGATGTCTTACGACGAAGGTCGCCTTCGACCAGGAAGTCCGCGTCGATGATATCGCGCAGCTTGGTCAGTTCTTCTTCCGACAGATCGGCGACGCGACGCTCATCCGGCACGCCCGCACGTGTGCAGATGCCCTTGGCGCTGGTCCGGCCGATGCCGTGGATATAGGTCAGTGCGATTTCCACCCGCTTCTTGGTGGGAATATTTACACCCGCAATTCGTGCCACTGTCTGGCTCCTCTCGAAAACGGCGCTGCCCGTCGGCACGCCTGTCATATTACAACCGTTTCAGAGCACCGCCCGTTGGGCGGACCCGCACCACCTGTGAATGTCTCGAAGGCGGCGAATTATAGGCTTTTGCCCCTTACAGTCAACCTCAACGCGTCTCGTTCATCCCAATATGGCGTCAATCGCCTGAGCGACTTCATCAATCGATGCCATTCCATCAACCGTCCGCATCAGACCCTTCCCAGTGTAGTAGGGCAGAAGTGGCGCGGTATTCTCATGATAGACGGCCAGACGCTTGCGAAGCGTCTCGGCATTGTCATCCGCACGCGACCCACCGGTTTCGGCAGCGCGTGTTTCAATCCGCGCGAACAGCGCGTCCTCGTCAACCTTGATCTCGATGACATGATCGAGTGTCAAACCCCGCGCGGCGAACATCTCGCCAAGGCCTTCGGCCTGCGCGACGGTGCGCGGGAACCCGTCAAGGATCACGCCATTGGCACAATCAGGGTTCTGCATCCGCTCGGCAATCATGCCAAGGATGATATCGTCCGAAACCAGATCGCCGCGATCCATCACTTCCTTGGCGCGAAGGCCAAGATCAGTGCCAGCCTCGATCGCCGCGCGAAGCATCTCGCCAGTCGACAGCTGAACCATGCCGCGCTCATCGACAAGACGCTTGGCCTGTGTTCCCTTGCCAGCCCCGGGGGCACCAAACAAAATAATGTTCATCGACCGCGCCCTTTCAGTTTTGATTTCTTCACCAGCCCTTCATATTGATGGGCGAGAAGATGCGACTGCACCTGGCCCACCGTATCAAGGGTCACCGTCACAACGATGAGAAGCGATGTGCCACCAAAATAGAATGGCACCGAATAGTTGCTGATCAGGATCTCCGGCAAAAGACAGACCGCCGAAAGATAGGCGGCGCCAAGAACGGTCAGACGGGTCAGCACACTGTCGAGATAGTCAGATGTTGTCTTGCCAGGGCGAATGCCCGGGATATACCCACCATGGCGCCGCAGATTGTCTGCCGTATCCTGTGGATTGAAGACGATCGCCGTATAGAAGAAGGCGAAGAAGACAATCAAACCGATATAGATGCCAAGATACAGTGGCTGGCCACGGCCAAGAAGGGCGTTGAGCGTCACAAGCCATTCCGCGCCGCCTTCCTGACCACCGGTCAGGTTGATGATCGATACCGGCATCAACAACAGTGATGAGGCAAAGATCGGCGGAATAACACCGGGCACATTGATCTTCAGCGGCAGGAACGACTGGTCGCCACCGAACACCTTGTTGCCATGCTGGCGCTTTGGATACTGCACGACGATCTTGCGGACCGAACGCTCGATAAAGACGATGAAGGCAATCACGGCAACGGCCATCGCGAACAGAACCACGATCAGGATGGCCGAGAGCGCGCCTGTGCGACCAAGCTCAAGCGTGCCGGCAAGCGCCGAGGGCACCTCGGCAATGATGCCCGAGAAGATGATCAGCGAGATGCCGTTACCAACACCGCGGCTGGTAATCTGCTCGCCAAGCCACATCAGGAACAACGTGCCGCCAACCAGCGTGGTCACCGTGGTCACCCGGAAGAACATCCCCGGGTCACCGACAACACCCGACGCGGCCTCAAGCCCGACAGCAATGCCATAGCCCTGGACGGTTGCCAGAAGCACCGTCAGATAGCGTGTGTACTGATTGATCTGCTTGCGCCCGGACTCGCCATCCTTTTTCAGCTGCTCAAGCGTCGGCACGATGGCCGTCATCAGCTGCATGATGATCGAGGCGGTGATGTAAGGCATGATATTCAGCGCAAAGATCGTCATCCGCCCCAGCGCGCCACCCGAGAACATGTCGAACATGCCGAGGATGCCGGATGATTGCTGCGAGAAGATGTCCGAAAGTGCGTCGGGATTGATCCCCGGCAACGGCAGATAGGTGCCAAGCCGATAGATGATGAGCGCGCCAAGCGTAAACCAAATACGCTTTTTCAGCTCTTCGGCCTTGGCGAAAGCCCCAAGCCCGACGCCGGCTGCCATACGATCTGCGGATGTTGCCATCGCTGCGCTCTACCCTGCTGAGTTGCCCTGTTGACCTACGCGTTGTCAGCCGCGACGGCTGGAAGCACGATCTTGCCACCAGCAGCCTCGACAGCCGCAATCGCGGCCTTTGACGCACCGGCAGCGTGGATTTCCACATTCTTTGCCGTCAGCTCGCCCTTGCCAAGAATGCGAACACCGTCGCGCGCCTTCGAAATGACGCCGGCACCAATCAGGGCCGCAACGTCAACAGGCTTCTTGGCGTCAAGCTTGCCAGCGTCGATCGCTGTCTGCAGACGGCCAAGATTGACCTCTACGAAATTCTTGCGGAAAATGTTGGTGAAGCCACGCTTTGGAAGACGCCGGTGGATCGGCATCTGGCCACCTTCAAACCCCTTGATGGACACGCCTGAACGCGCCTTCTGGCCCTTGTGACCGCTTCCCGCGGTTTTGCCAGTGCCGGAACCGATACCACGGCCAACACGCTTGCGATTCCGCGTCGAACCCGGATTGTCACTGATTGCGTTGAGTTTCATCTTACTCTCCTGCGCGGCACCTCAATAGATGCCGGATTGCCCATCGGGACTTATTCGCCCTCGACGCGGACGAGATGTTTCACCTTGTTGATCATGCCGCGGACAGCTGGAGTGTCTTCCAGCTCACGGGTGCGACCAATCTTGTTAAGCCCCAGCCCGACCAATGTCTGACGCTGCGAGCCGAACCGGCCAATCGCGCTTTTTGTCTGTGTCACGCGTACTGTTTTGCCACTCATCTCACCTCTCCCTGTCAGGACGCTGCGGCCTGATCGTCACCGCTGCGCTTGCCGAGGATATCGCCAACGCGCTTGCCACGCTTCTGCGCGACGCTGCGTGGCGCCTGCATGGCCGTCAGTGCCGAGAAGGTTGCCTTGATCATATTATGCGGGTTCGACGAGCCGATCGACTTGGCAACCACGTCCTGGACGCCAAGAACCTCAAAAACGGCACGCATCGGACCACCGGCGATAATGCCGGTACCAGCCTGGGCGGCACGCAGCAGGACATTGCCGGCACCGTAACGGCCCTTGATGTCGTGATGCAGTGTGCGGCCATCGCGAAGCGGTACACGAACCATGTTGCGCTTGGCGCCTTCGGTGGCCTTGCGGATTGCCTCGGGAACCTCGCGGGCCTTGCCGGTGCCGAAACCGGCGCGGCCACGGCCATCACCGACGACGACCAGCGCGGCGAAGCCAAACCGGCGTCCGCCCTTGACCACCTTTGCGACCCGGTTGATGCCAACCAGCTTTTCGATCAGTTCAGGCTCCTCGCGCGAGTTGCTGCGATCCTGCCTGTCGTTATTGCGTGCCATCAGTCACTGCTCCCTAGAATTTCAGGCCGGCTTCGCGCGCTGCATCGGCAAGCGCCTTTACGCGTCCATGATAAATAAAGCCGCCACGATCAAAGACGACGGTCTCGACGCCCTTGGCCTTGGCACGCTCGGCGACAAGCTTGCCAACGGCTGCCGCCGCGGTGCTGTTGCTTGTGCTGCCAGCGCCCTTGAGCTCGGCGTCGAGAGTCGACGCCGCGGCCAGGGTCTGACCAAGCTTGTCGTCAATGACCTGCGCATAGATATGCTTCGACGAGCGGTGAACGGACAACCGTACCTGACCCGAAGATACGCGCTTCAGGGCGGTGCGGTTGCGCGCCCGGCGGCGCTCGAAAAGTTGCTTCGATGAAAACATCCCGGTGCCCCTACTTCTTCTTGCCTTCCTTGCGGACGATATACTCGTCGGCATATTTGACGCCCTTGCCCTTGAACGGCTCAGGCGGGCGCTTTGCGCGAACCTCGGCGGCGAACTGGCCAAGAAGCTGCTTGTCGGCGCCGGTGATCATGATGTTGGTGTTGTTTTCAACATTCACCTTCAGACCGGCCGGCACATCCATCTCAACCGGATGGCTGTAACCAAGCGACAGCACCAGCTTGTTGCCCTGCATGGCGGCACGGTAACCAACACCGTTGATTTCCAGCTTGCGACTGAAACCAGCCGAAACGCCAACAACCATATTGTTCAGGTTGGCCCGCATCGTGCCCCACAGCGCCTTTGCCTGGCGGGTATCCCGCGCCGGCTTCAGCGTGGCGACATTGTCGGCAAGCGACAGTTCGACGTCACTGTGAAGCGGTGTGCTCAGCTCACCGTTCTTTCCCTTGACGACCATCACCCCGCCTTCATGTGACACTGTCACATCGGCTGGAATGGTGATCGCGCTACTACCTACTCGAGACATGCCAGCACTCCCCTTAGAATACGTGGCAGAGAACTTCGCCACCGACATTCGCGGTGCGAGCTTCACTGTCCGAAAGAACACCGCGCGGTGTCGACAGGATGGCGATGCCAAGCCCGTTATAGACACGCGGCAGGTCACGAATGCCGTAATAGACACGACGGCCCGGGCGCGAGACGCGCTTGATCTCGGAGATCACAGGTGTGCCGTCATGATATTTCAGCTCGATCTTCAGCTCCCGAATGCCGGGGCGCACATCGACGCTGGAATAATTGCGGATATAGCCCTCGCGCTTCAGAACCTCGAGAACATTGCTCCGGAACTGTGAGGCTGGGCTCGACACAACGGTCTTGCCGGCGCTCTGTCCGTTCCGGATGCGCGTGAGCATATCACCGAGAGGATCACTCATTGCCATGATTCAATACTCCTCGCTTACCAGCTCGACTTCACGACACCGGGAACCTGGCCCATCGAGGCGAGGTCACGGAGCGCGATGCGCGACATTCTGAGTTTGCGGTCATAGCCGCGCGGACGACCGGAGATTTCACACCGGTTGCGAAGACGGATCTTCGCGCTGTCACGCGGCTCCTGGGACAGTTTCATAACTGCCTGGAAACGCTCTTCCATCGGCAGCGAACGGTCGCGGATCGTTGCCCGCAGCTCGGCGCGGCGTGCGCCCCGCTGAGCGACCATACGCTTGCGACGGTTGTTCTTCTCTACAGCGCTTTTCTTAGCCATCTGTCGGGTCCTTACGCTTTGACGAACGGAAATTCGAAATTCACGAGCAGCTCGCGAGCTTCATCATCCGTCCGTGCCGAGGTTACGACGATGATGTCCATGCCGCGGACCTCATCAACCTGGTCATAATCAATCTCCGGGAACACAATCTGCTCACGAATGCCCATGGCGTAGTTACCACGGCCATCGAAGCTCTTGCCGTTCAATCCGCGGAAGTCACGGACACGCGGCAGCGCAATGTTCACCAGGCGATCAAGAAATTCGTACATACGCTCGCGCCGCAGCGTTACCTTGCAGCCGATTGGCATGCCGGCACGCAGCTTGAAAGCGGCGTTCGCGCGCTTGGCGCGGGTCACGACGGGCTTTTGGCCGGTGATGGCGGTCAGGTCGCGGGTTGCGTGCTCAACTTTCTTTGAGTCACGCACAGCCTCACCAACACCCATGTTGATGATGACCTTTTCGATCTTCGGCACCTGCATATTGTTCTGGTAACCGAATTTCTCCATCAGAGCCGGGCGAACAGCCGTCAGATAATGTTCTTCTAAACGCGTTTTCATCTCAGCTTTGTCTCCTTACCCCGATCAGTCCAGGGCTTTCCCGGACCGACGGGCGATCCGGATCTTCTTGCCATCCTTGACCTCATATCCGATGCGGGTGGCCTTGCCACTGTCCGGATCGATCAGGGATACATTCGAAATGTGAAGCGGGGCTTCCTTGTTCACGATGCCACCGGGGTTTGTCTGCGTCGCGCGGGTATGCCGCTTGACGATGTTGCACCCCTGCACAAGAACGCGGTTTTCAGCCCGCCGGACTTCGATCACCTCACCGCGGCGGCCCTTGTCGCGGCCTGTGGTCACGATGACCTCATCGCCCTTCTTGATCTTGAATTTCTCAGCCATTACAGCACCTCCGGTGCCAGCGAAACGATCTTCATGAATTTCCGGCTGCGCAGCTCGCGCGTGACCGGCCCGAAAATACGCGTTCCGATCGGCTCATCCTGCTTGTTCAGCAGAACCGCGGCATTGCGGTCGAACCGAATGACGCTGCCGTCGGGGCGGCGGATTTCCTTGGCGGTGCGAACGATGACAGCGCGATGCACGTCACCCTTCTTCACCTTGCCGCGGGGAATGGCTTCCTTCACCGAGACGACGATCACGTCGCCAACACCGGCAACCTTGCGACCGGAACCGCCAAGCACCTTGATGCACTGCACGCGGCGGGCGCCCGAATTGTCGGCAACCTCAAGATTGGACTGCATCTGGATCATATCGATCTCCCTCAGTTCGCGGCGGCGTCTTCGTAGATGACTTCGTAGTTCTTGGACTTCGAAATCGGGGCGCATTCACGGATACGTACAGTGTCACCCTGCTTGCAGCGGTTCTCGGCATCATGCGCCGCGAACTTCTTCGACTTGGTGATGAACTTCTTATAGACCGGATGCATGATCCTGCGCTCGACAAGAACGGTTACCGTCTTGTCGGTCTTATCGCTGACGACCGTGCCCTGCATGATACGCTTCGGCATAACTTGTCTTCCCTACTGTGCCGCACCAGCCGCACTGGCCTTTTCGCCAAGTACGGTCTTGATACGCGCAATTTCACGGCGGACGGTGCGTGCACGCGCCGGGTTCTCATTCTGACCACCGGCTGTCTGGAAGCGCAGATTGAACTGCTCCTTCTTCAGACCCACCAGCTGGTCCTTCAGCTCGTCGGCTGTCTTGGCGCGAAGGTCTTCGGCCTTAACGGTTGCCATCAGACTCTCCCTTACTCACTGTCGCCAAGACGGCGGACGATACGGGTGTCGAGCGGCAGCTTGGCAGACGCCAGCGTCAGCGCCTCCTTGGCAAGCTCCCACGGAACACCATCAATTTCGAACATGATGCGACCCGGCTTCACCCTGGCCACCCAATATTCCGGCGACCCCTTACCCTTACCCATCCGAACTTCGGCAGGCTTGGACGAAACAGGCACATCCGGGAAAATGCGGATCCAGACACGGCCAGCACGACGCAGGTGACGTGTGATGGCACGGCGCGCTGCTTCGATCTGACGGGCGGTGACCCGCTCGGGTGTCACGGCCTTCAGACCGTAGGCACCAAAATTCAGCTGCGTTCCACCCTTGGCGTTGCCATGGATACGGCCCTTATGGGCCTTCCGGAACTTGGTTCTCTTCGGCGAGAGCATCTAACCAACTCCTCTCGATTAACCGTTTGCCCGCGGCGCCGGACCGGATTGCTGTTCAGCAAGCCGCTTGTCCTGTGCCATCGGATCATGGGCCATAACTTCACCCTTGAAGACCCAAACCTTGATCCCGCACACGCCGTAGGTGGTGAATGCAGAACCCTCGCCGTAATCAACCTCGGCGCGGAGTGTGTGCAATGGCACACGGCCTTCACGATACCATTCGGTACGGGCGATCTCGGCGCCGCCAAGACGACCGGCGCAGTTGATCCGCACACCCTGCGCGCCAAGGCGCATGGCGGACTGAACCGCGCGCTTCATGGCGCGGCGGAAACCAACCCGGCGCTCAAGCTGCTGCGCGATATTCTCGGCGATCAGCTTGGCATCAATCTCGGGCTTGCGGACCTCGACGATGTTGAGGCTGACCTCGCTACCAACACGCTTCGACAGATCGGCGCGCAGACGCTCGATGTCCTGGCCCTTCTTGCCGATGATCAGACCGGGGCGGCCAGCATGGATGGTGACGCGGGCGCGGCCGGCGGGACGCTCGATGACAACGCGGCTGATGGCTGCCTGCTTCAGACGGTCCATCAGATACGAGCGAAGCTCAATATCCTTGTGCAGCAGTTCGCCATAGTTGCGATCTGCGTACCAGCGCGAATCCCAGGTGCGGTTGATACCAACCCGAAGGCCGATCGGTTTGACTTTCTGACCCATCTACTGGTCTCCCTTTTCACCGACAACGATGGTCAGGTGCGAAAACGGCTTCAGGATGCGTGCACCACGACCGCGGGCACGTGCCTTGAAACGCTTCATGACCATCGCCTTGCCAACATGGGCTTCCTTCACGAACAACCGGTCGACATCAAGCGAATGGTTGTTTTCCGCGTTGGCGATTGCCGATTGCAGCGCCTTCTTGACGTCGCCGGCGATGCGGCGGCGCGAGAAGGACAAGGTTGCCAGTGCCTTTTCGACATCCATACCGCGGATCATTGCCGCGACAAGGTTCAGCTTCTGCGGGCTGGTACGAAGGTTACGGAGAACCGACTTCGCCTCGCTGTCTGCCAAAACTCTTGGTTTAGCTTGCTTACCCATGAAACCCTCTAACGCTTCGACTTCTTGTCCGCCGCATGCCCGTAATAGGTGCGGGTCGGAGCGAATTCACCCAGCTTGTGACCAACCATGTCCTCGCTGATCGACACCGGGATGAATTTGTTGCCATTGTGGACACCAAAGGTCAGTCCAACGAATTGCGGCAGGATGGTCGACCGGCGCGACCAGGTCTTGATGACCTCGTTGCGGCCGGATTCGCGGACCTTGTCTGCCTTCTTCAGCAGATACCCGTCAACGAACGGACCTTTCCAAACAGAACGTGCCATGATTTCAGTCCCTTATGGCTTGCGGCGCCGCATAATCAGGCGGTCCGTCTTCTTGTTGGAACGAGTGCGCTTGCCCTTGGTCGGCTTGCCCCACGGGGTCACCGGATGGCGACCACCAGACGTCCGGCCTTCACCACCACCATGCGGGTGGTCGATCGGGTTCATGACAACACCACGAACATGCGGGCGCTTGCCAAGCCAGCGGTTGCGACCGGCCTTGCCGATCTTGATATTCTGCTGATCAGGGTTCGACACGGCACCAATGGATGCCATGCACTCGCCACGGACCAGACGAACCTCGCCAGATGCCAGTCGCAGAATGGCATAGCCACGGTCGCGTCCAACAAGCTGTACATAGGTGCCGGCAGAGCGGGCCAGCTGCCCACCTTTGCCAGGCTTCAGTTCGACATTGTGAACAAGCGTGCCAACCGGAATGCTGGCCAGCGGCAGCGCGTTGCCTGGCTTGATATCGGAACCGACGCCGGCCATCACCTTGTCGCCGACAGCCAGACGCTGCGGTGCCAGAATGTAGCTCTGTTCACCATCTTCATAGGTGATCAGCGCGATAAAGGCGGTGCGGTTCGGATCATATTCCAGCCGCTCGACAGTCGCCAACATGCCAGTCTTGGTACGCTTGAAGTCGATCATGCGATAGCGGCGCTTATGACCACCGCCACGATGCCAGGATGTGACATGACCGGAATTGTTGCGGCCGCCCGACTTGGTCAGGCCCTGGGTCAGTTTCTTGACCGGCTTGCCCTTGTAGAGATCGCCCTTGTCGACCAGTACCAGATTACGCTGGCCGGGGGTCGTCGGGTTGAACTTCTTCAGTGCCATCGAATTACACTCCCATCAGGTCGATGGTCTGGCCCTCGGCGAGGGTGACCATGGCCTTCTTGGTATCCGAGCGACGGCCCGGACGGCCCCGCCACATCTTTGACTTGCCCTTGAGAAGGATTGTATTCACCGCCGTTACCTGAACATCGAACAGCATCTCAACCGCGGCCTTGATCTCCGGCTTTGTGGCCGACAGCGGCACGGCAAAGGTCACCTGGCCGTTTTCATTCGCCATGGTCGCCTTTTCGGTGATGATCGGTCGCAGGATGGTGTCGTAGGCAGCAGCCTTGCTCATCACCACCTTCGCCGGCTTGCGCGCGCGCACACTCATTTCAGACGCTCCTCAAGATGGGCCGCGGCATCCTTGGACAGGACCAGCACATCGCGGCGCAGGATGTCATAAACGTTGATCCCCTGCTGCGGCAGGACATCGACAAACGGAAGGTTGCTGGCCGCCTTGACGAAGTTGTCGTCAAGCTCGGCGCCACCGACGAACAACGCGTTCTCAGCGCCAAGCTTTGCAAGCTTCGCTTTCAGAGCGGCTGTCTTGGACCCGTTCTTGCCACCGGACTTCAGCTCGTCAATGACGATGATCTTGCCGTCAGCCGCCTTTGAGGACAGCGCCGACTTCAGACCAAGCTGACGAACCTTTTTCGGCAGCGAATGACCATGCTCGCGAACGACCGGGCCATGCACAACCCCACCACCACGGAACTGCACCACCGACGCCGCGCCGTGACGGGCACGACCGGTGCCCTTCTGGCGGTACATCTTGGCAGTCGTGCGGGTGATTTCGCCGCGGCTCTTGACCTTGTGTGTGCCGGCGCGGCGCTTGGCAAGCTGCCAGTTAACAACACGGGCAACGATATCGGCGCGCGGGTTGATCCCGAACACATCGTCAGCCAGCGTGATATCACCCGCAGCCTTGCTGTCCAGCGTTGTCACCTTAACTTTCATCGTTCTTACCCTCATCTGCAGCGGCGTCTTCTGCCGGCGCATCCGCCTCGACCGCGCCATCGTCAGCCGCAGCGTCATCGGCAGCAGCCTCTTCAGCCGGGGCCTCTTCATCTGCTGGCGCTGCGGCAGCGGCATCAGACACCAGACCGGCCGGGAACGGCGCACCCTCGGGAAGCGCGACCTTGACGGCGTCGCTGATCAGCACCCAGCCACCCTTCGGGCCAGGCACGGCGCCCTGCAGCAGCACGACACCTTCCTCATCATCGACCGCGACAACCTCGATATTCTGAGTGGTGTTGCGCACAGCACCCATGTGGCCGGCCATCTTCTTGCCCTTGAACACCTTGCCGGGTTCCTGACACTGGCCGGTGGAGCCGTGCGAACGGTGCGAGATCGACACACCGTGAGACGCGCGCAGACCACCGAAATTGTGCCGCTTCATCGCGCCGGCAAAACCCTTACCCTGGGTGGTGCCTACGACATCGACCTTCTGGCCGGCGACAAAATGGCTCGGCGCCAGGGTGGCACCAACCTCGATGACGGCATCGTCGGCGACCCGAAACTCGGCAACCTTCGACTTCGGCAGCACATTGGCCTTGGCAAAATGTCCACGCATCGCCTTCGACACGTTCTTTGCCTTGGCGGCACCGGCACCAAGCTGGACAGCCGAATAGCCGTCGCGCTCACCGGTACGAACCGAAACAACCTGGACATCGTCCATCTTCACAACCGTTACCGGAACGTGACGACCGGCGTCATTGAAGACCCGTGTCATGCCCAGCTTGCGGGCGATAACTCCGCTACGCATTGGCCCTGCCCCTTCCTAGAGCTTGATCTCGACATCAACGCCGGCGGCGAGATCGAGCTTCATCAGCGCGTCCACCGTCTGCGGAGTCGGATCAACGATATCCAGCAGACGCTTATGCGTCCGCATTTCGAACTGTTCCCGGCTTTTCTTGTCGATGTGCGGCGAGCGCAGCACCGTCATGCGCCGGATATTGGTCGGCAGCGGGATCGGACCCCGTACTTCGGCACCAGTACGCTTGGCTGTGTTGACGATCTCGTTCGTCGACTGGTCGAGGATACGATGATCAAACGCCTTCAGCCGGATACGGATGTTCTGGGTTTCCATGACTGCTTTCCCTTTTGCCTGCAAATAAAGAGGGGCGCCGAACGCCCCTCCTTAATATTCCTGCCTTATTTCACGATTGAGGCGACGACGCCTGCACCGACGGTACGGCCGCCCTCGCGGATGGCGAAGCGAAGACCTTCATCCATCGCGATCGGCGCGATCAGCGTCACGGTCATCGCGATGTTGTCGCCAGGCATCACCATCTCGGTGCCCGACGGCAGCTCGACCGAACCCGTCACATCCGTCGTCCGGAAATAAAACTGCGGACGATAGTTCGAGAAGAACGGGGTGTGACGACCACCCTCTTCCTTCGTCAGTACATACGCCTCGCACTTGAACTCGGTATGCGGCGTGATCGAACCGGGCGCCGAGAGAACCTGCCCACGCTCAACCTCTTCACGCTTCGTG
>JBMZTC010000011.1:0-78996 GCA_049623505.1 Puniceispirillaceae bacterium (SeqCode) | reverse complement strand
CAGTGCTTGCGGCGATCCTCGAACTTGAGCTTGCTGGACGCGTCACGCGTCATCATGGCAGCCGGGTTTGCCTTGTGCTTGGCACATAAAACCGCCGCTTCCGATTCTGTCTGGCTTTGACAAAACGCACTTTAGGTACTATCTGCGGGTTTCAGACAACAGGGCCACCCATGAAACTCGTCATCGTCGAATCTCCCGCAAAAGCCAAAACCATCAACCGTTATCTTGGTGATGATTATCACGTTCTGGCGTCCTATGGGCATGTCTGCGACCTGCCAAGCAAGGACGGGTCGGTACTCCCGGACGAGGATTTTGCCATGAAGTGGCAGGTCTCAAGCGGCTCGGAGCGGCATATTGGCGATATCACCAAGGCGCTGCGCGGGGCCGACCGGTTGATCCTGGCGACTGACCCCGACCGGGAAGGCGAGGCCATCAGCTGGCATGTCCTTGAACTTCTCCAGGATCGCAACCTGATCGACGGCAAGCCGGTCGAGCGCGTGGTCTTCAACGAGGTGACAAAAAGCGCGATCCTGGCCGCGATGGCGCAGCCCCGTGCCCTCGATACCGAACTGATCGATGCCTACCGGGCGCGACGGGCCCTTGATTATCTTGTTGGATTCTCCATCTCGCCGGTGCTGTGGCGCAAATTGCCGGGCGCACGGTCGGCAGGCCGTGTGCAATCGGTGGCCCTGCGCCTGATCTGCGAGCGTGAAGCCGCCATCGAGGCCTTCAACGCCCAGGAATACTGGACTGTCGAGGCCGAGGTCGGAAAGGCCGACGGGCGGAATTTCAAGGCCCGCCTCACCCATCTCAACGGCAAGAAGCTCGGCAAGCTTGATATTGGCACCGAGACCGAAGCCATCGCCGCCGCCGCGACCATCGAAGCCGAAGCGCTGCAGGTATCTGATATCCAGACCCGCCGCATTCGCGAAAATCCAAAACCACCCTTCACCACCTCGACCCTGCAGCAGGAAGCCTCGCGCAAGCTCGGCTTCTCGGCCAGCCGGACAATGCAGATCGCGCAGCGCCTCTATGAAGGCATCAATATTGGCAGCGAAACCACCGGCCTGATCACCTATATGCGGACAGACGGCGTGCAGCTTGGCAGCGAGGCCATCGCCGCCGTTCGGACCGAAATCGGCCAGCGTTTTGGCAACCGCTATCTTCCCGATACGCCGCGAGTCTATCGCACCGCCGCCGCGAACGCGCAGGAAGCGCATGAGGCCATCCGGCCAACCGACGCGGCGCGAACGCCGGATTCCATTCGTGATTTCCTCGATTACGACCAGGCGCGGCTCTATGATCTGATCTGGAAACGCACCATCGCCAGCCAGATGCAGTCCGCCGAACTGGATCAGACCGCGATCGATATCGTCAACAGGTCGCAGAGCGTGACCTTGCGGGCCAGCGGCCGGGTCGTTGTTTTCGATGGATATAGATCTGTCTATCAGGAAGGCCAGGATTCGGCCTCCGATCAGGTGGAAACCGACAAGGCCGACGACAGCGCCATCCTGCCAGCTGTCGACAAGGGCGAAGCGCTGGCGACGCGCAAGGTCATGCCGGAACAGCATTTCACGCAGCCACCGCCGCGTTTCACCGATGCAAGCCTTGTCAAAGCCATGGAAGAGCTTGGCATTGGCCGGCCCTCGACCTACGCCTCGATCATCCAGGTCCTTCAGGATCGCGATTATGTGGTCAAGGATCGCGGCAAATTCATTCCCGAGGATCGCGGCCGCCTCGTCGTGACCTTCCTGAACAGTTTCTTCAGCCGCTATGTCGAATATGACTTCACCGCCAAGCTTGAAGGCCAGCTCGACGCCGTGTCGGATGGCAAGCTCGACTGGAAACAGCTTCTGGCGCAGTTCTGGCGCGACTTCAAGGCGGCGATCGACAGCACCAGCGAACTGACCATCACCAATGTGATCGATGTCCTTGATGAAGATCTTGGCCCCCATTTCTTCAAGAAGGATGAGTCCGGCGAATTGATGCGAAGCTGCCCGAACTGTTCGGGTGGCAGGCTTGGGTTACGGCTTGGCAAATTTGGTGCCTTCATCGGCTGTTCGAACTATCCGGAATGCAAATTCACACGTCAGCTTGTCACCAATGGCGATGATGACGAGGCCGCGGCCGGCGTCGTTGGCGACCGCCATCTTGGTGACGATCCGGACAGCGGCCTGCCAGTCTATGTTCGCAACGGTCCCTACGGGCCCTATGTGCAGCTTGGCGATCCGGAGACCAAAAAGCCGAAGCGGTCCTCCTTCCCGAAGGGCATGTCGGCAGGCAGCATCGATCTTGAAACCGCGCTGAAGCTGCTGTCGCTGCCGCGCGATGTCGGGGCGCATCCCGAGAGCGGCGACATGATTCAGGCCGGGCTCGGCCGCTATGGCCCCTATCTGAAATATCAGGGAAGCTTCACCAGTCTGAAGGATGGGGATGACCTTCTGGAAATCGGTCTGAACCGGGCGGTCGACCTGCTGGCGGAATCGGCCAAGAAACGCGGCCGCCTGCTGGGAGAACACCCCACCGGTGGCGAAGTGCACCTGAAAGCCGGACGTTTTGGTCCCTATGTCGAGCATAACAAGCTTCGGGCCACCCTGCCCCGCGGCACCGACATGACCGAGGTTGATCTGGCGCAGGCCATCACCCTGCTGGCGGAAAAGGCCGCACGGCCGGTAACCAAGAAAAAGGCCGCGCGCGGTGGCGGTGCGCGCAAGAAAGGCGCTGCCAAAAAGGCATCTGCCAAGAAAGCGTCCGCCAAGAAGGCAGCTTCGTGAGTGACGGGTCACCCGCCGATGGGATGCCTTCTGACAGTGCCATCCTTGAATTCATTGACGGGTGCGACACACCTCCCTCGGTAAAGGAGGTCGCGCGCGCCTTCAACCTGCCCCAGGAAGCCCGCGCACCGCTCAGACGCCGCCTTCGGGACCTTGCCGAACAGGGCCGCATCGCCAAACAGCCCGGCCGCCGCATCGCCGCGCCTGACCAGCTGCCCGAAGTCACCGTGCTGATCATCCGGAAAATCGATCGCGACGGCACATTGCTTGCCGTCCCAGCCACCGAAACTTCGGGACCGGCTCCCTCGATCAGGCTGACACCCGACAAACGCGGCGGGCGCGCCGCACGCGTCGGACAACAGGTGTTGGCACGCCTCAAGCGAATCAGTGGCGCGCGGTATGAAGGCCGGATCATCCGGATCCTCGACGCGGCGCCGCGCCGGCTGTTCGGAACGGTCATCCCCGGTCGCGGCGGGTTGATCCTGCAGCAGGCTGAGCGCGGCGGGCGCGACACCATCACACTTGAACGCAATGGCGACATGCCAGCCGCCGAAGGCGATCTTGTCGAGGCTGAATTGCTGCCCCGGCGCGGCTATCTTGGCAAGACAGCGCGGATCATCGACAATCTTGGCCCGGCCGATGCGCCTGGCGCCTTCAGCGCGCTTGCTCTTGCCGAATTCGATATCCCGCACGTCTTTCCAGACGCCGCCATCGCCGAAACTGCAGACATGAAGGTGCCAAACCTTCGCGGACGAACCGATCTTCGCGATCGCCCATTCGTGACAATCGACGGCGCCGATGCCCGCGATTTTGATGATGCCGTCCATGCCGAGCCTAGTGCCGATGGCGGATGGCAGGTCAGCGTCGCGATTGCCGATGTCGCACATTATGTCCGCCCGAAATCTGCGCTCGATACCGAGGCACGCCGCCGTGGCAATTCGGTCTATCTTCCCGACCGCGTGGTGCCGATGCTTCCCGAGGCGCTGTCGAATGATTTGTGCTCGCTTCGTCCCCTTGAACCACGCGCCGCCATGGTGGTCGAGATGACCTTTGACGCCACCGGACACATGAAAGACCATCGTTTCGTGCGCGCGTTGATCCAATCTGCGGCGCGGCTGACCTACGACCAGGTGCAGGCCTGGCATGAAGGCACGATGAGCGCCGATGACATCGGCGCCACCGATGACTGGCTTGGCAATTTGTTTGGCGCCTGGCAGGCGCTTGATGCGGCGCGCCAGGACCGTGAACCGCTGGCGCTGAATCTGAAAGAGCGGCGTATCCGGCTCGATGATGACGGGATGCCGGCCGAAATTGTGCAGCGCGCGCAGAGCGAATCACAGCGTCTGATCGAGGATTACATGATTGCCGCCAATGTCGCGGCGGCACAGGCCCTGATTCGGGCAAAACGGCCCTGTGTGTTCCGTGTTCATGACCGGCCCGATCCAGAACGGGCGGACGGGCTTCATGATCTGGCCTCGGCCGTTGGCGCAAGGTTGGCGCGTGGTCAGGTGCTGCGCCCGCATCACTTCAACGCCATCCTGGCGCATGTCGCCGGCACGCCAGATGAGAAAATGATCAACGAGGCGGTGCTGCGAAGTCAGGCAAAGGCAGTCTATAGCACTGACAATATTGGTCATTTTGGACTCTCACTTCGCGACTATGCGCATTTCACCTCGCCAATCAGGCGTTATGCCGATCTTCTGGTCCACCGCGCCCTGATCGACATGCTGGCATCAGACAGCGCCCCAAGGGATGGTCTTGGCGGCGTAGCAGCCCCTGATCTGGTGGATGTCTGCGAGCATATCTCACAGACCGAAAGCCGCGCCGCCGGCGCCGAGCGCCGGACAATCGACCGTTTCGCCGCAGCGCTGTTCGCCGGTCGGGCAGGAACTGTTGTCGAAGGCGTGGTATCCGGCGTGACCGGGTCTGGCGCCTTTGTCAGCCTGAATGACGGGGCGGCGGACGGCTTTCTGCCCATGCGATCACTGCCGGATGACTACTACGTCATTGATGACGCGGGCATGCGTATGCGCGGCCGGCATCACGGGCTGAGCGTCGCGGTCGGTGACAAGATGGATGTGCTTGTTGTCGAGGTGACACCTGTCAGTGGCGGCATCCTTCTTGCCTATGCTGGCGGCGGCTCAGGAAGTGACGGCGCCAGACCGGCCCGCAAATCAGCTGGCAAGCCGGGACATAAACGTGACCGCAAGCACGGCGCGGGGAAAAACCGAAAGACAAAAGGGCAGCGCAAACGTCGCACACGCTGATCATGCTTGACAAAATGCGGTGTCTCCATCACTTTGCGCGCAGTTTTCAGATATCTCGACAGAACGCTGTCGCCAGTTAAGGAGCCAGAGCAATGGCCAAGCCAGCAACCCTGCAGATCAAGTTGGTCAGCACCGCCGACACCGGCTACTTCTACGTCACCAAGAAAAACCCGCGCACAAAGCCGGAAAAACTTGAAGTGCGGAAGTATGACCCGAAGGCACGCAAGCACGTGCTGTTCCGCGAAGCCAAGATCAAGTAGCTTTTGCCGCGTCGCCGGCCCATGATCGGCCTTACGATAGACGACCGCATTTTTACCGCCGCCATCCTTGCCGATGGCGGCGATTTCGTTTCACGCGCCGAATGCCCTGCGCCGGCCGGTGATTACCGCGACTGGCTTGTCGCCATTCGCGATCTTGTCGCCGGACTGGATGGGGCTTCACCGCATATGGGTGTTGCCGTCGTCGTGCCAGCAATCATTCTTGCCGACAGCATCGACATCACGCCGCTGACACCGCTTGCCGGGTCCGATCTGCGCCGCGATCTGCAGTCGGCGCTGTCGCGTGAGGTATCTCTGACCGGCTTTGGCGATGCGCTGGCGGCGTTTCATGCCAGCAACAACGGCGCCGCCGACCCGCTTGTCGCCCTGTGGATTGGCAGCAGCTGTCATGGCGGTCTTGTGGCGAATGGCGGGCTTGTCACCGGCGCCCATGGTGCCGCCGCCAATTGGGCACATCTACAGCTTCCGGCCCCGGTCCCGCATGAGCTTGACGGGCGGCCATGCTGGTGCGGGCGCAATGGCTGCCTGGAAACATTCCTGTCGGTTTCCGGCCTTGAGGAGGATTACGAGCGTGTCACAGGCGTCAAACGCACCGCCGCAGAGATTGCCGACGCCGCGAACGCCAGTGATATAGTTGCCGAAAGTGTGGTTCAGGTTTTCGAAGATCGCCTTGGCCGGGCGATGGCCGCGATAATCAATCTGATCGACCCGGGCACCATCATTCTTGGCGGTGAAACACCACTTCCAACACGGCTGTGCGAGAGCGTTCCGCGCAAATGGCCCGGCTATGTGCAGATAGACAGATCAAACACGGCTCTGACCTGGTGTTCAGCTGGATATGGGGCGTTGATCGGGGGCGCGGTAAAGCTGGCGTCTGACCGAGGTCAGATCTAGCTGCAGCTCTGCGTCTCGACAGGTTCTGCCGAAGTCAGGCTGGCCTCAATGCTGAAATCGCCGTAGTCGATTTCATATCCGCGAACAAGACCGTTCCGCTGCATCTCGAACTTGATGACATATTCAGGTTCGGATGTTGTCGCCGATGGCTTGAAATAGGCCACATTGATCTGCCAGTAGCCATCCTGACCAAGCTGGCCAAGCTCGTCACCCGGTGCCTCGCGCCAACCACCAACCACGGTTGATGTGCGCATCAGCGCGCTGTCCGGTTCGGCCCCGGTGAACACCGTGGCGGCGATCATCTTTTCACCCGCCTCGGCCTTGGCAAGGATACTCTGGACATGCTGTACCGGAAACAGGGTCTCGTCCGGCAGGTCAATCACCGTGTCAGGGGTCATCGAGAACACAGCTTCACCAGCGCTTTTGGTATCAAGCTGGACGAAACCACCAAAATCCTTGCGGCCCTCGAAAGATGATTCCTCTGTGATATCAAAGCTGTATTTGTCACCGCTATCGGCTTCCCAGCTCTCGAAATGCGACAGAACCCGATCGGCGCCGCCATTTTCCACCATGAACTGGATGATGTAATCTTCAACCGATCGCCAGCCCGTACATTCGCGTTCGATGGCGAAGACGGAACGACCGACAACACTGACGATGTGCGAATTCTGCGCCTTGTCGCCCATCTCCATTTCATAGAACGCCTTATGGGCAACCAACGAGCCCGAAGCGCCGGCCGCCGAGGCTGGCGCGGCGATGGCAAGGATGCCGGCAAGAACAGATGCCGTTGCGATAATGGTGGCTGATGATCCAGATAAAGCTTTCATGTATCCGAGATGGTGCGGTTTTTTCAGGAATTCAATAGCTTTGGGTTTGCGGTGCGACGAAAATGCACTATATCACACTAACTTCAAACAAAACTGTGTTGATTTGATGGCCAGAAGCCGCCGCCGCGCCGCGCCGACAGATACCGAACAAAGCGCCGATGTTATCACGACCACCGCGGATCTTGACGCGCTGGTAGCCCAGCTTGCCGGTGCCGAATTCCTTGCTGTCGACACCGAATTCATGCGCGAGCATACCTATTACTCGCAGCTATGCCTTGTCCAGATCAGTGACGGCACACATGCCGCGGCCATTGATCCGCTTGCGCCTGACATCGACCTTGCCGGGTTGTGGCGCCTTCTCGCCGACCCGAAGACCACCAAGGTATTTCACGCCGCGCATCAGGATCTGGAGATCTTCCTCAAGGAAATGGGAACGCTGCCACTGCCGCTGTTCGACACGCAGATTGCTGCCATGGTTCTCGGTCATGGCGACCAGGTCGGATATGACCGGCTCGTCCGCGCGGTTCTCAAGCATGATATCGACAAGAGCTCGCGTTTTACCGACTGGTCGCGAAGGCCGCTGAGCGGCCGCCAGGTCAGCTACGCCCTCGACGATGTTATCTACCTTGCCGAGATGTACCCGAAGCTGTGCGCCGAGCTGGAAGCCAAGGGTCGTGCCAGCTGGCTGACCGATGAGAACGCGAAGCTGGTGGACCCCGCGACCTATCACACGGAACCGGAAGATGCCTGGCGGCGGATCAAGGTCAGGAACATGAAAGCGCCGGCATTGCGCCGAATGATGCATATTGCCAGCTGGCGCGAGAGCGAGGCGCAAAAACGCAATCTGCCGCGCAACCGTATCCTGCGCGATGAAACAATCCTCGATCTGGCGGGAAGCAATCCTCTGAACACCGCCGAGTTCGGCAAGATCCGGAACTTCCCGGGCGGTGCCAATGGCAAACTTGTGACACCGGTTCTGGCGCTTCTTCGCACTGTCGAGGCGATGCCTGACAGCACCCTGCCCGAACCAAGGGCCGAGGGCCGCACACCAAAGCCGCCGGCAGCGGTGATGGAGCTGCTGCGGGTGCTTCTCAAGCACATCACCGACAAGGAAGGGATCGCCCCGCGGCTTGTCGCCTCGGCGGATGAGCTCGAGGCGCTCGCACTTGATGACGACGCGCCGGTGCGCGCGCAGAAAGGATGGCGGCACGAGGTATTCGGTGCCGCCGCGCTGCGGCTGAAACATGGCCAGATCGCGCTTGCCGCGGATGGGCGGCGGATCCGGGTGATAGATCTCTGATCGACCTCTGGTCGACCTCTGGTCGATCTCCAGTGGATCTCCGGGCGCTACAGCGTGCTGTTGAAGCTGCCACCGTCGATAAGGATGTTCTGGCCGGTGAGATAGCCTGACTGGGCGCTGCACATCCATGCGCAGGCAAAACCAAACTCCTCGATCTCACCAAGGCGCTTTGCCGGATTGCGCGCCTCGAAACTGGCCCGCACCTCCTCAGGTGACCGGCCTTCAGCCTTGGCTGTATTGCCAATCAGCGATTCAATCCTGTCGGTATTGAACTGCCCCGGCAGCAGGCCGTTGATGGTCACGTTATGCTGTGCCACCTGACGCGCCAGGCCAGCACAGAACCCCGTCAGTGCCGCCCGCGCGCCATTGGACAGCCCGAGCATGGGGATCGGCGTCTTGACCGACCCGGACGTGATATTGACGATCCGGCCAAACCGGCGTTCGATCATCGGGTCGATCACCGTCTTGATCAGGTCGAAGGCGGCCAGCATGTTGGCGTCAAAGGCCTCAATCCAGGTCTCGCGGGTCCAGTCGCGGAAATCACCGGGTGGTGGCCCACCGGCATTGTTGACCAGAATGTCCACCTGACCTGCCGCGTCGAGAACCGCTGCACGGCCATCCGGGGTGGTGATGTCACATGCCACTTCGGTTACCGATACACCATGTTTGGTCCGGATCCGGTCCGCCGCCGCGGCCAGCGTCTCGGCCGTGCGCGCATTCATCACCAGATTGACGCCAACCGCCGCCAGCGCATCAGCACAGCCAAAACCAAGCCCCTTGCTCGACGCACAAACAACAGCGGTCTTTCCCGAAATTCCAAAATCCAGCATCTAGGTCTCCTGTTCATCCATTTCCGTGGGAAGTGCCGATTGGCGTGAATGAACACCATCGGCAAATTCAGCCATGATCTCGCGAGCCAGCGGCAAGGTCAGGTTGCGACGCTCGGCAAGCGATCGCCGGTCCATCGCCGCGGCAATTGTCTGTACCGCCAGAAAACTCCGTTCCATGCGGCCAACCATGTAATCGACGACATCGCGACTGACGGCAAGCTGTCTGTCGGCAAAATACTTTTCAAGAAGCCGGCACAGCAGCGCGTCATCTGGTCGCTCAAGACGCACCAGATTCAGCGACCGCAGCCGTGACACCAGATCGGGAAGACGCCATGCCAGTCCACCCACCGGCTCATCGCTGAGAATCAGCAGTGACGATCCGTCATCGACGGTGCGGTTAAGAAGATGAAACAGCGCCTCATCCGGCCATTCGGGGCTGGGCCTGGGCGAGTCCAGCACATAATGACCGGCTTCATTCTCGGGATGCCAGTTAACAAGCCCTTGCAGGTGGCGGGCACCCGATTGTTCACACCAGATCGCCGCCAGATGGTTCTTGCCACTCGCCAGAGGGCCAACAAGGTTCACTGCCCGAAACTGGCCTGGCCAGTCTGGCCACCGGTCGATCATTTCGGCAGCCACGCGGTTGCTGTCGCCGATGATGAAATCCTCACGTCCCTGCGCCACGAGGAACTGAAGGTCGAGGGGAAGCTGTTGCATCGGTACCCGAGCCTAGAAGGGTTCGATGACGCTGGAACCGTCATCCCGGCTGCGAAGCCGCAAATTGCGTGTTGCCAACGCGTTTGAGATGGCGGCGTCGCTGCCAACCATGTTCAGGGTGACAAGACCGCCGCGCATGTCGAGTTGCCTGACGATATAGCTTTCGATCACCGCAAGCGAGGCAAAGGCATCGATCCGTGCCACCCAGTCCTGAAGATTTGCCACCGGCACCTCGACCGTGATTTCACGGGCTTTGCCGCCCTCGATGATATTGGCGCGATGCCAGCCGGTCTCGAGTTCACCAAGGATATGCATGCGGGCATAATCAAGCTGCATGTCCAGGTTCTTGTAAACCGGGCGGTCCACCATCTTTGCAAGAACCGTAAGTTCCTCTGCCTTGTCGGTGAACAGCGTGCCGTCAACCGTCAGCACCTGCTTTGATCCCATATAATCCATCTGCGCGATCACCAGCATGATCTGTTCGGCGCCAGCCACTGTCGCGGCACGCCGCAAGGTCGCCGGATCGGCGGCAACAATATCCTCGGCCCGAAGGCTGCGTTCATTCACGATGGTCGGCGCCAGAAGGGTAAAATCAACCAGCCCATCAGCCTTTGCGACCGCATCACGCCAGCCGGCGAGCCATGGGTTGTCGGCCTGCCAGGCGCGCGCGCCATCGGGCGCAAGCCAGACCGGCAGCACCAGAATCTTCGGGCTGATGAGTTCGGCCCATTGCAGACCGGCGGCGCGCATGGCCGCCCGCAATCTCTGCGCCTCGAAGCAATAATCCAGTTCGGCGATATAGCGGCCCGCAAGGCTGTTTTCCTTGGCAATGCGGTAGAAATCGACAAACTGATCGGGCTCGTGGCCATCAATGAAGGTCGAGGCCGCGGCATTGTCCCGCAGCAATCGCAGGAGCACGCGCTGGAAACCAACCCGCGCCGCCTGCTGAATCCCAAGGATCTGCGCTTCCTCGGCGGTGGCTTCCGAGCGGTCAACGGCAATGCCCTCAACGCCGAACTGCGGTGCCGGACATTGCTCAAAGGCATGCGCCATCGGTGCGGTCGCGCCCAACAACGCGGCGATCACCAATCCGGCGCGAAGGCAGCGGAGCGATTTAGGGTGTGAAAGGCAGAATGGGACTATACGCATGATGTCTAAGCGGTATGATGGCGACTCCAGCCAGTATTACACCATTACACCGTGGACTTGCCAGCATGTCGGACAAATCGCCGGTACAGAATTCACTCAGCTATCGTGATGCCGGGGTCGATATCGATGCCGGTGACGCGCTCGTGCGGGATATCGCGCCCGATGCAAAGCGAACGCGCCGGGCTGGCGCCGACGTGGCGCTTGGCGGGTTCGGGGGCCTTTTTGACATCCGTGCGGCCGGTTTCGAGGACCCGATCCTTGTCGCCGCCACCGATGGTGTTGGCACGAAGCTCGAACTTGCCCGCGCCATCGGCCACTATCGTGGACTTGGCATTGATCTTGTGGCGATGTGTGTCAACGACATCATTGCGCAAGGTGCCATACCCCTGTTTTTCCTTGATTATTTTGCAACAGGAAAACTTGACCGCGCGATCGCGTCCGAGGTGATTGCAGGCATTGCCGATGGGTGCGTTGAATGCGAGGCGGCGTTGATCGGCGGCGAGACAGCCGAAATGCCCGGCGTCTATCCGGGGGGTGGGTTTGACCTTGCCGGGTTTGCCGTTGGCGCGGCCGAACGCGGCACGCTGCTGTCGCGTGAAACGCCGGCCCGGGGTGATGTTGCAATTGCCCTTCCGTCATCCGGCATCCATTCCAACGGATTCTCGCTGGTCCGCAAGATCATCGAGCTTGCCGGCGTCAACCTTGAAGACAGCATCGACGGCGTTGACGGCACACTTGGCGAAGCTCTGATTGCGCCGACACGGATTTATCATCATGCCGCCCGCACCGCGCACGCGCATGGGAATGTAACCGGCATCTGCCATGTCACCGGCGGCGGCCTTGTTGAGAATCCCCCCCGAATCTATGGCGATGATCTGGCGCTGCGGCTGGATTGTGGCAGCTGGCGCCTGCCACCGCTCTTTGACTGGCTGGCGCGTGCCGGCGGGGTACAGCCACCCGAGCTTGCCCGCACTTTCAATTGCGGAATCGGCATGCTGATTTTTGTCTCCGCATCCGATGCCGAGACATGCCTTGCCGCGCTTCGGGATCATGGTGAGCCAGCCGCCTGGATTGCTGGCGAGCTTGGGGCACGCGACGACGGTCCGGCAGTTGAATTTGTCTCAATGGACAGCTGGCCAGCCACCTCATGATGCGGATCGCCATTCTGATTTCCGGCCGCGGCAGCAATATGCTGCGGCTTGCCGAGGTCATTTCAGGCATGTCGGATGACGCGCAGATTGTCCTGGTCGCCGCGAACACCGCTTGTGCCGGGCTCACAGGCGCCGCCGAACTCGGCCTGACAACAGAACTGGTCAACCGCGGTGATTTTGCCGACAAATCAGCGCATGAGGACGCGCTGGCTGCCAGAATCGAGGCTGCCGGCGCCGACTGGGTTCTTCTTGCCGGCTATATGGCGATCCTGTCGAGTGAGTTCGTCTCACGATTCCACAACCGGATCATCAATATCCACCCATCGCTTCTTCCCGATCTGAAGGGACTCGACACCCATGCCCGGGCACTGGCCGCGGGTCACAGCCGGCATGGCGCCTCGGTTCATATCGTCACGCCGCGCCTTGATGACGGCCCCATTCTTCTTCAGGCCGCTCTGACAATCGCCGATAATGAAACCGAATCACAGCTGGCAGCACGCGTGCTGACGCTCGAGCACGCTCTCTATCCCTTTGTAATCATGTCGCTTGTGACGGGTGAGCTTGGCGTTGATGATGGTGTGCCGCGGTGGCGCCGGGGCGAAATGGCCCTCGACGAGGCCGATACCGCGATCGCCAGCATTCTGAAACCGGTCGTCATCTGGCCCTGACGCCGATATCGTCGGACCGGCACCATCGACCCGGGTGGACCGCAGAATCTAGATATTGATTTCACGGCGACGCTAAGTCATAACCTGTGCAGGATTTACGACGTCAGAGGGGAGCGTTGGCACATGGACACCAGCGGATTTAACAAGCAGGATCAAGCGCATCTGAGCTTCTATCACAGCTTCATGAACGGCTCGAAAATCGTTATCGTGCTGGTCATCCTGACCTTGATCATCATGGCCGCCACCCTGCTCTAGGGTGACGCCAGCCATATATAAAAACGGCGGCACCGCAGTGCCGCCGTTTTTATTTGTCAGCCAGCCTTGTCAATCAGCCGGTGATTTCGCTTCCCGAGAAGAAGAATGCAATCTCGTTGGCGGCGGTCTCAGGCGCGTCAGAACCATGTACCGAGTTTGCCTCGATTGATTCCGCGAAATCCTTGCGGATCGTGCCTTCCGCAGCTTCGGCCGGATTGGTGGCGCCCATCACTTCGCGATTCTTGGCGATGGCGTTCTCACCTTCAAGGACCTGAAGCACGACCGGACCTGATGTCATGAAGGCAACAAGATCATTGTAGAACGGGCGTTCCTTGTGAACAGCGTAGAAGGCCTGCGCCTCGGCCTGGCTCAGCTGCTTGCGCTTTTGCGCGACGATGCGAAGGCCGGCAGCTTCAAGACGGGCGTTGATCTGACCGGTGACGTTACGACGTGTGGCATCCGGCTTGATGATGGAAAAAGTTCTTTCGAGGGCCATGGGTTTCCCTTTGACTGATGTAGGATAGCTTCAAACTGGTTAAGGCAGGGTTGTTGAGGCCCTGCACGGACGCCGCCTTAATAGGGCCAGACGCGCGCGGTTACAAGGACAAAAGGCCTTTATGGCACCTGGCCAGGACAGCCATGGCCATCAGGCACGCTGCTGCCATTTGCCATCATCGTCCTGTGCGAAATACCGCATCTCAAGACCTTCCATGCCACGCCATGCCTGCCACTGCGCCCGCGCCTGTTCAACCTGTGCCTCGGACCGCCCATCAAACAGGTTGAAGACCCGCTCGAAGCTGGTCATGTCCTCGCGCTCGGCACCATGCAGCAGAAACAGAAACTGCGCCGCGACCGGATTTGCCATTCCTTCTGAAACGATCCATGCCACGGCGTGAGAGGCTCCCTCGGCATCGTCAAGGCCATGCGGAAGCCAGGAATCCGGCACTTTCGTCCAGAGGTCATCATCAATCACCTCAGCAGCCGGCCTTGGACACTGGATCAGTGTCTTGCGGCCTGCCTGGCGAGATTTTTCGATCAGCATGACCAGCGCGTCAGGCAGCTCGGACTTTGTCAGGTGATAAAAATCAACCTGCGGCATGCCCGACTTCCCCTTGCTTTGTGTCAGATTCCATCTGCGTTGACATCAACCTGCTGCCAGTCATCGATCAGCCTGCTGAGCAATCGCACGCCATAACCTGTACCACCCTTCGGCACTGTCTTGGTCGCCTTGTCGGCCCAGGCCTTGCCGGCGATATCAAGATGCGCCCAGGGCGTATCGGTTACAAAACGTTCAAGGAAGCACGCCGCCGTAATCGAACCGCCAGCCGGACCACCGATATTCTTCATATCGGCGATATGCGATTTGAGCTGCTGATGATAGGCCTTGCCGAGAGGCATGCGCCAGACAGGTTCAAGGGTTGCGCTTCCAGCCTTTGAAAGCTGTTCGGACAGGCCGTCACTGTTGCTGAACACGCCGGCATATTCCTTGCCAAGCGCGACAATCATCGCCCCGGTCAAGGTCGCAAGATCCACCATGGCCTGCGGCTTGAATTGCGTTTGTGTGTAATGCAGCGCATCGGCCAGCACCAACCTGCCTTCGGCGTCGGTGTTGATCACCTCGATCGTCTTTCCGGACATCGATGTCACCACATCGCCCGGCCGCTGTGCGTTGCCATCAGGCATGTTCTCGACCAGACCAATCACACCGACGACATTTCGCGCCACCTTGCGCGACGCGACCGCCATCATCGTGCCGGTCACGGCGGCAGCGCCGCCCATGTCGAATTTCATGTCCTCCATACCTTTGGCCGGCTTCAGCGAAATGCCGCCAGTATCAAAAGTAACGCCCTTGCCAACAAGCGCGATCGGGGCCTCATCGGCGCCGCCACGCCAGTTCATGACGACAAGCCGTGAATCGCGCCGGCTTCCCTGTCCGACACCAAGAAGCGCGCCCATGCCAAGCTCAGCCATCGCATCGTCATCAAGGATAGAGACGTCGACACCGAGATCTTCGAGGGCTGTGCAGCGTGTGGCAAATTCCACCGGAAACAGCTTGTTGGGCGGCTCAAAGACAAGGTTTCGTGCCATCTCAACGCCCTTCATAAGACCCATGCGATCACTGATCGCCTGATGAGACTCTTCCAGACTGTCCGACACAAGCGTGATCTGGACCGAATTCTCGCGCCGCGTTGTTTCGGTGAAATATTCCTCAAAATGATAGGCGGCTGACATCATGCCCATGAGCATGTCCGCCATGATTTCATCGCCAAGCCCCTGATCCGGAAGGCAGGCACGCTTCGCCTCCAGCCCGTCGACAGCCGAAAAGATCCTGCCACCAACTTCCTCCGCCACGCTACCGGCGCCAACCTCGGTGCCGGTGCCGACGAGAACAAACACCCCGGCCTCCAAAAAGAGCGTCAGCGACTTGTTGGCCTCACCGGTAAACTGGGCTGCCGACATGGCGGCAATCACCGCCGCCGCAACCGCCTTGTCGAGGGTTGGCAGCAAAGTGCCTCCCGAGGCCACGAGGCATATGACTGCCTGGCCACCCTCTGGAATTTTCGGAGAAAAGGAGAGATCAAGTTTGGATGCCATATGCCTGTCCTGTCTGCAATTTTTCTACACATCAGCCCGAATAGCCGGCGCAGGGCGTTTGATAAAACAGCTTTGCCACAATCCTGTCAAACCGACATCATGACCGCAGGCCGATCTTCGCGCCATCAGCCGGGAATGACATGTCATAGCTTTTGCTTTTTCCTGCCTGCATATGGTAATCATGCCCGCAGACTCTCAAGGGGCCGACATGCAATTTGACCGCTACCTTTTTGCGCAGATGATGCGGACTACCATCGCCGTGTCGACCACGCTCGTCGGCATCATGTGGTTGTTCCAGACGATCCGCATTCTGGAAGTGGCCATCAATCGCGGCGCCCCAATTTCCGAATTTCTGCTGATGTCGGTCACGGTCATTCCGCTGTGGCTGACGATTGCGGTGCCGATCGGCGCTTTCGTGGCCGTAACGTGGGTTTTTCACCGGGCCGTCGCCGACCGTGAACTTCTTGTCATGCAGGCCAGCGGCATGAGCGCACTGCAGCTTGCGCGCGCGCCTGTTGGCCTTGGCATATTGCTGACAATCCTGCTTGTCGTGAATTCGACGATGCTGCTTCCCATGAGTTTCAGTGTTTACAAACAGGTCCAGTTCAAGGTTCGCAACAGCATTCCGACGGTGATGCTGCGGGACGATGTATTCATTGACGTCGTCGACGGATTGACAATGCTGATCGGTGAGAAATTCGACGATGGGCTGGCCCGTGAAATCTTCATCCATGATGAACGCACCGAGGGCAAGATCATCACCATGACCGCGCGCGTCGGTCGATTCATTGAACGTGACGGGCTTCCGGCAATCCTTCTTCAGGATGGCGAAAGAATGGAACTTGGGAGTAATGACGAAGCAGGGGCAAAGCTGCTGTTCGATACGCATACGGTGACAATCGCGCCACGCGACCGGAAGCAGGCGACACGGATGCCCATTGATATGAACGAGGATTCGATAACCAATCTTCTGAATCCGGACAAATCACCAAGTCCATCCTACATCAATCAGCGACGTGCCGAGGGGCATTACCGGATCGTGTCACCCCTGCTGGCGCTTGTGCTGGCACTGACCGCCAGTTGCGGGGTTTTGTATGGGCAGGTCAGGCGCAGCACCTGGTCACGCCGAACGACAATGACGTTCTGCGCCGGAATGATCTGCGTCGCGGCGATAATTTCCGCGCGATCACTTGTCACCGCGATACCTGCCGCAGTCCCGACCCTGTATGCCAGTGTTATCATCCCAAGCATTATCATGCTGACGATGCTTGCCCTGCCATCGCTTGCCAGCGCGCAATCCGGACATGAGGAACGGGTGGGGGCACCGTCATGAACAGGATCGGCGTTTCCGGCACATTGTTCCGATATTTCGGGAGCAGATATCTGGCATGGGTCATGGCAAGCGGCGTCGGTCTGACCATCGTTGTGTCATTGATCCAGGCCGTTGAACTGGCACGCCGCAGCAGCAACAGACAGACCACCGAAGATGTCAGCATTCTAAATCTTGTCCTGCTGAACATTCCTGCCGTGATTGAGATGACCCTGCCAATCATGTTGATCATTGGCTCGATGGTGTGTTTCGAATCCTGGAACCGAAGCAATGAATTCGTTGTCAGCCGGGGCTTTGGAAGGTCAATCTGGTCGGTGCTAAGCCCGGTCGCCGTTGTCGCGTTTCTGATTGGCACGGTGTTCGTTACGATCATCAATCCAATCGGGTCGGTGACGTCACGTCACTATGAAAACATGATGAATTCAATTTTCGGCAGCGCTGAACAGCGGCTTTCTGTGTCAGCGGACGGCATATGGCTTCGTGATGAGCACACGGATGGTCAGTTCATCATTCATGGCGATATGCTGGAGGTTGATTTATCCAGCATTGTCAAACCGGTGATCTACAAATTTGATGAGAACAACAATCTTGGCTTGCGGATCAGGGCCGAGAGCATGCGGCTGACAGATAATGGATGGCTTGTCGAGGACGCGCGCGCATGGGATCGAAATGGCGTCGTCTCAGACCGGGGAAGCATGATGCTGCCAAGCAGCCTTGCGATGGTCGACCTTGGCCTTTCGAGTGAACCACCCAACACGATTGCTGTATATTCCCTGCCATCCTTTATCACCTTGCTTGAACGTGCGGGACTGCCGGCGGTTGAACACCGGATTCATTTTCACAAACTGATATCAATGCCACTTCTACTGGTCGGACTTGCCATGATCAGCGCCCGCGCCACCCTCACCAACCTGGTCAGGGGCCGGCGTGTCAGACTGTTCACACGCGGTATGATCATCGCCGTGTCAGTCACGCTGTTCAGCCATTTCATGCAGGTTCTTGGCGGTTCGCTTCGCCTCCCGATCATCCTCGCCGCCTGGGCACCGGCACTCACCGTAGCGGTCATTGGCACCATCATGCTTGCAAGAATGGATGAGGCCTGAAGGATCATGAAAAAGATGCACCTCCTCTTCCCCGTCCTGCTCACCAATTTCATCGCCACGATCATTGTCTGGTCCGGCGTTGCCGCCGCGCAGATTGGCATTGTGGCAACCGTGAACGAGCATCCCATCACCAATTATGATGTTGAACAGCGCGCACGGTTTCTGGAATTCGCAACCAATATCCAGATCACCGACGGGAACCGTGACAGGGTTTATGAAGATGCCTTGCAGCTTATCATCGATGATAAGCTTCGGTTGGCGGAAGCGAAGGCCATGATCCCCGACGTTGAGGCCACGGTAGTGCCCGAGGCGCGAAACTTCATGAACCAGAATTTTAGCGACTCCAGCAAGTCAGGCGCGGTGGTGCTTCGCGAGGCCGGGGTTGATCCGATGACTGTTCAGCAGAAATATACAAGTGATCTTGCCTGGTCGAGCTACATCAATGCCCGGTTCCAGCAGAAATTCTCGAACATCGAAATGATGATCGATGAAGAGCTGCAACGCATAAAACTCAATGCGTCAAAGCCGCAATTGCAGCTTGGCGAGATTGTCCTTGCCCCTGGTCAATCGCGGAATCTGGCACAGACAAGGGCGCTGGCGACTGAGATTGTTGCCGCCATTCGCAAGGGCGCCAGTTTCGCCGAGATCGCACGTCAATATTCCGCTGCCGGCAGCGCGCAGCGGGGAGGCAATATTGGCTGGGTGATGATTGAAAAGCTGCCAAAGGCATTCCGCGATGGCTTGACGGGGCTGAAGAGCGGCGAGGTAACAGACCCTCTTCTGCTTGACGGGGCGGTCTACATCCTGCGCCACATCGGCGAACGCAAGGACGGGCTTGTTGACAGTTCCCAGTCACTGGTATGGCTCGCGCGCGCCATCCTGCCGGTACCAGATAGCGCCTCGGATGCCGATCGGCTTGAGGCCGCGGCGAAGGTGTCACGCGACACGGCGGACATAAACAGCTGCGACACCATGGAAGCTCTCAACACGGAATATGGGAGTGGGGCCTTTGCTCGTCTGAACGAAATGCTTATCGCTGACATGGCGCCTCAAATGCAGCAATTGATCGCAACCCTTGAAACAGGCAAGCCTTCTGAGCCTCTGGCCTTTGCCGAGGGTGTTGCCTCACTGATGATCTGCGACCTCAGGGCACCGGAACTGCAACTCCCAAGCCGGGACGAAATCAGACAGATATTCGTTGACCGCGTGTTCGGCAGCCTCAGCGAGCGTCAGGCGCTCAAATTACGCCGCACGGCGGTCATTGAACGTCGTGACAATTGATGACACCGCCAGCCACACCGGACCCCGTGGGAACCGATCTGCGTGACGACATAGGCACGCCCTGTGTCATGACGCCGGGCGACCCGGCCGGCATTGGTGCCGAAATCACCCTGAAGGCGCATGCTGCCGGCGAGCGCGGCTTTGCCATCATCGAAGACCCGCAGCGCCTTGCCGATCTTGCCGGCAAGCTGGCGATCGCTGTCAGGATCCGGGTCATCAGCACACCGGCAGATATCCTGCCCGGCGACGACCATCTCAACGTGATACCGGTCGAATGGGCGCAGCCGCCCCGCGCCGGCGCCGGCAATCCGCACAACGCACCGGTGATCATTGACAGCATTCGCAAGGCCGCCGTCTGGACGCGCGATGGCAGCGCCGCGGCCATGGTCACCAACCCGATCAACAAGGCGGTCCTGAAGGAGGCCGGCTTTGCCCATCCGGGGCATACCGAATTTCTGGCGACGCTGTCAGCACCGCGAGACGGCGCCCCGACAATGATGCTGGCATGTGAGGAACTTCGCGTGGTTCCAGTGACAATCCACATCGCCCTGAAGGATGTTCCCAGCGCGCTGACAGCCGATGACATCGTCAACAAGGGCATGCTGCTTGCCGAGTCTCTGAGGCGTGATTTCGCCTGCCCTGACCCGCGCATTGCTGTCTGTGGTCTGAACCCCCATGCTGGAGAAAACGGTCAGTTTGGTGATGAGGATCTGCAGGTGATCGCGCCAGCTGTGGATCGGTTGCAAACAGCCGGCATAAGGGCCTTTGGCCCGGTGTCAGCTGACACATTGTTCCATCAGCGGGCGCGCGCGACATATGACGGCGTCCTTGGCATGTATCATGACCAGGTTCTGATCCCGATAAAGACGATTGATTTTGATGGCGGCGTGAATGTCACGCTGGGGCTGGATTTCATTCGGACATCCCCTGACCACGGTACGGCCTTTGATATCGCTGGCACCGGCACGGCGCGGCCAGACAGTCTGATTGCCGCCATTCGCATGGCCCGTTCAATTGCGATCAACCGCCATGCCGACACCTGAAGAGGCTTTCGACAACACCGCCATCGATGCGCTGCCACCACTGAAGCAGCTTGTAAGCGCACTTGACATGCGGGCGCGGAAATCACTTGGCCAGAATTTCCTGTTCGATCTGAATCTGACCCGGCGCATCGCCCGCAGCGCCGGCAGGCTGGATGGCACGACGATCGAGGTTGGCCCGGGGCCCGGCGGGTTGACCCGGGCTTTGCTGCTGGAAGGGGCGCCGAAGGTCATCGCCATCGAGAAGGACTTTCGCGCCAGCACGGTTCTGGCATCGCTTCTTTCCGCCGCCGGTGATCGTCTTGATCTGGTTGAGGCGGATGCGTTGAAGACACCCCTGTGGGAGATGGGCGCCGCGCCGCGCCGGATTGTTGCCAATCTGCCCTATAACATCGCGACGACATTGCTGATCCAATGGCTTGGCCATGCCTCGGCTTTTGAATCCCTGACCCTGATGTTCCAGAAGGAGGTCGCCGAGCGGATCACCGCGCAGCCTGGCGACAGCGCCTTTGGGCGTCTCAGCATCCTGACCGGCTGGATGGCCGATTCCGCCATCCTGTTCGACATTCCGCCAGAAGCCTTTGTGCCGGCGCCGAAGATCACATCCTCGGTGGTGCATATAAGACCACTTGCCGCGCCGCGTTACCCCTGTGACAGGGCGGCGCTGGAGCATGTGACCCGTCTTGCCTTTGGTCAACGTCGCAAAATGCTGCGAGCGTCGCTGAAGCCGATTGGCGGCGAAGCTCTGCTTACCCGTGCCGGGATTGACCCGCAATGCCGGCCTCAGGATCTTGATATCGCCGCGTTCTGCCACCTTGCGCGCGAGGTTGGTCCGTCGCTGGAGAGTCAGTCACCCTCGGCCTGAAGTGTGCGGACAAATTCGGTCATGCCATTCTGCCTCTCGCGACGCAGCCTTTCGGCGGCAAGAATCGCGCGGACGGATCTGACCGACCTGTCCAGATCATCATTCACCACGATATAGTCATATTCGGGATAATGGCTGATTTCATCCGACGCCTTGGCCATACGGGCCGCAACCACCTCGGCGCTGTCCTGCGCCCGCGACTCAAGACGTGACTGCAGCGCGGCTCTGGAGGGAGGCAGAATGAACACAGACACCAGATCGTCCCGCGCCGCGTTGGCAACCTGCTGTGTGCCCTGCCAGTCGATGTCGAACAGAACGTCGCTGCCGGCATCAAGCACGGCCATGACATCGGCCTTTGGAGTGCCATAGGAATTGCCGAATACCGTTGCATATTCCAGAAAGGCCTCGGCGGCGATCATCTCGTCAAAACGCTGCTGACTGACGAAGTGATAATCGCGGCCATCCACCTCATTCGGGCGCGCCGGTCGTGTTGTCGCCGATACGGACAGTGTCAGATTCGCGTCTTCGGCCAGCAACTGACGCGCGATTGAGGTTTTCCCCGCCCCAGAAGGTGACGACAATACCAGCATAAGCCCCCGGCGGCTGATCGCGGCGCCTGTCTGCGCGGTCCCTGTCATGGCAATTCCTTCCTTTCAGCTCGTCCGTTCAGTTGTCACGCAGGCCAGCCTTTCGCTGCGCCTGGCGGAATAATCTTACATTCCGGTTATGTTCGTCCAGCGTCCTTGCAAATCTCAGCCCACCCTTGCCGTCAGAGACGAAATAGAGGTTTTTCGTGCGCGCCGGCGCCAGCGCGGCATCAATCGATTCCTGGCTCGGGTTGCAGATCGGCGTTTTCGGCAGCCCCTTGATGACATAGGTGTTCCACGCGGTCTTGCGCTTGAGGTCGGACCGGCCGATGGGACGATTGTTGCCACCCTCGACACCATAGAGCACCGTCGGGTCAGATTGCAGACGCATGCCACGTTTCAGCCTGTTGACAAAAACACCGGCAACTTCCAGGCGTTCAGCGCTGTCACCTGTTTCCAGTTCGATGATGGAGGCCAAAACAAGGGCATCCCGGGGTGTCTCGTATGGCAGGTCAGGCGCACGGTCAATCCACGCCTCGGCAAGCGCCAGTTCACGCTTTTCCTGCATGCGGACCAGCATGGCGTCTCGACTTGTGCCCCGCGTGAAGAAATAGGTTTCCGGCAACAGGCTGCCTTCGTCGAGCGCCACTGTGACGTCGCCGGAAAAATTTTCGTTCTTCAGGATCGCATCCTTGATTTCGGCTGAAGTCGTACCCTCGATGATGGTCAGCCGACGCTGGTGGCTTCGTCCGGCATGAATAATCTCCATGATCGCGGCAAGGCTTGCCCGCGGCGGTATCTCGAACTCGCCTTCCTTGGGAACATACAGCGTGCCAGCCATGATTCGGGCCGCGTCATAGTGATAGAGCTCGCGGATGACACCACCGCGTTTGAGCGCCCAGCGGATGGTCGCATGCCCGTCCCCTGGCGAAATCTGGATCAGAACGCTGTCCTGGTGGGGACCTTCGGTCTGGACAATGAACTTGTCAACGGCAACCCAGCCGCCAATGATGATGGCGGCAACGAGGCCCAGCAGCCCCACCGTCCGGATCATGAACCGGGCGGCGGAACGGATCATCAGGTAACCTTGCCGATGATCAGTGACGCGTTCGTGCCCCCAAACCCAAAAGAGTTCGACATCGCGTTGCGAACCTCGCGCTTGCGCGACTTCAACGGCACGAGATCGAAATCCGCCACCGCCTCTTCCGGGTCTTCAAGGTTCAGCGTCGGCGGCACTTCGCCTGTCTGCACGGCCTTGATCGAATAAATCGCCTCGATCGCGCCAGCCGCGCCAAGAAGGTGGCCCGTCGCACTCTTTGTCGAGGACATCGATATCGAGCCGACGGCGTCACCAAGAAGACGGCGTACAGCGCCAGCCTCGATCAGGTCACCAAGCGGTGTCGATGTTCCATGGGCGTTGACATAATCAATGTCATCCGGCGTGAGGCCGGCCCGCTTCAATGCGGCCTGCATGGCGCGAAAGCCTCCGTCGCCATCCTCGGCCGGGGCGGTGATATGATAGGCATCACCCGACATACCATAGCCCTTCACTTCGGCGTAGATTGTCGCGCCACGCGCCTTGGCATGCTCAAGTTCTTCGAGAACAACGATTCCCGCCCCCTCGCCCATGACAAAGCCGTCGCGGCCCTTGTCCCATGGACGCGATCCCCTTTCGGGCTGATCGTTATAGCCGGTGGAAAGAGCCCTTGCCGCGGCGAAACCGGCCATGCCAATACGGCACACAGCCGCCTCGGCCCCACCAGCCACCATCACGTCGGCATCATCAAGCGCCACCATCCGGGCGGCATCGCCAATGGCGTGCGCCCCGGTCGAACAGGCTGTCACAACGGCATGATTGGGACCGCGGAAGCCATATTTGATCGACACATGGCCTGACACGAGATTGATCAAGGCCGAGGGAATGAAGAACGGGCTGATCTTGCGTGTGCCACGTTCAGACATGAGCTGATCTGTCCGCACGATGGTCTCAAGACCACCAATGCCCGACCCGATCATCACCCCGGTCCGGTTCTGCGACTCGCGGTCTTCCGGCTTCCAGCCGGAATTCTCGACCGCCAGCTGCGCGGCGACGACACCAAGCTGGATAAACCTGTCCTGGCGCCGCTGTTCGCGGGGATCAATAAAATCGTCGAGGTTAAGGCCGCCAGCCTCGTCCGGACCAGGTACCTGTCCGGCAATTTGACAGGTGATATCGCCCACCTCGAAATTGGTAATGCGGCTGATGCCGCTTTTACCAGCGAGAATCTTCGACCAGTTCAGGTCGACCCCGACACCGAGCGGGGTGACCATTCCAAGACCGGTGACAACTACGCGACGCACGTTTTTCTCCTGATCTGGGAAACAATAGCCCCTAAAATACGCCAGCCCCCGGGCGACGTCTACCTACAAGGCAACGAACCGGGGGCTGCGAACATTTCTTGTGCCTGATTAGGCGGCGCTTTCTTCCAGGAAGGAGACTGCGTCCTTCACGGTCAGAATGCGCTCGGCAGCGTCGTCCGGAATTTCAACGCCGAACTCCTCTTCGAATGCCATGACCAGCTCGACGGTGTCGAGACTGTCAGCGCCAAGATCATCGATGAAGCTTGCGCCATCGACGACTTTGTCGGCGTCAACGCCAAGATGTTCCACAACGATGTTCCGAACACGATCTGAGATATCGCTCATAAATGCCCCCTGTTAGAGAAGGTTGAAATAGCCCCGACCGGGGCCCAGAATTTCAAAGTTGGCGGCAGATAACACAGTTTTCACACCTGCGCCACCCTAAAGAGTCACTGCCCAATCCTGTCTGCCACCCTGTGCAGGATTCGGCGGTCCAACTCCGGACCAGATTACAGCATCGCCATACCGCCATTCACATGAATGGTCGATCCCGTGATGTAGGCGGACTCTGCGCTTGCCAGGTACAGAACCGCCGAGGCCACCTCATCAGCTGTTCCAAGCCGGCCGACAGGCACGCGGCCCAGAAGCGCCTCACGCTGCGCATCACCAAGGGCGTCGGTCATCGGCGTTTCGATAAATCCCGGCGCCACGACATTCACTGTGATCCCGCGGCTTGCCACTTCGGCGGCAAGCGCCTTGCTGAATCCGATCATGCCTGCCTTCGAGGCGGCGTAATTGGCCTGACCGGGATTGCCGGTAACGCCAACAATCGAGGAAATCGAAATGATGCGCCCGTGGCGTGCCTTCATCATGCTGCGAAGCGAGGCGCGGGCAATCATCATGGCCGCGGTCATGTTGACATTCAGGACCTCGTCCCATTCCTCGTCCTTCATCCGCATTGCCAGATTGTCGCGCGTGATGCCGGCATTGTTGACCAGAATCGAAATTGGCGCACCGGCAGCCTCGGCTGCCGCATCCACCAGACCAGCCGCCTCGGCACGGTCTGACAGGTTGGCCGTAACCACATGGGCCCGATCACCAAGTTCAGTTGCCAGTGCGGCCAGCCGTTCCGCCCGCGTTCCATGCAGGACCACCGTGGCACCGCTGGCGTGCAGAGCGCGGGCAATCGCGGCCCCGATCCCACCACTTGCGCCGGTAATCAGCGCGCTATTGCCTGACAGATCAAACATGAAGGCTCCTGTTATTTCATGGTTTGCGGGCCACACGCCCGAATTGCGGCGACCCTACAGTTCAGCCAGCACCGAGTCCAGATCATCAGCACCATCCAGATTAACGATGGTTGCCTCATCCAGCGTCCGCTTGACCAGTCCAGAGAGCACCTTGCCGGTTCCAACCTCAACAAAGCGGGACACACCCGCTTCGCGCGCGGCGAGAAGCGTCTCGCGCCAGCGAACACGCCCCGTAACCTGGGTCACGAGGTTCTGCCGCAATGCGTCGGCAGCGGTCTCGGTCGTGGCGGTGACATTACAGAACACCGGCACAAGCGCGTCTTTCATGTCCGCGCCGGCAAGCGCCTCGGCCATGGCCTCGGCGGCAGGCTGCATCATGCTGCAGTGGAACGGCGCGCTGACCGGAAGCTTGATGGCGCGGCGTATACCGCGTGCCTTGGCCGACTCGATGGCATGATCCACCGCCGCCACGGCGCCACTGACGACGATCTGCCCCGGTGCGTTATCATTGGCGAACTGGATCACCCCAGTCGCGCCTGCCTCGGCCACAATTTCATCCACCACCGCTTCCTCGGCGTTCAGGATGGCGGCCATGGCCCCCTCGCCGGCCGGCACGGCGCCCTGCATGCTGTCGCCGCGAAGGCGCAACAGACGGGCCGCATCGGCAATCGACAGCGTTCCCACCGCCGCCAGCGCGGAATATTCGCCAAGGGAATGGCCGGCCGCAAAATCCGTCAGTCCGGCAATGTCTCGCCCGGTGGCGTTCCGCAGCACGGCAAGCCCCGCCATCGAGGCGGCAAACAATGCCGGTTGCGCGTTGCGGGTCAGGCGAAGATCATCCTCCGGGCCATTCTGCATGAGCGCGAACAGATCTTCGCCAAGCGCGTCATTGACCTCTTCAAAGACAGCGCGCGCCTCGGGAAAGGCGGCTGCCAGTGTACCACCCATCCCGACGGCCTGCGAGCCCTGGCCGGGAAACTGGAAAAGAACCTTGTTCGCCATTATTCACTCCACCTGATCGCCGCGTCATTGACGCCGATCACTCTCAATTTCTGAAACGCGACGTCATTGCCCATGGAATTTGGCGAAATTATGCCGGTCTCTGCGTCGGGATGGCATCCCATGTCGGCAACACTATTCACTTGCACCAGGTCCGGCTTCGTGTATTGTGCGGCCAACGTCGCCTCGGACATCTGTCGGCGGCGTTTACATCACTGAAACATTCCTTGCCGGGAGACCGGTTGGTTCGTCGCAAAGGCGGCGGACAATAAGCCAGAAGGAGTTACGCATGCGCTTGTATGAAAGCGTCTTCATTGCGCGCCAGGATATTTCGTCCACTCAGGTCGAAACCATGGCCGATGAATTTGCCGGCATCATCACCGAGGCCGGTGGCAAAATCCATAAACGTGAATATTGGGGTCTGCGGTCACTTGCCTATCGGATCAAGAAGAACCGCAAGGGCCACTACATCATGTTCAACCTTGAGACGGACGCCGCCACTCTGAAAGAGTATGAGCGGATCATGGGGCTGAACGAGGATGTTCTTCGCTTCCTTAACATCCGCATCGAGGAAGTCGAGGAAGGCCCGTCCATCATCATGCAGAACAAGGGTGATCGTGGTGATCGTGGTGATCGTGGTGATCGTGGCGATCGCGGATCGCGCCCACCGCGCGCCGAGGCCGCCAAGGTCGAGAAGCCGGCTGAGGCACCTGCCGAAGCACCCGCCGAAGACGCCAAAACCGAGGAGTAGGACATGACCCAGCTCGAAATCAAACGCGAAGCCGTTCGTCGTCCGTTTGGACGCCGTCGCAAGTCCTGCCCGTTCTCGGGACCGAACGCGCAGACCATCGATTACAAGGACACCAAACTGTTGGCTCGCTACACCTCGGAGCGTGGCAAGATCGTGCCATCACGCATCTCGGCTGTTTCGGCCAAGAAACAGCGTGAACTTGCCGTTGCCATCAAGCGTTCGCGGTTCCTGGCATTAATGCCATATGTGACCTCTTAAGGCCGCACGACAGGAAGGAGACACTAGATCATGGATATCATCCTGCTCGAACGAGTCGAAAAGCTTGGCCAGATGGGCGATGTTGTATCGGTAAAGCCCGGCTATGCACGCAATTTCCTGCTGCCGCAGGGAAAGGCACTTCGTGCCAACAAGGGCAATCTTGAGAAGTTCGAAACCGAGAAGTCCCAGCGCGAGGCAGACAATCTTGCCCGCCGTTCGGATGCCGAGACCGAGTCCGGCAAGATGCAGGGCCTTGCTGTCAGCATGGTCCGCGCCGCCTCCGAGATGGGCCAGCTCTTCGGATCGGTCAACTCACGCGATATCGCCGATGCGGTGACCGAAGCCGGTTTCACCATCAACCGCAGCCAGGTTGTCATGGACAAGTCGATCAAGACACTTGGCCTTCATGACATCCGCATCCGCCTGCACCCGGAAGTCACCGTGACGGTCACTGTCAATGTGGCGCGCTCGCTCGACGAAGCGGAAACGCAGCTACGCACCGGTGTCGCCGTGACCGGCCTCATCGATGATGAAGATGACGCCGCAGACGAGGTTATCGTCGAAGAGGTCGCAGTCGAGGCAGTCGCCGAAGCCGCATCTGAAAGCGCTGACAGCGATGACGACGCGTCGGACGATTCGGCCGATGAAGCGGCAGAGGACACCGACGCCTGACATCAGGATTTCACATTTGCGAAAAAGCCGGGGGTTGCCCCGGCTTTTTTTTGCTCGAAATCCCGCCCGTGCCGGCCATCCTGATGCCCGGCCACCCACCACCGGCAGATTTTTTTGCACTTATCCCCAATTCCCACAGAGTTAACATGAGGCTTTGACCTTGGCGCTTTGCTAGGATGAGGCATGTCTGAAGAACCAAGCAACATTGAAGCATTCCCGAGTGGCGCGGCGCCAGCTGGCGGCATCCCCGCCGCGCGACAGCTGCCAAACAACCTGCCGGCCGAACAGAACCTCCTCGGCGCGCTGCTGCTCGACAATGACGTCATGGAGCGGATTGATGACCGGCTGCGGGCCGAACATTTCTACGATCCGCTGCATGGAAGAATCTTTGCGACGATGATGCGGCTGATCGACCGCGGCCAGCTGGCCAACCCGGTCACGCTGAAAACCTTTTTCAGCGCCACCGAAGAAGGCCAGACAACCGAGATTGAGGATTATCTCGGCGAACTGGCTGATGGCGTGATCAGCCTCGCCCAGGCGCCGGATTACGCGGCGACCATCTATGAAACGCATCTTCGCCGGGAATTGATCCGTATTGGCGATGATGTCATTACCGACGCCAACCATCCCGATGTGGACCTGCCGGCAACAACGCAGATCGAGACAGCCGAGGCAAAGCTTTTCCAGCTTGCTGAAACAGGCGAATCGGGTGCCGGCCTGCAATCCTTCGAAAAAGTTGCGGCGGCGGCCATCAACCAAGCGGCCATTGCGCGCAAAAGTGACGGCGGTCTGTCCGGCTACAGCACCGGCCTCACCGGCCTGAACACCAAGATGGGCGGTTTTCACAGGTCTGATCTGATCATCCTTGCCGGCCGTCCGGCGATGGGCAAATCGGCACTGGCGACAAACATCGCCTTTCACGTCGCAACAACCACCAGGTCCGGCGAAACAGCGGCGCCGGTGGCCTTCTTCTCGCTGGAGATGTCGGCTGAACAGCTTGGCATCAGGATTCTCAGTGAGCGGGCACAGATCGATTCGAACAGCATTCGCCAGGGCCAGCTTTCCAGCGAAGAGTTCGACCGGCTGATCGAGGCAAGCGACGCCCTGTCATCAGCGCCATTTTTCATTGACGACACACCCGCCCTGTCAGTCTCGCAGGTGGCAAGCCGGGCCCGCCGGATGAAGAGAACCGGTGGCCTTGGCCTGATCGTGATCGACTATCTTCAGATGCTGGCCCCGCAACTTGGCGTGCGGCCGGAAAACCGCGTCCAGGAAATCTCGAATATCAGCCGCGCGCTCAAGGCCATGGCCAAGGAGCTCGATGTTCCCGTGCTGGCGCTCTCACAGCTGTCTCGCGCCGTCGAACAACGCGAGGACAAACGCCCGAACCTTGCCGATCTTCGCGAATCCGGATCCATCGAGCAGGATGCCGATGTGGTGCTGTTCGTCTATCGCGATGAATATTATCTGTCCAAGAAGGAACCTGAGCGCGAATCGCATGAAAGCGAGGAAAAGTTCAATCTGCGTTATGATCTGTACCGCGAACGTCTCGAGAAAGCGCATAACAAGGCCGAAGTGATCATCGGCAAGCAGCGCCACGGCCCAACAGGCCTGATTGAGCTGCATTTCGAGAAATCGCTGACCAAGTTCAGCGACCTCACCGACGCGGCGCAGATTCCCGAAGGTTTTTAGGTAAGAGGCCACGCCATGAGCGCCGACGCCCCTTCCCCCAGCGCCAGTTCCCATATTCCCGGTTTCGGGACTGCCGACAGTGTGATCACCATCGATGTCGGCGCCATCGTCGCGAATTGGCGCTATCTGGACGGACTTTCAGGCCAGCACACCGAAACGGCGGCTGTGGTCAAGGCCGATGCCTATGGGCTGGGCGCCGCCAAGGTGGCACCGGCGCTGGCCAGGGCAGGCTGCCGGACATTCTTTGTGATGTCGCTTGCCGAAGCCGTCGCGCTGAGCGCGGCGCTGTCCGAAGCCGGATTTGATGGTTGCCGCATCTTTGCGCTTGGCGGATGCCATGCTGGCCAGGAGACAGATTTTATTGGCGCCGGGATCATGCCGGTGATCAATAGTCTGGACCAGCTCAAACGCTTGCGTGACATCACCGCCGGAAAGGACACACCGGTTGGCGCGGCGCTGCATCTCGACACCGGCATGACGCGCCTTGGTCTCGATCCTGCGGAAACTGCCTGGCTGCTTGGCCGCATACAGGATGGCGATGCGCCTCTGGATGGCATCGATATCCAGCTGGTGATGAGTCATCTGACCGCCGGCGAGGACCCTGCCGATCAGGCCAGCGAACAGCAGCTTGCCAGATTCACAGATATTCGCGCCGTCCTTTCCGATGTGCCGGCAAGCCTTGCCAACAGCGGCGGCACGCTTCGTGGCGGCGACTTCCATCTGGAAATGAACCGCCCGGGCATAGCCCTTTATGGCCTTCATCCGGCGGGCCTTGACGCCGGCGGTGATCAGGCAGACCAGGCCGCAAGCCTGCGCCCTGCCGTGACCTGGCAGGCGCGAATCCTGCAGCGCCGCGAGGCCCATGCAGGCGACCGGGTCGGGTATAACGGCACGCACCGGCTGACCCGGGATTCCCGTATCTTCACACTTGGCGTTGGCTATGCGGATGGTTATCCGCGCAGTCTTGGTGACCGGGCGGTGGTGACCATCGCCGGCGTGACAGCCCCGGTCATCGGCCGCGTATCAATGGACAGCATCACTGTCGATGTCACGGACATGGACGAGTCGCGGCTTGCCACGGTCACACATGCCGAGATCCTTGGCGCCGGCTATGCGCTGGCGCGGATGGCGGGGGACGCCGGGACCATCGGATATGAAATCCTGACGCAACTTGGTCGCCGGCCGGCCCGCCACTACATCAATTGCTGATCCATGCCCGTATGGTCCGGCGCCAGCGGCATTGGGGCCAGCGGCATTGGGGATGGTCAAACCGCCAAATCCAAGGCATAAAGTGAGCCGAACGCCAACGCGTGGCCGCAACCGACCGAGAAGAGAATGATTGGGTTTCTGCAGAATATCGGCCGAACGACCCTGGCCTTTCTTGCCGCGATCGGCCGCCTGACGCTGTTCACTCTGGCGGCCGTGCGCTGGACGTTCCTTCCCCCCTATTATCTTCGCCAGCTTGGCAGGCAGGTGATTGATATCGGATATTTCTCGCTTCCGGTTGTCGGGCTGACAACGCTGTTCTCGGGAATGGTGCTGGCGCTGCAATCCTATACAGGATTTGCCCGCTTTTCGGCCGAAGACACCGTGGCGACTGTTGTTGTGCTGTCAGTGACGCGCGAACTGGGGCCGGTTCTGGCCGGCCTGATGGTGGCCGGGCGGATCGGCGCCTCGATGGCGGCGGAAATCGGCACCATGCGGGTGACCGACCAGATCGACGCACTCGACACGCTGTCGACGCGACCAATGCAGTATCTTGTGGCCCCGCGCATTGTTGCCGGCACTGTCTGTTTGCCTTTTCTTGTTCTGATTGGCGATATGATCGGCGTTTTCGGCGGCTATCTTGTCGGCGTCTACCGGCTTGGCTTCAACCCGTCGATCTATCTCAGCCGCACGCTTGAATATCTTGAAATCTCGGATGTGACACTTGGGCTTGTAAAGGCTGCCGTGTTCGGTTTTCTGATTGCCCTTATGGGATGCTATCACGGCTATCATTCAGGGCGCGGTGCCGAAGGCGTAGGCCGCGCAACGACGAACGCGGTGGTGTCAGCCTCGATCCTGATCCTGATCGCCAACTATATCGTCACAGCGCTGTTTTTCGGATGATCCACAGATGACTGGCCAACGCAAAGATACCTCGCCGAAAATCACCATGCAGGGTGTGACGAAATCCTTTGGGGACAAACAGGTGCTTCGCGGCATCGACCTTGAAGTGGCGGCCGAGGAATCGCTTGCCATCATCGGCACATCAGGGTGCGGCAAGTCGGTGACGCTGAAATGCCTTCTCGGCCTGCTGCGCGCCGATGGCGGGTCGATCAGGGTTGATGGCGAGGAAATGATCAACGCCGGGCGGCAGCAGCTGGAGGGCATGCGCCAGCGTTTTGGCATGACCTTTCAGTTTGGCGCTTTGTTCGACTCGCTGCCAATCTGGGAGAATGTCACCTTCCGGTTGCGCCAGCGCCAGCATATGACCCGCCAGCAGGCGCGTGACGCGGCGGCGGAGACGATCACCCAGCTTGGCCTGGCAGCGCATGTGATCGACCAGTTCCCGGCCGAACTGTCTGGCGGCATGCAAAAACGGGTCGCGTTGGCGCGGGCCATCGCCGACAAACCCGAAATCCTGCTGTTCGACGAGCCGACTTCCGGGCTCGACCCGATTACCGGCGGTGTCATCGACAGGCTGATCATTGATTCGGTGAACCGACTTGGCGCCACCGCTGTGACCATCAGCCATGACATGGCCTCGGTCAGACGAATCGCCGACAAGGTGGCGATGGTCCATAACGGCGTCATAATCTGGTGTGGGCCGGCCACCGAAATGGACAATAGCGGCGTCGAGGAGGTGCATCAGTTCGTGCATGGCCTTGCCGACGGGCCGTTGACACTGGCGGCCCAGGCCGAGGCGCGACGCGGCTGATGGCGAAGGGATCCGTCAGCTATGTTTGCCAGCAATGCGGCGGTGCCCATCGCAAGTGGTCCGGGCGCTGTGATCACTGCGGGGCGTGGAACACGCTGGTAGAAGAACGTGTCGAAACGGTATCCGGCCCTGGCAAGAAAGCCGCCGGGCGCCGCGTCGACATGCAGCCACTTGCCACCTCGGCCGATGTCACGCCACCACCGCGCATGCAGACCGGCATGACCGAGTTTGACCGTGTTGCCGGTGGCGGACTGGTCAAGGGATCGGCGACATTGATTGGCGGTGATCCGGGCATTGGCAAGTCAACGCTGCTGCTACAGCTTGTCTGCCGTCTTGCCGGCGCCGGCTTCAGCGCCGCCTATGTCTCTGGCGAGGAATCGGCCGAACAGGTGCGGATGCGGGCACGGCGACTTGGTCTTGGCAATGCCGAAGTTGATCTGGCGACGACGACGAACGCCGCCGATATCGCGGCCTCAATCGGGGGCAAGGATGGCCCTGACATCATCGTTATCGACTCCATCCAGACAATGTTTCTGCCAACACTTGATTCGGCGCCTGGCACGGTCAGCCAGGTGCGGGCCACCGCGCAGGAACTGATTCGCGCCGCAAAGGCGCATGATGTGGCGCTGCTTGTCGTTGGCCATGTGACCAAGGATGGCGCCATTGCCGGCCCACGCGTGCTGGAGCATATGGTCGATACCGTCCTCTATTTCGAAGGTGACAGGTCGCATCATTTCCGCATTCTGCGCGGCGTGAAGAACAGATTTGGCGCAACCGACGAGATCGGTGTTTTCGAGATGGTCGAAACCGGGCTTGCCGAGGTGCAGAACCCGTCGGAACTGTTTCTCGCCGATCGGCGCGACGAAGTTACCGGCGCGGTAGTTTTCGCCGGCATCGAGGGAAGCCGTCCGGTGCTTGTCGAGATCGAGGCGCTTGTCGCGCCATCCACCCTCGCCTCACCGCGGCGTAACGTTGTTGGGTGGGACAGCAGCCGCCTTGCCATGTTGACCGCTGTTCTCGAAGCCCGCTGCGGGGTTCCGCTTTCCGGTCGCGACATCTTCTTGAATGTCGCCGGCGGGTTCAAGGTTTCGGAAACGGCGGCAGACCTTGCCGTGGCGGCAGCATTGCTGTCGTCGGTCAGTGGCAGACCGGCGCCGCCCCGAAGTGTGTTTTTCGGTGAAGTGGCGCTGTCGGCAGAACTTCGGCAGGTGGCACAGGCCGATGCGCGGCTCAAGGAAGCTGCCAAGCTTGGATTTGACATGGCGGTGATGCCGCGGCCGCGGAAAAAGCCTGGAGCGCCGCGGGGCCTGTCCCTGGCACAACCGGCAACACTTGCCGAGTTGATTGAAATCATGGGCGGTGTAGCATGAGACACATCTTCCATCACGGAGCGCGAGCGTCATGAGTTTCGACCTGTCCGCCCTTACCCTCATCGATTATGGCGCTATCATTCTGCTGCTGATTTCAGGCGGGCTGGCGACACTTCGCGGCATGACACGGGAACTTCTTGGCCTCGCGGGCTGGCCGCTCTCCTTCATCGCGGCCAAGCTGAGCGCGCCCTATCTGGAACCTGTGCTGACCGATCTGATCAGGATTGAGGGAATCAGCGCGGCGCTTGCCTGGGGCGCGCCATTCGTCATCATTGTCATCTTGTGGTTTGCCTTTGCCTCGCTGGTATCTCCGGGGCTCAGCAAGGCCGGGCTTGGTGGACTCGACCGCTGGCTTGGGTTTCTGTTCGGGTTGATCCGCGGCTTCCTCATCGTGCTGATGATTTATGTTGCCGCGGTTGTCGTGGCCGAAGGTGAGGACAAGCTTCCCGGCATGGTGGCCGATGCCGCGGTCACGCCAGCGCTTCGCGACAGCGCGCATCTGATGTCGGGCCTGTTGCCAGCAGACATGCGCGACAGAATCATCAACAACCTTCCAGATGCCAGCGAGACGACCGAGGATATCAAAAATACCAGTGACAGCATTGGCGAGGCTGGCAGCGCCGGCCTTGAATTGCTGGAAGATGAGACGGCGAACTGAGTACCAACGCCCAATCAAGGCAGCGCCTGATTTGCCACCTTGATTTGCCACCTTGATTTGCCACCTTGATTTGTCCGGGGAATTCCCCAATAACCATGGCCCTGTAGCCGGAGTGTAGCGTGATCGTTTGCAGCAAACCCTTTCCTCAGGCAGGCCGATGAATTCTGCAAGGACCAATTCCCACATGACCCCAGCGCAACTCGATGGGTTTCACGAGGAGTGCGGTGTTTTCGGCGTCTATGGCACCGATGAAGCCAATGTTCTGACCGCGCTTGGCCTGCATGCCCTGCAGCATCGCGGACAGGAGGCGGCGGGCATTGTCACTTTTGATGGCTCCGCCTTCCACGCCCACCGCGCGCTTGGTCATGTTGGTGAGAATTTCGGCGCGGATTCGCCGCAGATGCAGCAACTACGCGGTCACGTGGCGATCGGGCACAACCGTTATTCGACCAGCGGCAATGTCAATCCCTTCATGGAAATCCAGCCCTTCTCCTCAGAACTTGCCTTTGGCGGGTTCGCGCTGGCGCATAATGGCAATCTGACGAATGCTGGCAAATTGCGGGCCTCGCTGATCGAAACCGGCAGCCTGTTCCAGTCATCATCCGACACCGAAGTCATCGTTCACCTTGTCGCGCGTTCGCATCAGGCCGATGTCACCGGGCGGCTGACCGATGCGCTGAAACAGATTGATGGCGCCTACTCGCTTGTCTGTGTTGCCGATGACATGCTGATTGGCGTTCGCGACCCGCATGGGGTTCGCCCGCTGGTGCTTGGCCAGCGTGGGGACAGCTGGATCATGACGTCTGAATCCTGCGCGCTGGACATTGTCGGCGCGAAACATGTTCGCGATCTTGAACCCGGCGAGATGCTGGTGATTGATCGTGACGGGGTCCACAGTCACAAGCCGTTCCAGGCGGTGGCACCGCGTTTCTGCGTATTTGAATATGTATATTTCTCACGGCCGGATTCGGTTGTTGAGGGGCGCGGCGTCTACCATGCCCGCAAAGCCATCGGTGCCGAGCTGGCCCGCGAATCCCATATCGACGCCGATTTGATCATCCCGGTGCCGGATTCCGGCGTACCAGCGGCGCTTGGCTATGCCGAGGCGTCGGGGATTGCCTTCGACCTTGGCATCATCCGCAATCACTATGTTGGCCGTACCTTCATCCAGCCAACGCAAAAGCACCGCACCGATTCGGTAAAGCTGAAGCATAACGCCAATCCGGAAGCGGTTCGCGGCAAGCGAATCGTGCTTGTGGATGATTCGATTGTGCGCGGAACCACCTCGCAGAAAATCGTCACAATGATGCGCAACGCCGGCGCTGCCGAGGTGCATATGCGGATCGCCAGTCCGCCAACAACGCATCCCTGCTTCTACGGCGTCGACACGCCAAGCCGCGACCAGTTGATCGCGGCACGCCTGTCGGTTGCCGAAATCGCCCGTGAAATTGATGCTGACAGCCTGGCCTTCATCACCGTTGACGGGATGTATCAGGCCATCGCGGACACTGTCCGCGACCCTGAAACACCGCAATTCTGCGATGCCTGTTTCACCGGTGACTATCCCATCCAGCTTGCATCCGGCCTCAGCGCCAAGCGGGTCTCGCACGGGAGCGGAACATAATGTCCATCACCACACCTGACCTGTCCGGAAAGCTTGTTCTGGTCACCGGCGCAACACGCGGCATTGGCCGTGCTGTCGCCATAGCCGCTGCCGGCGCCGGCGCCGAGATGATCATCACCGGGCGAACGATTGGCGCCCTTGAGGAAGTGGATGACGAAATAAAGGCAGGCGGTGGTCACGCCACCATCGTCGAACTGGACATGAAGGACACGGCCGCCATGCCGCGACTTGCCGCCGCCATCGCCGAACGGTGGGGACGACTCGACGGACTTGTCGCCAATGCCGCCATCCTGACGGCGCTGACCCCGGTTGGGCATGTCACCCCGGAAGACTGGGATAACAATGTCGCCGTCAATCTGACAGGCCAATGGCACATGATCCGCGCCTTCGACCCACTGCTCCGTGCCGCCCCCGCCGGCCGTGCCATTCTCGTCACTTCCGGTGCCGCGGTTGGCAGCCGTCCATTCTGGGGTCCCTATGCGGCAACCAAGGCGGGTCTTGAGGCGCTTGGCAGGTCATGGGCCGGGGAAAGCGAACAGACAAACCTCAGGATCAACATGATGAATCCCGGCGGCACGGCAACAACCATGCGGGCCTCAGCCTTCCCGGGCGAGGATCCGGCAAGCCTGCCGCAACCGGCAGATATCGCCCCGGCCTTTCTTGCGCTGCTGGCCGAGGACTGCACCCATCACGGTGAGGTGGTAGACGCGCGGGACCTTGCGGGCCTCTAGTCTGGCACCTTTTCATAGCGCGCCGCCTGTATGGCACCCCATTGCGACCTCGCCAGCGGCACTGGCCGACCAAGAATCTGACCTGCCAGCAGATCGCCAAGAAGCGGTGCCGTGGTGAATCCACGCGCGCCAAGACCGCCAAGAATGAATAGCCTGTCAGCAAGTCGCCCGGAAAGTTGCCCGGAAAGTTGCCCGGCAATGGGGCGCCTGTCCGGCAGGCTTGCCCGTCGGCTTACCCGCGCGCCGAATATCGCCGGATCATCACCAAACGGCGCGCCAAGGGTACTGGCAAGAAGTCCCAGATTATGGCTGTGACCAGCGGCGATGCTGGCAGCATCAACCGTCATCTGCCGGTCACGCCAGAAGGTGGCACCAAGATCATGCCTGCCGTCAAGCGCCGGTGTCAGATAGCCGCCAAAGCTGATCCCCCTGTCAAGCCTGGCCATGGTGTCAGTGGTTGGCACCTGGCTGACAAGGCCATGCGTTGTCTCAAATGGCAGGTCATGGCCATGTCCGGCCAGCAAGCCTGACATATCGGCGCCGGCAGCGATAACAGCGGCATCGGCGCTGACCTGACGCCCGTCCCCGGCGTGGAGATCCAGCCCATCGGCACTGACGGCAATCCTGTCCACCGCAAAGTCATACAGGGGATCCAACCCACCAAGAAGATACGCCAGAAGGGTGGCTGGCATGATCGCCCGCGCCGCCATGTAATGGATGGCGGACTCTTGATCGACGGGTCCGCCCCTGGCCCCGGGAATCTCATATCCACCGGCACCTGCCATGAGAAGATCGGGCGGCCATTGCTGGGTTCTGAAAATCTCGTGCCGCGCCGCCATACGCGCCGGTGCGTCGAACGCAACCACCCCTTCACCAACCGTGGCATTCGCAAGATCAGACAGGCGCGACGCCCAGGAAAGACAGGCGGCTGACAGCTGGCTCATCGGATTATGATCAACGGTCAATTTGGGACTCTGCAGGGCCATCCTGTTGCCGGACGCACCACTGCCAGCGGTTGGGCCGGCATCCAGAATGACCGGCTGGCAGCCGCGCCGTCGCAGTCCCGCGGCAACACTTGCACCAGCGATGCCGCCACCGATGACCGCTACCCGTTGAGGCGGGTTTGGAATCACCACGTCATCACCTGAACGGACACCGGTAATCATTTCACGCTTGCGACCAAAGCCCGGACGGCGGGCGATGATGAAACCGGCCGCCTCGAGACCACGCCTGACATGCCCGGCCGCCGTAAAGCTTGCCAGCGTGCCGCCCGGCCTGGCAAGCCTGCCAACGTGCTCAAGAATGTCCGGTGACCACATGCCAGGGTTGCGAGAGGGGGCGAAACCGTCCAGGAACCATGCGTCGGCCAGGAAATCGAGCTGCGGCAAGGTCGCACCAATCTCACCATAATGCAGATGAAGCGTCAGTCTGCCATCACATAGCGGCACCATGTGGTACCCCGGCCACCGCGGCGGCATGGCCCGCCTTAGCGCCGCCGCATGCCGTTCCAGTTCGGGAAAGGCGCCATGCGAAGACCGCATCTGATCAGGCGTCATGGGAAACTGTTCAACCGAGATGTAGTCAAGCTGCAGGGTCGGGCAGCGCTCCAGCAGCGCCATCACGGCAAGACAGTTCAAGCCGGTCCCAAACCCGGTCTCGGCGATCGTCAGATGATGATTGCCGGCACAGCGGGCCGCCAGATCATTGCCATCCAGAAAGACATGGCGCGCCTCGGCAAGCCCATCCTCGCCACCATAATAACCGTCCTCAAAATCACCAGCATAGGGGATGCCGGCATCAAAGCTGACATTGGGCATCGGCAGGTCGTAACTGGCACCGCGATGTGGTGAGGCTGGCGACATTTAAGATTCCGGTAATATTTCTCGGATAAACAACATCTTGCGAAAGATGGCAGCTTCGATAACATCTGGGAAGCCGAAGAGTATGAAAGATATATATCAGAGTTCAGGCGCGTTTTACCCGCAATAAACCGATATGTGCGCACCATGCTTGAGAGATTCGTTCTGACTGTCCTGCGACAGTTCATCCAGTCCGGGCAATTGACCATCACCACGCCAAGCGGCAGGAAGGCGCAGCTTGGCACGCCTGACAGCGGCCCGGTGGCCGAAATCACGATACATGACACGCGAACACTGCGTCGTCTTGTGACACAGCCTGACCTGGAATTCGGCGAGGCCTATATGGATGGCCGCCTGACACCCGGCGACACCGGTGTCGAAGCTTTGATGAACCTGATAATGACCAATGCGGACAGCTGGCGGCGGCATTGGGCCGGGCGGCTGACGCTGGGCCTTGGCAACATCCTTGCCGTCTTCAGGCATCTGAACCTGCCGGGACGCGCGCGGCGTAATGTGGCACATCATTACGATCTGACGGACGAGCTGTTCGACACCTTCCTCGACCCCTGGCGGCAATATTCCTGCGCCTATTTCCATACCGCCGAGGACACGCTGGAAACAGCGCAGATCACCAAGCTGGCGCGTATCGCCGCCAAGCTCGACCTTCAGGATGGGCACAGGGTGCTTGATATAGGTTGTGGCTGGGGCGGCCTTGCGCGGGCACTTGCCAACTGCCGCAGGGATGTGACCGTGCGGGGAATCACGCTGTCCGAACGACAGCTTGCCCATGCCAGACTGGCGGCAACCGAGTCCGGCATGGCGGGCTTGCTGGATTTTCAGCTTCTGGATTACCGCCACCAGACAGGCAGTTTTGACAGGATTGTGTCAATTGGCATGCTGGAACATGTCGGGCCGCATAATTATGCCACCTATTTCGACCGCGTCGCCGATCTTCTGGCGCCAGGTGGTGTCGCACTGGTCCACACCATCGCGGTTCATCGCCGCGCCGCGCCGGTGAACCGGTGGCTGACACGCTATATCTTCCCGGGCGGATATTTGCCTTCAATCGAGCAGCTGGTCCGCGCCACCGAATGCCGTGGCTGGAAATTGCTGGATCTTGAGGTGATGCGCGAGCATTACGCCAATACGCTGCGACACTGGCGCCATCGCTTCCTGGCGAACCGCGACAGGGTTCTGGCCCTGTATGATGCGCGTTTCGTGAGAATGTGGGAATTCTACCTTCTTGGCTGTGAATATTTTTTTCGCAAGCAGAATGGTATGGTTGTGCAGTTGCTGTTGTCTGACGACCATCTTGCCGTGCCCGTCAGCCGCGCTTATCTTCAAGATCTGGAAACTGAATTCAGGGCCATACTTTGTCGCAACTCCCCTTCTGGAAAAGCAAACCACTCTCTGAAATGACGTCCGCGGAATGGGAATCACTCTGCGACAGATGTGGCAAATGCTGTGTCCTGAAGATCGAGGATGTCGATACGGGCGAGGTCCACTACACCGATGTCGCCTGTCGTCTGCTGGATTGTGGCAACGCCACCTGCACAGACTATGCGAACCGCCAACACCATGTACCGGATTGTATCACGCTCAGCCCAAAGACCCTTGATACCCTCACCTGGATGCCGGCAAGCTGCGCCTATCGCATCGTTTCCGAGGGTGGTGACCTGCCATCATGGCATCCGCTTGTCTGCGGCGACCCTGAGGCCGCGCGGTGTGCCGGGGCCACCGTGGCAGGACGTGTTTTCCCTGAGGATTCTGTCGATGAGGACGACATGATCGACCACATCACACAATGGTAGGGTGGTGACGATGGCAAGACTGAGGCGACGGTAACACAGGGGACAATGGCATGAGCCGGAATGGATGGATTCTGATCGCGCTGCTGACAGTTCTCGCGCTGGCGACAATCTGGAACGCCGAAACCGGCGGGCCAAAAAAACGCTGGCATCTGTGCAAGGAATCGCTGGTAACACAGGTTTTCACCGGCGCCTGCACACTGCGTTTCGGGGGCGAGACACAACCATCCTGACGGCTTTGGCCAGGCGCGTACCAGGCTGCCGTCAGTCTTTATTTGACTCCGAAGAGTCGGCTCCACTCTTCGGGTGACAGGTCACGAAGTTCGGACCGCCATTCGGCGCCAACCTTCATGCCGCGCTGTACCGCAGGGCGCTGAAACATTGTCCGGCGCCAGCGGGCCACATTTGGATAATCCTCGATGTCCACATTCTGGCGCTCATAGGTGCGCGTCCAGGGGAAGATGGCGATGTCGGCGATCGAAAACGCATCCGCCACATACTCACGCCCTTCAAGGCGACGATCCAGAACACCATAGAGACGATTCGCCTCGCTGCTGTAACGCTCCATGGCGTAGTCGATTTTGTCCTTCGCGTAGAAATTGAAATGATGCGCCTGACCAAGCATCGGGCCAAACCCGCCCATCTGCCACATCAGCCATTCCATGACAGTCTTGCGCGCCGCGCCACCAGTCGGCAGCAGCATACCGGTCTTTTCCGCCAGATAGATCAGGATGGCGCCAGATTCGAAAATGCCGGTCGATTCCCCGTCGGGACCGTCATGATCGATAATGGCCGGGATGCGGTTATTGGGGCTGAAGGCAAGAAATTCAGGCTTGAACTGGTCCCCCTTGCCGATATCAACACGATGCACCTCATAGGGAAGCGCCATTTCTTCCAGCGCGATGGAGATTTTGTGCCCGTTCGGGGTCGGGGCGTAATGAAGTTCAATCATGAGAGTATCCGTTTTCTGCTGCGATGCGCCACTCCGCGCAACGTGACTGCTGTCATCATGCGGTATATAGTCAGCCGCAGGTCAACTTCCAACAGCGGACCGCAATCGATATCCCACCCCGGCACACCGGAGCGTCCACACCAAACTGTCTCAGGATCATCATCATGTTTTTCGCCCCGATGCGGCACAAGGATGCCGGATTGTCCCACAATCCACTCAAGGCCATTGTCTCGCCACGCCCGATTGGCTGGATCGCCTCGAAAGGGGCGGATGGCAGCTTCAATCTGGCCCCATACAGTTTTTTCAACGCCATTTCCGATGACCCGGCGATGGTCATGTTCTCGGTGCAGTCCGATGATGAGACTCACATCAAGGACAGTCTTCGCAACATCGGGGAAACGGGCGAATTCGTGGTGAATATTGTCAGCCAGACACAGTTTGACGCGATGAACATCTCGTCGGGAAGCTATCCTTATGGCGAGAGTGAGTTTGACCATGCCGGGCTGGAAATGGTCCCGTCGCAGACGGTGGCGGTGCCGCGGGCCAGCGGTGTGCCGGCGGCGCTGGAATGCACACATTTCCAGACAGTCAACCTGCCCCGCAACGCAACCGGCAACGGCTATATCCTGGTGATCGGCACGGTCACCGGAATCTACATTGATGACGAGGTTGTCGAGGACGGGCTGGTCAGATATGAGAAGTTCATCCCGATCAGCCGGCTTGGCTATCGCGATTATGGCCGCAGCACCGATATCTTCCAGGCAACGCGTCCGGGGCAGAGTTGATCACCGCGTCAAATCAGCGTTGCGTACAGCTGGAAATGGTTACCGTGACATAGCCATGAAGGCTTGAATCCGCAAAATCCAGGAGCAGCACCCAATCTTCGGCCGGGATCATGGTCTGGAACGGCAGGGTGCCTTGTGACACCTTCTGACCGTTGAGGAACGCCATCCTGACGGTCAGCGGCATCTTGCGGTCAAAGCTTGGCACCTCACGCGATGATTTGCGGTCGGCCTCGCCCTCGACATGCAGATTGAGACCGCCATCAAACAGTGTGGCCTTCGATTCCGGCCCCCCATATAGCGGCGTTGCGACAGCGATGTTCTGGGTGTCCAGTTGCCGACAATTGGAAGGGCGTCCGAGCTTCTGGATGGCATGAATGATCTGGGAGGGCGCGACTCCGCGTGCGATCTTCTTTGTCACCAGCGCCTTGAGTTCAGCGTCATTGTCCTGCGCAAGCTCATCGACCTTGTTCTTCGCGCGGGCCTCGGCAAGCTCCATTTCCAGACGCTGCACCTCGGTGCTGAGTTCGGTGATCTGCTGGTTGTTCTCATACAGCGTGCGCTCCGCCTCGGCGCGAAGGCTGCCGGTTTCGGCATGTCCCCACAGCCAACCAAGCCACAATACGCCGCCGACGACCAGAACCCGGAGAAGAAGCGAAATATAGCTCCGCATCTCGCGCCGGCGATATCGCTCGCGTGTTTCAAAAAAGTCCATCAACCGCCTGTTCCGTTTCCCTGCCTGTGGCCGCGCCGCGCCAGATCAATACATCACCATGAATAAAAGGCAAGTTCATGTCATCTCCGGCACTTGAAGCCCTCCTCATGTATAGGGCAGGATGCTGGCATGCCAACACCGTCGACAACAATGAAATCGCCGGGCGCGCCGCGGCGGCGTCCAACCCGGCCATCCCGGCAACCAGACCGCGCCTGGCAACGTATGCTGAGCGGCCGACGTCTGGACCTGCTTGATCCTTCACCAATTGACATCGAGATCACCGATATCGCTCATGGGCTGGCGCGAGTCAGCAGATGGAACGGGCAGACCAAAGGAACCTGCCCATTGTCGGTCGCACAGCATTCGGTTGTTGTTGAGCGCCTTGTGTTGCGCAACGCACCGAAACTCGATCGCCGATGGCGACTTGCCGCGCTTCTTCACGACGCACCGGAATATGTCATTGGTGACATGATCACACCGTTCAAATATGCGCTTGGCGGCATTTACCGTGACATTGAAGAGCGCCTGTCGGCAGCAATCCATATCCGATTCGGCCTGCCAGCAACCCTGCCGGATCCGGTAATCCGCGCCATCAAACGTGCCGACCGGATGGCCGCCTGGCTGGAAGCAACGCAGCTTGCCGGCTTCAGCGAGGACGAAGCTGCCAAGATCCTGCATCGCCCGCGCGCCACGCCCACCACCATGCGCTTGCGGCCGGTGCCGCCGGACCAGGCAACGGAAATGTTCTTGAAGAAATTTCGGCTTCTTGGCGGAGACAGCTGATCTGCACAGGCGGATCAGTTAACGCTGCTGACCGACCGCGACAGCGTCGCCTTGCCCTTGCCGGCCTCGGGCTTCTCACCACGACTGCCAACAAAACCCTGGGGGTTGGGGTCGCCGGCCGTGTTCGGATCATCCTCTACATGAACCGAATTGAGAAGCGCACCAGCGCGCTGGATCAGGCTGAGTGCGTCATCAAGCACAGCCACCGCGCGCGTTGCGTTGACGTCATTCAACGACGAATTCCGCTCGAAAATTTCCCATGCAATCGAATTCAGCTGATCATTCACACGCACAAGCTTCGACTTGCCACGCTTTCTGAGATCGCGAATCTTCATATTGCGGCTCTGCGCCATCTGGCCTCTCCACTAAAAATAAGTGGGACCTAATATACCAAAATTTAACTATTGGCCAAAATGCTGAGATGTGGAATTCAGCGACTTATTCTGACAGCCGTCTCGCGGCGCTGCCGACGACGTTCCTTGCGGGCCCTGATCATGGCCTTGGCCTTGCCCATTGTCATACAGTCAGGACACACGCATTTGCCGGCAAGGTCAAAGTTTTCGCGCAGATTGGGCAATGCCATGCACCAGCAATGGTCCTTGCCCGGTGGCGCCCCGCAGTTGAACTGGGTACCACATTCCTCGCATGTCAGCTTTTGCATTGGTGCCTCCATGGTCTTGCGTGGCGAATCGTCAGCCATTTCGTGGCCATATGCAAGTCACACTTCATTGCCTGGCCCGGCATCCGGCGGCAATCTTCACCGCGGCACATTCACATCAAGCTTGGTAGGCATGGACCCCATCTCTATGGTACTGCTAGCGCCAGCGTGCGAGCGTGGCGGAATTGGTAGACGCACTGGACTTAAAATCCAGAGGCCTTTGGTCGTGGGGGTTCGAGTCCCCCCGCTCGCACCATCATCCAAAAGCCAGTTCAGGGCTGATGGTTCAGGGCTGATGGTTCAGGGCGATCCCAAGCTGGTCGATCGCAAGATCAGGAAACATCGCAAAGCCGATGACGCTCGACAGCGGGACCGGCGCATCCGGTGAAGCCAGGGCTGTCAGCCTGCCGCCCCGCTGCAACATGGCTTCGATCGGTGGCAGCAGCCAGGCGACATTCTCAGGAAACGTGGCACCAACACCGGCCGCCGCCGACATGCGGGCCATGCTGCGAAACTCGGCCTCGCTGACACCCTCCTCCGCCGCCGCGACCGCAAAGGCGATATCGCCAAGTCCGGTGTCGTCAACCACCAGACGGCCACTCTCAACAGCGATCGCGCCTGACAGCCCGAGCATTGCCATGCCATTATCCTCTGGCGCGGCAAGAAGTGGCAACAGGCGCTCATAGACATCATCATCGATGACAAAACGGACAGAAAACTCAATCGCTGCCAGGTCACGGATGTCGGATATGACTTCATAGCCGACATGCATCCCCGTCTCCGCCACATCAATCGTGCTGAGGATGATGAGATCAAGCTCGACAGAGTTTATCCCGCGCTCGGCAAGCTTGTCGATCAGCGGATCGTTGCCGGGGGATTGTTCGAGCGGCATCACCGTCATCCCCTTGATCGCCATCCCGCTCTTGGCCACGACCGGGGTCCCGGAACTGGATTCGGCAAGACGGATCGGCAGGCTGCTGATCTCATCCACCGAAACAAGTGCCTTTTCAGCTTCAACGCTGAGATTGGTCATCTTGATAAAGCTCTGCTCGGTAACAGTCGCGGGATCGCCCGGCACCGTGTCACCGCGAAACGCGCCGGCGAAAATGTCCTGCGCTTCAATCTGGTTTATGAACAGGCCGCCATCTGGCATCAGCGCGTTCTTTATCAACAGCGTCCTGATGTACCAGTCCGGGCCACCCATGGTGCCATCGGCATCGATCTTCAGATAATCGGCCGTCAGCGCGACCATTCCGTCTTCGTGGATTTCAACGCCGAAGAGTTCACCTGATCCGCTTTTGATATCAATGTCGCCAGCGGCGAAGGACAACTCCACACCATTGCCGACCTGCAGCGTCGTGCGCGCGGCGGCCATATGCGGCATGAGCAATGACATCACGAACAGCCAGAAAAGACCGCGGGGGAGCAACTGATGAGGTCTGAATGACATTTTCATGAGGTTACCATTCCATGCAAAAGTGGCGGATTGGTGGCCAACACCCTATTTGAAAGCTAGCGCATCAGGGTGCTTGCGGTCGAGTCCTGTCATGACAACAACGAACACAGAGAAGAAGGAAAACAGCATATGTTCTTTATTCCCCTGTTCGATGACAATCCATCGCGGCGCACCCCCTGGGTCGCCTGGATGATCATTGCCGCCTGCGTTCTGGTTTTCATGTGGCAGCAATCATTGCCGCCACAGGCCGAAAGGCTGGCCTTCTTCCAATATGGCTTCATACCCGCCAATGCCAGCGGCGCGGCACCATTGCCGCCTGAAATCGCCATTCTCCCGGCCTGGGCCACAATGATTTCTGCCATGTTCCTTCATGGCGGGTGGATGCATATCGGCGGCAACATGCTCTATCTCTGGATCTTCGGCGACAATGTCGAGGATTCGATGGGGCCTGTTCGCTTTGTCGTCTTTTATCTGTTGTGCGGCGCCGCGGCGGCGCTGGCCCAATTCATGATTGGTCCGGCCTCGCGGGTGCCCATGGTTGGCGCCTCGGGCGGAATCGCCGGCATTCTGGGTGCCTATCTGATCCTGCATCCACGTGCCGCCATCCGCACCTTTCTGCTGATTCTGATCTTCATACGGTTCATCAACCTGCCGGCCTGGCTGGTTCTCGGCGTATGGATTGGCGGCCAGTTCATCGCCGTTCCCACCGCGCTCAGCGGTGATGATGGCGGTGTCGCCTATTTCGCGCATATTGGTGGATTTGTGGCGGGCATGGTGCTGATCCCGTTTTTCAAACGGGCAGATGTGCCCCTGTTTGGCGTCAACGACAACCCTCCCGATCGCTGGGATGGCCGCCCGATTTCCTTCACCGAAATCCGGCAGGAGGCCAAATACAGATACCGGCGGCGTGCCAATGACCCGCTGCGGTCACGCGTTGTCGTCTCCGATGCAGATCCAACTGACGACGACAGGAACGCGGATGACACCGTTTCGCCCTGGCAAGGCGGTCAAACGAATGACAAGGCCATCACCCCGGAGCATAAGCGCAAACGGCGCGGATCGGTGCCCGGCTTCCGGCGGCGGCAGGATTAAACGCTGCCATCCTCACCAAGCGGCATGATATTGGCGGCAGCGCCAAGGCCGCGCACACCGGCGGCAAGAGCTTCGGCCGCCGCCATGGTGACCTGCGGATCAAGGCCGCTGACCACGGCGGCGGTGCCGAACTGACCAGGCTTGAACCAGGGATAGCTGCCAATGCTGACACCTTCATGGGCAGCCTGAACATTCTCCATGATTGTCGCGATCGTGCCCTCGCCAATGCCGCACTGCACTGTCAGGCGGGTCATGGCGACACCGCCGGGAAGCTGGTCACGCAGGCCCTCGAACATCGCCTGCAGGATGGATGGAACACCGGCGAAGACATGCACATTGCCGAGGATATATCCCGGCGCGGCGCTGAGCGGGTTGTCGATCAGGGCAGCGCCTTCAGGAATGTCGGCCATTTTCTGGCGCGCGACGTTGAACTCGATATCCGTGTTCTCGTAATGCGCAAGCAGTCGCGCCTCGGCCTCGGGATGACGGATCACCTTCCGGCCAAAGGCGGCGGCGATGCATTCGGTGGTGATGTCGTCATGCGTCGGCCCGATCCCGCCACTGGTAAAAACAAGATCATGCGCCGCTGACAGAAGTTGCACCGTGTCGATGATCACCTCGCGAACATCCGGAATGACCCGCGCTTCACGAAGCATGATGCCCTGCGAGCTGAGTTGTTCGGCCAGCCACCCGATATTCTTGTCCTTGGTGCGGCCGGACAGGATTTCGTCACCAATCACGATTATCGCGGCTGTCGGGTTGGCCATGCCTGTTACCTCTGAAAAGTCCTGGAAAATATCTTCCCCCGAAATAGCGTCTTTCCGGCGCCGATCAAGTGGCGGCTGTGATCAGCATGGGACAACATGAAATAACCCGGCCCGAAAGGTCTGACCTGAATGGCCTGCCCTAAATGGCTTGGCAAGCTGGCGATTTGTGATTACTTGTAGGCGCGCAACGTCCCAAGCAAAGGCAAGGCAGCCATGCGCACCGACCCTGTCATCCTCCATGATGAAACCGGCTTCGCCGGCATGCGCGCCGCCGGCAAGCTGGCAGCGTCAGTTCTCGACATGATCACACAGCACGTTCAGCCCGGCATCTCCACCGAGGAGCTGGACCGCCTCTGCCATGACTATATCAGCGCGCATGACGCGGTTCCCGCGCCGCTGAACTACAAGGGGTTTCCAAAGGCGACCTGCATTTCGCTAAACCATGTCGTCTGTCACGGCATCCCAGGGCCAAAGACCATCCGCAACGGCGACATTCTGAACATTGATGTCACGGTCATTCTTGACGGCTGGTATGGTGACACATCACGGATGTATTTCGTCGGCGAGCCATCGGTCAAGGCGCGGCTGCTGACCTCGGTAACCTATGAATGTCTGATGCGCGGCATCGAGGTCGCAAAGCCGGGCAACACGCTTGGTGATATTGGCCACGCCATCCAGAGCCATGCCGAGGCACAACGATTCTCTGTTGTGCGCGACTTTACCGGCCATGGTCTTGGCCAAACCTTCCACTGTGCCCCGACAGTGCTGCATTTCGGCACCCCCGGCGCCGGCATGACGCTTGAACCGGGCATGATCTTCACCATCGAGCCGATGATCAATGCCGGGCGCGCCGAGACGAAAATCCTCGGTGACGGCTGGACAGCCGTGACCCGTGACAGATCACTGTCGGCGCAGTTCGAGCATTCCATCGGCATTACCGACGGTGATCCAGAGATCTTCACCCTGTCCCCGGCCGGCTTTGCCGCCCCGCCCTATATCTAGATCGCCAGACGTCACAACGACCAATCTTCATCAAGTCGGCTGCCTCTTAACGCTTTATTTAGCTGAAATGGATTATCCCTGTGGGTATGTCCAACCCACCCGATATACCGGATATGAAGCCAGTCATCCGCCATGAAACCGCCGGGGATCAGGCCGGGGATCAGGCCGGGGATCAGGCCAGGGATCAGGCAGGACATCAGGCCGGACATCGGGCCCGCATGCGGGCCAAGCTTCTCGACAAGGGTGCCGCCGCCTTCAGCGAGCTGGAATTGCTCGAGATGCTTCTTTATGCCGGCAACCCGCGCGCCGACACCAAGCCACTGGCCAAGGATCTGATGGCCAGCTTCGGATCGCTTTCGGCGGTGTTGCGCGCGCCGACAAAGGCGCTTCAGGATCATCGCGGCATGGGGCGCGCCTCGGTATCGGCATTGAAGATTGTAGAGGCGGCAGGGCTTCATCTGAGCCATTCGGACATTCACAACCGGCATGTTCTGGCAAGCTGGAGCGAGGTGCAGCATTATTGCATCGCCAGGCTGTCGCATGAACCGATTGAACATTTCATGATGCTGTGTCTCGACAACCGCAACCGGTTGATCGCCGAGGAACGGCTGTCCAGTGGCACGATCGACCAGACGCCTGTCTATGTCCGCGAGGTTGTCGCCGCCGCCCTGCGCCATCACGCCAAGGCGGTAATACTCGTTCACAATCATCCAAGCGGCGAGACCGAGCCTTCGCGGGCCGACATCGACATGACGGCTGAACTTCGTGCGGCGCTGGCGCTGGTGACGGTCACGCTTCATGACCATCTTGTCGTCGCCGGTCGCGAGGTGGTGAGCTTCAAGAGCCTCGGCCTTCTCTAGGCCGTGCGACCCGGACCTATTTCGGGTCGGTGATATCGGTGATCTTGTCGCGCGCCTTGCGCGTCAACTGGCCAGCCCGACGGCTGGCTTTCATCAGATTCGGGCGCGCCTGCTCAAGCGCCTTGCCGGCAGCCTCGCCAGCTTTCTTCTGCACCGCCGGGTTGCGGGCGGCCATCAACAGGGCATTGACGACAAGCCGTCGAATGAACATCGCTTCAAGGTTCCTCGCGGATCAGATTGACAGGACAGCAGCGACCCTTTGCGGCGGGTTACCCACTGGTATTTTCACAATCCTGATGCTACAACCACGGCGCTGGCAGTGGCAAAGGAAAACACCCCGATGATTCCCCGATATTCGCGACCGGAAATGACCTCCATCTGGTCCGAACAGAGTAAGTTTCAAATATGGTACGAAATTGAGGCTCATGCCTGTGACGCGATGGCGGAGCTTGGCATGATCCCGCAGGAAGCGGCAAAGGCTGTCTGGGACCGGGGCGGTTTCGATATCGACCGAATCAATGAAATTGAGCGCGAAACCAAACATGACGTTATCGCGTTCCTGACCAGCCTGGCCGAGCATGTCGGCGAGGAAGCCAGATTTGTGCATCAGGGCATGACGTCGTCCGACGTTCTCGACACCACCCTCGCCGTGCAGATGACCCGTGCCAGCGATCTGCTGCTTGAAGGCATGGACCGGCTTCTGGCGGCGCTTCGCACACGCGCCGAGGAACATCGCTACACGCCGACGATTGGCCGCAGCCATGGAATTCATGCCGAACCAACGACCTTCGGCCTGAAGCTTGCGACCTTCTTTGCCGAATTCACCCGCTGTCGCCAGCGGCTTGAGGCGGCGCGGGCCGAAATCGCCACCTGTGCCATTTCCGGCGCGGTCGGCACCTTCGCGCATATTGATCCGGCGGTTGAAGGCCATGTTGCCAGAAAGCTGGGCCTGACGCCCGAGCCGGTTTCAACGCAGGTGATCCCGCGTGACCGTCACGCGATGTTCTTTGCCGTTCTTGGTGTCATCGCAAGTTCGGTTGAACGGCTTGCCACCGAGATCAGACATCTTCAGCGTACCGAGCTTCGCGAGGCTGAGGAATTCTTCTCCGCTGGCCAGAAAGGCTCGTCGGCGATGCCGCACAAGCGCAACCCGGTGCTGACTGAAAACCTGACCGGGCTGGCCCGAATCGTTCGTGCCGCCGTCACACCGGCACTTGAAAATGTCGTTCTGTGGCACGAGCGCGATATCTCGCATTCCTCGGTTGAACGGGTGTTCGGGCCCGATGCCACCATCGCCCTTGATTTCGCGTTGCAGCGGCTTGCCAGCGTTGTCGAGAAACTTGTTGTCTACACCGATTCCATGCAGGCCAATCTTGACCAGCTTGGCGGCCTTGTCCATTCGCAGCAGGTGATGCTGGCACTGACACAGAAAGGCGTCAGCCGCGAGGATGCCTATGTGATGGTGCAGCGCAACGCCATGGCCACCTGGAAGGATGGCGGCAGCTACCGCGACAGGCTGAAGGCCGACCCGGATGTGAAGGCGGCGCTGAGCGCGGCGGATGTCGACTCGCTGTTCGACCTCGACCAGCATTTCCGGCATGTCGATACGATCTTCGCCCGTGTTTTCGATGGTGACGCGTGATGAGTGACAGACAGCCACTTTATGAAGGCAAGGCCAAGATTATCTATCCGGGCCCTGATGCCGGCACCCTTGTGCAATATTTCAAGGATGACGCCACCGCCTTCAACGCCCAGAAAAAGGACGTCATTACCGGCAAGGGTGTGCTGAACAATTTCATCAGCGAGCATATCATGAACCGGCTTGCCGATGCCGGTGTGAGCACCCACTTCATCGAGCGCCTGACTCACCGGGAACAGCTGATCCGCGCGCTGGAGATCATTCCGGTCGAGGTGGTTGTCCGCAATGTCGCCGCCGGGTCCATCTGCCCGCGCCTCGGGCTGACAGAAGGCGATGACATGCCGTCGACGCTGATTGAGTTCTGTCTGAAGGATGATGCGCTTGGTGACCCCATCATCGCGCGCGAGCATATTCTGACCTTCGGCTGGGCCACTGCCGAGGAGTTTGATGTGATGGTTGCCGAGACGCGCCGCATCAACAGTCTGCTGACCGATATCTTCGCCGCCATCGATGTAAGACTGATCGACTTCAAGCTTGAATTCGGCCGGCCAGCCGATGGCAGCGGCGGCGTGATGCTTGCCGACGAAATCAGCCCTGATAATTGCCGCCTCTGGCAGGTTGGCACCGACGAAAAAATGGACAAGGACAGGTTCCGCCGCGACCTTGGCGGCCTGACCGAAGCCTATGAGGAAATCGCGCGCCGCCTTGGCGTGACCATACCGCAGGCAACCTGATCGCCTGCCTTACCGCACCGATGCAAAGGACAGATCCATGCAGGTAATCGTCAACATCTCGCTGAAAGAGGGCGTTCTTGACCCGCAGGGACGCGCCATTGGACGCTCGCTCACCGATCTTGGATTCCAGGAAGTCGGCGAGGTCCGGGTCGGCAAGCGAATTTCCCTCGATATCGACGAGACCGACCCGGCACGGGCGGAACAGCGTGTCGCCCGCATGTGCGAGACCCTGCTTGCGAACACCGTGATCGAGGATTACGAGATCGAGATTGCCGAGGAGAATGAAGGATGAGCCTGAGCGCGCTTCGCGTCGCCATCATCGTCTTTCCGGGATCAAACTGCGACCGTGACATGATGGTGGCTGTCGAAAAGCTGGCCGGGCGCCGGCCAGCCCTTGTCTGGCACAAGGAAACAAGTCTCGATCCGGTCGATCTGGCAATCATCCCCGGCGGATTTTCCTATGGTGACTATCTGCGCTGTGGCGCCTTGGCGGCGCGGTCGCCGATCATGGAGGCGGTTCTTGACCATGCGGCCCGCGGCGGTGCTGTGATGGGGGTGTGTAACGGCTTTCAGGTATTGCTTGAATCAGGTCTTCTTCCGGGTGTTCTGGTCGAAAATGCCGGTCTCAAATATGTCTGCCGGAACACCTGTATCGAGGTTGTCGGCGGCATTGAATCACCCTTCACCGCCGGCCTTGCACCGGGTGACAGGCTGACCATTCCAGTGGCGCATAACGAGGGCAATTATTTCGCCAGCGACGAAGATTTGCAGAAACTGGAAGATAATGGCCAGATCGCCTTTCGATATGCCGACAGTGACATTTTTGGTCCCGCCAACCCGAATGGCGCCGCCCGCGACATTGCCGGCATCGTGTCGGCGAATGGCCGCGTCATGGGGATGATGCCACATCCCGAACGCGCCATTTCAGCCGAGCTTGGCAGCGCCGACGGCGCCACCATGCTGACCGCCTGCCTGGAGGCCCTTGTATCATGAGTGATGTCATGAGCGATATCGTGAGCGCGCCACACCAAGACCCCGCCATGACCTTTGAGAATGCCGCCTCAATGGGGCTGTCACAGGCGGAATGGGATCTTATCCTGAAACGGTTGGGCCGTACGCCAAACCTGTGCGAGCTGGGCATTTTCTCGGCGATGTGGTCCGAACATTGTTCCTACAAATCCTCGAAAAAATGGTTGATGACGCTGCCTACCGAGGGGCCACAGGTCATCCAGGGGCCGGGCGAGAATGCCGGTGCCATTGATATCGGTGACGGCCTGGCCGCCATCTTCAAGATCGAGAGCCACAACCACCCCTCCTTCATCGAACCCTATCAGGGCGCGGCGACAGGTGTTGGCGGCATTCTGCGCGACGTCTTCACGATGGGCGCGCGGCCGGTGGCGCTGTTGAACGCGCTTCGCTTTGGCGCCGCTGACCATGAAAAGACACGCCACCTTCTGTCTGGCGTGGTGTCGGGCATCGGCGGCTATGGAAACTGCATCGGCATCCCGACCATCGGTGGTGAGGTCAATTTCGATCCATCCTACAATGGCAACATCCTGGTGAATGCCATGGCGATCGGCCTTGCCAACAGCGACCGGATCTTCCGGTCGGCGGCGACCGGTCCGGGCAATCCGGTGATCTATGTCGGTGCCAAGACCGGCCGTGACGGCATTCATGGCGCCACCATGGCATCCGCCGAATTTTCAGACGAGACCGAATCCAAACGCCCGACAGTGCAGGTCGGCGACCCGTTCACCGGCAAGCTGCTGATGGAGGCCTGTCTTGAATTGATGGCATCGGATTCGGTGCTTTCCATTCAGGATATGGGGGCGGCCGGGCTGACCTCCTCTTCGGTCGAGATGGCGTCCAAGGGCGGACTTGGCATGGAGATGGACCTCGATCTGGTGCCGGCCCGCGAAGACGGGATGAGCGCTTATGAATTGATGCTGTCGGAAAGCCAGGAACGGATGCTGATGGTCCTGAAACCTGACGCCACCGACACGGCACGGCAGATTTTCGAGAAATGGGACCTCGATTTCATGCCAATTGGCAAGGTGACCGAGACTGGCAGGCTTGTTCTGCTGAAGGATGGCGAGATTGCCTGCGACATCCCGCTGGCACCGCTTGTCGATGATGCGCCGGAATATGACCGCCCGCAGGCAGATGTGACACCAAGACCGGTTCTGGCCAGCGCCGACATAAGTGATGACAGGTCGATCACCGAGGTCCTGAAGGTCCTGCTTGGCGGCGTCGATCTTGCCAGCAGGCGCTGGATCTACGAGCAATATGACAGCCAGGTGATGGCGGATACGATCGCGACCCCCGGCGGCGATGCCGGTCTTGTCAGAGTTCATGGCTCGCGTCGCGGCCTTGCTGCCAGCACCGATTGTACACCGCGTTATGTCGAGGCCGATCCGCACACCGGCGGCGCACAGGCTGTTGCCGAGGCGTGGCGCAACCTGTCGGCAATTGGCGCGCGCGGCCTCGCGATCACCAACAATCTGAATTTTGGCAACCCTGAGCGGCCCGAGATCATGGCCCAGGTGGCGCAGTCGGTCATCGGCATGGGCGATGCTGCCCGCGCGCTGGACACCCCCGTCGTATCAGGCAATGTGTCGCTCTATAACGAGACCGACGGCAGCGCCATCCTTCCCTGCCCTGTCATTGGTATGGTTGGCACGATCGAGGATGTCGGCACCGCCGTTGGCATGGCGCCGGCCGCCACCGACCTGACCCTGATTGTTGTCGGACAGACGGATGAAACCAATGACGGCTGGCTTGGTGTCTCGCTGTATGCCCGCAATCTGGCAGACAATCCCAAGGCGGCCCCGCCACCTGTCGATCTCGCAGCGGAACGTCGTAACGGCCTGTTTGTCCAGCAGCAGATTGCCAGCGGTCTGATCACGGCGGCGCATGATATCAGCGATGGCGGCCTTGCCGTAAGCGTTGCTGAGATGTGCATTGCCGGCCAGATTGGCGCACAGATCAACCTTCCCGCAGGCGGCAATCGGCATGGATGGGCCTTTGGTGAGGACCAGGCGCGCTATGTCGTCGCCACCAGCGAGCCGCAGGCCCTGATGGCGGCGGCGGTGGCAGCCGGCGTGGCGGCTGCGGCCATAGGCAGCACCCGTGATGGAGCTGAATTGCAATTCGGCGAAGAGGGTGCCATATCTGTAGAAGACCTGAACAATCTGGTCGAGGCGACAATTCCCGACCTTATGAAGGGCGGATGACGCCACCCGAACAGGAGGACAATGCCTCATGCCGATGCAGGCATCCGAAATCGAAAAACTGATCAAGGACGCCTTCCCTGACGCGGAAGTCGTGATCGAAGATCTACGTGGTGATGGTGACCATTATGCCTGCCGCGTGGTCGCGCAGGCATTTGCCGGCAAAAGCCGGGTGCAACAGCACCAGATGGTCTATAAGGCGCTTGGCGGCCGCATGGGCGGCGAATTGCATGCGCTGGCGCTACAGACATCGGCACCGACAAACAACTGAATTCCGGACCGTGGCGATCAGCCCGTCCCCCAGCTGGAGAAATGATCATGCTTGATGACGCAACCCGCGACCGTATCCAGGCCGATATCGGCGGCGATGATGTTGTTCTTTACATGAAAGGGACCCCGGTGTTCCCGCAATGTGGCTTCTCGGCAGCCGTGGTTGGCGTGCTGACGCATCTTGGCGTGCCGTTCCGCGGCATCAATGTTCTCGAGGATGACAGCATCCGCGAGGGCATCAAGTCGTTTTCCGACTGGCCAACGATTCCACAGCTTTATGTGAAAGGTGAATTTGTCGGTGGCTGTGACATCATCCGTGAAATGTATGAGACTGGCGAGCTGACTGAAATGTTGCAGACCCGCGGCGTCGACGCCAAGCCATCCGCCTGACACCAGACGCCTGCTTTGCTAGTCGCCGGCCACCATGTCGCCGGCGTCATAGCTGCGGTGGGTCACCACCTCGGCGACGCGAAGGTGATACCAGCTGTAAAATTCCTGGCGTCCCATCTGCTGCGCGGCGAGATGCTCGACATTGACCCGCCAGTTGCGGATCGCGGCGCGGTCACGCCAATATGACACGGTGATCCCGATCCCATCCTCACCGCGAACCGACTCAACGCCCAGAAAACCCGGCTGCTGTTGCGCCAGCTCGACCATCCGCTCCGAGGTCAGGCTGTACATCCCATCATCCGACATGGTGCGCTGGTTGGTGAAGATCACCGCGAAATAACGCTCGGGCCAGCCATCACTCGAGGGCACCGGCAATTCTTCGATGTCGTCATCATTGGTCGTCATGGTCTTGTCCCGTCGGCACAGGATGTCCAGCCAGCCCCCTGGTCCGAGGCCACGCGCCGCCCCGTCAGGGATAGCGCAAAATTACCGCATGGCGCCATGCAAAAATCCACAGCCGACAGCCACCCGACTGTTCGATACCGGAACAATATCAGCACAAAAAAGGGGCGGACCACATGGCCCGCCCCGTTCATTCTGATTTGGCAGGTTGGCGCGTCGGTCAATGCCACACGCCGGAACCGCTGTTAACGCGAATAATATTCGACGACCAGGTTGGGTTCCATCTGTACCGGATAGGGAACCTCATCGAGGCCGGGCACGCGAACAAACTTCGCGGTGAACTTGTTGTGGTCAGCCTCAACATATTCGGGAACATCACGCTCAACCGAAGCAATGGCCTCGAGGACAGCAGGAATGTTCTTGGCCTTTTCCTTCAGCGCGATTTCATCACCTGGACGAAGAAGCACGGAGGAGATGTTGCAGCGCTTGCCATTCAGCAGGACATGACCATGGTTGATCACCTGACGGGCGGCAAAGACGGTCGGCACCATCTTTGACCGGTAAAGAACGGCGTCCAGGCGCGTCTCGAGGATACCGACCAGGTTCTGACCTGTGTCGCCCTTCGCGCTGGCGGCCTTCTTGTAGTATTTCTTGAACTGCTTTTCGCCGATATTGCCGTAATAGCCCTTCAGCTTTTGCTTGGCCATCAGCTGCACACCGAAGTCGGTAGGCTTCTTGCGGCGCTGACCATGCTGGCCGGGGCCGTATTCACGGCTGTTTACGGGTGATTTCGGGCGGCCCCAGAGATTCACGCCGAGACGGCGGTCAATCTTGTGCTTGGCGGAATGCCGCTTGTGATCAGACTTGGCCATAGGTGGCTCCTCATATGTCTGCGGAGGCGCGTTTGGCGCTTCCTTTTTGTGGCCCGGTAGGGTTACGGCGTTTCGGCCAAACCGGCATCGCACCCCGCTGGTGCAATCCACGTTCCCGGGAATGGCCGGAAATTAGGCATCAACAGCCTGAATGTCAACCGGATTTCGCCCTGTCACGCGTCTTGGTCAGCGCCTGGATGACGCCGTGAAGCGTGCTGATTTCCTGGCTTGTCGGGGCCGCCCGACCAAAGAAAGCCCGCAAATTGCGCTTCACCGCCGGTGCCATTTCCGGCGAGATGAAAAATCCGCCACGGTCGAGTTCGGCCTCGAGCCGGTCATGAAACCTGTCGCGTTCAATGATCGTCGCCATGTCATCCGCCGCGGCATCCGGCATTTCGGACTCGCTCATGGGCTCGGCCTGCGTATTGACAGCAGCGCTGCGCCATTCCCACGCCATCAGCAATACCGCCTGGGCAAGATTCAACGACGGGTAATCCGGGTTCAGATCGGCGGTGACAAGACAGTCGGCCCGCACCACATCCTCATTGTCGAGACCTGATGCCTCGGGCCCGAACATCAGACCGGCCTTTCCGCCGTGACGCAGCAATTCAGTGGTCACACTTCGCGGATTGCCTGTGCGCACCGGCATATCACGACGACGTGCGGACAGCGCGGCAAGGAATGTCAGATCATGCGCGGCCTCGGCGACGCTGGCATGGACGGTGGCGGACTCGATGATCGCCGCCCCACCCGCCGCCATCGGCAGGGCAGCCGGATTTGGCCATCCATCGCGCGGCGCGACAAGCCTCATCTCGCTCAGCCCGCAATTCATCATCGCGCGGGCAGCGGCGCCAATATTCTCACCAAGCTGGGGCCGGACCAGAATAACGACGGGAGGCGAGTCGACAGTCATGCGTCAAGCAGCGTTGGCGGGGCCAGCGATGCCATCACGCTGCAGCTTCCACATCATGCCGTCACCAAGCGCCACAACAGACGCATCGATGATGTTCGTCGACACACCCACAGTGCGCCAGATGACACCGTCAGGCGTCCGGAATTCAATCATCACACGGGTTACAGCGCCAGTGCCAGCCTGGTCCTCACGGGCATCAAGGATCCGCACCTTGTAGTCGACAAGCTCGACATCCTCGAGCGAGGGATAGGCCGTCGACAGCGCCTTGCGAAGCGCCGTATCGACCGCATTCACCGGGCCATTGCCAAGCGCCACCTCGTGATAGATGACATTGCCAACGGTGATGGTGGCGGTGGCCTCGGATTCGACGACAAGCTGACCGCGGGCGTTGAAGCGCCGCTCATCCATCACCCGGAACCTGCCGATATTGAAATAGTCCGGCACCTCACCAAGCGTGCGGCGGGCCAGGAGTTCGAAACTTGCCTCGGCCGAATCAAAGGCCCAGCCTTCAAATTCGCGCTCCTTGACCACACGGATCAGCGTTTCCAGCCGCGGGTCGGCATTGTCGATCTCAATCCCGAATTCGGCGAAGCGCGCCATCATGTTGGATTTGCCAGCCTGATCAGAAACAAGATACTGCCGTGTATTTCCGACTTTTTCCGGCGGCACATGTTCATAGGTGCGCGGATCCTTCTGCGCCGCCGAGGCATGGAGCCCGCCCTTATGGGCAAAGGCTGCCTCGCCGACATAGGGCGCGTGCGCATTCGGCGCGCGGTTCAGCCTTTCATCCAGCATGCGCGACAGGCCCATCAATTTCGGCAGGCTGTCCTCGGCAATGCCGGTTTCATAACCAAGTTTCAGCACCAGCGTCGGGATCAGCGTGATCAGATCGGCATTGCCGCACCGTTCGCCAAGCCCGTTGATGGTTCCCTGGACCTGGCGGGCACCGGCGCGGATCGCGGCCAGCGAATTTGCCGCCGCCACCCCGGCGTCGTTGTGACAGTGAATGCCAAGACGGACATCCGGAAGTGCCTCGTGAACCGTGCTGACAATGTCAAACACCTCATGTGGAAGCGCCCCACCATTGGTGTCACAGAGGATCACCCAGGATGCGCCGCCCTCATGCGCCGCGCGAACACAGTCCAGGGCATAATCGGGATTGTTTTTGTACCCATCGAAAAAATGCTCGCAATCGAACATCGATTCACGGCCACGCTCGACCGCCGCCGCGACCGACTGCCGGATCATATCCAGATTTTCCTCAAGCGAGGTGTTGATCGCTGTCTCGACATGGAAATCCCAGGTCTTGCCGACAAGACAGGTTGCCGGCACATCGGCCCCGATCACTGCATTCAGCCCCGGATCATTGGCCGTGCTGCGGCCCCCGCGGCGGGTCATGCCAAAAGCAACCATGCGCGAGGTACGGGTCTTCGGCGGCTTGGCGAAAAAGGCATCGTCAGTCGGGTTGGCGCCAGGCCAGCCGCCCTCGATATAGTCGATTCCGATCTCGTCAAGCGCGGCGGCAATGGCGATCTTGTCGGCCTTCGAGAAATCGACGCCGCGGGTCTGACCACCATCACGAAGCGTCGTGTCAAACAACCATATCCTGTTATCGCTCATTTGTCCGTCCCCCGGAGCGGCATTTGCAAGCCCCCTGATTGCGACTACGGCTTAACAAAAATGGTGCCAAAAGGCTAGCTTCGGCGCCAGATGGTGCCATCCGGCCCGTCTTCAAGCAGGATCCCCTGCGCCGCCAGTTCATCGCGAATGGCGTCGGCTGCGGCGAAATCGCGGGCCGCGCGGGCCGCGTTGCGGGCCTCGATCCTGGCCTCGATGTCGGCGTCATCCAGAGTGCTGCCACCAGCATCGCCGCGCGCCCACGCATCCCCGGTCTGCCCAAGAAGGCCAAGCAGTGCGGCCGATGATTTCAGTGCCACCGCCGCGTCGGCATTGCCCTTGTTCGCCTCTCCAGCCAGTTCATGAAGCCGCGCCATTGCCGCCGGCGTGTTCAGATCATCACTCAACGCCTCAAGAAAGGCGTGATCGACAGCCTCATCGCTGGCTTCGGCATCACCGACAGCCCTGTACAGCCTGTCGAGGACATTGCGCGACTCGGTCAATGCGGCGGTCGTCAGCGCCACCGGCGCCCGGTAATGCGCCGCCAGCAGGCCCGCCCGTACCGTCTCGCCGCGATGTTCGGCAATCGCCTCATGCGCCAGAACCATATTGCCAAGCGATTTCGACATTTTCTCGTCACCCATGGTGACATAGCCGTTATGAAGCCAGTATTTCGCCATGATTTCAGTGTTATGCGCGCAGCATGACTGGGCGATCTCATTCTCGTGATGCGGGAAGACAAGGTCGTGTCCACCAGCATGGATATCAAAGGTCTCACCAAGATAATGCCGGGCCATGGCCGAACATTCGATGTGCCAGCCTGGCCGGCCTTTGGTTGCCGAGAACGGATTGTCCCATCCGGGCTGGTCATCGCTGCTTGGCTTCCACAACACGAAATCGGCGGCATCTCTCTTGTAGGGTGCCACCTCGACACGGGCGCCGGCGATCATGTCTTCCATGCTGCGCCCCGACAGCGCACCATAGGTCGGCATCCTTGCCACGCTGAAAAGCACGTGATCCTCAGCGACATAGGCAAAGCCGCCTTCGATCAGCGTCTGGATCATCGCGATCATCTCACCGATGAATTCGGTGGCACGAGGCTCATGGTCCGGCAGCAGCGCACCAAGCGCGGCAATATCCTCATGGAAACAGCGGATCGTATCCTCGCACAACCTGTCGATGCCGATTTCGCGCTCTGCCGCACGGGTGATGATCTTGTCATCAACATCGGTGATGTTGCGGACATAGGTTACAGTCTCGAACCGGCGGCGCAGCAACCGCACCAGCACATCGAACACCACGATGGGTCTGGCATTGCCGATATGGATGCGGTCATAGACTGTCGGCCCGCAGGCATAGATACGGACATGCGACGGGTCGAGCGGCGTAAAAACATCCTTGCGGCGGGTCAGCGTGTTGTAGAGGCGGAGGGCCGTCATGCCGTCTCTCCGCGAAGCCGCGCCTGGATACGCTGCCGCCCGATAAACGGAAGCAGGGGGCCCATTTCCGGACCACGTGCCTGTGCGGTCAGCGCCTGACGAAGCGGCATGAACAGGCCGCGGCCCCGCGCGCCGGTGGCCGCGCCAACAGATTTCGTCCAGTCACCCCAGACATCGCCAAGATCGCCATCGGGAAGAAGTTCGGCGGCGGCGTTCGTCACCTCGGCCGCCTCGATCACCGGTGTCAGCGGGGCTGTGCAGACCTGCCACCACCGCGCGGCTTCGGCCACCGAGTCAAGATTGTCGCGAACGGCAAGCCAGAATGCCTCGCCGCCATCGACATCGAGCGCCGCCAGCCGGTCACTGACAGCGGCAAACCCGAGCTGCTGGATGATCCTGACATTGACCTGCGCCAGCTCCGCCGGGTCGAATTTCGCGGTGGCGCGGCCAAAGCGTGACAGGTCGAATCCCTCTATGATGGTGGCCATGTCAGCGCACGCCACCACCGGGTCGGATGTACCGATCCGCGCCAGAAGACTTGCCAGCGCCGCCGGTTCGCTCCCTTCGTCACGAAGCTGGCCGATGGACAGGCTTCCAAGACGTTTCGACAGCCCCTCGCCATCGGCGCCGGCCAGAAGCGCGACATGCCCCATTGCCGGCGCTGTGGCGCCAAGAGCCTCAAACAGCTGAATCTGCGCTGCCGAATTGGTGACATGGTCTTCACCGCGGATGATATGGGTGATTGCATGGTCGATATCATCGACAACCGACGCCATGGTGTAGATGACACGCCCATCCTCGCGGAACAGCACCGGGTCGGACAGGCTGGACATGTGATAGCTGACATCACCACGAACCATGTCGGTCCAGGCCACCTCGCTATGGTCGAGAAGAAAACGCCAATGCGGGCGCCGTCCCTCGGCCTCGAAAGCGGCCTTCTGGTCGCCGGTCAGTTTCAGGGCTGCGCGGTCATAGACCGGCGGCCGACCTGCCGACAGCTGGGCCTTGCGTTTGAGCGCCAGCTCCTCCGGTGTTTCATAACAGGCATAGGCACGGCCATCGGCAACAAGCTGTTGCAGCGCGGCATCATACCGGTCAAGGCGCGCCGACTGCCGGTCCTCGCTGTCGCAGGTCATCCCCATCCAGGCCAGATCGGCGCAGATCGATTCCTCGAATGCCGCCGTCGACCGGTCGGTATCGGTGTCGTCGATCCGCAGCATGAAGTGCCCGCCGGCATGGCGCGCAAACAGGAAATTCACCAGCGCCGTGCGCAGATTGCCAACATGCAGATTGCCCGTCGGGCTGGGTGCGAAGCGGACCTTCACGTTACTCATTCACTCATCCTTCCCGGATACCTGCAGGGGATTGAACCCCGAGGTCAATGGCAGTCGTCGCTCACGGCCAAAGGCAAGCGCCGTCATCTTTGGTCCCGGCGCCGCCTGAAAACGCTTGTACTCGGCACGGAACAGCAGCTGGCTGGCGCGCGCCACCTCCTCGCGGTCATGCCCGCGTGAGACGATGGTCTCAATATCCACCATCTCCTCGCATAATGCGCGCATGATGTCATCAAGCCTGTCATAGGGTGGCAATGAGTCGGTGTCCTTCTGGTCGGGCCGCAGCTCGGCCGATGGCGGCTTGTCGATGATTCGCACCGGCATCACCTCACCATCCGGCCCGGCACCGCCGCGCGGCATGTTGGCGTTGCGCCAGCGGCACAGATCGAAGACCTGCACCTTCCACACATCCTTGATCGGCGCGAAACCGCCGCACATGTCGCCATAGAGCGTCGAATAGCCAGCCGCGTATTCGGACTTGTTGCCGGTGGCGAGCACCATCGGGCCATGCTTGTTGGAAATGCCCATCAGGATCATGCCGCGAAGGCGCGACTGGATATTCTCCTCGGCGATGTCGGGGCTGGTATCGGCAAACTGGTCGGCAAGCATGCCCTCCATGGCCTGCATCGCCGGCCCGATCGACACCTCGTCAAGACGAATGCCGAGCCGGCGCGCCAGCTCGGCCGCGTCATCCAGACTTTCCTGGCTGGTATAGGGTGATGGCATCATCACCGCATGCACCCTGTCCGGCCCCAGAGCGTCCACCGCCAGCACGGCGACAAGCGCCGAGTCGATTCCGCCCGACAGACCAAGGATGACACCAGGGAAGCCGTTCTTGTCGACATAGTCGCGAAGCCCCAGCGTCAGCCCACGATAGAGCGCCGCCATGCCTTCATCAGGCGGGGTGATCTGCCCGCTGAGTGACGTGGCGCCAAAATCCTCACCAAGCTGAACGGTGACAGTGGCTTCAGAAAAGCTTGGCAGATGGGCGGCAAGCTTGCCATCAGGGCCAAGGGCGAAGGACCCGCCATCAAAGACAAGCTCGTCCTGGCCACCAACCATATTGACGTAGAAGAACGGGCATTCGGCTTCCAACGCCCGGCTGACGGCATGCGCCATGCGGCTGTCCGGCTTCAGCAGGTCAAAGGGCGAGGCATTCAGTGAAATGATGATTTCGGCACCCGATTCGGCGAGGCATTCGACGACATCCGGCGTCCAGATATCCTCGCAGACCGGCAGACCAAGCCGCCGGCCCCGCACCAATACCGGCCCCGGCATCGCGCCGGCGGTAAAATTGCGCTTGTCGTCGAAAACCCCGTAATTCGGCAGGTTCACCTTGTCACGACGCGCCTGTATGGCGCCATCATCAAGCACGAACACCGAATTGGTGATCACCCCATCCTCGACATGCGGCGCGCCGATGATGATGGCAGGGCCACCATCAGCTGTCACGCTGGCAAGCGTCTGCAGGCCGGCGGCAACCTCATCCATGAAGTCGCTTCGAAGCACCAGGTCATCACACGGGTAGCCTGACAGGTACATTTCGGGCGTGACGATGATGTCGGCCCCGACCGATGCCGCCTGGCGGCGCGCCTCGACAAGACGCGCAACATTGACCTCGATGTTGCCGAGATGGGGATTCAGCTGCGCAAGCGCGATCGAACTGGCGATGGACATGGCCTTGGTTCCGGTTATTTGCGAAGCAGGAATTCGCGCCCCGATTTGACACATGGTTTCCCGTCATAGGAAATGATGTCGGCGGTGGCATAGGTTTCCGACCAGATCTGCGGCAGATAGGATCCGGTGCCAATCACGTCGACGGGTGCCTTGGCGAAGGAGAACATGCGGCATTTGTCAGGTCCAAACCCGCTTGAAGCCACGATCCGTGTCTTGTCAAAGCCATGCGAGTCCAGCGTTTCGCGAAGATACCAGACCGCGGCGACGCTGACACCTGTTCCCATAAGATGCTTCAGTTCGGCGTCCGTACGATAGCCGCGCGTGGCATAGGGAACATGCCGGTCGAGAACAGCGTAGGACTCGGGTGTGTCGAGACCTTCGACGAACCTGCCACCATGGGTATCAAGGCGGAAGGCAAGCTTGCCCTTGGCAGCCAGATCGGGAAATCTGTTGGCGACTTCCAGCGCATCACTGATTTCATTGCCAAAATAATCGACAAGAACAGTCAGCGGTGCGTCAGGCGCCATCTCGTGGAACATTTCGGCGGCACGCACTGTCGACCCGGCATAGCCGACAAGCGCATGCGGCATGGTTCCCATGCCGCGTTCCTGCCCGAAGAACCGTGCCGTCGCATCCGTCGACGACCCGATGAAGCCGCGCGCGCCTGTCTTGGCATTCGCCTTCTTGGACCCGACCGAAGCGCCGTAGGCCATCAATTCTGCCATGTCCGAGCCGGCACAATGCCGTGCATCCATCGCCAGGAAGGCGACATCGGGAAGTTCGACACACATATTGTAGGCGTTGTAGGCCGCCACACAGCAGCCACCGAGGCGTTGCAGAAAGATGGTTTCAAGATCGACAAGCGCCGCGAAAGGTCCCCGGATATAGCATAGCACCTCGCCGGCCCCGACCCAGGCGCCATCGACATGTGGCTGGTCGACCTCGATTGTGACATTGCGATGACACGCCATGGCCTGGAGCCATTCAACGGCCAGCGCGCCGGCATAGGTTACCGGCCGTCGCATGAATACGGCGTATTCCACCTCGCAATCACCATTTGCCTCGACGATGCGCTGGGTGTTGCGGAAATAGGTGTCGGTCAGTCCCGGCTGTCTTTCCGGTAACGGACCACTGCTGTCAAACTCGGTCATTTCAGATCTGCCCTCGGTGTTCCCTGGGATCACCGGCCGGAGGGAATTACAAAACTATCGACTAAACCGCCTCGGACAGGCCAATGCCCCCGTCACGCCGCTGTTTCAACAGGTCGGCGATGAGAAACGCAAGCTCCAACGCCTGGGCACCGTTCAGGCGCGGATCGCAATGGGTGTGATACCGATCGCCGAGCCGTGCCTCTGTCACCTCGACAACGCCACCAACACATTCGGTCACATTCTGACCGGTCATTTCGAAATGCACCCCGCCAGGATAGGTGCCAACCTCGTCATGCGCGTCGAAAAACCCCTTCACCTCGGCCATCACATCGCCAACGCGGCGCGTCTTGTAGCCACTGCTTGCCTTGACGGTGTTGCCGTGCATCGGGTCACAGCACCAGACGACCTTGGCCCCGGACGCCTTGACCGCCTTCAGCAGCGGCGGCAGGCCAGAATGAACCTTGTCTGCCCCCATGCGGGCAATCAGCGTCAGCCGCCCGGGCACGTTGTCCGGGTTCAATGTCTCAATCAGCCGGACAAGCTCATCCGCATCGAGGCTTGGCCCGCATTTCAGACCAATCGGGTTGCCGATGCCCCGCATATATTCGATATGCGCGCCGTCAGGCTGGCGGGTACGGTCACCAACCCAGACCATATGTGCCGATGTGGAATACCAGTCCTTTTCATCGGTGATGGTATCGCGCCTTGTCAGCGCCTCTTCATAATTGAGAAGCAGCGCCTCATGACTGGTGTAGAATTCAGTCTCGGCCAGCGGGCGGGCGGTTTCCGGCGTGATGCCGCAGGCCCGCATGAAATCAAGACTTTCCTGAATACGGCCAGCCAGTTCCTGGAATTTTTCCGCTTGTGGCGTGCCCTGCAGAAATTCCGTCACCCAGCTGTGAACCTTTGTCAGGTCGGCAAGACCACCCTGCGCGAACGCCCGCAACAGGTTCAATGTGGCTGCCGATTGTTCATACACACGCAGCAGGCGCTTCGGATCGGCAATACGTTCGCCAGCGCTGAAACCCATGGCGTTGATCATATCGCCGCGATAGCTTGGCAACTCAACACCGTCGATTGACTCGACCGGCGAGGATCGCGGCTTGGCATACTGGCCAGCGACACGGCCAACCTTGATGATGGGCATTGATGCCCCGAAGGTCAGCACGACAGCCATCTGCAGGACGATCTTGAAGGAATCACGGATATTGTCGGCGGAAAACTCGGCAAAGCTTTCAGCGCAATCGCCACCCTGAAGAAGGAAGGCGCGCCCTTCGGCAACTTCACCAAGCTTGCGCTTCAGGCTCTGCGCCTCGCCAGCAAAAACAAGCGGCGGCATGGCGGCAAGCTTGCTCTCGACCATGGTCAGTTTTGACTGGTCCGGATATACCGGCACCTGCTGGATCGGGTGGTCACGCCAACTGTTCGGCTGCCAGGTCATGGGACACCATTCCTCGGTTATCTTGAAAACAGGGCGCGATCAACCGCCAGGGCCATATGCTCGGCACCCCTATCTGGCTCACATAATGGCCAAATTCCGATATTTTTCAAGTTTTTTGGCGCCTATGAACGCGGCGTCCTCATGGTCACGAACTCCTCCGCCGCGGTCGGGTGAATCCCGATTGTGGCATCGAAATCCGCCTTCGTTGCGCCAGCGATTATCGCGACGCCAATTCCCTGCATGATCTCGCCAGCATCCGGCCCCAGCATATGCGCACCAACAACGCGATCGGACGCTGTGTCGACGATGAGTTTCATCAGCGTCTTTTCCGACCGCCCCGAAATGGTATTCTTCATCGCATTGAAGCGGCTGATAAAGACCGCCACCTCACCATATTGTGACCGCGCCCCGTCCTCGGTCAGGCCAACCGATGCGATTGGCGGCTGCGTGAACACGGCTGACGGAATGTTGGCATGCGTGACCTGACGCGGCCGCCCGCCAAAAACACTGTCAGCAAAGGCATGTCCTTCGGCAATCGCCACCGGTGTCAGCGCCACCCGGTCGGTGACATCGCCAACCGCGAAGATCGAATCCACCTCGCTGCGCGAATTGGCATCAACCGGGATTTCACCCTTCGGTCCAAGGGTGATACCCACCGTTTCAAGTCCCAGGCCCGCTGTGTTGGGCAGGCGGCCAGTGGCGGCCATCACCTGATCAACGACAATTTCGGTGCCATCACTCAGACCAACCGCCTTGAGGCCATCCGCCTGCGCCGTCACACCGGTGAGCGTGCAGCCAGGATGAAGGATGATCCCGCGTCCAGCCAACGCCACCGCGCTTTCTTCGCGGATGTCGTCATCAAACCCGCGAAGTGGCAGATCGGCCCGATAGACAAGATGTGTCTCGGCCCCAAAACCATTGAAAATACTTGCAAATTCAACCGCTATATAGCCCGCGCCATAGACCAGAACACGGTCCGGCCTTGCAGCAAGGTCAAGCGCCTCATTCGAGGTTATTCCATGCTCGGCAAGCCCCGGCACCTCGGGGATTTGCGGCCACCCCCCTGTCGCGACAAGAATGCGTTCCGCCGTGAGATGGCGTTCACCGACGGCAACCTCATGCGGGCCGGCGATGAGTCCACGACCTTCGATCAATTCCACACCAGCATTTGTCAGCAATGACCGGTAAATACCCTCAAGCCGGTCAAGCTCGCGATTCTTGGCGTCGATCAGTTCCGGCCAGTCATGGCCATCGACAGCGACCTGCCAGCCAAATCCGGCAGCATCTGCGGCCTCGGCCGAAAATGCCGAGCCATACATAAGCAGCTTTTTGGGAACGCACCCGCGGATGACGCAGGTGCCACCAGGGCGACTTTCCTCAATCACCGCAACACGAGCGCCATGCCCGGCAGAAATACGCGAGGCGCGGACGCCGCCAGAACCGGCACCAATAACAATCAGGTCAAAATCATAGGTCATGAAAGGGGGCTCTGCCGGGAAGTTGCGTGACGTCCCTAACCTAGTCGGGATCGCGCTTTATGCAAGGGGCACCACCCACCAGCCGGACCTTGGCTGGATACGGTCTGGCCTAGACGATATCCTGATCACCAAGATGCATCACTTCCGGCATGCCAATGCCACGCTTGGCGAGAAGCGTTGCCGCCAGCTGGGCGAAATCCATCATTTCATGATAGATCGCGGCCGGTGTCGTCTCTCGCAGATCCAGCTTGCGATAAACCGTGACCGTGGCATCACCGGAACAGACACCGTGCGGGCACATGGCGGTGGCGATGGTATCCTCAAGCAGAAGCATCGTAATGAAGGACGCGCGAAGCGGGCCACTGCCGTCACGCGCCGTTGTCGCATAGACAAAGGCACTGACATCATCATCGAGAAGTTCAAGCTGGACGATGGGTCCAGCCTCGCTTTCAATCATCCAGCGACGCTGCGACAACGCCGTAACCTCGCATGGCCCCGCGACTGGCGGATTCTGGACAAGTTCGTTCATCTGGGCCTTTATGGGCGCGTGCATTCATCATTCCTCTTGGTCAACGCAGCTGATGGCGACTCGAATCACTGTTTTGTTACCATGAGTTAACTTATTGTTAACAAGATAATTTATCTTCCAAAAATCAGCCATTCCGGATGATCTGAAAGAATTATGTTCTGGATCACCTCCCATCTCCCTGCCGCTATCTGGCTGTCCCGCGCGATCACCGCCATGACCAGTTGTGTGCTGATGGCATGATGGATATTGTGCTGATGACCTGTTCACATGATTTTGATTGAAACTCCCGCCATGACCGATCCAGCCACACCAGATGCCGGAACGTTACTCTGGTCCCCCACGCCGGCCGATGTGGAGGCAAGTCAGGTTGCCGATTTCGCCAGTTTCGTGAAGGCGCGAACGGGTATGGACTGGCAGGGCGATTTTCAGACGCTGTGGCGCTGGTCCACCGACCAGAATGTGACCTTCTGGGACCTGTTCTGGGACTGGCATGGCGTAATCGGCGACAAGGGCAACCGGCTGATCGAAAATGAAACCGCCATGCCGGGCGCGCGTTTCTTTCCCGATGCGACACTGAACTATGCCGAGAACATGCTTGCCGACGCCGATGACAGACCGGCCCTGTCGGCGCATTGTGAAGATGGTCGGCATATCCGCCTGACCAGGCGCGAATTGAAAGACCGGGTGATGCGCCTTGCCGGCTGGATGCAGGACAACGGCATCGGCGCCGGTGACAGGGTCGCGGCCTATATTCCCAACATCCCCGAGGCGGTCATCGCGATGCTGGCAACGGCGGCGCTTGGCGGCATCTTTTCCAGCTGTTCACCGGATTTCGGATTTGGCGGGGCCAGCGACAGGTTTGGTCAGATCGAACCAAAACTTCTGATCGCCTGTGACGGCTATCATTATGCCGGCAAACGCTTTCCGCGCCTCGATCTGGTCCGCGATCTGGCGGCATCAATGCCGTCGGTCACACATTGTCTGATTGTCCCGTTTCTTGACGAGACACCCGACCTGGCCGGTTTGCCATCGGCCTGCGTGTTTGCCGAGGCCGAACGTCACGCGCCGCTGCAGTCCTTTGTGCGGGTCGGGTTCAACGCACCGCTCTACATCCTCTATTCCAGCGGCACGACCGGCGCACCGAAATGTATTGTTCACGGGGTTGGTGGTGTGACGCTCCAGCACGCCAAGGAACTGCGCCTCCACAGCAACCTCAGGCCCGATGACAGTTTGTTCTTCTTCACCACCTGCGGTTGGATGATGTGGAACTGGATGGTCTCCGGACTGATGGTCGGCGCGCCGGTTGTGACCTATGAGGGCAATCCCTTCCATCCAGGGCCGGAACGCCTCTGGCAGATAGCCGCAAGCGAAGGTCTGACGCATTTCGGCGTGTCGGCGAAATATGTCGATGCGGTTCGCAATGCCGGCTACGCGCCGGGCACGGCGCTGGACCTGTCGGCGCTGCGGGTGATGATGTCGACAGGATCACCGCTGTCCGCCGAGGCTTTCGCCTTCATCTATCAACAGGTCAATCCTGACCTGCAACTGGCGTCGATCTCGGGCGGCACCGATCTGATTTCCTGTTTCGTCCTTGGCACGCCGACACAGCCAGTCCATGCCGGCGAGATTCAGACACGCGGCCTTGGCATGGCGGTCGAGGTTCTGGATGATGATGGCGAGCCTGCTGTCGGACAGCAGGGCGAGTTGTGCTGTCTGAAGCCCTTCCCCTCGATGCCGGTGAAATTCTGGAATGATCCCGACGGCGCCAAATACCGGGCCGCATATTTCGAGCATTTCAAAGGCATCTGGCGACATGGCGACTGGGCGACCCTGACCGAACGTGGTGGCCTGATCATCCATGGCCGGTCGGATGCCACGCTCAACCCGGGGGGCGTGCGGATCGGCACCGCCGAAATCTATCGACAGGTCGAAGCCTTTGACGAGGTCGAAGAGGCGCTGGTTGTTGGCCAGTCATGGGACAATGATGTCCGGGTGATCCTGTTTGTACGCATGGCCGCCGGCTCCAGTCTTGATGATGACCTCAGCGCTGCCATCAAGGCCCGCATCCGCAGCGGCGCCACACCGCGCCATGTTCCGCGCCATATCATCGCCGTACCGGATATTCCGCGCACCAGATCAGGCAAGATCACCGAATTGGCGGTGCGTGACATGATCCATGGCCGGCCAGTCAGGAATACCGAGGCGCTGGCGAATGCGGATGCCCTCGCGCATTTCCAGAATCTGCCGCAATTGGCTGAGTAGAGTGGGCCTACAGTCCCTGGCGGATCAGTGTCTGAACGGCGCTGCTGTTGGCGAACCGCTTGCGGTTCTGACGAAAATGCGGCAACGCCATCATCAACTGCGCGGTCTCTGACTGTTTCAACGCCGCCTCGTCGGCAAGATCGTCAAGTTTTGCCGCGGTGCATATATGCGCAAGATAGGTATGACCTGCGCCCACACGGTCGGCGACAGCACGGAATTTCGATTTCGACCCAACGGGCCATTTTTCGCGAAGAATTGTCATCACAACGAAATTCACATCACCGCCCCAGGCTGGGGCAACCGCCTGTTCGGCCAGAAACATCGCACCGATGGCGGTCATTGCCGACATTGTGTCCGGATCATCCGACATTGCCACGCCCTGGTCATGATCAAGCCAGTGGCCAAGAAGATTGATCCGGTCGGCGGCGTCCAGCCCCATCAGGCGCGGATGCACCGCCCCATCATGATTGGACGGGTCAATATCGATGATGTCGGATTCGCCCATCAGGCGCAGCAAGGTTGACGGCATGGCGGGCCTCCCGGCACTCAAATGAAATTCGCCTGCGGTTTTAACAGCATCACAGCGGCTGGCAACAGCTTCCTGTGGTCAGGCGGCCGGCTCCTCCACAGGGCGTGGCTGGCGCGCGCGAACAAATTCACGCCAGGCGATGAACAGGCAGCTGGCGATCACCACGGCGCCGCCGGCAATCTCGGCGGACGACATGACCTCGTCAAACAGCATGAAGGCGACAATGGCGGCAAGTGGGATCTGCAGATAACGCATCGAGGAAATGACAACCGCCTCGGAAAATTTATAGGCCGAGGTGATGCACAGCTGAAGCCCCGCCGCCACCGCGCCAAGAAGCATGAGATCAAACATCATTGGCTTGCTGACCGTCATTGGCACATCCGGCAGCACAAAGGCAAGCGAGGTCAGAAGGACAGCGCCACTGCCATTATACCAGACGGCGACACTGAAGGGATGGTCTGCCTTGCCAAGGCGGCGCAGCATGATCGCCAGCCCGGCGCTTGCCACCGCGCCGGCAATGCCAAAGCCGGCATTCAGCGAAAACCCGCCATCGAACGGGTCGGTCAACAGAATGATTCCGATCATCCCGGTGACAACGGCGCTCCACCGATAGACACCAATCACCTCGCCCAGCAACAGCGGCGACAGAATGGTGATGAAGATCACCGAGCTTTGCAGCAACGCCGTCGCCTGGCCAAGTGGCAGCAAACGGATCGAGGTGAACCAGCACGCCATCGCCAGACAGCCAAAGCCAATCCGCACGATCAGGGTGCGCCGCGCATTGATGTGCAGAAAGTCTCGCCCACGGACAAGAACCGCCGGCAGAAGCAACAGCGGCAGGGAGAAGATGAAGCGATACATCAACAACGTCACCAGCGGGATGCCATCCCCGATCATCTTGACGACAAGGCCCGTTCCCACGCCGAACATGATCGTCATGAGGGTCAGGAGAATGCCGATAAAGGAGCGCGGAAGAAACAACAGAACATCCGTATTGTGAAGCGGCAGAGCTTACGAGCTTTGCCACGCAAGGGCCATATCAGAATCCATCTTTCGCGAAGACAGAATGGGCGTTTGTCGTTGGCGCGACTTTACTTCGCGAACCCGATCCCCATTTATCGGGGAGACAAAATGGCATCACCGTCACGACGCCACCTGAACAACGCCACCTGAACAATGCCATCTGGCAGGAGACCCCCTTTCCATGCGCAGACTGACCTTTTCAGCCGCCATCGCGGCTTTCACCATCGGCCTTTCAACATTTTCCGCAACCGCCGGCGTGATTGAAGACCGGAAAGCCAATTTCAAGAGCAGCAATCTGTCGATGCGGGCCATGGGTGCCGCGCTTGGCACTGACGATTTCGACGTCGTGGCGAGTGAAGCCGAAAAAATCGCCGCCTGGGCACTCGCCATGCCTGACTACTTCCCGCAGGGAAGTGGCGAGGGCACCAGCGCCAAGCCGGCGATCTGGTCCGATTTCACCGGTTTCAAGAATGCCGCCGCGGCAAACCATGAAGCCGCCAGAAACCTGATTGCCGCCGCGGCAGCCAAGGATTCGGCACAGGCTGGCGAAGCTCTGAAAGCGCTTGGCGCGACCTGCAAGGCGTGCCATCAGAAATTCAAGAGCTGGTAGGTTCCAGAACGGGCAGGTGATCACCAGATGCCGTCAACTACCATGCTGGGCGGAGCAACGGCAACGCATGCGCCGCCAGCTGCAACGCCACCATCAGGACCAGCCCGATCATCAGCCTGTCACGGCTGATCCGTCCGCTGGCGCCACTGATCCGATCCGACGACTCGCTGGCACGGCCAGTCACCATGGCGCGTGTCAGATTGATCTTCTTGCCAAATTTATAGACCAGAATGGCGACGAGATGCATGACCACCAGCAGAATCAGGGCCAGTTTGGCGCGGTGGTGGATTTTGGTGGCGGTCTCGGATTGGGCCGGCGCCAGATGCGCCAGCGGCCCGTCAAACAGGATGCCGTCACTGGAAAACATGCCTGTCATCGCCATGAAGCCTGTCACAGCCAGCAGGGCCAACACTGACAGCGCGGCCAGTGGCGAATGGCCTGCCCGACGCGGCGCTGCCGTGTTCGATGGTGTGCGAAGCCAGACCAGTACCGCCCGCGGCGCCCTTACGAAATTGGCAAATCTGGCGTGATGTCCGCCAATAAATCCCCACAGCACCCGAAAGATGACAAGCGCCAGCACCGTCAGACCAGAGCGTTCATGAAGATCCATCCGTCCGATATTCGCCGTCACCACATTGGTGATCACTGCTGCCGCGAGGCTCCAGTGGAATAGTCGCAGTGGCAGATCCCAGACAAGAAGCCTGTCCTTTGTCGGGTCAGACATGGCTGACTCCTTTGTCGCTGTTTGCCAAGCCTAAGCAGAATTAACAAATTGTTTGATATGGATATTATGTCATTGTCGTCCTTGTTGGCCAGAGACATTGCGGCTGCTATCGTAATCGCATGAGCGACATGCAGCACAAGCTTTTTCAGGATGCCGGCCATGGCGAAGGCGGGGCGCTTGACGCGCTGGCGGCGCGCGACCCAGATATCGCGCGCACGCTTGCAACCCATGGCCCGCCGCCTGACAGGTCGCTGCCGGCGACCTACGATACGCTGGCGCGCGCCATTGTCGGCCAGCAGGTGTCGCGGGTGGCGGCCACCGCCATCATCAAGAAAATGCAGGCGCAGGGCCTCACCGCTGTCGAGACAATTGCCAGACTGACGCCAGACGAGATGATGCGGGCCGGCCTGTCACGCCGGAAAGCGGAATATCTGATCGGCATCGCCGACGAAATTGTCAGCGGCCGGTTGGATCTGACCAGCCTCGCCACCATGTCAGGCGACGCGGTGCAGGACCGCCTTGTCAGCCTGCGTGGCGTTGGCGCCTGGACTGCCGATAATTTCCGGCTGTTCGCGCTGGCCGACATGGATGCCTGGCCGGTCAATGATGTGGCATTGCAGGAGGCGATGCGGCGGCTGAAATGTCTGGAGATCCGCCCCAAAGCCGCCGAGATGGAAGAGTTGGCGCTGCCCTGGCGGCCCTATCGCGGTGCCGGTGCGCTTGTGCTGTGGCATCTCTATGCCATCGAGGTTCGCCAGACCACCGTCGCTGACATCTAGCCATGCCTATCCGAACAGGTCACCCTGCCCGTCATCAGGCTTGCGACCGGCCCCGCCGGTTGCCTCGGCAGCAAGCGCAACGTCATCCAGCGGTGTCACGAGTTCCGGATGATCCTCGGCCACCCGACCAACGGCCGCACCAACCCGATACCAGTTAAACCGGTTTGCCGGCGCGGCCACGCATAGTTCGGTGGCCTCGGCCGGCCCGGCTGTCAGCCACCTCTGCCACCTGTCAGGCGACAGCACCAGCGGCTGCCGATGATGGATCGAGGCAAGATCACCATTCGCGGCACTTGTCATCACCACAAACCTGTCCTCGTCACCGCGCCGCAGCAACAGGCCACCAAACGCCATCACCCCACCGTCGGAAAGCTGCACATGCCACGGTGTCTTGGGGGCCGACCATTCATACCAGCCGCTGGCAACCACCAGACAGCGCCGATACATGAAGGAATCACGGAATGTCGGCTTCTCGGCCACCGTTTCCATGCGCGCATTGATCAGGAAGCTGCGGCCCTCGCCACTTGGCGGCAGGCCCCATGCCGGGAATATCGCCTCGGGCTGAAGTCCCGTCTGGGTGATAACAAGGGCGGTCTGTGACGGCGCCACATTCCATCGTGGCTGCAGATTGTCCATTACCGTCACACCGAAGAGCCGCATCAGTTCTTCCGGCGACGCGGTGCTTGTGAAACGACCACACATGGCTGGGCCCCGGTCATGGAAATTCGTCGGGCATCATGCGCCAGTTGTGGATGAAGGCCAAGCCATAAGCGTGTCAGTCTTGCCACCGAAATTCGGTGGCACTGGGGGACAAGCTGCGCTAAACCCCCTCAATTCACTGTCGCGCGCATGTATCGCAGGAAAGAATGGCGATGTCCGGGAAAGGTCAGGATCGGTCGACACGGCGGCTTGAGGTGTCGACACCGGCGATTGAGGCCGCGGCGGCGGTGCTTGCCGATGGCGGGCTTGTGGCATTTCCAACGGAAACTGTCTATGGGCTTGGCGGCGACGCCTGCAGTGCCACCGCCGTGGCGGCCATCTTTGCCGCAAAGGACCGACCAGCCTTCAACCCGTTGATCAGCCATGTCGAATCAACCAAAAGTGCCTTCGCGCTTGGTGTGGCGACACCACAGGCGCGTGCGCTCGCGGATCGTTTCTGGCCCGGGCCCCTGACCCTGATTCTGACACGGCAGCCTGATTGCCCCATCGCGCGCCTGACAAGTGCCGGTTTGGACAGGATCGCGCTTCGGGTGCCGGCACATCCCGCGGCGCGAGAATTGCTGGCGAGGTTCGGCGGGCCTGTGGCGGCGCCAAGCGCCAATCCCTCGGGCCGCATCAGTCCGACACGGGCGGATCATGTGATGGCCGGGCTGGCCGGCAGGGTCGATCTCATTCTCGATGGTGGCCGCTGTGACAGCGGTGTTGAATCAACCGTGATCGACTGCAGTGGTGACAGAGCGGTCATCCTTCGCCCGGGCGGCGTCACCCGCGACGACGTGGCAGCCTGCCTTGCCGGGTCGGGCCTTGCCGAACTGGGTCCCGAACCGGCATCAGCAAACCCGGACGCAGAACGACCGGCCAGTCCCGGCATGCTGGCAAGCCATTACGCCCCGCGGGCGGCGCTTGAAATGGATGTCACAGATGCCTCGCCCGGGATGGAACTGATCGGTTTCGGGAACATCGAGGGGGCAGGTGCGGCAGGGCTCAATCTCAGCCCAGACGGCGATCTTGCCGAGGCTGCCGCCAATCTGTTCGACATGCTGCATCTGGCCGATGCCGGCGGCAGCGCCGTGATTGGCGTGGCCCCCATTCCCACCCATGGCCTTGGCGAGGCCATCAATGACAGATTGCGCCGCGCCACAACGCCGCGCGACCTCTAGCGCCAACCCTGTCTGCGGCGTCGCGCCGGTTGTCGTCACCCGGGTGACGGGGCTATGCTGATGTCGTAATCCGCAGGAGACAGGTACCTTGTCAACAGATCTCATTGAAACCCTTCGCGACATTGTCGGCGATACCGGATTGAAGACCGATGGCGACGAAACCGCATCGTTCCTCACCGACTGGCATGGCCAGTATCATGGCCGGGCGCTGGCCGTGGTGATGCCAGAGACAACCGAACAGGTCTCGAAGGTCATGGCCTTTGCCGATGCACATGACATTGTCGTCGTACCACAGGGCGGCAATACAGGTTTCATGGGTGGCGCGACGCCGGATTCAAACGGCCACAGCATCGTTCTGTCGCTGCGGCGGATGAACAGCATCCGCGAGATCGATCCCACCAATATGTCGATGACTGTCGAGGCGGGATGCGTTTTGCAGGCGCTTCATGAAGCAACCGAGGCTGAAGGGCTGTATTTTCCGCTGAATCTCGCCGCCAAGGGAAGCTGCACCATCGGCGGCAATCTTGGCACCAACGCCGGCGGCCTGAATGTCGTTCGCTATGGCACCACGCGCGAACTGACTCTTGGCGTCGAGGTTGTGCTGATCGGGGGACGCGTGCTGAACCTGTTGAGCGGCCTTCGCAAGGACAATACAGGCTATGACCTGCGCCATCTCTTTGTCGGTTCGGAAGGTACGCTTGGCATCATCACCGCGGCGACAATGAAACTGTTCCCGCAACCCGTGGCCCGCGCCACCGCCTTTGCCGAGGTTCGCGACGTGGATGCGGCGGTGCAGTTGCTGCATCGTCTGCAGGCTGCCTCAGGTGGCGGGGTTGAGGCGTTTGAGCTGATCCCGGCCGATATTCTTCATGTCCTGTTCACGCATTTCCCCGACATCCCGCAACCACTTGCCACCCGCGGGGCGATGAATGTGCTGATGGAAATCGCCAGCACCAATCCGGCCAGCGGCACACCCGATGATACCGGACAGGCACCTTTGCAGGCCATTATCCAGGATACACTGGAATCTGCCTTTGAAGACGGGCTTGTCCTTGATGCCACCATCGCCAACAGCGAGGCGCAGCGCAGCGCGTTGTGGGATGTACGCGAGATGGCCCCGGAATCGCACAAGCGATCGCAAGGCGTGGCGCGGTCCGACATATCGCTGCCGCAATCGGCGCTTGCCGCCTTCTATGCCGAAATGGTCGATGGGGTGAAATCCATCGACCCAAATTTGTGGATCTGCGGCTATGGCCATATCGGCGATGGCAATCTGCATTTCAATCTGGTCGCCGACGAACGAAGCAACAGTGACTTCGCCGAGAAAAAGGATGATCTTTTCGATCTGATCTATGACAAGGTGGCCAAATATGGCGGTTCAATCAGCGCCGAACATGGCATCGGCCAGACAAAGCGCGCGCAGCTTGCCAAGGTCAAGGCGCCAGAGATTCTCGATGTCATGCGGGCCATCAAGACCTCGATCGACCCGAAGAATTTGATGAATCCGGGTAAGGTGATCTGACTGGCAGCGCCGCCATGCACGCAACTTCACAACGCCATTCAGGAGCCCTCCATGCCAAAGCCAACATCATCCTCGGCGGTTCTTGCCTTCTGGTTCGAAGACAGCAAACCCGAGCAATGGTACAGGAAGGACGCGGCATTTGATGACGCCATCCGCGACAAGTTCGAGCCCACCATCGCGGCCGGGCTTGCCTCGCGGCTTGATGGCTGGGCGGACAGCACGGAGGGTTGTCTGGCGCTGATCCTGCTTCTCGACCAGTTCACGCGCAACATCTATCGCGACAGCCCGCGCGCCTTTTCCGGTGATGACATGGCGCTGGCGCTGAGCCTTCGCTGTATCGACCGGGATTATATCGCGCATGAGGATGCCACCTGGCGCCAGTTCATGCTGATGCCGATGATGCATAGCGAGGATCTTGCTGTTCAGGATCGGTCGCTGCCGCTGTTCGCGCGGCTGACCAACCCCCTGACGCATGAATTTGCGGTGAAACATCGCGATATCATCGCGCGCTTTGGGCGCTTTCCCCATCGCAACACAATTCTTGGACGGCCATCCACCGATGAGGAGGTTGAATTCCTGAAGCAGCCGGGATCATCATTCTGACAGCCTGCAGGCCAGTCTTTACAGCGTGGACAGGGCGT
>JBMZTC010000010.1:62395-86993 GCA_049623505.1 Puniceispirillaceae bacterium (SeqCode) | reverse complement strand
CGTTGTTAACGTTCAGCGAGCCATTTCGTGTGTAAACCGTCTGCGCTGATGTCAGCGACGGCTTCAGGGCAAAGAAACCCTGTCCAGAAATCGCAAGATCAAGCGCGTTCAGCGAGGCAGCAATGTTACCCTGCGTAAACTGCTGCTTGATGCCTTTCAGGATAGTACCCGAACCAATCGAGGACGAGGCGTTCTGCAACGGTGATGTTGCGAAGATGTCACCAAATTCAACCCGGCTTCGCTTAAAGCCGGTGGTGCCGACGTTCGCGATGTTGTTCGAGGTTGCCGAAATGTCGGCAGACGAACCGTTCAGGCCTGTGAGCGCGGTGTAAAATGACATTCTCTTATCTCCTTGAGCCTGTTAGGGCTCCCTTTCCTTGAGTGGAAACTGATCTCTTAATTGTCAGCCGGTCCTAATGCTATCGGCGGAACTTTCTCACATCGGCAGCACGGACTTCGCCATAATCACGAACATCAAGCATAACGCCGGACGTCGCATCACCAGTCGATGCGGCAAGAATTTCGGCAAAAATGCTTGGGGTCAGGCTTTCCATACCAGCACCCATGTCGGCAAAGGCCTCAATGCGAACCGCCTCGCCACTGTCGAGAACCGACTGTGGAACATCATTCCACTCAAACCCAACTAGGCCAGATGGCTGCGCGCCAAGCTGCATCTGATGAAGCACATCGCCAGCAGAATTGCTGAAAGTCAGATTGGTCACGCCAGATGCCGATGGCAGATCAAGCATGCCGTGGATAGCTCCACTTTCATCAGGGCGGGCATAATTGCCTGGGATCATCACAGAGCCACCAAGCAAACTAGACGCTGTAGCAATTCTGAATTCACCAAGCTGCTCAGCAATACCTTTCAGCTCAGCTCCCATTTCGGTAATGCCTGTTACGGTCGAGAATTGCGCCATTTGCTCGATGAATTCAGCGTTTTCCATCGGTGCAAATGGGTCCTGGTTCTGAAGTTGGGTTGTCATCAGTTTCAGAAAGTCGCTTTGGCCAAGCGTGTCTTTGTTGGCACTGGACGAATCTTCCTCACGTTGCACACCAAGTTTTTTCAGAATGCTGTCGAGTTGCGACTGACTTGTAGGATCAATTGTGCTCATTCACGGTCTCCGTAGGGTCACTTGCCCATATTGATGGTGCGCATCATTAGGGCGCGTAGGGTGGTTACCACCTCGATATTGTTCTGATACTGGCGCTTGGCCTCTAGCATCTCGACAAACTCTTCCTCCACACTCACCGCCGCGGCATAGACGAAACCGTCTTTGTCAGCGAGGGGATGGTTTGGCATGTAAACTCGCTCCGGACGACGTTCACTGTTGGTAATGCCTGCCACCTCTGTGGTTGAAATTCCCGAATCCTTCACATTCTCCGCATAGGTCGTCTTGAAGATGGGCTTCATCGCCCGGTATGCTTCGGATTCTGTGCCGCTGATATTGCCTGCGTTCGCCAGGTTACTGGCAATGGTATTTAGGCGAACAAGCTGGGCCGACATTGACCGGCCAGCAACATCAAAGATGTTTTCAAGGCCAGCCATCATTCACCCCTTATCGCGGACTTAAGCCCAGCAATCTTATTGTTGAGGAATGTCAGCGTTGTCTGATAGCGCATGGTGTTCTCGGAGAACTCCATCTGCTCAACGTTCATTTCCACGGTATTACCGTCACGCGCTGGATTGACAGGAGTGCGATACTGCATTCGGTTACCGGAAGCTTCCATCGACACTTTGAAGTGTCGTCCATCAGTTGTACGCAACGGGCCAACGCCTTCAGACCTGTTGATCAACGCCTGAAAATCGATGTCACGTGCTTTGAAATTCGGTGTCGCGGCGTTTGCGATGTTCGAAGCAAGTACCTTGTTGCGCTTCGCTCGCACGGTCAGAGCGGTCGCATGCAGGTTAAGATAGTCACCAATGCCTTTCATCGCTCTTTCCTTTCACTTGCCTGTTATCACAATGAAAACAGTATGTTGAAGCTATGTTTCCTGTCGTTTTACGCGATCTGATTTTTCTGTCTAAATAATCACGACTTGACGACTTGCTGGCCCGTATTTTGCAATAACGATGCCAATCCAATTGGAGGGGATAAAAAAATGGCTGCATCGACAATTCCCAATAGTGGCGGTCCCGGATCGTCGATAGAACTGTCTGCTGTAACTATCGCTGTTCGAGACAAGGTTATTGAGAAATTCTCTGACCAGCCACTCGACCAAATGAACGAGTCAGTGAAACAGCTACTTTCAAAAGAAGACGATGAGCAGAAACGGCTCGGCATTCTGGCCGCTCGCGTCTACATATTGCGCCAGCGCATTATCAAGATCTCTGAGGGTGACCCCGACCGTGTCATCGGCAGCGCTTCTCCAAAGGCACACGATCTAGTAACACCGGTTGCTGATGAACAGGCATCCGAGACCACAAATAGTGAATGGACGCGGCTGCGCATTCTTGATGATTGTGAAGTGAATGGTGTTCGCTTCCCAAAGACGGTCATTATTGATGTGAAGAGCGAAGATGCAGAAAAGCTGATTGCCAATGGCAATGCTGAACTTGTTGAAGAGGAGCCGATTTCGCCACAGGAGGCGCCAACCGACGACGCGGCGGCGGAAGCAACCGGAGAGGACGCCAGCGAAGTTACCGCCGAGCCGAACGCATCAGCAGAGATACCAGCGGAAATAGCTTCCGAAGCTAACACCGAAGATACAGCAGTTGAAAATATGGCTGGCGAGGACGCAGGTCCAGAAGATCCAGTCGCTGAAGATCCAGTAAATGAAGCCTTGAGCGATGAAGATAAAGAGGCCACTGGCGAAGAGGCCAGTGCCGAGGATGATCCCCAAACTGACGGCGTTGATGATTTGAGTGCTCTTTCAGCAGCTCTCGAGTCCACACCTACACCGCAGGAAGACGTTGAGAATCTAACGAAGCCGGACACCGAAGAGGGCAACACAAAGGATGCAACGATCAACACACCAAGTGCCGAAGAGGTGACAGCGGCACTTGAGGCGCTGGGCGCGGGAAGCGCGGCAGACGGAGCCGATAAGGCTGATGCCGCGGCCACCGGTGAACATGCCAACGGTGACGTCGACAGTGGTGCTGGCAATAATGCAGACAGTGACGCCGCAGATGTTGCGGCCGAGCTTGAGGCCATGGCAGCCGCAATGACAGCAGACCCTTCCAGTGCAAATGCTGAGGATGCCCCCGCGGCATTAAAAGAGGACACAACGGATGAAGATGCAGACAAGCCCAGTGGCTGGTTCGCGGCACAGCAAAAAGCCGAGCAATCCTCATCCGCTGACACGATGACTGATGAGTCCGCCAATGAACCAACCAACGAGCCTGGCGATGATGGCGACGATTCAGAAGATGCGAAGGCCTGAGATGCGGCGGCGACTGTTATTCACGACACCACTTGTCACAGCAGCTTTTCTTTTAGCAGGGTGCTATGATCTAACAAGGTTCAAGCAGGAGCGCTATGAATGCGAATTCAACCAGCAGGGTCTGGTTGAAATCGATTTTCGCGATTTCAAGATCGGTGCAGAAGCAACGGTAATTTTCATTGATGAAGCAGTCACGATGCCAATCATAAGCGCTAGTGATGAGAACTTCACGCTAGCCGATGATGGCCTGATTATCCGCGTTGACAGATCGTCTGGGACTGTGAGGCTCACGAGAGGCACGCGTTATCGCAAGGTGAAATGCGTGAAGTCCAAATTCAGAATCTGATGATCTGAGGTAAATGCGGCTGACACGGCGCGAGCGGAATGTCAGGATTTGGCGCGACCATGAAAGGTCACGATGGCCTCGGCCTCCTCAACGGAAAGACCGGTAGCGTCGGCAACAGCCTGTTTCGACGCCCCGCCGCGCGCCATCTCGATAGCGCGGCTCATCCCTACCTCTCCACGCACATCATCGGCCAGCCTGACGACATCACGGCGAAGCGCGTCAAGCGATGTCCTGCTGTCATTCATCGCCTCGACAACATGCTCACTGGCATCAACAATCTCGCGCCCGCCCTTGGCCTGAAGCTCAAGAAGCTGGTCATGCTCGTGAAACCGCTCCTCAAGACGAGCCAGGCGCGATGATAGCCTAGTCCGCAAGACCACAAGCTGGATCCACATACCAAGCGTGATCAACAGCAACAGGATCAACAAGATGACTTCCGGTGTCAGGAACTGGTCGGGTTCGGACATGCTAGCCTTTCCTGGGGCTTCCTATGACGAACGGGTCTGTTGCGGCAGGGCTCACTGGTCGTCTCCAGACAGCGCCTCGCGCATATGATCCTCGAAATCGCGGGCCCAAACAAGCCTTGCCCGTCCCTTTGCCTCAAGATCACCAAGCAACGCAAGGCTATGCTTCAGGCGCGCCCGCTCATCATCGCCAAGATCACCAGCAGAGAGAGCCTCGGCAAGTGGTGGCAAATCCATTTCGATCAGAATCTTGATCTTTTCACTGATGGCAAGAAATTCATCTGGATCGTGCGCATGCGCGTTCGCGCCCTCAATCAGATCATTGAGAGCGCGGATAAAACCGTCCAGCATTTCTTTCGCAGTCATCTCGACAATCGTCGCGACGTCAGGCCTTCATATCTCTGTATGCATCCATAAGAGCTTCAGAGATAAGATCGACATCGATCGGATATTCTCCGCGTTCGATAGCATCCTTGATCCGACGAACGGCTTCGTTGTCGACAGGTGGTGTCTGGGCAAGCTGTATTTGCGACTTTGCAGACGCAGCCTCACTTACCGTAACATCATCTACCGAAGGTGAAGCCGCAACAGCGGGCGTCCCAGCATTCGCCGGACGTCCATCGGATGCACGACCCTTGGTCAGCTCCAGTCGGTTAACTGTGGTTTTGATGGCGTCAACCATTCTTCAACCCTCCTCAGAAAGGATAACGACGCGGTGGCGTCATTTTTTAGTGATCACCCTGACTTTTTTTTCGCCGATGATCTCTGCCCGAACCGTTTTTCCGCTGCTGGCGTTTTCCACGCCAATCCATTGACCAATCTGTCCATTTTCAAGGGCATAGCCTATCATATTGACGCTGATTCCACCAGCGGAACTGCTGATCAGAACTTCATGACCTTCTTCCACGAGGAAATCCGGGTGAAGGTGTCGCGCCATTAGTGTTTTATGCGCGCTGAGCGCTGTTTTCATCCGGCGACCGGCAACATCAGCCGGATCGAAAAACGCACCAATGGCGTTCCGGGCCGGCATCGTGATCATCACCAGATCGCTGTCAGCAATCACATCATTTCGCGACACGCTATGGGCCAGCGCAACAACTTCGATTTCATCCGCTATCGGCCGCTGCTTTGCGGTTATGGCGACAGCGCGCTCAATCGGCCCCGTCAACTTGCTGTTAGGCCGAAACTCACGGATCGGCACCGGCGCGGGCCTGCTTGTCAGATTGGTACGGATGGCAAAACGCCATGCTGACCCACTCGTGCAGCGAACAGAGACCGTGTTCCAGCTCCCAAACATGGGTTCAATTTCAGGTGTCGTGTTACAGGCTGGAAACGCCCGGTCTTTGTCGATGCTTGGCGTACCGTCAAGTCCCTGATCAGCCAGCTTGGCAACAATTAGCCGCGAGATGTCCTTGCCCGTGGGTGATTTGACATTGGCTTCCGCCGCATCCGCAAAGTGACCATCCGCGAACATCACCATGCCGGCGATTACGCTGGATACTGATGTTACGATGCGACGAGACAGCGCCATGTCTTCAACCCCCAATAAAGAAGATTTCGTTCTGCAGCCCGTTTCCATGATGCGATTCGTCATGCTTCTTCGAACCGAGAACTAGGTCCTTCATCTCGTTGAGCGAGGGAAGGTGCAACATTTTGTTAGCATAAAGAAAATTAGGGTTGCCACGCACAAAGGCGGATCTGTTCTTCTTGACAATAGCCAACTGCACAACAGACAGGTCAAGTCCGCTGCCTGCGTAATAGGCCGAGATAATATGCGACAAGGTTTCGTCAGGCTGCACCCGGTGAGACGCGGTGTGATTTGGATCGAAGATAAAAGGGTTATCGGCGTTCAGACCCGATCCGGTGCCGGTACTGGCAAACCCCGGATATTCGAGGACGACAATAGGTTGACCTTGCGCTCCAGCAAACTGGGGTGCCAGCAGTCCGACCGTCATGGCAATTCCGAAAAGAAGCGGCTTCATTGTGGTACCTCCATGAATTGAACGGTTCGACCGGCCAGCGCGGCAATATCACGCCTGTCATTCAACGGCGTCAGAGTTGATGACATCAGCGCAACCGAGCTCACCCGCATGATCTGCCATGGTGTATCTGTACCGCTCGCCACGGCAAGAGCGTTCTCGCGCATACCGTGATAGCTGCCAATTGGAACGCTGAGCTTGCCATCGGCAACAACCATCGTTGCCACTAACGGCTCGCACTGGAGCTGTGCCGCCAGCGCGTCAACAACACCTGCAACAGGCGCACGCATCTGGTCCAGAATGTCCACCCGGCGTGGCTGGTTAAGAACGTTGATGGTGCGGAAAGGTGTGCGTTTCTTGGTAATGATGCGCTGTTCAAATGCGAAGTGGTCGATCGGCGCATAGGTGTCTCCCGCGAACAGGTGCAGTTGCACAGCGACCTTCATCTCGTTCCGGCGATCAAATACACCTCCAATCCGCTTTCCTGTCAGCGTGATTTCGGGAACCAGCGCAAAATCACCACGGCGGACGCGGGTAATGCCGGTTGTCAGCGCCCGATAGTCAAACTTGTCAACGATGCGAGTAAGCCGCTGCGGATCAAGAATAGTGTCAGTGGCGCGGACAGCGTTCACGCCAGCATGCGCTTCTATGGCTTCGACGAGCGCTGTGATCACCTGAGGGGCCATTGGTCCAGCTTCCGCCGGCGACGCCTCGCCATGCGTTATCCGCGGGGCGAAGACTGTCACATTCACATCCCGACGATGCAGGCACGTACCCTTCGGAAGATCGCCAACGGCGGCGCGGATACTGACCTCATAGTGCAAATCATCAATCACCTCGTTGGTGATCGTATAATCAAGAATACGGCTAGCTGGTCGGATCACAAAATGATCTTCAAGGCTGGAATCCGTCATCACTGCCGAAAACCCGTCGATACGCGCCCCGCCCTCAAGAGCAGCAAGATAGAGCGCATCTTCAAGCGCTGTCATACGAGCCTGCTGTTCCAGCGCCGAATCGACAATGACCGCGCGGCCAGTTGTCTCGGTGAAGCGCATACCGGCCGCATGACCCGCCGTGGCGCCAAGGACGAAACAGGCAATGGACAGCATCAGCACAAGCGGCAATCTGGCCAGGTCAAGCCAGCTCCGCTTTTCAAGCCTTGCATAGAGATCTAAAATCACCGTTGCCTCCGCCCCGTCATCCGTTCCAAACAGTCAGCCCAACAATCCTCAGACCAAGCCACGCGCGGTGCCGATCAGATAGCTAATCATCTCGCGGTCGATCTCGAGGACGATTTCATAGGTATCTGACCCGGTCGGGTTGATACGAACGGTGCGTGCGCCGCGAATGGTGCCAGAGACTACACCGCGGAAGGTGTCATTCTGTACCATCAGGTCTATGACCGTTGTCGATGAATCGACCTGCAGGCCGTGGATCTGCTCGGCAAGATCGCGCATCGCCGCCATACGGGCGGACCGAATGGCCATCAGGCGCTTTTGTGAGTCCGAGCGACCCGGCTGCGAAGATACAACAGCATAACCTACAGCCGTCAGGGTTGGCACCTGCTCGGCGCTGGCGTCGAACACTTCCTGAACAGCGGCAAGCTGTGCTGAGGCACTGGCGCTTGGCTTCATTGTTGCGTTTTGGGCGGAAGATCCGCCAAGGGTCTCGCATGCCGAAACGGCAAGCGTCGCTGCGCAGATCATGCCGAATGTCTTCATTCGCTTCGGCAGTGTGGCAATAGCTACTCGTGACATGGCCCGTTACATCCTTTCGACCTTTTGCGCCCCAGCATTACGCCAGAGACGGTTAACTGTTGGCCGGGTGATGCAGATTTCGTGCCATCACATGACCAGCGCCGTCGGGGGTCGCACAATTTTATCTTAACTAATTGTTATTATTATTTTTTCATCTTATGGCACAGTTCTTGCCTTGTCTTTGATGCGCCCAGGAGCGGTAGTCGCCAAATCACATGTGAGGCGAGCTCGGTATGTCTCCTGGGAGATAACGTTATTTAATAAGGAAAACAGATGTTTGACCTAAATAAATCAGGGATGAATTCAGGCCCTGTCGCCGTGATCTCACAGCGATGGAATTTTGACGCCTGCCCCCCTGTGACAGGTCAACGGGAGATTCATGCGTCATGGAAATGACACTTCAGCGACTTGGCCTCACGAATTATAGCCAGCTGGCACGCGGTCTTATCATGCCGTTCGGCATCCTCGCGCTTGTGGCGATGATGGTGCTGCCGCTTCCCGTTTTTCTCCTCGACACATTCTTTGTATCGAACATTCTTGTTTCGCTGCTGGTTTTGATGGTTGCTATCAATATTCAGCGTCCTTTGGACTTTTCCTCTTTCCCAAGCCTTATACTAATTGCCACTGTTCTACGGCTTGGTCTGAATGTGGCCTCAACACGGATCGTTCTCAGCGAGGGCCATAATGGGCCTGACGCCGCTGGCAAAGTCATTGAAGCTTTCGGTGAGTTTGTAATCGCTGGCAACTATGCTGTTGGGTTATTCGTGTTCTTGATCCTGGTGATCATCAATCTTGTAGTTGTAACCAAAGGTGCCGGCCGTGTTTCTGAGGTGTCGGCCAGATTCACACTCGACGCCATGCCCGGCAAGCAGATGGCGATCGATGCTGACTTAAATGCAGGCGTGCTTACGAATGAAGAAGCTAAGCTGAGAAGAGAAGAAATTGCCGACGAGGCTGACTTCTACGGCGCCATGGATGGTGCTTCAAAATTTGTCAAAGGCGACGCGATAGCATCGATCCTGATCCTGGTAATCAATATCATTGGGGGGATGATTATTGGTCTGGCACAATACCAGCTTGATGTTGGCACAGCCGCCGAAACCTATGTTTTGTTGTCAGTTGGTGATGGCCTAGTTGCTCAAATCCCTTCTTTGCTTCTTGCAATCTCTACTGCAATTATTGTGACACGAGTATCGTCAACACACGATATGGCAGGGAATATAGGCAGCCAGATCAGTCTGTCACGAGCTTGGATTCCAGTATCGGGTGTACTGCTTCTCATCGGCTTTGTTCCTGGTATGCCTAACATCATGTTTCTTGCCGCGGCGCTCATAGCAGGCGCAGCAGGCTACTGGTCCTTGATGCGCGAGCGGCAACAAGCTGAGGATGCCATGCCAGCTGAGATTGGCGAAGGCGATGAGGAGGCCCGCCCAGACCAGATCGAGCTGGACGAAATTGCCGATAATTCTCCAATCTCAATCCAGCTTGGCTATGGGCTGATCAACCTTGTTTCTGAGGATGGCGGCGGCGCGCTGACCAGCCGCGTAACCGGCATCCGCCGACAGGTGTCGCGCGCGCTTGGTTTTGTCATTCCCCCAGTGCGGATTCGTGATGATCTGACATTGGAAAGCAACAGCTATCGCATTCGTGTTGGCGCCACCATCGTGGGCGAGGACAAGGTCTATGCCGACCGACGGCTAGCGATCGCTGGCGACGAAAGTCGGGTAAAGCTTGAGGGGGTCGAGGTCAAGGACCCGTCCTTTGGCATGGACGCCGTGTGGATCAGCCAGCAATCCGTGGCCGAAGCCGAAGCGCATGGTTATGTCGTGGTCAATCCGGAATCGGTCATGGCAACCCACCTCTCGCAGATACTCCATAAATATGCCAGCCAACTGATTGGCCAGGATGATGTCCAGGGGCTGCTCGATAATCTGGGACAGACGGCACCTCATCTTGTTGAATCGGTGGTGCCCAAGCTGGTGCCTCTTCACAGCCTGACTGCGGTTCTGCGTATCCTTCTTGAAGAAGGCGTCCCCATCAGCGACTTGCGCAGCATTCTTGAGGATCTGCCACCACTGGCAGCGCGCAATCTTGGTGCCGTCGACACGGCCGAGGCGCTTCGCCCGCGGCTGGCCCCGCTTCTGATCCAACAGATCGCACCACTCAATCAGCCGCTTCCCGTGATGACGCTGGATTCAGAGCTGGAGCATATGCTGATCACCATGGTGCGGCAGAGCGGTGAGGAAGGGCTGATTCTGGACAATTCACTTGCCGAGCAGCTGCTTCGTAAGATTTCTGAGACCTCTGAAAAGGTCAATGCCAGGGGTGACCAGGCAGTGATGGTGGTATCGCCCGCCATCCGCCGCCAGTTCGCTCAGCTGGTCCGTCAGCACATTGAGGATTTGAACGTGCTCGCCTTCACCGAACTTCCGGACAGTCGGAAGATTGAAGTTGTGGCTACCATTAGTGGCGAGGCTGGCTAAGCCGCCCCCGTCAAGAGACAAAGAGGGAGTTTGTCATGACCACCATCACCGTTACCGCTGCCGATACCGCGCAGGCGATGGACAAGATCGTTGAACGGCTTGGCGAAGACGCGCTGATCCTGGAGACCGTGAAACGGAATGGCCGGATTGAGATGATCGCCACCGACAGTGCCGAGGACACACCGGCACCAATGGCAACGACATCGCAACCTGCGAATGACACGCCCGTCGGGTTAAATCTTGAGATTGGGGGCGGATCTGGATTCACCGACCTGTTTGACCAGCAGATGATCAGCGCTGTTCGTGAACGCGGCAGCGCCGCAACAAGCACGGTCGACCATCTTGTTGATCGGGCGATGGACGACTCCAATAAACTCGAGATGCTGACCGAACTTCGCAGCATTAGGCAGATGCTGAATGGCATGATGATTACGAAACCAGATGGGCTTGACGTTACTCTTGGCCATGCAGCGCCAGTTCGCCTTCATCAGGCCGGCTTCTCATCCCGCGCGATCCAGCAACTCCACCAGCATATGGTCGGGCTAGATGATGATGAGGCGGTGACAGCCTTCATCAACGCACTTGCCGAACGGGTGGTGCATCGCAACGCCGAATCCGTGTTTGATTCACGCGTGGTCTTCGTTATTGGCAGTTCAGGCACAGGTAAGACAACGCTTGCCACCAAGATTGCCGCTTATTTCAAGGAGCATGGCATTTCCGATAGAATGATGCTTGCCGCGGCCGCCAGCCCGGGGATCAGCGCCAGCGAGGATATCAAATCCTACGCACGTCTTTTGAACATGCGCGCGATGCAGCTCGGCATTGGTGAGGTCTCCACCGCGGTAATGGAAACCAGCAACCGGATGATCATCGATGTCAACGCATCGCCAGAAGATACAACTACAGCCATCCGCGAGGTAATACAGCGGCTTGGCGCCAGAAAGGTAACTGTCGTACAGGCCATTCCCGGTGGAAGCAGCGCCACCATGATTGGCCACCAATGCCGACTTCATCACAAGTTGAACCCGATGATCGCGCTGACCAAGCTTGACGAGTGTGAAGCGATGCCAGCCGAACTGTCGGCGCTGGCAATGGATGGCAGCGGTGTCGGACTGCTTACTGGCACCAAGTCCATCGTTGGCGGAATTGCAATTGCGACACGGCCAATCTTGGCGCAATATTTGCAGGAAAACGCCGCCGACTAGCCGCGACCTGTTTCGTCAAATGACAAGGAATTATGGGTGATATGGCAAGTTCAATCGTCGTAGCGAGTGGCAAGGGCGGAGTCGGCAAGACCAGCCTTGCCGTCAATCTGGGACTGACCCTGGCACGCCAGGGCCGCCGCACGGTATTGTTTGATGCCGATTTTGGCATGGCAAATGCACACATCCTTCTGGGCGCCAATCCGGGACGCTATGTCATGGACGCAATCCAAGGCAATAGCAGCATGGCAGACGTATTGTGTGAGGCCCACTTTGGGATGAAATTTATTTCTGGTGGCAGTGGATTGCTCGAGATGTTGAACCTCGACCAGACAACAAGATACCAAACCATCAGGATGGTTGACGAACTTTGCGACCAGACTGAGGTTTTGATCGCAGATGTGCCTGCAGGCGCCTCCGACAGCTCTATCGCATTTGTCGCCGCAGCTGACCGCGTCATCGTTGTGCTTGTTGGTGAGCCAACAAGCTTTCTCGACGCCTATTCACTGATCAAGGCAGCCAATTTAGAGGCTGGTGTCAGCAATTTCTCGATCGTTGTGAATATGGCGCGATCGGCCAAGGAGGCAGCCCAGCATTTCGAGAAATTCCAAGCCACGGCAACACGTTTCCTCGATGTCAACCTGACCTATGCCGGCCATCTGCTACTGTCTGAACGGATGCGACGTTCGGTTGTGGCACGCCGCCCTATCAGCATGGATCAGCCCGAACTTCCCGAGAACCAGTGCCTCATGCAGATTTCGAAATCGGTGCTTGCGTCGGCAATGAATGACCATGGCGGGATCCGATTCTTTACGTCAAGCGAGGTCGCCACGACAGGTACATGACGATGCGCAATCAATATCTCGAAATAAAACCCGATGTTGAGGAGCTGATCACCAGCCATATGGAGCTGGTGCGTCAGATCGCCTGGCACATGCATGGGCGGGTGCATTCATCCATCGAGATTGAGGACCTTATACAAATTGGCTATTTCGGTCTTGTGACAGCGGCGCAGAACTACACGCTTCGTGAAGGCGCAACCTTTGCCAGCTATGCCGGCATCCGCATTCGCGGTGCCATTGTCGATCATCTTCGCAAGAATTCTAACCTGTGCCGCACGACGATCGAGATGCAGAAGAAGGCCAATGTCGCCGATCGCGAACTTCGTGCCCGTCTTGGCCGCCAGCCGACGACCACCGAGCTCGCCAAACACATGAAGATCTCGGACGAAGAAATGAATAACTGGCAACATGCCTTCCAGGCGAATGTTCACCAGTCACTCGACAGCGTCTATGACGAATTTTCGGTCTGGTTCGAGTCGCCGGAAAACACGCCAGAGGAAAACATAAACGAGGAAGAACTCCGCCGCCTGCTGAAAGATGCGCTACGCACCCTTCCCGAGCGTGAGGCCCTTGTGATCCAGCTGTATTATGTGGAAGAACTGAACGTCTATGAAATTGCCGAGGTGCTGGAAGTCACCACAGGCCGTGTCTCGCAGATCAAGAAATCCGCCGTCAGTTCACTGCGGCACTTTCTGCGCGAGCGAGAAGCACTTGTGGTCAAGGGGTAAGGCCAACACATGAGCGATGATTGGCAACAGACCGACCAGATCGTGATGGCCGTACAGACGGCTGAAATACGTCAGACCGGCGTCAATAGCCAGCCAACCTTGAACCTTTCCTGCAGTCTTGTGAACATCGCGCGCGGCCAGTGCATGCTTGAAATCAGTGCCGGTCAGACGACGTCTGGGACCGACATCGGACAGCTGGTGATTGAAATCGACAGGCCGGTGATCCGAGGCAACATTATCATACCACAACAATTATATGACGCTGCAGTGTCACGCCTTGCGGGCGCGCCGCCGCGCCAGATATCGCTCAGCCTCAGCATCGCTACAAAGCTGGCTGTGAGCCTGGAAGGTGATTTGCGAATCGATGATGAAACGACGGTCAGGATCACCGATCTGGCGATGACCCTGCCCCTCAAATAATTTCACCTTTTCAGGAAGACGACCGAATCAATCGCGGACCGTGGTTGACCCAAAAAAGGCTATCCCATCAGCTTCTTTTCTGCTTCAACTGCTGATTGCAGCAACCGGCTGGACGCGCCGAATGCCTGCTGCGACACCATCAACTTGGTCAATTCATTCGCAACATTGGTGTTCGACATTTCAAGATGACCCTGGACAATTTCCCCGAAATTCTGCTCGGTTGGCGTTCCAATGATCGGCGGGCCGGACTTTTCCGTTGCCTTGAAGTAGCTGCCACCAACCGGCTTCAAACCACCTGAATTGGCAAAACTGGCAAGGGCGACGGTTCCGGCGTCGACAATCTTACCATCACCATAGGCAAGGCGTATATTTCCAGCGTTTGAAATGCTGATCACATCGAGCAGTGTTTCATTACCTGCAGCATCAAGCTTTGTTGGCGGGATCACGATTGGGTTGCCATCAGCGCCAATGATACGCCTGTTGTCTGTTGTGACCAAATATCCGACATTATCAATAAGGTAAGATCCATCACGCGAGAATGTCACCTCGCCATCATCAGGTTTGAGCGCGACGAACATGCCGCCGCCATTTACCGCCAAATCGAGGGAATTGTTGGTCACACGAAGTGACCCTTGCTTGTGATCCTGGCGACGAGGCTCTTCATGAACCACACCAAATCCGATATTCAATCCCGGGATAGGAACGTCCTCAGCATATGAGTGGAGGAAATTCCCTTCACTGCGCTTAAAACCAGTTGAACCTGAGTTCGCTATATTGTTGGAAATAATGGAGATGTCCGTCGTCGCCATCTTTATAGCGTTTTGAATGGTCGAAATCATGATTCCCTCGCCTGATTTGATGCAAGTTTCACTACAATTTTCGTGCCAAAATACCTGAAGTTTTTTGTTCATTGCTTAGCGGTTGCGATTTTCTCGGAAAATGGCATCATATCAGCAAGTTTTAGCAATGTTTTAGTGAGCTGAGATACTGGGTCGCAGCATGAGTCAAACCTCGAAAAACGCGCTGGTCCCTGTACAGCCAAAGAAATTGCCTGTGAAGCGGGCGACTGGGCCGCGCTATAATCTGGTAACGGACCATGTGACCTTTACCTCGCGCGCTGATGTGCGGGAGCGCCTTCCCGATATTCTTGGCAAGGCATTGGCGCTGATCTGGATCGACAAGGAATTTGCCGATTTCTTTGCCCGCGACCCACAAGCGACACTTGAAGCCGAGGGAGTCGTGCTTCCCGAAAACATGTCGATCGAGTTCCAGAAGCCGGGCACCGACAGGCCACGTATTGTTGTCTACGAGCGCCGACCCAATTCGAATTTCAAACTCCGAATCCTTTATTTGCAGCTTGTCATGATGGCAGGTCGTTAAGGGAGAATTCGATGTATTGGTCAGGAAAAACCGTAGCCTCAATCGCTGCGACCTTTGCCCTGTGCCTGTCTGCCGCATTAACACAGGCACCCGCGTCAGCACAGATCGACAGCAGCGACGCCACCTTTAACGAGGCCATTCAGGCGGTAAAGGACAAGAATTTTCGGCACGCGGTAAGATTGTTTTCGCTTCAGGCAGACAACAACCAGCATGACGCGCAGTACAATCTGGCATTGCTGCTTGAAGCCGGCAAAGGCGCACCGCAGGATTTTCTGGCGGCGCTGACTTGGACGTGGGCTGCGCAGCTTGGCGGCATTGAGGCCGCCGAGGAACTTGCCGATGATCTGGCGGGATATCTTCCCGAAGACGCCATTGCCACCGTTCGCGAGGCCGTTGCCGCGCGCCTTCAGAAGCGGATCGACGATGGTGATGCCGAGGCAATTCCACAATTTGCGACCTATCATATCGCGATGCTTGAGGAACCAGATTACGAAACAGCCTATATCTGGTTTTCAATCGCCGCGGCGCTTGGGCTTGACGGTGGGCTTGTGGCACGTGATGAGGCACGCGAAGGCGTTGAAGATGAACGGATTGTCGAGTTGCAGCGCGAAGCTGGCACGATTTATGAAAGCCTGAATATTAAGCTGGATTGAGGTCCATGATCCAATGTGGGCCTCCTGTGGGAGACAGAACATGATTGTGAAAGTTCACTGGATAATCGACGGTATTGCCGAGTTGGAAGTCGAATCAATTGAAGCTGCGGAAGCCAAGGTCGATGAGATACTGCGTGACGTAGTTGAAAAGAACCCTGTCCTTGTGGAAACCCTTGGCGCACGCGCGCTTCAGGGCAAGGCCTACCTGCCGGGATCAGATGAAGATGTTGAAATTGCAAAAGAATAACCGCCGCGCTTTTATTGGCAGCGCCGCCTGTGCCCTTGTCTGCATAGGTGCAACACCTGTGTTCGCAGCCGGCCGCACCTACAAATCGCAAAACGAGGATGATCGTCCAAAGCTGGAGCTTTGCCGCCTGCGGCGACGCGAATATATCGATGGTGGCACGAATTGTATTTATCGCCGTCAGAGCGGTGGCAAAGACGCCATGATTCGGGTCGATGACGCCAAGGTTCGGTGTCAGGCGGAGTATCAGTGCAAGCGTGTGAACTGACCGCGGCTATTGCCGTCGGCAGTCGATACCGTTGAAGTCACCAAGCGTTTCCAGATCCTCGACATAGACAAGGCCTGCATCTGCCAGACGTTTGCGCATGCCGTAGATGTCGAGCCCGAGTTCACCATTCGCGAGCTTCTGACGTTTTGCCTCTTCACCATCAAGACGCGCCTGTGCCTGTTCCATCACCACCTCGGCCTGCGAACGTGCGACGACGGCAACGCCATCATCATCTGCCGCGATGACATCGCCCGGGAAGATCAGCTGGCCGGCGCAAATCACCGGCACGTTCACCGCACCAAGCGTATTCTTCACCGTACCCATCGACGAGATCGCCCGCGACCATACTGGAAAATCCATCTCCTGAAGATCGGCAACATCCCTGACGCCGGCATCGCTGATCAGTCCCCTCACACCACGCGCCTGCGCTGATGTCGCAAGAAGATCACCAAAATAGCCATCGGTACTTGGCGAAGTCGTCGCCAGGACGAGAACATCGCCCGGCTGACAGAGCTCGATCGCCACATGCACCATCCAATTGTCACCCGGCGCCGCGAGGATGGTCACCGCCGTGCCGCCAATGCGCGCGCCCGGGTAAATCGGCCGCAGAGCCGGATCAAGAAGGCCGGTCCGCCCCTGGGCCTCGTGAACTGTCGAGGCGCCAGCCGCGCCAAGACGCGCCGCCAGCGCGGCGTCGGCACGCTCTATGGTCCTGACCGCAACATGTTTCATGATCTTCACCCTCCAGCGATGAACCCCTCAACAAACTGAAATCAATCAGTCATTTTCCAGAATGATGGCGCCATAGGCTGTTGCCGATACCGGAATGTGGTACAATCGATAGACCTCGCGCACCCTCTCGTTCAGCGCCCCCCGCATCACGTTCCACATGATCATCTCAATGCCCTCTGACCCGGCCTCACGGATGAAATCAGTGTGGGTCAGGCGCGTATTGGCCATCGGGTCGGTCACGAGATTGTCGAGGAACATCCTGTCAAATTCGGGATTCACGACACCGGCACGTTCACCGCCAAGCTGGTGCGACAGACCACCGGTGCCCCAGATCCCGACGGTGATATCATCGGGGAAGCTGTCGATCGCGCGGCGAATGGCCTGGCCAAGCTTGTAGCATCGCAACGGCGTCGGCTGTGGGTGCTGAATGACGTTCACACAGAGCGGTATCACCTTTGTTGGCCAGACCTCGGGCTGATCATAGGCAATCGACATCGGCACGGTCAGCCCGTGATCCACATCAAAATCAGCAGTCACAGCCATGTCGAATTCATCGAGTATCAGGCTTTCAACAAGATGCCAGGCAAGTTCGGGATGCCCTTCAACGATTGGCACCTTACGAGGGCCCCACCCCTCATCGGCAGGCTGGAAGCTCTCACCAACACCCATCATGAATGTGGAATAATGGTTCAGCGCCATCGAGGTGGCGTGATCATTGAACACGACGATGGTGACGTCAGGAACATTCTCGGCGTGCCAGGCCCGCAAGGGCGCGAATCCTGCGAAAAGTTCGGCCCAATACGGCTCGTCGGTCTTCCCGTTGTCCATCGCGGCGCCAACACCCGGCACATGCGAGGTTCCCATACCAGCGACAAGTCTAGCCATTTTCGGACTCCTTCTTCGAGCGGTTGCCGTCAATGGGACGTCCACCATTGATCATCATTTCCTGGAATTCCTCAAAGCTCATTGGCGGCGACGACATCTTGCCATACATCACCTGCGGCGGCTGTCTGTCATGACTGATAATCTTGAAGGTGTAATAGACATTCGCGCCAAGCTGTAGCAGCCGAATGTAGTCACGATCCAAGACCGCCTGGCGTTGCTCTTCCGTCATCGGGAATTTCTGCAAATACGCCATCTCATCACGGGCAAATTCCTCGCGACATTCTGCCTTGTTCAGCGACATGCAGAACATGTTCAGATGGTACCCTTTACGGTAACTCCGGCTGTCGAGAACATAGGTTCCCGGGATATCGTCATAGTCGCGGCTGGTCATCGCGCCCCTCCTGCTGATCACAGGGTGCCTCACCCTTGTTGAGGTTCACACTACCTGTTATCTTTTTTGGCACAAATAGTAATTTTTTGAACGGTTCGTTCATGAAATGGAACACAAATGATCTCCCTGCCTTTGTGACCGTTGCCGATCTTGGCGGCATATCGGCGGCGGCGCGCCATTTGGGAACGCCAAAATCCAGCGTCAGCCGGGTGATCAGCCGACTTGAGGATGATATCGGCCTGCAATTATTCGTCCGCGGCACCCGGGCATTGCGGTTGACGCCAGATGGCGCACAATTCTATCGACATGCGCGGCGCATTCTTGAACAGGTCGAGGCTGCCACCGCCGAACTGGCGGGGTTGCGCGAAACGCCGCGCGGCGACCTCACCGTGGCGCTACCAATGGCGTTCAGTCGCGAAATCGTTGCCCCGCATCTTGACGGTTTTCAGGCCCTCTATCCTGACATAAGACTGGAAATCCGCATCGGCAGCAGCCAGCCCGATCTTCTGCGGGACCAGATCGATCTTGCCGTCATCGTTGGTTCCGCGCCTGATTCCGATCTGATGCAGCAGCGCCTGATCGAGTCGCCCCTGATCTGGATTGCAAGTCCGGAAATCGCTGCAAAACTGCCAGACTCATTCCAGGCGGACCAGATTGGCAAGATGATCGCCGTGGCGGAGACGCGCTATGCTGACGGTACGATCAAGGTTGCCACGCCGCAGGGCGGGACGGCACAGGTGCGGCTCGACCCCGCGCGGCTTATGCGGGTCAATGATCCGCTGGTCGTGCGGGACATGGTGGCGTCCGGTTCCGGCCTGTCACTTGCACCGACCATCTATTGCGAGGCAGCACTGGCCAATGGCGCGCTTATTCACATGTACCCCGACATTCACATCATCCAGGAATCGAGCCTGTCACTGCTGTTTCCCAGCCACCGCCTGCTGCCTCTGAAAGCCCGTGTCTTCATTGATTTTCTGAAAGAAATTTGCCGTTTTCGACCGCGTGTCACAGGCCGGCGCTGATCAGCCTTTGAATTTTTTTCAGGACAAGGCGAAATATGTTACCTCTAGGGTGAATTTTTGACGTCTTTCAACAGTGGGGTCGGCGCCTCCACTCAATTGCCCGAAACAGCGGAATCTCCCGATGAAAATAAGACCTGTCATACTTTCCGGCGGATCCGGCACGCGCCTCTGGCCTGCCAGCAGGCGTTCGCTTCCCAAACAGTTTATCACTTTCCCGGCGATAGGCAGTTTGTTCACTCATACGCTTGCGCGTGTCGCGGGACTCGAAGATATGGAAAGGCCTCTTGTTGTTTCCAGCCGCCAGCATGGTTTCCTGTGTCGCCGGGAAGCGAAGCAGGCTGGCATTGATGCTGAATACATCCTCGAGGAAGGCGGACGAAATACCGCGCCGGCAATCTATTTTGCCGCGCTGGCAAGCAATCCGGACGATATTCTGCTGATCATGCCATCGGATCACTGGATTGATGATATCGTGGCCTTTTCAGCAATGGTGACACGGGCGGTGGTTTCGTGCATGGACGGCCGTTGGGTAACTTTTGGCGTCACGCCTGACATGCCGGCGACGGGCTATGGCTACATTGAGGTAAGAGACCGGAATGAAGATGTGATGGATGTGGCTTCCTTCACCGAAAAGCCGGACCCTGCCACCGCACAATCCTATCTTGAACAAGGCCGCTTTTTCTGGAATTCCGGGATTTTCATGGTGACAGCAGGCACCTGTCTGGACAGCTTCCGCACGCTACAGCCGGATCTGTGCGCCCACGCCAACAACGCTTGGCATGCACGAATTGTGCAGAATGACGAGACCATCCTGCCACGCCAGCACCTTCAGGCCATCCCGTCGATATCGGTCGATTATGCCATCATGGAACGGCAGACCAACATTGCGCTGCTGCCCTTTGCAGGCACCTGGAGCGATGTTGGCAGTTGGGACAGCCTGTCATCGCTGATCGAAAAACAGCTGCCAGAGCCAAACGACCCTGATCACACGATGATGGTCGATACCAGAAATGCGTTCATCCATTCCAGTGGCCGCACCATCGCCACGGTGGGGGTTGAGGACATCATCATCGTTGATGATGATGACGCGACGCTGATTGTTGGCAAGGGACACACCGAAAAGGTCAAGGCGGTCATCGACCAGCTGGCGGAAATTGGCAATTCAGCCGGCACCGAACACAGTTTTGAGTATCGGCCCTGGGGCATGTTTGAAAACCTTCTCGACAGCGACGTGTGCAAGGTCAAACGCCTTACCGTCGATCCGGGCCAGCATCTGTCGCTGCAATATCATCACAAAAGGTCGGAACACTGGGTGGTTGTCAGCGGCACCGCCTCGGTACAGCTTGGCGATGAAACGATGATGCTTGAACCAGGCCATTCCATCGACATCCCGCTTGGCATGCAGCATGCGCTTGGCAATGACACCACCGAGCCGGTGATCGTGATCGAGGTCCAGATGGGAAGCTATTTTGGCGAGGATGATATTGTCCGCGTCAGCGATCCCTACAACCGCTAGCGTCCCCTTGATCGACAGCGCGCTCTTTAATCATCACCTCTCAGATGCTAGTCATTGCTGAACGATTTTCTTGAGGAAATTGATGTTCAATCCTGCTGTTTCAAAACTCACCGCTCCCCCTGTATCCGTCGTCCAGGACTGGCGAGCCGCCTATGATGGCAGCCATGGTGACCTGATTGACATGAGCCAGGCCGTGCCGGGCTATGCCGCGCATCCCGACATGACAGCCGCCCTTGAACGGGCCGCTTCGGATCACGATTCCGCCCGCTATGGGCGCGTTGAGGGCGACTGGGACCTGCGCCTCGCCTACGCGGCGCATCTTGGCGTCGTTTACGGCCGTGAGATTGCGCCGGAGGAAATTCACATCACATCAGGATGCAATCAGGCCTTTGTTGCGGCGGCGCTGGCGACCGCCGGACATGGCGACGAAATCCTGATGACCCGCCCGTGCTACTTCAACCATGAATCGGCGCTTGGCATGCTGGGGATCGGGATAGGCTATGTTGACTGTCATGCCGACAACGGCATGCTGCCACGCCTTGAGGATATTGAGGCCGCCATCTCGCCAGCAACCCGCGCCGTGGCGATCGTCTCGCCGAACAATCCCTGTGGCGCCATCTATCCGCATGAGCTTCTTGACGGTATTTTTGACCTGTGTCACGAGAAAGGAATCTGGCTGATCCTTGATGAGACATATCGTGACTTCCTGCCGCTGGATGCCACGGGCCCGCATAATCTGTTCCGCCGCGAGGGGTGGCAGCAGACCCTGGTCCAGCTATACAGCTTTTCAAAATCCTATTGCATGCCGGGGCACCGCCTTGGCGCGGTGACGGCTGGCGCCGATTTCGTTCTGGAACTTGCCAAGATTATCGACAATATCCAGATCTGCGCGCCGCGCGCCGCCCAGATGGCGGTCACGCCGATGCTGACAGCGCTGACCGAATGGCGACAGGCAAATCGTGAAAGGATTGCCGCTCGCGCCAGTCTCTTCGAGGATGTCATCAATAAAATTGACGGGTGGGACCTTCTGAGCACCGGCGCCTATTTCGGCTATGTCCGGCATCCGCATGCTGACAAGGCAGGATCACTTGATGTCGCGATGCGGCTTGCGCGCGAGGTTGGCGTGCTGACAATTCCAGGCACTTTTTTCGGTGACGGCCAGGAAGCGTTTCTTCGCTTTGCCTTTGCCAATGCCGGCCGTGACGTCATTGCCGAACTGCCGGACCGTCTCACCAGTTTCTAGGCGATCCGGACAATCAGAGCGACGGGTCAGTGTTTCCAGCCGGGATCGATCCTGTCGAGCATCCGCCAGAAGGCCGGCCATTCCGGGTGGCGGACCGCGGCACCGCCCTGCGCGTCGCCGCCTTCGAATTGCTGGCGGGTATGTCGCATGATTTCATCCGGGATATAGCTGATCTGCGCGCCCGATGACATGGTTCGCAGCATGATCTCGGCGTTGCGGATGAACAGCTGGTGACGAACGAATGCCCAGGCAACATTGGGGCCGGCGGTCAGAAGGCCATGATTCTTCAACACCAGCGTATGGTTCTTGTCACCCATTGCAGCGGTCAGCCCCGCCTGCTCGGTCTCATCAAGCACGATGCCGTTGAAGTCGTGATAGCCGATCCGCTCGAACAGCTGACATCCTTCCTGCATCATCGGCACCACCTCGACATTCAGCGCCGCCAGTGACTGGCTGAAGGATTCATGGGTGTGCATCACACAATGCAGGTCGTCAGGGCGCGCCTTGTGGATCGCGGCATGGATTACATACCCGGCGCGGTTCACCGGCCAGTTGTCATCCGATACCTTATTGCCGTCCAGATCGACGCAGGTAAGGTTGGACGCGGTGATTTCATCATAGGTCAGGCCAAACGGGTTGATCAGGAACGTATCCGTTCCCGGAACCCGCAGCGTGATGTGGTTATAGACAACGCTGGTCCAGCCATAGAAATGTGTCAACCGGTAGGCCGCGGCAAGATCGACACGGGCGTGCCATTCGGCGTCACTCATGCCCTTCGGCGTGTCAGGATAGGTAATTTCAAGCGGGATCGGCGTCGCACCAGTCATGACAGAAATCTCCTCAGGTCCGCATATAGTCTGCCTCGCGCGCATGTACGAGCGCAAGCAATGTCTGGTTTCGCGGGGTTGCCACACCATGTGCCGCGCCAAGCGCGACAACAGCGCCGTTGAGTGAATCAATCTCAGTCTGACGCGACGCCTGAAAATCGACAAGCATTGACGGCTTGTGATTGCGATGTTCACGGTGCACGAGGTCGAGCGTCTTCATCAGACCGTCACGGTCAACCTCGATCCCAATGGCGGCGGCCACATCACAGCTTTCCATCGCCGTCGCCATCGCCACCTGGCGCAACTCGTCAGAATCAAGAACCGGCCCCGGTGTCCTGCCCAGCAGCGCGCAAAGGCTGTTCATCGCGCAGTTGAAGGCAACCTTCGCCCAGATCACGCGATCCACGTCCGGATTCACCCTGGCGTCGATCCCCGCGGCGCTGAGCATGCTGGCAAGACGCGCCGCCCTTTCGGTTGTGACAGGATCATCAGCAGCTGCACGAAATTGTGACAGATGCGAGCCGTGCGATTCCACCACGCCCGGCGCCACGATGTCGGCAGGCGCCATGGTCGTGCCATAGATCACACGCTCCATGGGGACAAACTCGGCAAGCCGTTCGGCATTGCCAAGGCCATTCTGCAGACTGACAAGCCGGGTGTCAGGGCCAATCACCGGCGATGCCGCCATCAGCGCCGGGCGGGTCGAACCGGTCTTGGTGAAGACGATGACAAGGTCGGCGACCCCCGCCTCGGCGGCGCTTTCGGAATCGACAACATGCGGGGAGATCTTTGTCTCGCCGTCATCCAGGCGCAGGATCAACCCATATTCCCGAATGGCGTTACGATGTGCCCGATTGCGGATCAGCATCGTAACATCGTGACCTTGCGCGGCAAGCGCGCCCCCGAAATAGGACCCCAGCGCCCCAACACCAACAACCATGACCCGCATGCGCTTCACCTCCGGGCAATCAGTGTCTCGCAAGGCTATTGCAGGAGCAAGCCGAAAACAGGTGTCACGCAGGCATAGGCTTATTGCTAGATCGTCACCTCATGAATTTTGGCCACCTCAATACTGCCACTGCCGATAATTGGGCAGGCCTTGGCCAGTTCGATCGCCTTGTCGAAGGTGGACGTCTGGATGATCGTGTAACCAGACAGCGGGTTCGGACCACCATCATCACTTACCCCGGCTGCGGACACCGTCTTTGACATGCCGACCGGATTTCCCGGGTCAATGATGGTGTCGCCAATACTGTCAAACCAGCTCTGCCAGCGGCCAATTTCGACCTCTGTTTCCTCGGGTGTCTCGGGGGTTTTGCCGCCGTGATAGGCGAACAGATAATGCGGCATGTTTGTCTCCAGTCTGTAGTCAGTGACAGGTTCATGGGGATGAGAAAAGTGGCCCGATCCGGTTGAGTGAAGAGGCCCAGCCCTGATGGTGAAGGCGTGCTGACTCGGCATCCGCAAGACCAGTCTGATGCATGCTTAGAATGGTGCCACCCAGGCCATCGGAACGAACCGACAGGCGCACCAGACTCTCATGCCCGCGCTCGTCGGTTCTGCGATCATGCCACGCCCAGCTGAGCTCCACAGCTTCTCCCGGCGTCACATGCAACACTTCACCCGATACGCGGTGCCAGCCATTTTCAGGCTCAATCATCACCGACGACCAGGGCCCCGGATGCGTGAAATCAAGATGGCATTCACCAAGCGTAATCCCCTCGGGGCCCCACCAGGACGGCACATGATCCGGCGAAGTGACAAAGTCAAAGACCCTGCCCGGCGGTAACGGGATCGGCTTTTCAATGCTCAGGTCGGTCATCAGGAAATCT